>NZ_SJZB01000045.1 GCF_004337445.1 Parasulfuritortus cantonensis | reverse complement strand
CCCGGGGGTGGCGATCAGGTCGCCGAGCAGGCTGGCGATGCCCGGATACAGGCTGGCCTCCTCCCGGTACACCTCGGTCAGCGAGGCGAGCAGGCGCTTGCGGTTCTGTTTGCCGAACTGGCGCTTCAGGTTGACCGGAAACTCGCGCAGTCCGCCCAGGTACTTGAACAGCTTGCGCCGCTTCTGGAAACGGACCAGGTCGCCGATGGCCATGCCGTTGCGGGAAAAGGCCGCGTCGATGGCGCCGAAGGCATCGACCACCGTGCCGTCGGCGTCGAACAGGATCAGGCGTTCCCGGTTGCCGTACATGGGCGCATCCGGTTGCCGCCGGCTCGGCCGGCGGGGTGGTCAGGCATGGTCTGGCGCATGGGCCCCTCTCGATGTCGGTCGGGCCAAGCGGCCCGATGGACATTGAAAGACGGCGCCGTGACAGGCGCGTGACGAAATCGTGACAGCCGGATGACGGCTAGTTGAGCGCGCTCGCCAGCTTGCGCCGGTATTGCGCCACCAGGGGATCGCCGGCCAGCAGGCTGAACACCGACAGCAGGGTCTTGCGCGCCGCCTCCTCGTTCCAGCCCCGGTCGAGGCGCACCATGGCCAGCAGTTCGTCCATGCCTTCGCCGTAGCGGGCCATGGCGACCAGGTAGTTGGCGAGTTCCAGGCGCGCCTCCATGTCGTCCGGCTGGGCCGCGATGCGGGCGCGCAGCCCGGCCTCGTCCGCCTGCACGCCGGACTGGGCGAAGTTCAGCTTGGCACGCAGCCGCACCACCCGGTCGTCGGCCTGCATCTCGGGCGTCAGGCTGCCGAGCAGCTGGCTGGCCTCTTCCATCGCGTTCAGGTGGGCCAGGATCTCGGCCGCGTCGATGCGGACCTCCTGGTCACCCGGGGCGAGCTTGGAGGCCTGGCCCAGGGTGGTCAGGGCGCCGGCAAAGTCGCCGGCGTCGCGCTGCGCCGCGGCCTGGGCGCGCAGCTCGGCGGCCGGGGAGGGGAGGATGCGGTCGAGGAACTCGCGTACCTGGCCCTCGGGCAGCGCGCCCGAGAATTCGTCGATGATCTCGCCCCGGTAGACCGCCTTGACGGCCGGGATGCCGCGCACCTGGAACTGGGCGGCCAGGTCCTGGTTCTGGTCGGCGTTGATCTTGGCCAGGATGAATTTGCCCTGGTATTCCTCGGCCAGTTTCTCCAGGATCGGCTTCAACATCTTGCAGGGGCCGCACCACTCGGCCCAGAAGTCGATCACCACGGGCACCTGCTCGGCGCCGTCGATGACGATCTGCTGGAAATTGCCGGCATCCACGTCGTAAGCGAACTGTCCCATGTCTAACTATCCTGTCGTTGATGGCGGTTGATCGAATCTACTACTGAGCCTTGGCGATGCGTTTGGCCAGCTGGGCGGCCTTGCCGGTGTAGGCGGCCGGCGTCAGGGCCAGAAGGTCTTTCTTGGCCGCGGCCGGGATGGCCAGGCCCTCGATGAACTTGGCCATGCGGGCCGCGGTGATGCGCTTGCCGCGGGTCAGCTTCTTGAGCTGCTCGTAGGGCTTCTCCAGGCCGTAGCGGCGCATCACGGTCTGGATCGGCTCGGCCAGCACTTCCCAGTTGGCGTCCAGGTCGGCGGCCAGGGCGGCCGGGTTGGCCTCCAGCTTGTTGAGGCCGCGCAGCAGGCTTTCGTAGCCGAGCAGGGCGTAGCCCAGGCCGGTGCCCATGTTGCGCAACACGGTGGAATCGGTCAGGTCGCGTTGCATGCGCGAGATGGGCAGCTTCTCCGACAGGTGGCGCAGGACGGCATTGGCGAGTCCGAGATTGCCCTCGGAGTTCTCGAAGTCGATTGGGTTGACCTTGTGCGGCATGGTCGAGGAGCCGACCTCGCCCTCCTTCAGTTTTTGTTTGAAGTAGCCGAGCGAGATGTAGGTCCAGACGTCGCGGTCGAGGTCGACCAGGATGGTGTTGGCGCGGGCCACCGCGTCATAGAGCTCGGCCATGTAGTCGTGCGGCTCGATCTGGATGGTATAGGGGTTGAAGGTCAGGCCCAGGCCGGTCACGAAGCGGTCGGCGAAACCTTCCCAGTCGAGCTTGGGGTAGGCGGCCAGATGAGCGTTGTAGTTGCCCACGGCACCGTTGATCTTGCCCAGGCAGGCCACCTCGGCCAGGCGCTGCATGGCCCGGCGCAGGCGGTAGACCACGTTGGCCATTTCCTTGCCCAGGGTGGTGGGCGTCGCCGGCTGGCCGTGGGTGCGCGCCAGCATGGGCAGCTCGGCGAGGTCGACGGCCAGTTCGGTGAGCTTGCGCTCGACCTGCTTCAGGGCCGGCAGGAGGACATCGGCGCGGGCGTCGCGCAGCATGAGGGCGTGGGACAGGTTGTTGATGTCCTCGGAGGTGCAGGCGAAGTGGATGAACTCGGACACCTTGGTGACCTCGGCGTTGCTGCGCAGCTTGTCCTTGAGGAAGTACTCCACCGCCTTGACGTCGTGGTTGGTGACCTTCTCGTGGGCCTTCACGGCCTCGGCGTCGGCCAGGGAGAAGCCGGCGGCGACGGCATCCAGTTCCTTGATCGTGGCGGCGGAGAAGGCAGGCACCTCCTTGATCTTGTCCTCCGCCGCCAGGGCCTTGAGCCACTCGATCTCGACCAGGACACGGTACTTGATCAGGCCGAACTCGCTGAAATAGGGCGCCAGCTTGGCGCCGGTGCGGCGGTAGCGGCCGTCGAGGGGGACAGGGCGGTGAGGGTGGTCAGTTCCATGATGGCGGGTCCTTGCTATTGAATCGATTTCTGGCGCAGCGCCAGGGTGATCTGGTTGCGCAGGGCCTTGACCAGGCCCAGGGTTTGCGGGGTCAGTTGCAGGCTGGCGTCGCGCTTGTCGGCGTAGAGCACGGCGACCGTGCGGTTGTTCACGGTGATCGGCAGGAGCAGGAAGGAGCGGGCACCGATCTTCTCCGTATACCAGGCCGGGATGCGGCCACGTATGCTGTCCGCCAGGGTGTCGGCGATGAGCAGGTCGGCGTTCTTCGACACGGCGACGTGGAAGACGTCGGGGGCGAAGGCGAGCGGGATGCGGAAGGCCGCCTTCTGGCGCTCGGCGTTCGGGCCCAGGCCGATGCGGCCGACCAGTTCTTTGCCGCTCGCCGCGATGGTGGAGATGAGCACGTTGTCGAAGCACTTGGAGCGGTACAGGAGTTCGGCGGCGACGTGCAGGACGTCGGCCGGCCGGGCGTCCTCCAGGAGCAGGTTGGTGAGGTCCTGCATGCCGGTGATCAGGATGGTGGTCGGGTCGGCCGCCTCGGCCTCGCCGGGTTCATCGGCCTGGGCCGCCGTCTCTTCCGCCGGCGCGGCCGGTTCGCCGGCGGCGTCGGCCGCGGGCTCGGTCTGGCTGAGCAGGCGCGCCAGCATCGGGCTGGAACGGATGTCGACCTGGAGCAGGGCGGCGTCCTTCTCCATCACGGCACCGGCCTGGTGGACCAGTTCGTCGATCTCGTCCGTCTGCAGGTGCACGACCTCGCCATAGCGTTTCATCAACTCGGCGTAGGCCGATCTCGTCTCCTCCGGCGCCGTGTCGCGGGTGGCCTGGTAGACGTCGTGGGCGAGGTTGGCCATGACCTGGAGCCGGGGCACCTCGGCGCCGACCGCCCGGGCGGAACCGGGCGGCAACGGCGCCATGCCCTGGAGCAGGTTGTTGGGCAGGTGCCAATGGCGGCCGATGGCCTGGCCGAAGTCGTCGTAGGCGATGCCGAACACCCGGCGCGAGGCCGCGGCCTCGCTCAGGCCCTGTTCGGCGATCAGGGCCTCGACTTCCTTGCTCTTGTCGTAGAAATGCAGCCGGCACATCATGCGGCCGAGGTTGCGGAACAGCGAGCAGATCAGCACTTCCTCGTTGTCGCGCAGGCCCGAGCGGGCGGCCAGGGCACGGCCGAGCAGGCCGCAGTAGAAGCTCTCCACCGCCTCGGCCTTGAGCTCGTCGGCCTGGGCATGGTTGGCCAGGTGGTCGAACAGCATCAGTGACAGGGCGGTGTCGCGCACGACGTCGTAGCCGAGGATGACGATGGCGCGCGACACCGTGCTCACGGCGCCCGCACCGCGCTGCTTGTAGTTCACCGAGTTGACCACCCGGAGCAGCTTGTTGGTCAGGGCGACGTCCTTGAGTATCGACTCGGTCAGGTCGTCGGTGCGGCTGGTTTCCGAGCTGGCGATATGGTTGACCTTGCTGATCACCTGCGACAGGGCCGGGAAGTCGCGCGCCTTGGACAGGTCGGCGAGGAGCTGGCGGGCGCTGGCGACCTCGTCGTCGTCGTCGCCGCGGCGGTTGCCGTCGCTCATATCGGCTTGCGGTCCAGGAAGGCCTGCGCCACGGTCATGGCGTCGACGTGCTCGAGTTCGCCCCCGGCCGGCAGGCCGCGCGCCATGCGGGTGACCTTGAGGCCCTTGGCCTTGAGCAGTTCGCCCAGGTAGTGGGCAGTGGCCTCGCCTTCGACGGTGAAGTTGGTGGCCAGGATCACCTCTTCCGTGACGCCGTCCTGGGCCCGCCTGAGCAGGCGGTCGAGGCCGATCTCGCGGGGGCCGACGCCGTCGAGCGGGGAGAGGCGGCCCATGAGGACGAAGTAGAGACCCTTGTAGGCGTGCGTCTCCTCCATCCGGTTCAGGTCCACCGGCATCTCGACCACGCAGAGCAGACGGGGGTCGCGGCGCGGGTCGGCGCAGTTGTCGCAGACCTCGGCCTCGCTGTAGTTGTTGCAGCGTGCGCAGGACCGCAGGTTGTCGAGCGCGGCGGCGAGCCCGGCCGCCAGGCGGGCGGCGCCGGTCCGGTCGCGCTGCAGCAGGTGATAGGCCATGCGCGCCGCCGACTTGGGGCCGACGCCGGGCAGGACGCGCAGGGCGTCGATCAGGTTGGCGAGGGAGGCCGGCGTCACCGCGCGCTTAGAACGGCAGTTTCATCCCGGGCGGCAGCGGCATGCCGGCGGTCACCGAGGACATCTTCTCCTGGGTCACGCTTTCCACCTTGCGCACGGCGTCGTTGACCGCGGCGGCGACCAGGTCCTCCAGCATGTCCTTGTCGTCGCCCATCAGGGAGGCGTCGATGCTGACCCGGCGCACGTCGTGCTTGCCGGTCATGGTGACCTTGACCAGGCCGGCGCCGGACTGGCCTTCCACTTCCAGTTCGGCGATCTGGGCCTGGGCCTTCTGCAGGTTCTCCTGCATCAGCTGGGCCTGCTTCATGAGGTTGCCGATTCCGCCTTTGATCATTGCGTGGGTTCTCCGATGGGTTTGATGTTGGTCACGGTGGCGTCGAAATCGCGCACCATGGTCTGTACGAAGGGGTCGTCCATGATCGCCGTCTCGGCTTCGGCCTGGCGCTCGGCGCGCTGGCGGGCGACGATCTCGGCGGGGGCGTCGCCGGAGGTCTCGCCGAGTTCGAACTCGATGCGCGTCGCCGGGCCGAGCAGTTCGCGCAAGGCGGCCTTGAGCTTGTCGCCCAGGCTGTCGAGCAGGCTCTTCTTGTCGCCCGGCAGGCGCAGGCGCAGGACATCGCCGTCGTGGCCGGCCAGCTCGCAATGGGCGGCCAGCATCTTGATGCCGCCGCTCAGGCGCCGGCTGAGTGCGAACCAGTCGCCGTCGAAACCGGCCGGCTTGCCCGCCGGGACCGGGCGGGGTTCCGCGCGGGCCGCCGGGGCACTGGCGGGGGGGCGGCCGCACGTGCCGGGCGCGGATCCGGCGCCCGCGAGTCCGCTGCCGCCGTCGTCGGGCCGGTGGCGCGGGCCGGCTGGCCGAAGCTCCGGCCGGGCGCGAAGGCCAGCATGCGCAGCAGCGTCATGCTGAAGCCGGCATATTCGTCCGGTGCCAGTTCCAGGTCGCGCCGGCCGACGGCGGCGATCTGGTAGTAGAGCTGCACCGTCTCCGGCTCGATGCGGCCGGCCAGATCGAACAGCCGGGTCCGCTCCGGCACGTCCTCGGCGACCGCTTCCGGCACCGTCTGGGCCAGGGCGATCTGCTGCAGGAGCAGGGCCAGGTCCTGAAGGGCGGCGTCGAAGGCCAGGCTGCGCTCGGCGATCGCCTCGGCCTCGCGCATCAGGCGCGGGCCGTCGGCATCGGCCAGGGCTTCCAGGAGCGGGAACAGGTAGGCCTGGTCGACCGTTCCCAGCATGTCGCGGGTCTGCTGTTCCTCGATGCGGCCGCTGCCGTAGGCAATGGCCTGGTCGGTGAGCGAGAGGGCGTCGCGCATGCTGCCGGCGGCGGCGCGGGCGAGCAGGTTGAGCGCGCCCGGTTCGTAGGGGATGCCCTCGCTTTCCAGCACCCGGCGCAGGTGCCCGGCGACGTGGCCGGGCGGCATCTGCTTGAGGTTGAATTGCAGGCAGCGCGACAGCACGGTGACCGGCACCTTCTGCGGGTCGGTGGTGGCGAGCACGAAGACGACGTGCTCGGGCGGCTCCTCGAGGGTCTTCAGCATGGCGTTGAAGGCGCTCTTCGAAAGCATGTGCACTTCGTCGATGATGTAGACCTTGTAGCGGCCGGACGTGGGCGCGTACTGGGCGTTTTCCAGCACCTCGCGCATGTTGTCGACGCCGGTGTAGGAGGCGGCGTCGATCTCGATCAGGTCGACGAAGCGGCCCGCCTCGATCTGCCGGCAGGCGGGGCAGACGCCGCAGGGCGTCGAGGAGACGCCGGTGTCGCAGTTCAGGCAGCGCGCCAGGATGCGCGCCAGGGTGGTCTTGCCGACGCCACGGGTGCCGGTGAACAGGTAGGCGTGGTGCAGCCGGCCCTGTTCGAGGGCGTTGGAGAGGGCGCGCACGACGTGTTCCTGGCCGACCAGTTCGGCGAAGGACTTCGGTCGCCACTTGCGGGCGAGGACCTGGTAACTCATGGCCGGATTTTATCAGAGCCGGAACCGGCTCCCGGCGTCAATAAAGGTAGGTCAGGCGGACCTGATGCAGGTTGAGGCCGTCGTCGGGTTCCTTGAGCCCGAGGTTGGTCAGGTGCTGGAAGCGGTAGCCGAGGTCGTACTGGCTCTTGCCGCCGAAGGTGACGCCGAGGCCGACCAGGGGGGCGACCTGCAGGGCGCTGCCGAGGTCGTGGCGGTCGTCGAGTTTGCGGGTGCTGAGCAGGTGCAGGCTGAGGGCGAGGTCCCAATAGGGCTGGGCGCCGCCCATGGCGTTCGGACGCAGGCGGAACACCGGCGCGAAGCTGGCGTCGGCGGCGCTCTTGCCGTTGTGGCCGTCGCTGTTGAGGTAACCGAGGGTGCCTTCCCAGTAGCCGGTCATGTGCCAGTGGCCTTCGTTGAACCACTGGTCGTTCCACTGCCGGATCATGCCGACCCGCAGGGACTGGGTGTCGTCGGCACCGCCGACGGCCACGACGTAACCGTCCACCGCGCCGGCGGGCGTGGCAGCGGCCGCCAGACCGGCGAACAAGAAGGCGATTGCGCTGTGTCTCATCCCTGTGTCTCCTCAGGTACGCTCTCCATGGTGGAGAGGGTGGCGAGCCCGACCCCCGGCACTGGCATCTTCCGCTGTGGCTGCTTCCTTCCGGACCTGACCAGGTTCACGGCGTAGCCATGCGGGGAGACCCGCCACGGCGCATTCTAACCCACTTCGCCGGCTTCGGTTACTGTTCGTCCGCCGGCGCCGAGACGCGGCGCAGGCGCACGGCCTGGGCCAGTTCGTGCAGGAGCGGCACGGTGTCGTCCCAGCCCAGGCAGGCGTCGGTGACCGAGACGCCGTAGGCGAGCGTCTTGTCCGGCACGATCTCCTGGCGGCCCGGGTTGATGTGGCTCTCGATCATCACCCCGGCGATGCGCGTCTCGCCGCCGGCGATCTGGCTGGCGACGTCGCGGCCGACGTCCACCTGGCGCTGGTACTGCTTGCTCGAGTTGGCGTGCGAGAAGTCGATCATCACCTGCGGGCGCAGGCCGGCGCCGGCGAGCTGCTGGCAGGCCGTTTCGACGCTGGCGGCGTCGTAGTTCGGCTGCTTGCCGCCGCGCAGGATGACGTGGCAGTCCTCGTTGCCGGCCGTCTTGAATACGGCGACGTGGCCGGACTTGGTGATCGACACGAAGTGATGGTGCGAGGAGGCCGCCTTGATGGCGTCGACGGCGATCTTCAGGTTGCCGTCGGTGCCGTTCTTGAAGCCGACCGGACAGGACAGCCCGGAGGCGAGCTGGCGATGCGACTGGGATTCGGTGGTGCGGGCGCCGATGGCGCCCCAGGCGACCAGGTCGGCGATGTACTGGGGCGAGATCAGGTCGAGGAATTCCGTGCCGCAGGGCAGGCCGAGCTCGTTGATCTCGAGCAGCAGCTTGCGGGCCAGGCGCAGGCCTTCGTTGATGTCGAAGCTCTCGTTCAGGTGCGGGTCGTTGATCAGCCCCTTCCAGCCCACCGTGGTGCGCGGCTTCTCGAAGTAGACCCGCATCACGATCACCAGCTCCTCGCGCAGCGCGTCGGCCACCGGCTTGAGGCGGCGGGCGTAGTCCATGGCGGCCGCGGGGTCGTGGATGGAGCAGGGGCCGACCACCGCCACCAGGCGGTCGTCGGCGCCACGCAGGACGTCGTGGATCTCGGAACGCGCGATGAAGGTGGTCTTGAGCGCGTCGTCGCTCGCCTTCAGTTCGCGCATGATCTGCATCGGGGCGAGCAGTTCGTCGCTTTGCTCGATCCGGGTGTCGTCGGTGCGGAAACCCGCCATGGTCAATCTCCTATTGCAATGCCAGGACCCCAAAACAAAAACCGCCAGGAGCCCTGGCGGTTTTCGGGGAATTCGGCGCAAATCAGTTCACGTCAGCCTCTCCCGACCGCCAGTGGCGTGGGATAGAAATAAAATCGGAAGAAGCGGTTGCGAACGGAAGCCATGGCGGGATGCTATCAGACGCGACGACGAAGCGACAAGGATTTCAGCCATCCGGCGATAATGCGGCTTTTCCCGAACCCGAGGTTGCCCGATGTTGAAGACGCTGTTCGCCATCCTTGCCCTGTTCGCCGCCGGTCTCGCCCAGGCGGGCAACCCGGAGGTCGAGATCCGGACCAACCTGGGCGCCGTGACCGTGGAACTCTACCCGGACAAGGCGCCCGAGACGGTGCGCAATTTCCTCGACTACGTGCGTGCCGGGCAGTACGACGGCACCGTGTTCCACCGCGTCATCGCCGGCTTCATGATCCAGGGCGGCGGCTACGACCAGGCCTTGCGCAAGAAGGCGACGCGCGCGCCGATCCGCAACGAGGCCGCGAACGGCCTCGGCAACGAACGCTACACGGTCGCCATGGCGCGTACCGGCGACCCCCATTCGGCCACCGCGCAGTTCTTCATCAACGTCGCCGACAACGCCTTCCTGAACTACCGCTCCGCAGACGTCCGCGGCTACGGCTACGCGGTGTTCGGCCGCGTCGTGCGCGGCCGCGAGGTGGTGGACCGGATCGCCGCCCTGGCCACCGGCGCGGCCGGCCCGTTCGAGTCCGACGTGCCCGAGCCGGCGGTGGTCATGACCGCCGTACGGTTGCTGGAACCCGCCGTGCGGTAGGCCCTTGGCCGTTCATTCGGCACGGCGCTGGGCTATAACCGGAAGAAAGCTAGGAGCTGACATGAATGTCCCGACCCTGGACGTGCCCGAGTCCGGCCTGCACGTCGATTTGCGCGAAGCCATCTGTTGCCTGACCGAGGCGCTCAATCTGGTGGGGGTGGACGAACGTCAGCACGGCGAGCGGGTCGCCTGCATGGCGACCGAAACCGCCCGCCGCCTGGGCTGGGACGACCGGGCGATGGCCGACCTGTTCCACGCCTCCCTGCTGCACGACTGCGGCGTCTCCTCCACCCGGGTGCATACCAAGCTGGTCACCGAGTTGGACTGGGATGGTTCGGAACGTCACTGCAGGGTGGGCGCCGCCTATTTGCGCTCGGTGCGGCCGTTGGCGCATCTGGCGCCGGTGATCCGCTGGCACCACAGCCACTGGGATGGCCTCGGCCGCAACCCCGGCGTCGACGAGGCCACGGCCCGGATGAGCAACCTCATCTATCTGGTAGACCGTGCCGACGCCTTGCTCGCGCAATTCCGGGCGGCCGGCGACCAGGCCTGCTTCTGGCGCATCCGGGACAAGCTGGCCGCCCTGTCCGGCCGCTTCTTCGCCCCCGATCTCGTCGACGCCTTCCTCGACTGCTCGCGCGGCGAGGCATTCTGGCTGGCCCTCGACCCGCTCGACGTGGCGGACTACGTGACCAATTTCGAGAACCCGACCGCGCCGCGCATCGACAATGCCCAGGACCTGCACGACCTGGCCAAGGTCTTCGCCCACATCGTCGACGCCAAGAGCCCCTACACCTACGAGCATTCGCGCGGCGTGGCCCAACTGGCCGTCCACCTGGCCAGGGCGGCCGAGCTGCCCGACCAGCGGATCGGCCAGATCGAGATCGCCGGCCTGTTGCACGACCTGGGCAAGCTCGGGGTGCCGGACGAGATACTGGAATCGAACGGCCCGCTCGACGCCGACGGGCGCGCCATCATGCACCGGCACAGCTACGACACCTACCGCATCCTGCATCGCATCCGCGGCCTGGAAGAGATCGCGGAATGGGCCGGTTGCCATCACGAGACCCTGATCGGCGACGGCTATCCGTTCCAGTACAGCGCCAGCCGGTTGCCCACCGAGGCGCGCATCATCGCCGTGGCCGACGTGTTCCAGGCCCTGGCCCAGGACCGCCCCTACCGCAAGGGCATGCATCCTGCGGAAGTGCTCGGCATGCTGGAGAAGATGCGCGACGAGGGCAAGCTGGACGGCGACGTCGTCGCCCTGGCGGCGGCCGACCTGGACGGCTGTTACGCGGCCGCGCTGCCGGCCGAGGGCAATGGCCTGCCCTGGGACGGAGACGTTCCGCCGGACTGACCGGCGTCGTGCAAGCCGCTATGGAGCGTAGCTGGGCCCGGAGCAAGAGGCGTTTTTCCGTGCAATAGGAGGCTTGGTCGGAGCAGGCGGGTGTTGCCTCGCCCGATGGCCCGCCGATCGGGCCCATGACAAAGGGAGGGGCTATGCTGCATCTTCTTCAATTGGCGCTGGGGCTGGTGATTTTCTTTTACCTCTACCGGGCGCTACTGGGGAGGACACAAACCGGGGACTGGGGAAGGTTGGGCCTGGCGGCATTGGCTTGGGCGGCGATATCGCTGTATCGCTCCGGTTTGCTGGCAAACGGATAGGGCTCGGAAATGGCCGGCACGTCGGGATGACGCGCCAGCCTCAAGTCAGTGGTGACAAGTCCGCACCTGCGGGCTCAGCGCGTTGGCTCCCTAATGCGTTCCGCCCACCGTCAGGCCGTCGACGCGCAGGGTGGGCTGGCCGACCCCGACCGGCACGCTCTGGCCTTCCTTGCCGCAGGTGCCGACGCCCGGGTCGAGGCGCATGTCGTTGCCGATCATGGTCACCCGGGTGAGCACGTCGGGGCCGTTGCCGATCAGGGTGGCGCCCTTGACCGGATAGGTCAGCTTGCCATCCTCGATCATCCATGCCTCGGCGGCCGAGAAGACGAACTTGCCGCTCGTGATGTCGACCTGGCCGCCGCCGAAGTTGACCGCGTAGAGGCCGTTCTTGACCGAGGCGATGATCTCCTGCGGGTCCTTGTCGCCGGCCAGCATGCAGGTGTTGGTCATGCGCGGCATGGGCAGGTGGGCGAACGACTCGCGCCGGGCGTTGCCGGTGGGCGCCATGCCCATGAGGCGGGCGTTCAGGCTGTCCTGCATGTAGCCGCGCAGGATGCCGTCCTCGATCAGGGTGGTGCACTGGGTCGGCGTGCCTTCGTCGTCGATGTTGAGCGAGCCGCGCCGATCCGGGATGCTGCCGTCGTCCACCACCGTGACGCCCTGGGCGGCGACGCGCTGGCCGATGCGGCCGGAGAACGCCGAGCTGCCCTTGCGGTTGAAATCGCCTTCCAGGCCGTGCCCGATGGCTTCGTGCAGCAGGATGCCGGGCCAGCCGGAGCCGAGCACCACCGTCATGGTGCCGGCCGGGGCGGGCTTGGCGTCCAGGTTGGTGAGGGCCTGGTGGACCGCCTGTCCGGCGTAGTCCTTGAGCACGGCATCGGTGAAATAGGCGTAGTCGAAGCGGCCGCCGCCGCCCGCCGAGCCCTGCTCGCGGCGACCGTCCTGTTCGACGATGACCTGCAGCGAGACGCGCACCAGCGGCCGCACGTCGGCGGCCCGGCGGCCGTCCAGGCGGGCGATGTGGACGACCTCGTATTCGCCGGCCAGGCTGGCCATGACCTGGGTCACGCGCGGGTCGAGCTTGCGGGCGTAGTCCTCGAGCCGGTGCAGGAGGGCGACCTTGTCGGCCTCCGCCAGGCTGGCGATGGGGTCGAGCGGCGCATACAGCTTGCGTCCGGAAACGGCATTGCCGGCTGCGGCGCGGCCGTCGGCGCCGATGGCGGTGATCGCCCGGGCGGCCCGGATGGCCTGTTCCAGGGCCGGCAGGCTGATGTCGTCGGAATAGGCGAAGGCGGTCTTTTCGCCGGACACGGCGCGTACGCCGACGCCCTGGTCGATGTTGAAGCTGCCCGACTTGACCCGGCCTTCCTCCAGGCTCCAGGCCTCGGAACGGGAGTATTGGAAGTACAGGTCGGCGTCGTCCAGGCGATGGCTGGCCAGCCAGCCCATGGCGGTGTCGAGCTTGCCGTCGTCGAGGCCGTTCGGCGCCAGCAGGGTGGCGGTGGAAGTGTCGAGTGCGGGGTCCATGGTGCTCATGCCTGGATCACCTCGATCTTGACGCCCTGGGTACAGTCCAGGGTACGGTGCTTGAGGGCGGGCAGGCTCTGGCGCAGGCTGGTCTGGTAGGCCCGGTTGATGCCGGCGACGACGACGCCGGAACCGCGCGGCAGGCGGTCGAGCACGTTGCCCCAGGGGTCGACGATCATGGTATCGCCGTGGGTTTCCCGGCCGGACAGGTGGTAACCGCCCTGGGCCGGCGCGACCACGTAGGCCAGGTTCTCGATGGCGCGGGCGCGTACCAGGGTCTCGAAGTGGGCCTTGCCGGTGGTCGCCGTGAAGGCGGCCGGGACCAGGATGACGTCGACGTCGCCCATGGCGCGGTAGAGCTCGGGGAAGCGCAGGTCGTAGCAGATCGACAGGCCGATGCGCCCGAACGGGCTGTCCACCACCACGACCGTGTCGCCGGCGGCGATGGTGGCTTCCTCGTGGTAGTGCTCGTTGCCGAGGTCGAGGCCGAACAGGTGGATCTTGTTGTAGCGGGCCACCAGCTTGCCCTTGTCGTCATAGACCAGGCAGGCGTTGTAGATCTTGCCCGGGTGGTCGCATTCCATCGGCACCGAGCCGCCGACCAGCCAGATGCCGTGCTTCTTGGCCTGGGCGGCGAGGAACTTCTGGATCGGCCCCTTGCCGGGGTGCTCGCGCACGGCGATCTTGTCGGTTTCCTTGAGGCCCATGAGGGCGAAATTCTCGGGCAGCACGACCAGCTTGGCGCCGGCGCCGGCGGCGATCTCCACCAGCCGCCCGGCCTCGGCCAGGTTGGCCGGCACGCTCGGGCCGGACGCCATCTGGATGGCGGCGACGCGGACGATGCCGCCGGCCTCCTTTTCGGCCTTCGGGACGGCATGGCGGCGCGGTTTTGCGAAGCTGGAACTGGGTTTGCGGGTCACGATGTCATCCAATGCTGAGTACGTCCCCGAAACTTAACACAACGGCACGCCGCTGCGGCAGCCCGGCGCGTCCCGGGCCGTGGGAAAGGCCGCGTCAGGGCGCGCTGCCGGGGGTCGGGCCCGGCAGCGCCGCGGCGGGCGCCGCCGGACCGTTGCGCGGCAGCTTCTTGACCTTGGGGTCGTCCCAGCTGCCCGTGACCATGTATTCGAAACTCGCCGCCTTGGCGAACGGGTCCTTGAGTATCTTGGCCGCCACGTAGGCGCCCACGGCCACCGCGGGGCCGCCCAGCAGGCCGGCGCCGACCGCGACGCCCTCGTCCAGGCGCGGCTGGATGGTCAGGCGCAGTTCCTGGCCTTCCCGGACCAGGTCGATCTTGCCGTTCATCTGGATCTTGGCGGCCGGGCCGTTGATGCTCAGGCCGGGCAGATAGCCGACCCCGCGTTCGAGGTAGACGTCGCCCTTGATCTCGTCGAAAGCGAAGCCCTCCGAGAAGACGTCGCGGAAGTCGAGGACGATGCGGCGCGGCAGCGCCTGCAGGCTGAGGATGCCGAGCAGCTTGCCGGCGCCCGGGTCGAGCTGGGTGAAGCGACCGTTCTTGACGTTGACGTCGAGGTGGCCGCCGAGCAAGCCGATGGCGAAGTCCTCCGGGCGGCCGAGCCAGGTCAGCTTGCCGGCCACCGCCAGTTCGCCGCCCTTGACCGCCTCGGTGTAGCCCAGGCGTTTCATGAGCTTGCCCAGGTTACCGGAGTTGACCTTGAGATCGAGCTCGGTGGTACGCAGGGGCGAGGCCGACAGCCAGCCGCCGCTTTCGAGCCGGCCGTCCGGGTTGTTCAGCTTCAGGGCGTCGATGCGCAGGCCGTTCTTCTCGACCCGGAAGGACAGGTTCAGGCTGCCCAGGTCATGGCCCCGGATGCTGAACGACTGGGCGTTCAGGTCGACTTCGGCCGGCAGCTCGGACGGGTCCTGCGCGGTCGTGCCCGGCACGCTCTCCTCTTCGGGGATGGCCAGCTTGCTGAAGCGGCCGGCGAAGCGGCTGCCCGGCTGGTCGGGGCGGGGGCCGTATTCCACCTCGCCCATCATGTTCTGGCCGGCCAGCTTGACGTGCCAGGTGGCCTTCTCCGGGTGGGCGCGCACGTGAATCTCGCGCACGCGGCGCCCGAACGCCTTGAGTTCGTTGAAGCTCAGGCTGATGTCCCGGACCGGCAGGCTGTCGGCGTCGCCCGAGTCGCCCTTGAGGTCGAGCGCACGCCAGGCGTCGAGGTCGAGTTGACGCAGGCTGCCCTGGACGAACAGCCCCGGTTCCTTGGGCAGGCTTGCCTGGTCGCCGCCGAAGGTGACGCCGAGACGGGCGGCGCCCTGCTCGGGCAGCGCCATGGCGCCGGACAGCAGGGCCCCATAGCGGAAGTTGAGTACGGTGGGCTGGCGTTCGCTGTCGTGCCCGCTGATGCTGGTCGGCACGGCCAGGTCGGCGCGCTTGCCGATCGGCGCCGGCAGGTCGATGGCGAGCCCGGCCAGATCGGATTTCAGGTCGATCGTCATCTCGTGCTGGCGCAAGGTCACCTCGGCCTGTGCCTGGGTGGTGCCGCTGATGCGCTTCGCCAGCGTGGCCGGCAACCATTGCGCCAGGGTCGCGGCGCTCAGGCTGCCCTTGGCGGTGGCCCGCACCTTGCCGCCGGTTTCGCTGGCCAGGCTGACGCTGACCGGCTGGCCGAACATCTGGGCGCTGATGGCGTTGCCGCGTATCCACTCGCCGGTGAAGCCCAGGTTGCCGTTGACCCGGCTCAAGGAGGGCAGCTTGCCGCCCAGCTGGACCTGGTTGTCGGTCAGGGTGATGCGTCCGGCGACCCGGGTGTCGGCGACGTGGCGCAGCGGCATGTCGAGGTGCAGGTGCAGGTCGGTACGCCCGGTCGCGTTCAGGGTGTCGACGAAATGGCCGCTGTGTTCGTTGACCGGGCTTTGCCGGACGAAGTCGAGGAACGCCGGCGTGGCGCCGCTGGCGAGGCCGTCGACGACCAGGAATTCCTCATGGGCGTGGTGCAGGTCGGGGATGTCGGCGCGCACCTTGCCGAGGCGCGCGCCGAGGATGTCGCCGTTCTCGACGACGATGTGCATGCCCTTGTCCTTGAAGGTGAGCAGGCCGTTGATGCCGGTGATGTGCGGCCAGCCCGGCGCATAGTCGAGGACGGCGTTGCGCATCTGCACGTCGACCTGGAACTGGCCGCCGCCCTGGTCGAACGGGAAGCGGTCGAGGGGACCGCGCAGCACCAGCCGGGTATCCGGCGAGACGCCGGCGCTGATGCTGTCCTTCACCCAGGTGTAGGCGTCGTCGCTGACCGTCCGCGGCAGGTAGCGCCAGACGGCGTTGCCGTTGCCCCGGCTGAGGTGGGCGGTCATGTCGATGACCGGGGCCTGGCCGGGGCGCCAGGTGAGTTCGCCTTCGGCGTGGCCGTCGAGGTCGGCGTTGCCGAGGTCGGCACTGACCAGCTTGAAGTGGTAGCCGCCTTCGGCCACCCCGTTCCAGGATAGTTCGGCGTCGAAGCGGTTGAAGTCGAGCGGCTGCCGGAAGACCCGGTCGAGGACGAAATGGAACGCCTGGCTGTTGAGCTGGACCCGGCCCTGGCGCGGGTCGGCGTCGATCTCGCCGGACAGGCCGGAGAAGCCGGGCAGGGTGGCGCCGGCGTTCAGGCCGCCCTCGCGGAAGCGGGCCTGGACGTGGAAATCCTGCTTGCCCAGCCAGTCGAACGCCATGTGCTCGACGAAGCCGCGCGGGTTGAAGTCGGCGATCCAGTCGTGCGCCGGCTTGGGCAGCGGCAGGGAGCCGGACAGCGCGGTGAGTGCCTCGAGGCGCAGGCTGTCGGCCTCGATCTTGGCGGTTTCCACCTTGCCGGCCGCCGTCGGCTTCACGGTCACCCGCACGCTGGGGGGCTCGGCGCTATGGCCGTCCGGGGTGACGAAGACCAGCTTCTCGACGAAATAGGTCTGTTCGGCGCCTTTGCGTTGCCAGCCCATCCGGCCGCTGACCTGGTCGAACACCATGTCCGGCAACTCGTCGGCGAGCGAGACGGCCACCCCGCGCATGGCGACGTCGCCGACCACCCCCTTGATCTGGCCACCGCCGACGTCCATCCAGAAGCGCAGGTCGCCGGTACTGCGGCGCACGGCCGACTGCGACCACGGCGACCACTTGGTCAGACCGGTCGCCGAGGCACCCTGCAACGTGGCGTACAGGCGGCCGGACCAGGAGGCGATGTCGTGTACCGAGCCGCCGCGCAGTTCGCCGCGCAGGTCGAGGTGGCGGCCGGCCTCGGCCGGTGGCTCGGCGACCAGGCCGAAGCGGTGCCGGCCGAACAGGTTCTCGACCAGCAGGTTGACGTGCTCCAGGGCCAGCGGCGGGGCGCCGCGCATCTCGTCGAGCCAGATCAGGCGGCCGTCCGAGAGGGTCACTTCCTTCTGGCGCAGCAGCCAGTCGGGGAAGGGGTTGGGCGTGCCCTGGCTGTCGACCGGCAGGCCGGCGACGAACAGCTTGCCGGTCGCGTCGCGGCGGATCTCGAGGCTGGCCTGCTGGATGTCGAGCCGGCTCAGGTGCGGTTCCAGGAGGGCCAGGCTGAGCCAGGACAGGGTCGCGTCCACGCGCGCCAGGCTCAGGGTGACCGGCTGGCCGGGCGGCGCCAGGGTGAGGCCGCGCAGGCTGACGCGCGGATTCAGGTGCCACCAGTCGGCCTGGATGTCGGCGATGCGGATCTGCGCGCGCACGGCCCGGCTGGCGGCCGCCTCGATGTCGGCCTTGTAGCTGACGATGTCCGGCATGATCAGGAAGCGCAGGAGCAGGGCGATCACCGACACCGCGATCACGGCGCCGCCGACGACATAAGCGGCGTAGTGATACAGGTGATGGAGGAAGGACTTCATGAGATGCCGTGCCGGGCCGTCTTGTCGATATTCAAGGCCAACAATGCCACGCTGCCAGGCCGAAAGGAAGAGCGTTTACGAGGTTTGAAGCTCGACCGGTGCCAGGCGGGAAAGTTCGTCGGCGACCGTTGCGTCGTCCAGGCTGGCGTAGTCGTCCCGGTTGAACGTGGTCACCCCGCCGGCCATCTCGTACCAGGCGTGGCCGGCGCTCCAGGGCGCGGCGGTGAGGCTGCCCTGGGGGCGGCGCGCCAGGCAGTGGACGCGGTCGCCGGCATAGACCAGGTTGTAGGGCTGGTCGCGGCCGTGCAGGCCCTCGATGTGGAACCACGCCTCGAGGGCGGAATCGAAGGTCCGGCAAGGCAGCGGGTAGTCCAGCGTGCCGCCGTTGTGGCGCCAACCCGGTTCCGCGACCGGCAGCGGCGTCCCGCGCACGAAGGTCTGGAAGTGCAGGTGGTTCACCGAGGCCTGGCCGCCGTAGCTGTTGTAGGCGATGCCGAAGCCGGGCAGGCCGGCGCCCAGCTCGGTCGCCAGATGCCACATGTAGAGGTGCCAGTCCTGGCTCAGGCGCTGCGGCAGTTGCCGGTCCGGCTCCGGTACCAGGAGGCCGTGCAGGTCGGCAAAGGGGAACTTGTTGTAGAGCAGGCGGATCGGATGCCGGCGCAACTCGCCCTGCCAGAGTATCTCCGGCTTGAGGAACGGCTTGTTGAACTGGAAACCGTTCGGGTTGAAGGCGGGCGGCGTGCAGCCGGCGACCGGCTGGCCGCTGGCGCGGGCCGGGCGCAGGGCGCGCAACGGGTTGTACTGGATCTCCCACGGCCCGGCGCGGCGCCACTCGGTACCCGAGACGGCGTCGAAGCCGATGGCCATCAGCTTCAGGAATACCGTGAGGTCGTCGTCCGGATAATGCAGCTTGCGGCCGGCGCGCAAGCCGGCGCTCACTTCCTCGGCCAGTTCGGCGAAACGGCGTGCCAGGCCGTCCCGGAGCAGCGGCCAGATGGCCGGGTCGAAGCTGGCGTTGGCCAGGACCAGGATGTAGGTGCCCAGACCGGGTTCGGCGAGCTGGCGTTCCAGGCCGGCGACGAAGGCTTCCTGCAATTCGGTTTTCGATGCGAACAGGGATGGCAGGCTCATGGCGTACTCAATCTCCCCGCCATTCGCGGGTATGCCAGACGCGGATCACCACGGGTTGGCCGGAAGTGTTCAATCGGTAGCGCAGGACATAGGCCCCGGCGCCAAAGGCGGCGAAGACCTCGCGCCGCCGGTTGTCGTCGCGCATGGGGCGGCCGATTTCCGGAAAGGTTTCCAGTTGCCGTGCGGCGGCCTGGATGCACAGCACCGCATTGCGCGCGGCCTGGGGGTTCTTGTCGGCGAGGAAGGCGTACAGTCTTTCGATGTCGGCTAGGGCCTCGGGTAGCCAGATTACTTCGGGCACGCTTCGTTACGTCCCGTCGCCAGCGCGTCCAGCCATTGCATGACACGTGCCTGTGGGATGGCCTGGCCGCTCTCTTGGTAGCGCGCCCAGCGGACCTCGTCTTCGTGGCGTTCCTTGAGCGCGGCCTCCTCGCGGTCCAGCCACTCGGCCAGGGCGGTCTTGATGATCCAGTGCGGGGTGCGGTCGAGCCCGTCCGCCACGGTCTTGAGCCGCTGGCGGGTCTCGTCGTCCAGCTTGACGCCGACGGTGGTGATGCTCATGGGAATTCCCGGTTGCGCTTGGTGCAACCGATTCTAGGGCGTAGTCGCTACCCCGGCAACGGGGCGTCGCCGGTCGTCGGCGTCAGCCGGGCTTGCCGATCCGTTCCCGGAGACTGGCCACCCGACCCAGTCCGGCACCGTTACCGAGGGTCTGCCAGGCCTGCTCTACCGCATCCAGCACCGGTATCGCCTGGTCTGCAGCGCCGGCCACGATCATTACCTGGGCGAGCAGTTCACCCACCGCGCCGATGCCGTCGGGCCGCCCCGCCTTGAGGAGGATGGCGTAGGCGCGGGACAGGTCGTCGCGGATATCCACCAGGGCGCCGCCGTGTCCATGGTCACCTCGTTGCAGCCGGAGCCGGGCGCGCGACCACAGTATGTGGGCAAGGCTGACGATGTCGCCCATGTGCTCGGCCACGGGGAGACGTTCCTGCTGCAAGGCCAGGGCCTCGTCGAGCTGGCCGCGGGCCTGGAGGATGTCGGCGATCTTGCCCTGGGTGACGGCCTTCTCGCGCACGTCGCCCAGGCGCTCAAAGACCGGCAGTTGCTCTTCGGTGCGGATGCGCAGGGCCTCGTCGAGCTGGCCGCGGGCCTGGAGGATGTCGGCGATCTTGCCCTGGGTGACGGCCTTCTCGCGCACGTCGCCCAGGCGCTCATAGACCGGCAGTTCCTCTTCGGTGCGGATGCGCAGGGCCTCGTCGAGCTGGCCGCGGGCCTGGAGGATGTCGGCGATCTTGCCCTGGGTGACGGCCTTCTCGCGCACGTCGCCCAGGCGCTCATAGACCGGCAGTTCCTCTTCGGTGCGGATGCGCAGGGCCTCGTCGAGCTGGCCGCGGGCCTGGAGGATGTCGGCGATCTGGCCCTGGGTGACGGCCTTCGAGCGCACGTCGCCCAGGCGCTCATAGACCGGCAGTTCCTCTTCGGTGCGGATGCGCAGGGCCTCGTCGAGCTGGCCGCGGTCCTGGAGGATGTCGGCGATCTGGCCCTGGGTGACGGCCTTCGAGCGCACGTCGCCCAGGCGCTCAAAGACCGGCAGTTGCTCTTCGGTGCGGATGCGCAGGGCCTCGTCGAGCTGGCCGCGGTCCTGGAGGATGTCGGCGATCTGGCCCTGGGTGACGGCCTTCGAGCGCACGTCGCCCAGGCGCTCAAAGACCGGCAGTTGCTCTTCGGTGCGGATGCGCAGGGCCTCGTCGAGCTGGCCGCGGTCCTGGAGGATGTCGGCGATCTTGCCCTGGGTGACGGCCTTCGAGCGCACGTCGCCCAGGCGCTCATAGACCGGCAGTTCCTCTTCGGTGCGGATGCGCAGGGCCTCGTCGAGCTGGCCGCGGGCCTGGAGGATGTCGGCGATCTTGCCCTGGGTGACGGCCTTCGAGCGCACGTCGCCCAGGCGCTCAAAGACCGGCAGTTGCTCTTCGGTGCGGATGCGCAGGGCCTCGTCGAGCTGGCCGCGGTCCTGGAGGATGTCGGCGATCTGGCCCTGGGTGACGGCCTTCGAGCGCACGTCGCCCAGGCGCTCAAAGACCGGCAGTTGCTCTTCGGTGCGGATGCGCAGGGCCTCGTCGAGCTGGCCGCGGTCCTGGAGGATGTCGGCGATCCGGCCCTGGGCCGAGGCGCGGCCGAGCGGGTGGTCCAGCCGGATGAAGGCGTCGCGGGCGGTCTCGGCGTCGGCCAGGGCCGCATCCAGGCGGCCGACCCGCCTCGCCAGGTCGCTGGCCTCGATCATTAGTTCCGCGTCGGCCGCCGATGTCTCCCGGCGCTGGGCGAGGTGGGCGCGGATGTCAGCCAGCCGTTCTTCCACGGCGGCTAGTTCGGCGTTGCCGAGAAAGACCTGCTCGTGATGGATCGCTTCCCGCGCTGTGGGCAGATCGCTGAAGTCGAGCACCGCGGTGCGCCATGCCCACAGGTCCGGGGCCTGGGCGGCGAGGGTGGCCACGGTGGTGGGCTCGACCCAGAGCACCAGGGTGGTCGGCAAGATTTCAGCCAGGTGTTCGCGGCGGTAGTTGAGCGCCGCCAGCGCGTCAGGGCCGGCCAGGCGCAGCCAGGGTTCAAGCCCGAGCAGGTGGATCGGGTGGTGGTCCTGGCCGAGTTGGCTCAGCCGATCGATCAGCGCAGCCGGCGCGGTTTCAGGCGGGATTTCGTATATTGCCGAGCCCACGTGGGGGCCATCCAGACGCTCGATCAACTGCTGGCGGTAGGCAAAGGATGTGTAGGTGGCGATGACGAGCTGGAATCCGCCGCCACGTTCGAGCAGCCGAGCCAGGCGCAGGTAATCGCCGCTGTGGCGGCCGTCGAATTCTGCGCTGGTCTCGGAAGGGTTCATTGGTGCGGGGGCGCTGGAAGTGCCGACGGGTTAGCCGTATTCAGCCGCGGCTCGGGCCAGTTGGTAGGCGTCGAGGGCGCGCACCGCCGGGTGGGACTGCCACCAGTAGCTGTTGTACTCCAGCAGAACCAGGTCGTAGAGCAGGCGCCGGGTCTGGTCGGTGGCCGGGGCGTAGGAGGGGGCGGCGCGATCTATCTCCACCAGCAGGGGGAAGTCGGCCGGCTGGACCAGGCGTCGGTATTCATTGCCGAGCCGGCGCGCAGCGGTCTCGGCGACTGCCTGCGTGATCGGCCCTTCGTCGATGTCCTGGAAGCAAAGATTCACCAGACGCAGCAGGTCGCGCGGGTGGCCGCCGGAATGGGCGATGAGGCGGTCCCGGGTCTCCGGGGCGTCGAAGTTGTCCAGGGGCAGTCGCTTGTCGATGAACTCGCGCATGCGCTCCCACGCCACCGGAATTCGGTCCGCCGCGTCGTCCGCCTTGCCCTTGTCGGCCAGCTTGACCATGGGCAGGCGGATGATGGCGTCGAAGTTCTGGGCGATCTGGCCTTGTTCGTTGAGGACGCTGATGGGGGCGCAGTAGATGCAGTTGGCGCGCAATTGCCTGAGCTGGTGGATGTCGCGGATGAAGAATGCGTCGGCCTCGCTGCCGCGCAGGCGGTCGGTGCCGTCGACGACGAAGATCACGCAAACGCCTTTGTCTTGTCTGCTTATCTCTTCCTGCAGATAGGCGAGCAGCTTGTTGAAGGCACCCGCCAGGGAGGTGAACGAGTCGCGTACGCGCTCGCGGATCGCGGTCTTGTGGGTGGTGTTGCTGCGGATCGCGGTGGTCAGGCTGGCGAACAGCTTGCCGATGAAGGGCAGGCCGCTTTCGGCCTTGGCACCAGCCTTGAGTTCGGCGCTCGCGCCCGTCTCGATGACCGTGTCCTTGTTGACTTCGCGGAACCAGTTGCGCAACGGGTCCAGGAAGACATCGGGGACATCGATGCCGGCCGAGGCGGCTTCATTGGCGAGGGATTCCGCCAGGGAGAGCGCCACGTCGGCATAGCTCAGGTTGTTGATGTCGAGTGCCTTGAGGGCATCGATCTGGACGACGAAGTAGCGTTCGGGGCCGGCGAGCTTCGCGGCGACGGCACGCAGTTCGGTGCTCTTGCCGCAGCCGCGATGGCCGCCGAACAGTATGCATTTTCCCGATGGGATGTCGCGCAGGCGGTTGGCCGCGACATCGATGCCCAACTCGCGCAGTAGACGCTTGCGACTGTAATCGCCGCGCGCATCGTTCAGATGAACCCGGCGCGGGTCATCCGGATCGAGCGGATCGTCGTACGAGAAATTGGCGCGGTAATCCCAGATGCTCATCGAAATGTTTCCGAGTATTGGCTATGGTGTCGCGGAAGAAAGTCTAGACTGCTTTTCGTTCGGGTGGGCCACTATTCCGGCGTGTAGCCCAGGTTGGGTGCCAGCCACTTCTCGGCCGTGGCCAGGTCCCAGCCCTTGCGGCGGGCATAGTCCTCGACCTGGTCGCGGCCCAGCTTGGCGACCGCGAAGTAGCGCGAATCCGGGTGGCTGAAGTAGAAGCCGGATACCGAGGCCATGGGCAGCATGGCGTAGTTCTCGGTCAGGCTGACGCCGATGTTTTCCTGGACATGCAGCAGCTCGAACAACGGGCCTTTCTCGCTGTGCTCCGGGCAGGCTGGGTAACCGGGCGCGGGGCGGATGCCCCGGTATTCCTCCCCGATTAACTGCTCATTGGTGAGCGCTTCCTCACCGGCGTAGCCCCAGAACTCGGTGCGCACGCGCTGGTGCAGATGCTCGGCGTAGGCTTCGGCCAGGCGGTCGCACAGGGCCTTGAACAGGATGGCCGAGTAGTCGTCGTGGGCGGCCTCGAAGGCCTTCACCCGGGCGTCCTCGTTAATGCCGGCGGTGACCACGAAGGCGCCCAGGTAGTCCTTCACCGGGGCCGGGGCGACGAAGTCGGCCAGGCACCAGTTGGGCTGGCCGGCTGGCCGGGCCATCTGCTGGCGCAGGTTGTGCCAGACCATGAGTGGGCGCTCACGTCCCTCGTCGGCGTAGATGGCGATGTCGTCGCTGTTGATTTGATTCGCCGGGAACAGGCTGACCACGGCACGGGCCTCGACCCAGCGTTCGGCGATCATCTTTGCCAGCATGGCCTGGGCGTCGGCGTACAGCTTGCGGGCCTCCTCGCCGACCGTCGCGTCCTCGAGGATCTTCGGATAGCGGCCGTGCAGTTCCCAGGCCTGGAAGAAGGGCGTCCAGTCGATGTGCCGGGCCAGCTCGGCCAGGTCGTATTCCTTGAATACCTGGATGCCGGGCGCCTCGGGTACCGGCGGGGCGTAGCCGGCCCAGTCGGTCTTGAAGGCGTTGGCGCGCGCCTCGGCCAGGGTTACCCGCTTGCTCTCGCCGCGCTGGGCGGCATGGCGCTCGCGCACCTCGACGTACTCGGCCTTGGTCCGGGCGACGAAGTCGGCCTTGAGCTCATCCGAGAGCAGGTGGGTGCAGACGCCGACCGCGCGGCTGGCATCCTTCACGTAGACCACGGCGCCGTCGTAGCCGGTGTCGATCTTCACCGCCGTATGGGCCAGGCTGGTGGTGGCGCCGCCGATCAGCAGGGGCTGCTTGAGCCCCAGGCGCTGCATCTCCTTGGCGATGTGGCTCATCTCCTCCAGCGAGGGCGTGATCAGGCCGGACAGGCCGATGATGTCCACCTTCTCGGCCTGGGCGGTGGCCAGGATCTTGTCGGCCGGCACCATGACGCCCAGGTCGATGACGTCGTAGGCGTTGCAGCCGAGGACCACGCCGACGATGTTCTTGCCGATGTCGTGCACGTCGCCCTTCACCGTGGCCATCAGGATGCGGCCCTTGGCCGAGGTGCCCTCGGACTTGGTGGCTTCGATGTAGGGGGTCAGGTAGGCCACGGCCTGCTTCATGACGCGGGCCGACTTCACCACCTGGGGCAGGAACATCTTGCCGGCGCCGAACAGGTCGCCGACGACGTTCATGCCGTCCATGAGGGGGCCTTCGATGACCTTGACCGGGTGGCCGAGGGCGACCCGGCACTCCTCGGTGTCGGCCTCGATGAATTGGGTTATCCCCTTGACCAGGGCGTGGGCCAGGCGCTGCTGCACCGGCAGCTCGCGCCAGGCCAGGTCTTCCTTGGCCTCCTTGGCCTGGCCCTTCACGGTCTCGGCGAATTCCACCAGGCGGTCGCCGGCGTCGGGGCGGCGGTTGAGGACCACGTCCTCGACGCGGCTGCGCAGTTCCGGCTCGATCTCGTCGTAGACGCCCAGCTGGCCGGCATTGACGATGCCCATGTCCATGCCCGCCTGGATGGCGTGGTAGAGGAACACGGTGTGGATGGCCTCGCGCACCGGCTCGTTGCCGCGGAACGAGAAGGAGACGTTGGAGACGCCGCCGGAGACGTGGGCATGGGCCAGGTGCTGGCGGATCCAGCGGGTCGCCTCGATGAAGTCGACGGCGTAGTTGGCGTGCTCCTCGATGCCGGTGGCGATGGCGAAGATGTTGGGGTCGAAGCAGATGTCCTCGGCCGGGAAGTCCAGGACCTCGGTGAGCAGCTTGTAGGCGCGGGAACAGATCTCGACCTTGCGGGCGTAGGTGTCGGCCTGGCCCTGCTCGTCGAAGGCCATGACGATGACCGCGGCGCCGTAGCGGCGGGCCAGTCGGGCCTTCTCGATGAAGGCGGCCTCGCCTTCCTTCATGGAGATGGAGTTGATGATCGGCTTGCCCTGCACGCACTTCAGGCCGGCCTCGATGATCTCCCACTTGGAGGAGTCGATCATGATCGGCGCCTTGGCGATGTCCGGCTCGGAGGCGATCAGGTTGAGGAAGCGCACCATGGCCTTCTCGCCGTCCAGCATGGCCTCGTCCATGTTGACGTCGATGACCTGGGCGCCGTTCTCGACCTGATTGCGGCAGATGTCGAGGGCCGCCTCGTACTGGCCTTCGAGAATGAGCCGCTTGAACTTGGCCGAACCGGTGACGTTGGCGCGCTCGCCGACGTTGACGAAGAGGGCGCCTGCGCCGACGTTGAACGGCTCCAGGCCGGACACGCGCAGGGCCGGCTCGATGGCCGGGATCGGCCTCGGGGCAAAGCCGGCGACCGCCTCGGCGATGGCCCGGATGTGCTCCGGGGTGGTGCCGCAGCAGCCGCCGACGATGTTCAGCAGTCCGCTCTGGGCCCATTCCCGGATGTCGGCGGCCATGTGTTCGGCGGTTTCGTCGTAGCCGCCGAAGGCGTTGGGCAGGCCGGCGTTGGGATGGGCGGAAATCAGGCAATCGGCCTTGGCGGCCATGTCGGCGACGTGCTGGCGCAATTCCTTGGCGCCCAGGGCGCAGTTGAAGCCGAACGACAATGGCTCGGCGTGGCGCAGGGAGTTCCAGAACGCCTCGGCGGTCTGGCCCGACAGGGTGCGGCCGGAGGCGTCGGTGATGGTGCCGGAGATCATGATCGGCCGGGTCAGGCCGGCCTCGTCGAAATACTTCTTCACCGCGAATACCGCCGCCTTGGCGTTCAGGGTGTCGAACACCGTCTCGATCAGGATCAGGTCGGCGCCGCCCTTCACCAGGCCGTCGGTGGCATCGTAATAGGTGGCCACCAGGTCGTCCCAGGAGACGTTGCGGTAGCCGGGGTCGTTGACGTCGGGCGAGATGGACAGGGTGCGCGAGGTGGGGCCGAGGACGCCGGCGACGAAGCGCGGCCGGTCCGGGGTCGAGTACTGGTCGGCGACCTCCCGGGCCAGGCGGGCGCCCTCGTAGTTGAGTTCGAACACCAGGGCCTCCATGCCGTAGTCGGCCATGGAGATGCTGTTGGCGTTGAAGGTGTTGGTCTCCAGGATGTCGGCGCCGGCGGCCAGGTACTGGCCGTGGATCTCGCGGATCACCCCGGGCTGGGTCAGGAGCAGGAGATCGTTGTTGCCGCGCAGGTCGCTGGGCCAGTCGGCGAAGCGCACGCCACGGTAGTCCGCCTCGGCCAGCTTGTGGCGCTGGATCATGGTGCCCATGGCGCCGTCCAGGATCAGGATGCGGCGGCGGGCCAGGGCAAGCAGTTCGGCGGAACGGTCGGACATGATGTGAAAATTAGGCCTCAAGGCATTGAATTGTACACGGCGCGCCGAATCCGCCCGGTCCGGCCGGAGGGGGCCCGGTGTTACGGGGAGGGTTATTAATAAAATAAATTTCTATGCATATAAGTTAATTAAATAGAATGGGCGCCTGTCCCGTTGTCCATGAATCGCCATGTATCCCTTCGTCGCCGCCATGCCGGGTTTCCGATGTCGCCGCAGGCCGGAATAGAACCGTCCTGCCAACGCCAATTTGAGGAGACCGCCATGAAGAATCTGACCCCGCGCGAGACCTACGACTTTCTCGCCAGCACCCCCGATGCCGTTTTCGTCGACTGCCGCTCGGAATGGGAATTCCTGTTCGTCGGCCATGCCAGGGACAGTCTGCTGATCCCCTGGTACGAGGGTGAGAACTGGGATCTCAATCCGCGCTTCCTGGGCGAGGTCCGCGCCGCCGGCTCGCACAACCGGCCGGTGGTGCTGATCTGCCGCTCCGGCAATCGTTCCCGCGAGGCGGGCGAGTTCCTGGAGCGGCACGGTTTCACCGACGTCTACAACGTCCTGTACGGTTTCGAGGGCGAACTGGACGAGCAGCACCATCGCTCGACCCTGAACGGCTGGCGCCACGACGGCCTGCCCTGGGAACAGTGCTGAGCCGGCGCCCGGCCCCGGGGCCGGGCGCCTTTAACAATTGCTTACATTTAGCAACAGGCTGGACAACGATTCGTCCAACTCCCGGTCTAGAGTGCGAAGCGTCCGGCGCCGAATGGTTCGGTGCCAGGAATCGAACCCAGGAGAAGAAGACATGAACGCGTCCCGCAAACGGAAGACGATCGCCCTGCTCGGCCTGACCTCGCTGTCCGTGCTGGCCGGCTCCGCCCAGGCCGACAACGGCTACTACGGCAACGGCTATCAGCCCGGCAACCCGTGGCTGGCCAACCAGGCCCAACCCCGCTACTACAACAACATGCGCGACAACGTCGCCGACCTGGACAAGCGCATGGACAACCAGATGCAACGCATCCTGACCGGCATGGAAAAGGGTGACCTGACCATGCGCGAGGCGGTGTCCCTGTTGCGCGAACACCTGGCGATCAGCACCCAGGAACGCCAATACCTGGCCGACGGCCGCCTGGGCCAGAACGAACTGCGCGACCTCGACCGCCGGTTGAACGAGGCGAGCCAGCACATCCGGTTCGAGCGTCATGACCGCGAGGAGACCGGCGGCGCCCGTCCCTACAACTACGATCGCCGCTGACCGCACCGCCTCCGCGCCGGCCAGCCGGCCCGGCGGCATCCCCTCAGCGTGGCCTGATGCTCATCGCGTTGCCGTTCATGGTGATTTCGAAGCGCGCCAGGAAACTCATCCCCAGCAGTACCTCGTTGCCGGCCATGCCGGGAACGATGTCGGCCGGCACGTTCCCGGCTCGCGCGCCACCCAGGTCGACCTCGGTCAGCCGGGTGGCGTAGGCCACCGCCGTGCCGTTCGCCGTGACCACGCGTTCGGCGACGCCGGCGTGCAGGCCGAGCCGTTCGGCGACGGCCGCCGGGACCGCCACCACGGTGGCGCCGGTGTCGACCAGGAAGGCGACGGGCTGGCCGTCGATGCGCCCGGGGGCGCGGAAATGGCCGTCCGGCCCGCGCTTGAGCACCACCTCGCCGGTTGCTGCGCTGACCTCGGCCAGGCGGGCGTTGGGGTTGAGATAGATGTCGAATCCCCACCAGATCATCCCGGCCAGCAGCAGCCAGCCGAGCGCCATCATGACGGTGCCGCCCTTCAAATCCGCCCCTCGCTCTTGAGGTCGCGCAGCAGGTGTGCGACCAGGTCGTCGACGACCTGGATCGCGGCTTCCATGGGCGACATGGTGGCCACCCCTTGGGGCGGGTCGGCATTGCCGATCATGGAATGGATGGCGTGCCGGTATTCGTGTTCGCTGGCCTCGCCGTCGGGGCCGCTGAAGGTGGCGCGCATGACGTAGCCGTCGGTCACCGTCGAGCCGACCAGGCCGAGCGTCAGGCCGGTCATGAAGCCTTTGCCGAACGCGGTGCCCATGTCGCCGACGTTGTCCATGTCCACGGCCAACTTATGCCGCGCCGTACCGGGCGACGCGCTCGGCGCCAAGGCATGGGAGTCGTCGAGCGCCTTGGTGATCTGCCGGGTCCAGAACTCGGTGGCCCGGGCGTTCTCCTTCCCCTGGGTATACCCGCGCACGCGGAGTTCGACGGGAATCGGGGTGTCGAGCCGCGGTGCGGTCTTCAGACCGCCCTGGTAGAGGCCGGGATCGACGAAGGATTTGGGCATGCACCCGGCCAGGCCGACGAGACCGAGCCAGAGCACGGCGACGCCGAGACGTATCTTCATTGCGACCTCCGATCGTTGTCTGGCCGGGGCGAGGCCCCGGATCAATGCTGGCCGGTACTGCCGAAGCCGCCGTCGCCCCGCGCGCTGGCGTCGAATTCCTCGACGACGGTGAACTGGGCCTGGACGACCGGGACGATGACCATCTGGGCGATGCGCTCGAAAGGCTGGATGGTGAACGGTTCCTGGCCCCGGTTCCAGAGCGAGACCATGAGCTGGCCCTGGTAGTCCGAGTCGATCAGGCCGACCAGGTTGCCGAGCACGACGCCGTGTTTGTGGCCGAGGCCGGAGCGCGGCAGGATCATCGCCGCATAGCCGGGATCGGCGAGGTGGATGGCCAGGCCGGTCGGGATCAGCTGCGTCTCGCCCGGGTTGAGCACCAGCGCCTGGTCCAGACAGGCGCGCAGGTCGAGGCCGGCGCTGCCGGCGGTGGCGTATTGGGGCAGTTGGTCGCGGACGCGCGGGTCCAGTATCTTCAGGTCGACGTGCATGCTTTCTCCGGTCCGCCGCGTTCGGTCGCGGCGCTTGGCATCAGGGGTTGTTGGCGTTGTAGAGGCGGGCGACGTGTTCCACCAGCCGGCGCGCCTGGGTCGCCTTGTCGGCCAGGGCGAGCACGTGGCGGCCGGCATCGTCGAGCAGGACCAGTTCGACTTCGTCGCTGCCGATCGCCTTGGTGGCGTCGTTGGCGACGATCAGCGGCAGGTGCTTGCGCTTCCGCTTCAGCTCCGCGTATTCCTCCAGGTTCTCGCTCTCGGCCGCGAAGCCGACGCAGAACGGCGGTTTGTCCAGGCTGCTGACGTTGGCCAGGATGTCCGGGTTGGGCGCCAGTTCCAGGGTGAGGATGTGGGCGTCCTTCTTGATCTTGTTCTCGGACGGGTTGAGGACGTAGTAATCGGCCACGGCGGCGACGGCGATGAATATGTCGGCCTCGTCGACCCGCGCCTCGACCGCCTCGAGCATCTGCTGGGCGCTGGTGACCGCCACCGTCTCGGCCACGGCGGGGCCCGGGATGCCGGTCGGGCCGGTCACCAGGCTGACCCGGGCGCCCGCGGCGGCGGCCGCCTTGGCGACCGCGTAGCCCATCTTGCCCGAGGAACGGTTGGTGATGCCGCGCACCGCGTCGATGGCCTCGTAGGTCGGTCCGGCCGTGACCAGCACCCGGAGCCCGCGCAGGCTCTTCGGCTGCAGGTAGGCATCGACGCCGTCCAGGATCGCGTCCGGTTCCAGCATGCGGCCCGGTCCGGTCTCGCCGCAGGCCTGTTCGCCGTGGCCGGGGCCGAGCAGTTCGACGCCGTCGCCGGCGAGCAGGTCGACGTTGCGCTGGGTGGCCGGGTGTTCCCACATCTGCCGGTTCATGGCCGGCGCCAGCAGGAGCGGACAGTCGCGCGCCAGGCACAGGGTGGTGAGCAGGTCGTCGGCATGGCCGCCGGCCAGCTTGGCCAGGAAGTCGGCCGAGGCCGGTGCGACCAGGATCAGGTCGGCGTCGCGCGACAGGTCGATATGGGCCATGCCGTTGGCCACCCGGGCGTCCCACAGGTCGGCGTACACCGGTCGGCCGGTGATGGCCTGGAAGGTGGCGGCGCCGACGAAATGGCCGGCCGCGCCGGTCATCACCGTCTGCACTTCGATGCCGCGCTTGACCAGCCGCCTGGCCAGTTCGGCCGCCTTGTAGGCGGCGACTCCGCCGGTGACCCCCAGGACGATCCTTTTCAGTGTGGTTTCCATGGCCGTATCGCGGTAAAAATCCACTGCATTCTAAATAAAAGGGAGGTTGTCATGGCGATAACCGATTGGCCGGCCGGCGAACGGCCGCGCGAACGCCTGCTCGCCGAAGGCGCCGGCGCGCTCTCCGATGCCGAACTGCTGGCCATCTTTCTCCGGGTCGGGGTGCGCGGCAAGAGCGCGGTCGACCTGGCCCGCGACCTGCTGGCGGAATTCCAGGGCCTGAACGGCCTGTTCTCGGCCGGCCGCCAGGCCTGTACCCGGGTGCGCGGCCTGGGCGACGCCAAGTACGCCCAGCTCCAGGCCGTGCTCGAGATGAGCCGGCGCGCGCTCGCCGAGCAGATGCGCCAGCGCGACGCCCTGTCCTCGCCGTCGGCGGTGCGCGACTGGCTGCGCCTGCGCCTGGCCGGCCTGGCGCACGAGGTCTTCATGGTCGTGTTCCTGGACGCCCAGAACCGGGTCATCGGCGCCGAGGAACTGTTCCGCGGCTCCCTCACGCAGACCTCGGTCTACCCGCGCGAGGTGGTCAAGCGGGCCCTGGCGCGCAACGCCGCCGGGGTGATCCTGGCCCACAACCACCCCTCCGGCGTCGCCGAGCCGTCCCAGGCCGACCGCTGGCTGACCGAGCAACTGAAGGCCGCCCTGGCCCTGGTGGACGTCCGGGTGCTCGACCATTTCGTGGTCGCCGGCGACGCCGGATTGTCCTTTGCCGAGCAAGGTTTGCTTTGACCGGGCGAAAACATCTGTGATATAAAGCGCGTCTTTTACTGAACCGATTCACTCACAGGGGTAGCCATCATGGCCCGTGTATGCCAAGTCACCGGCAAGAAGCCGATGGTGGGGAACAACGTGTCCCACGCCAACAACAAGACCAAGCGTCGTTTCCTGCCCAACCTGCAGAGCCGCCGTTTCTGGGTCGAAAGCGAAAACCGTTGGGTGCGCCTGCGCCTGACCAACGCCGCCCTGCGGACCATCGACAAGAACGGCATCGACGTCGTCCTGGCCGAGATGCGCGCCCGTGGCGACAAGGTGTAAGGAGATAGATCATGGCTAAAGGCGGACGCGAAAAGATCAAGCTGGAGTCCACTGCGGGCACCGGCCACTTCTACACCACCACCAAGAACAAGAAGACGATGCCCGAGAAGATGGCGATCATGAAGTTCGATCCCAAGGCTCGCAAGCACGTCGAGTACAAGGAAGTGAAGCTGAAGTAATCTTCGGCCCGCTTGCCCTGTGAAAGGACCCGCCTCGGCGGGTTTTTTCATTTCCGGCCCGGTTGCCAGCGGGCCGGCCAGTCGTCATAAAACTGACCTCAAGGCTAAACATTCGCCCCCGAGAATTCCCCAGGCCGCCGCGGCGCTTGTCGTACTTGTGAGTTCCGCTTTGTCTTGATTGTCCTTCTGGGGAGAAACCAATGAACCGTTCCAAGCTTGCCCTGGCCGTCGCCTCGGCTATCGCCGCCATGGCCCAGGCCCATGCCGGCAGCATCGAATTCACCGGCGTCGACGTGCCCGTCACCGACGCCGCCAAGCGCGTCATCCAGGCCTCGCCGAGTGCCGTGGTGGACGGCCGTACCGCCAGCATCGGCTTCCACACCATCCTGCGTTCCGGCGACAGCGCCGGGTCCGGCGTGTTCGGCCAGATCTACGACCAGTCGGGCGCCCCCCTGCAGACCGAGGACGGCGCCAACGTCATCTCCAACGACAACGACTTCGCCTCCCTGCTGCAGAACAAGCGCGGCCAGTTGTTCATGGTCTCCCATTTCGAGTCCCGTCCGGCCGCCATGTACCTGACCGAGTTGCGCCAGACCCGTACCGGCGACCTCCAGGCCGTGCGCACCCGCGCCCTCGACTTCTCCCAGGTCAACGGCGGCTGGGTGCACTGTGCCGGCAGCGTCACCCCCTGGGGCAGCCACCTCGGCTCCGAGGAATACGAGCCGGACGCCAAGCAATGGCGCGACGGCAACATCAGCGACTACAACGCCGCCATGGCCGCCTACTTCGGCGCGAGCGCGAGCGCGGCGACCGACATGAACCCGTATGACTACGGCTACCCGGTCGAGGTCAAGGTCGACAGCTTCAGCGCCGCCAGCGTCGCCAAGCACTACGCCATGGGCCGCATCGCCCTGGAGTTGGCCTACGTGATGCCGGACGGCAAGACCGCCTACATGTCCGACGACGGCACCAACACCGGTCTGTTCCGCTTCGTCGCCGACGCCGAGGGCGACCTGAGCGCCGGTACCCTGTGGGCCGCCAAGTGGAACCAGAAGAGCGGCACCGGCACCGGCTATGCCAAGCTGAGCTGGGTCAACCTCGGCCACGCCAGCGACGCCCAGGTCAAGGACTGGATCGCCAGCTACAAGTTCGCCGACATCTTCGACGAGGTCGCCCCGGTGAGCGGCGCCTGCGACGAGGGCTACACGTCCATCAACGCCGGCCACGACGCCGCCACCCAGCAGTGCCTGAAGCTGCGCGACGTGAACGGCGACGGCGTCGTCGACGTGGCCGACGAGGCCATCGCCTCGCGCCTGGAGACCCGCCGCTGGGCCGCCATGGAAGGTGCCACCACCGAGTTCCGCAAGATGGAAGGCATCACCTTCAACCCGGATGCCGGCCAGCTCTACATCTCGATCTCCGAAGTCTCCAAGGGCATGGAGGACGACAAGGGCTCCGACGTCGGCGGTCCGAACAGCATCCGCGTCGCCAAGAACGCCTGCGGCGCCGTATACGCCCTCGACGTGGACGGCAACTACACCGCCACCGACATGTACGGCCTGGTTGCCGGTACGCCCAAGACCTACGCGGTCGACAGCCCGTACTACGGCAACACCTGCGACCTGGACGGCATCGCCAACCCGGACAACATCACCTACCTGCCCGGCTACAACACGTTGATCATCGGCGAGGACACCGGCACCGGCCACCAGAACGACGCCATCTGGTCGTACAACCTGGACAGCGGCGTCCTGACCCGGATCGAGACCACGCCGTACGGTTCCGAAACCACCTCGCCCTACTTCTACCCCAACATCAACGGCTATGCCTACATCATGTCGGTGGTGCAGCACCCGTACGGCGAGTCCGACCAGGACAAGCTGGAGAGTGCCGACCAGGCGCGTGCCTACACCGGCTACATCGGTCCGTTCCCGCGCATGGACGGCAAGCTGACCGGCAAGAACACGCTCAACCCGAAGTCCAAGGGCTGGCTGGACAAGCTGGCCAAGTGACCATGGCGATCCCGGCCCGGTCCGCCTCCGGCGGCCGGCCGGCGGCGCCGAGGCGCGGGGACCTTCGGGTCCCCGTTGTTTTCCCGCAAAAGGACATCAGATGAACAAGACCTGGCGAACGGCGGTCCTGTGCGTGCTCGCCCTGTGCGGCCGCGCCGAGGCGCCGGCCGCGGAGCCGGCGGCCGCCCCGCCGCTCAAGGCCCGCATCCTGGCCAACGAGGCGGCCTATATCCCGGCGCAATGCTACACGCGCACCCAGGATGCCGACGGCCGCGCCCACAACCCCTGCTACGCCTGCCATACCCAGCCGTGGCGGCCGAACTTCGTCAACGACGCCAGCCTGCAGCTGGCCTACGACTTCGCCGAGATCCCGCGCCGCAACCGCTGGCGCAACCTGTTCAAGGACCGCCGCGCGGCGATCGCCGCCATCCCGGACGAAGCGGTGCTGAGCCACATCCGGACCAGCAACTACCTCGATGCCCGGGGCCACATCATCCCGGCCGAGCGCCTCGGCCACGTCGAGCCCGCCTGGGACTACGACGGCAACGGGCTCTGGCAGGGCTTCGTGCCGGACGCCCGCTTCGCTTTCGACGCCGAGGGCTTCGACCGCGACGCGCAGGGTCGGCCGACCGGCTGGCGCGCCTTCGCCTACTATCCCTTCCTGGGGACCTTCTGGCCCACCAACGGGTCCACCGACGACGTCCTCATCCGCCTGGCGCCGGCCTTCCGCAACGACGTCAAGGGCCAGCCCGACCTGACCGTGTACAAGACCAACCTGGCCATCGTCGAGGCCCTGATCCGGGAGCGCGACGTCGCCATCGAGCCGGTCGACGAGGCCGCCTTGGGCGGCGTAGACCTGGACAAGGACGGCCGCATCGGCACGGCGCGCAAGATTGCCTACGACTGGGCGCCGCTCCGCAAACGCCACATGTGGTACGTCGGCCAGGCCCTCGAGGAGCAACGGCGCGGCCGCGTGCACCTGGCCGCCGGGCTCTATCCCGAAGGTACGGAGTTCCTCCACACGGTGCGCTACATCGACGTCGACGCCGCCGGCGAGAACCGCCTCTCGGCGCGCATGAAGGAGGTCCGCTACGCCAGGAAGCGCTACTGGGCGACCTACGCCGACCTGCAGAACCTGGCCCTCAAGGAGGTCAAGGAGAAGCACGACTTCCCGGACCGCCTGCGCACCGTGCGCGGCAACATCGAGGCCGGGGTGAGCAACGGCCAGGGCTGGACCTACGCCGGCATGATCGAGGACGCGCGCGGCGAACTGCGGCCGCAGACCTACGAGGAACTGGCCTTCTGCGTCGGCTGCCACGGCGGCATCGGCGCCAACCGGGACGGCATCTTCTCGTTCCAGCGCAAGTTCGACGCCACCGCCTACCGGGCCGGCTGGTACCACTGGAGCCAGAGGGGCCTGCGCGGCACGCCGGAACGCCTGCGCGCGGACGGCGAGCCGGAGTACGCCTACTACCTGCGCCAGAACGGCGCCGGCGACGAGTTGCGCGCCAACGCCGAGGTCACGGCGCGCTTCTTCGACACTGCCGGCCGGCTCCGCCCCGAGCGCCTGGCGGCCCTGCGCCAGGACATCGCCGAACTGCTGTACGCCTCCCGGGAACGCGCCCTGGCGCTCGACAAGGCCTATTGGCTGATCGTCCGCGAGCAGAGCTTCGCCGACGGCCGCGACACCACGATCGCGCCATCCGGCAACGTCCACGAGGTGCTCGACGAAGGCGTGCGGACCGGCATCGCCAAGCCCCTCGCCGGCTTCTGAACGGTCGCCTCAGGCGGACGCCGGGGCGCCGTCGTTGACCAGGTGGACGACCCGCTGCGGGAACGGGATCTCGATGTTCTCGCGCTGGAAGGCCTCCCAGATGGTCCAGTTCAGGTCGGAGCGCAGGAGGACCTCGCCGGCGTCCGGGGTGTCGATCCAGAGCGCCAGTTCCATGTCGATGCCGCTCTCGCCGAAGTCCTTGAGCAGGACCACCGGGGCCGGCGCCTTGAGGACGCGCGGATGCGCCGCGGCCGCGGCCAGCATGATCTCGCGCACCCGCGCGAGGTCGCTGCCGTAGCCGACCTGGATGGGCAGGTGGACGCGGTTGTTCTTGTCGGTCAGGCTGTGGTTGATCACCGTGGCGGTGATCAGGGTCTCGTTGGGGATGATCGACTCGGTGCCGTCCTGGGCACGCAGGACCGTGTAGCGGGTGGCGATCTCGGTCACCTTGCCGTAGCGGCCTTCGACCTCGATCATGTCGCCGATGCGCAGGGAGTTCTCGATCAGGAGCGAGAAGCCGGAGACGTAGTTGCTGGCGATCTTCTGCAGGCCGAGGCCGAGGCCGACCCCGAGGGCGCCGCCGAACACCGACAGGACGGTGATGTCGATGCCCACCAGGGGCAGGGCGATGAGTACCGCGAACACCAGGAGCAGGGCGCGCACCAGCTTGCTCAGCACCACCTTGAGGTTGCCGTTAAGGTGGCTGGCGGCGATCAGCCGGCCTTCGATCAGGCGCCCGGCCGAGAGCGCGCCGAGCATGGTGACGGCGACCGAGGCCAGGCCGAGCAGGGCCGTGTAGAGCGAGATGTGCTGCTTGCCGATGCTGAAGCCGACGGCGTCCATGCCGGCCACCAGGGTGCCCAGGTGGCCGGTGATGTGCAGCGCCACCACGCCCCAGACCAGCCAGGACAGGGAGCGCTCGGCGGTGCGCAGGCCGGCGCCGGGGTTGAACAGGGTGCGCAGCAGGAAGAAGCTGAACTGGATGATGAACATCGACAACAGCAGCGGCACCGCCAGGTTGAACAGGTGCACGGTCTGGCTCAGCGCCAGGAGCGGCCGGCTGACCAGGATGGCCAGCAGGGTGAGGACCGGGATCATGAAGCGCGGCCATTCGTCGGCGTGCCAGGCCTCGCGGTTGACCGGCGACAGGCGCGCGACCAGGTGGCGCAGGACCAGCCAGGCGAGCGCCAGGGCGACCACCAGGATGGCGCCCTGGCTGAGCAGGACGGTGTTGGACAGGTCGGACAGAAGGGCGTCGACCAGGTTTTCGACGGGCGGCTCGGCAGCGGGCATGGTCATGGGCGCAAGGGCAGGGAATGGGCGCGGTGGCGCCGCCAGTTGGCGGCGTAGGCCTCCGCCAGGAGCGGATCGCCACGCAGGATAAGCAGATTTTCGGCGTTCCGGTACTGGGCCGCCTGGGTGAAGTTGAAGCTGCCCGTGACCACGGCCGCGTCCGGGGTGCCGGCGTCGATCACCATGACCTTGTTGTGGGCGGCGGCGTGCTGGCCGTCCAGCCAGACCGGGATGCCGCTCCCGGCAAGCCGGCCGACCAGGCTGGTGGCGATCTGGGCGTCCTGCTCCCGGTCGGCCAGGACCCGGACCTCGACGCCGCGCCGGTGGGCCGCCACGAGGGCGGCGGCGATCGCCTTGTGGGTGAAGCTGTAGGCCTGCACCAGAATCTGCCGGCGGGCGCCCTCGATGGCGGCAACCACCAGGGCGCCGGCGTCGTCGCCGGGCGTGAAGGCGACCTGGACGCGGCCCGCCAGGCCGAGCTCCAGGGGCGGGGCGGCCGCCGCCGCGCCGGCGAGGATGAGCAGGACGGCGGCGAGGAGCCGGCCGTACCGGCGGCGCGCGGCCCCGGTCACCTCTTTTCCAGCACCGCGGCGAAGAAGCCGTCGGTGCCGTGCGCGCTCGGGTCCAGGCGCAGGTAGTCGGCCATCGCCAGGGCCACGCCCTGTTCGGCGAGGACGCTGCCGGCCGGCTTCAAGTCGAACTCGGGATGGCTGGCCAGGAAGGCCTCGACCACGGCCTCGTTCTCCTCCGGCAGCAGGCTGCAGGTGGCGTAGACCAGGCGTCCGCCGGGCTTGGCCAGGCGCGCCGCCGAGGCCAGGATGGCGGCCTGCTTGGCGGTCAGCTCGGCGACCGACTCCGGGCTCTGGCGCCACTTCAGGTCCGGGTTGCGGCGCAGCGTGCCGAGGCCGGAACAGGGCGCATCGACCAGGACGCGGTCGAACTTGCCGGCCAGGCGCTTGACCTTGGTGTCGTTCTCGTCCGCCAGCAGTTGCGGATGCACGTTGGAGAGCTGCGACCGGGCCAGGCGCGGCTTCAGGTTGGCCAGGCGCTTCTCGGCCACGTCGAAGGCATACAGGCGGCCGGTGCTCTTCATCATGGCGCCCAGGGCCAGGGTCTTGCCCCCGGCGCCGGCACAGAAGTCGCACACCATCTCGCCGCGTTTGGCGCCGGTGAGCAGGGCGAGCAACTGGCTGCCCTCGTCCTGCACCTCGATGACGCCGTCCTGGTACATGGGTTCCTTGCTCAGCGAAGGCTTGCCCTTGAGGCGCACGCCCCAGGGCGAATACGGGGTCGGCGTACCCTCGATGCCGTCGGCGGCGAGGTTCTCCAGCACCGCCTCGCGGCTCATCCGGGCCACCCTGAGATCGAGCGCGGCGGGCCGGTTCATGGCCGCCATGAGCGTCTCCAGGTGCTCGCCGTAGGTCGCCGCCAGGCGCTCGTGGAGCCAGTCGGGCAGGTCCAGGCGGACTGCCGCCGGGGCGTCGTCCAGGCGCGCCGCCTTGATGGTCTTCAGCCACTCCAGCTCGCCCTGGCCGACCGCCGCCTCGAACTCGCGCAGGGTGTGGCCGCCGTGGCGGGCCAGCCAGGCCAGGAGCAGGCGACGCGGCTGGCGGCCCTCGGTGAGGCGTTCCAGGCTGCGCAGGCGGCGGATGACGCCGTACACGGACTCGGCGACGAAGGCGCGCTCGCGGCCGCCCAGCTTGGGGCGCTTGCGGAAGAAGGCCGAGAGCACGGCGTCGGCCGGCTGCGTGAAGGCGAGCAGGTCGGCGAGGGCGGCGGCGGCGGTATCGAGCAGGGCGGGGGTCATGGTGTCGGGCGGGTGCGTATTCAGGGCCGCAGGATAGCTCAATTGGCGCTTCCGAAGCGGTCCCGGCTGGCGTTTTCCAGTATCGCCAGCACGGCCGGGTGGCTGACCCGGCGCGCCACCGTGATGGCGTAGAAGCGTTCGGCCAGGGCGTCGGTGCGGCCGAGCAGCTCGACGCCGTACTGCCGGCGGATCTCGTCGGCCACCAGGGCGGGTGCCGGGAAGACGCCGCTGCCGCCCTGGCCGAAGGCGTTCATGAGGGCGGCGTCGTCGAACTCGCCGACCACGCGGGGGTGCAGTTGCTGGGCGGCCAGCCAGCGCATCAGCTGGCCGCGCAGGGCGGTGCCCTCGCCCGGCACCAGCAGGGGCGCCTCGGCCAGGCAGGCCGGGAAGCCGCCGACGAGGCGGGCGGCCAGGGCCGGGGCGGCGAGGAAGGCGACGCCGCATTCGCCGAGCTTGTGGCTGTAGCCCTTCACCTCGGCCTGCTCGGGCATCGGGCTGTCGGCCAGGACCAGGTCGAGCCGGTGCATGGCCAGCTCGCCGAGCAGGCGCTCCAGCTTGTCCTCCTTGCCGACCAGGCGGATCGGGTCGGGCAGGGCCATGGCCGGGGCGAGCAGGCGGTAGGCCACCGACTTGGGCAGGACGTCGGCGATGCCGACCCGGAACTGCAGGGGGCGGCCGCCGCGGCCGCCGCGCAGCACCTCCTCCAGTTCGCCGCCGGTCCGGAAGATGTCGTCGGCATAGGCGAGCGCCAGTTGCCCGGCCTCGGTCAGTTCCAGGCGGCGGCCGACCCGGCGGAACAGCGCTTCGCCCAGGTTTTCCTCGAGCAGGGCGATCTGCCCGGACAGGGTCTGCGGCGTCAGGTGCAGGCGCTCGGCCGCCCGGGCCACCCCGCCGGCCTTGGCGACCTGCCAGAAGTAGTGCAGCTGCTTGTAGTTGAGCATTCCGTTAATGTTCGTAATTTACGAACGAATTATAAGAAATATTCGAATTTTTTTACTTTACCTGATTCGCTAGCATGGCCGACATCGCCACTTTCCGAATGGAGTCCAGCCATGAAACGCATCCTGCTGTTCCTGGCCACCAACCTGGCCATCGTGTTCGTCCTCTCGGTGACCATGCGCCTGCTCGGCGTCGAACCCTACCTGGACGCCCAGGGCCTGAACCTCGGCGCCCTCCTGGTGTTCGCCGCCGTCATGGGCTTCGGCGGCGCCTTCATCTCCCTGGCGATCTCGAAATGGACCGCCAAGATGTCGGTCGGCGCCCAGGTCATCGCCGAGCCGCGCAGCGCCGAGGAGCGCTGGCTGGTGCAGACCGTCGCGCGCCAGGCCCAGGCGGCCGGGATCAAGATGCCCGAGGTGGCCATCTACGACTCGCCCGAGGTGAACGCCTTCGCCACCGGCATGACCCGGAACAGCGCCTTGGTCGCCGTCTCCACCGGCCTGCTGCGCAGCCTGACCCGGGAGGAGGCCGAGGCCGTGCTCGGCCACGAGGTCAGCCACGCCGCCAACGGCGACATGGTGACCATGGCCCTCATCCAGGGCGTGGTGAACACCTTCGTGATGTTCCTGTCGCGGGTGATCGGCTACGTGGTCGACAAGGTGGTGTTCAAGACCGAGCGCGGCACCGGCCCGGCCTTCTTCGTCACCATGATCGTCGCCGAGCTGGTGCTCGGCATCCTAGCCTCCATGATCGTCATGTGGTTCTCGCGCCAGCGCGAGTTCCGCGCCGACCGAGGCGGCGCTTCCCTGGCCGGGCGCCAGAACATGATCGACGCCCTCAAGCGCCTGGGCAACCTGCACCCGGCCCCGCTGCCGGACAAGATGGCCGCCTTCGGCATCGCCGGCGGTGGCGGCGGCGGTCTCAAGCGGCTGTTCATGACCCACCCGCCCCTGGAGGAGCGCATCGCCGCCCTGCAGGCCGGCGTCGAGATCCGCTAAGCCAGTCCAGCCGTTGCCGCCGTCCTGCCCGCGCGCCGGGGCAGGGCGGCAGGGAGACCCACCATGGAACTCACCAGCATCGTCACGCCCGCGTTCTGGGCCGGCTTCATCGCCTTCGTCCTGGCCATGCTGGCCCTGGACCTGTTCGTCCTGGGCGGCCGCAAGGCGCACGCGGTATCGACCCGCGAGGCGCTGGCCTGGACCGCCGTCTGGACGACCCTGTCGCTGGCCTTCTGCGGCCTGCTCTGGTGGTGGCTGGCGGGCACGGCCGGGCGCGCGGTGGCCGACGCCAAGGCGCTCGAGTTCCTGACCGGCTACCTGATCGAGCTGTCCCTGTCGGTGGACAACATCTTCGTGTTCATCATGATCTTCGCCTTCTTCGCCGTGCCGGCCGAGTATCAGCGCCGGGTCCTGGTCTACGGCGTGCTCGGGGCGATCGTCATGCGCGCGGCGATGATCCTGGGCGGCGCCTGGCTGGTGCAGCAGTTCCACTGGGTCCTGTACCTGTTCGGCGCCTTCCTGGTCATCACCGGCTTCAAGATGCTGATCTTCGCCGAGGCGGCCTCGGACCTCGACCGCAACCCGGTCCTGAGGTGGCTGCGCGGCCACCTGCGCGTCACCGACGGCTACCGGGGCGAGCGTTTCACCGTGGTGCAGGACGGCGTGCGCTGGTTCACCCCGTTGTTCCTGGTCCTGGTCCTGATCGAGACCTCCGACGTGATCTTCGCGGTGGACAGCATCCCGGCCATCTTCGCCGTGACCACCGACCCGTTCATCGTCTTCACCTCCAACATCTTCGCCATCCTGGGCCTGCGTTCGCTGTACTTCCTGCTCGCCGACCTGAACGGGCGCTTCCACCTGCTCAAGTACGGCTTGGCCCTGGTCCTGGTGTTCGTCGGCCTGAAGATGCTGATCGCCGACCTCTACAAGGTGCCCATCGGCCTGGCCCTGGGCATCGTCGCCATCATCCTGCTGTCCTCGGTGGCGGCCAGCCTGTACGCAACCCGAAGGAAATAACCCGATGAAACAAGTCGAACACACTCTGGAACGCCTGATCTTCGGCAGCCGCTGGCTGCTCGCCCCCTTCTACCTCGGCCTGGTGCTGGCCCTGGCCATGCTGCTGGTCAAGTTCGCCAAGGAATTCCTGCATTTCGTACCCCTGGTGTTCGCCGGCGAGGGTGGCGACGTCATCATCGGCATTCTGTCCCTGATCGACGTGGTGATGGTGGCGAACCTGCTGATCATCATCGTGTTCGCCGGCTACGAGAACTTCGTCTCCCGCATCGACACCGGCGAGCACGAGGACCGGCCGTCCTGGATGGGCCACGTCGGCTTCGCCGAGCTGAAGATGAAGCTGATCGGCTCCATCGTCGCCATCTCGGGCATCGAACTGCTCAAGGCCTTCATGCACGTGGAGGCGATGACCAACGAGCAGCTCGCCTGGAAGGTGGGCATACACCTGACCTTCGTCCTCTCGGGCGTCCTGTTCGCGGTCATGGACCGGGTCGCGGCCGGCAAGAACGCCGAGCACTGAGCCGGGCCGGCTCAGTCCGGCTCGCCGCGCTGCAGCCAGCGCTGCAGGCGTGGCCACAGGTAGGGCAGGACCGGCAGGGCGGCGAGGGCGGCGGCCAGGTTGAACAGGGTGTGCACCAGCGCGACCTGGCGGGCGGGCGGCAGGGCGGCGGCCAGCACCTGGCCGATCAGCGGTTGCAGCACGGTGGCGAACAGGCCGACGCCGAGGACGTTGAAACCGCTGTTGAGCAAGGCCAGGCGGCGCGACCGGGCATCCAGCGCCGTGCCGGTGAGGAGGGCGGTGGAACTGGTGCCGAGGTTGGCGCCGGCGACCAGCCAGACGGCCACGGACGGCTCCAGGAGGCCTTGCTGCACGGTCAGCACGGCGACCCCGGTGACCACCGAGGACGACTGCACCAGGGCGGTGAGCACGGCGCCGAAGACCAGGGCCAGGGCGGGCGACTGGAGCAGGGCCTGCCATTCGGCGATGTCCACCCGCTGGGCGACCGGGGCGAGCGCCTGGCTGATCAGGTCCAGGGCCAGGAAGACCAGGCCGAAGTAGAACACCGCCTTGCCGTAGGCCCGCCAGGGCCGCGGCCCGGCCAGCGACCAGAGGCCGCCCAGGCTGACGAACACCGGCCCCAGGCCGGCGATCTGCAGGGCCACCAGCCAGGCGGTCAGGGTGGTGCCGATGTTGGCGCCGATCATCACCCCGAAGGCGGCGCGCGCGTCCAGAGTGCGGTTGTGGGCCAGGGCGACGGCCATCGAGGTGATGGCCGAGGAGGATTGCACCAGAGCCGTGGTCAGGGTGCCGGTCAGCGCCGCCGTGACGTCGTTGCGGGTGAGCCGGCGCAGGGCGTCGCGCAGGCGCTCGCCGCCCAGGCGGGCGACCTCCTCGGTGAACGCCGCCAGGCCGTGCAGGAACAGCATGACGGCGGCGACGACCGAGAATATCCAGGCGATCAGGGGAGACATGCCGGGGGCCCGCCGTTCAGGGGGCCGCGCAGCGGGCCTGGGCGGCGTCCTGGGCCAGCAGGTAGTCGAGGAAGGTGGCGGCCACGGCCGAGAGCGGCCGGCCGGCCGGGTAGACCGCATACCACTGGCGCAGGATGGGAAAGCCGCGCGCCTTCAGGACGGCGAACTGGCCGGGCGGATTCAGGGTCAGCGAATGGGTGGACATCACGGCGATGCCGAGGCCGGCCAGGATGGCCTGCTTGATCGCCTCGTTGCTGCCCAGGTCCATGCGCGGGCGGAACTCGATGCCCTCGTCCTCGAACAGGCGCTCCACCGCCATGCGGGTGCCGGAACCCGGTTCGCGCATCAGCCAGGGCTCCTTGGCCAGGCGGGCGAGCGGGATGTCCACCTGGCCGGCCAGCGGGTGGTCGGGGGCGGCCAGGATCACCAGCGGGTTGCACATGAACGGCTTGGCCTCGACCTCGATGTCCTCCGGAGGCTGGCCCAGTATGTACAGGTCGGCCAGGTTGTCGGCCAGGCCGGCGAGGACCTGTTCCCGGTTGGTGACCTTGAGTGACACCTCGATGCCCGGGTACTTGTGCGAGAACTCGCCCAGCAGGCGGGGTGCGAAGTAGGACGCGGTGGACACCGCCATCAGCGCCAGGCGGCCCTTCTTGAGGCCCTGGCGCTCGGCCATCGACATGGTGAAGCGGTCCATGATGCCGAACACCTCGCGGCTGGCCTGGGCCAGCTCGCGTCCGGCATCCGTCAGCTTGATCTTCTTGCCCACCTGCTCGATCAACTGCACGCCGACCGTGTCGGCCAGCTTCTTCATCTGCATGGAGATGGTCGGCTGGGTCAGATAGAGCTCGTCGGCCGCGCGCGTGAAACTGCCGAGGCGGGCGATGGCCTCGAAGATTTCCAACTGGCGGAAGGTCGTGTGGTGGCGCATGGAAACAAAGTATAGATATATATCTATATCAAATATAGAAAAGTTTGACTGTTATTGATGATCTGGTTTTTGCATCATTCGTCCCACTTCACGCGTCGGCGTGAAAGCCAAGTGAAATGCAACTCGACCAAAAGGAGTACACAGATGGCTGTCAAAACCTATAACGCGGGCGTAAAAGAATATCGCCAAACCTATTGGATGCCCGAATACACGCCGCTGGATACCGACATCCTGGCCGTGTTCAAGATCACGCCGCAGCCTGGCGTCGACCGTGAAGAAGCGGCCGCCGCCGTGGCCGCCGAATCCTCCACCGGCACCTGGACCACGGTGTGGACCGACCTCCTGACCGACCTCGACTATTACAAGGGCCGTGCCTACGCCATCGAAGACGTGCCGGGCGACGACACCTGCTTCTACGCCTTCATCGCCTACCCCATCGACCTGTTCGAAGAGGGTTCCGTGGTGAACGTGTTCACCTCCCTGGTCGGCAACGTGTTCGGCTTCAAGGCCGTGCGCGCCCTGCGCCTGGAAGACGTGCGCTTCCCGATCGCCTACGTCAAGACCTGCGGCGGTCCCCCGATGGGCATCCAGGTCGAGCGCGACATCATGAACAAGTACGGCCGTCCGCTGCTGGGCTGCACCATCAAGCCGAAGCTGGGCCTGTCCGCCAAGAACTACGGCCGCGCCGTTTACGAATGCCTGCGCGGCGGTCTCGACTTCACCAAGGACGACGAGAACGTCAACAGCCAGCCCTTCATGCGTTGGCGTCAGCGTTTCGACTTCGTCATGGAGGCGATCAACAAGGCCGAGCGTGAGACCGGCGAGCGCAAGGGTCACTACCTGAACGTGACCGCCCCGACCCCGGAAGAGATGTACAAGCGTGCCGAATACGCCAAGGAAATCGGCGCGCCGATCATCATGCACGACTACATCACCGGTGGTTTCTGCGCCAACACGGGCCTGGCCAACTGGTGTCGCGACAACGGCATGCTGCTGCACATCCACCGCGCCATGCACGCCGTTCTGGACCGCAACCCGCACCACGGTATCCACTTCCGCGTCCTGACCAAGATCCTGCGTCTGTCCGGCGGCGACCACCTGCACACCGGTACCGTCGTCGGCAAGCTGGAGGGCGACCGCGCCTCCACCCTGGGCTGGATCGACCTGCTGCGCGAATCCTTCGTGCCGGAAGACCGCAGCCGCGGCATCTTCTTCGACCAGGACTGGGGCTCCATGCCCGGCGCCTTCGCCGTCGCGTCCGGTGGCATCCACGTCTGGCACATGCCGGCCCTGGTCACCATCTTCGGTGACGACTCGGTGCTGCAGTTCGGTGGCGGCACCCTGGGTCACCCGTGGGGCAACGCCGCCGGCGCCGCCGCCAACCGTGTCGCGCTGGAAGCCTGCGTCGAGGCCCGCAACCGCGGCGTCGCGATCGAAAAGGAAGGCAAGGCCGTTCTGGAGAACGCCGCCAAGTCCAGCCCCGAATTGAAGATCGCCATGGAAACGTGGAAGGAAATCAAGTTCGAATTCGACACCGTCGACAAGCTGGACGTCGCTCACAAGTAATGAACCGATTCCGGTGCGCCGCAACCGCGTGCCGGAAATTCACACCCATATCAGGAGTAAGACATGTCTGAAGTGATTGATTACAAAAGCCGTCTGAGCGACCCCACCAGCCGCAAGTTCGAGACCTTCTCCTATCTGCCCGCCATGGACGCCGCCGGTATCCGCAAGCAGGTCGAGTACATCGTCGGCAAGGGCTGGAACCCCGCCATCGAACACACCGAGCCCGAGCACCTGATGGACTCCTACTGGTACATGTGGAAGCTGCCGATGTTCGGCGAGACCGACGTGGATCGAATCCTGGGTGAAGCCGAAGCCTGCCACAAGGCGAACCCGAACAACCACGTTCGCCTGGTCGGCTACGACAACTTCGCGCAGAGCCAGGGCGCCGCCATGGTGATCTACCGCGGCAAGACCGTCTAAGCGCGGCGGACTGAACTAGCACAGCCCCCGTCGCGCTCACGCGTGGCGGGGGCTTTGTTCATCCGCGAGGGGCGCGACCAGTCGTAACCGGTGGCTCCGGCCAGCCAAAGACCTGAACGCCAATGCGGCTTAACACCGCGACGCCGTAGGTCGTCGTTCACGACGTACCGCGTGCTGCGCGGATGAATACACCAAGGACATCTCAACATGAGCATCATCGAACAATACCGCATCGAGAAAGAACCCTACTACCGCTCCGTTGCCGACGAGGTGGAGCTCTACGAAGCCGCCTACTCCGTGCGCATGCCCATCATGCTCAAGGGCCCGACCGGCTGCGGCAAGACCCGTTTCGTCGAATACATGGCCTGGAAGCTGGGCAAGCCGCTGATCACCGTGGCCTGTAACGAGGACATGACCGCATCCGACCTGGTCGGCCGCTTCCTGCTCTCCGCGTCCGGCACCGAATGGCAAGACGGACCGCTCGCCATCGGCGCCCGCCACGGTGCCATCGTCTACCTGGACGAAGTGGTGGAAGCCCGCCAGGACACCACCGTCGTGATCCACCCGCTGACCGACAACCGCCGCGTCCTGCCCCTGGAAAAGAAGGGCGAGCTGGTCAACGCGCACCCCGATTTCCAGATCGTCATCAGCTACAACCCCGGCTACCAGAGCCTGATGAAGGACCTCAAGCAATCCACCAAACAGCGTTTCGGCGGCCTCGACTTCACCTATCCCGAACATGCCATCGAGACCGAGATCGTCGCCCACGAAGCCGGGGTCAACGCCGAGGTCGCGGGCAAGCTGGTGTCCATTGCGGAGCGTTCCCGCAACCTCAAGGGCCATGGCCTCGACGAGGGCCTCTCCACCCGCATGCTGATCTACGCCGGCAGCCTGATCGCCAAGGGCGTGGCGCCGCTGGCCGCGTGCCGGGTCGCGCTGGTGCGCCCGATCACCGACGATCCGGACATGCGCGACGCCCTGGATGCCGCCGTGACCACCTTCTTCTGAGACGGCGGACGACATGATCCGAAAGAACCCGAGCGGCGACCTGCCGGTGATCGACGAGTCCGCCTTCGTCGACCCGACCGCCATCCTGTGCGGCAAGGTCTTCGTCGGCGCCAACGTCTTCATCGGACCCTATGTGGTGATCCGCGCCGACGAAACCAAGGACGACGGCACCATGGATCCGATCGTCATCGGCGCCAACTCCAACATCCAGGACGGCGTGGTGATCCACTCCAAGTCGGGCGGCAAGGTCGTCATCGGCGAGTTCAGCTCGATCGCGCACCGCTCCATCATCCACGGGCCGTGCGAAGTCGGGAACCGGGTCTTCGTCGGTTTCAACTCGGTGCTGTTCAACTGCGTGGTCGGCGATGAGGCCGTGGTCCGGCACAACTCGGTGGTGGAGGGCTGCCACGTGCCGCCCCGCTTCCACATCCCCTCGACCACCGCCATCCACTCCGACACCGACCTCAGCACGATCGAGCAGGTGACGCCGGACTTTGCCGACTTTTCCGAGGACGTCGCCCACACCAATATCAACCTCGTCCAGGGCTACAAGAGACTGCAGAACGAGTTCTAGCCCTGCTGGCGGCGAAAGGTAACGAAAATGTCCATCAACCTAGACGACTACGCCGAACTGCTCGAGGACCTCTCCGAGCACACCCGGCATGCGCTGGAGGCCAACTGGCACGAGGTGACCAAGGTCTTCTCCCCGCGCGGGCTGGACAACTATCTGAAGGGCGTTTCCGCCATCCGCGGCCTCGGCCGCGGCGATTCGCTAGTGGAAACCTGGATCGAGGAAGCGCCGCGGGTGGCCAAGGAAGTCGGCGAAGACGTGGTCGCCGACCTGGCGACGGCGTGCTTGATGCTGGCCTCCAAGACCTCCGGCTCGGTGATCGAACTGCTGCTGGCGACCGCGCCGACCGCCGCCAACCGGCTCGGCGACGGCCAGCTGTTCCTCAACTACCTGCAGTTCGTCAATATCCTGATCGCCCAGGCGCCACGTGGCGTCCGGCCGATGCTGGATAAACTCGAAGTGCTGTTCCAGCACCTGACCCTGGGCGGTCTGCGCCGCTGGGCGCTGTGGGGCGCGCACGCGCACCGCACCGACTACCCGGAACAGGTCAAGTACTTCGGCCTGGAGTCCAAGGAATCGCTGGCCATGCTCCAGAAGGAGCGCAAGGGCACCCTGCTGGTCGATGTCCAGCGCCGCATCAACATGTACCTGCGCGCGCTCTGGGCACGCGACTTCTTCATGCGGCCGACCTCGGGCGACTTCGAGAACCGCGAAGGCTACCGTCCATACATCGAGGATTACCTGCTGCACCTGCCCGATGCCTTCGACGACTTCCGGCCATCCGAAGAGGCCGATCCCGTCTCGGGTATCGAGCTCTACCGTGCCGCATCGGCGCACTGTGCCGCGCACGTGGTCGAAACCAAGGTGCCGATTTCGGCCGAGGCGTTGAGCCCGTTCCAGATGGCCGTGATCTCGGCGATCGAAGACGCGCGCGTCGAGACCCTGTCCATTCGCCGCTTCCCGGGCCTCCGGCAGCTGTGGAGCCAGTTCCACACCGCCACGCCGGCCATGGGCGCGACGGTGGCCAACTACCTCGACCGCCTGGCCCGTGCCCTGCTCGACCCGGACTACCAGGACGACGATCGCTGGATCGCCGAAGGCCGGATGCTGTTCGCCCAGGCGCAGGACAAGCTGGATACCAACCAGACCTCCTGGGAAATCGGCGTGCAACTGGCGCACAGCTTCGGCGAGAAGAAGATTCCGTTCAATCCGCGTACCGACCTGCAGACTGCGGTCTATCGCGACGACAACCGCTACTTCTGGGAGTTCGAGGAATTCGATTTCGAGAAGGCCGCCAACGCCGGTTACGACACCGTCAAGCAGGTCCGCAAGTACGTCAACATCATGGAGATGGTGAACGAGGTCGACAACGAGCTGGCCGGCGACGATGCCCAGGAGATTTGGGTCCTGCCGACCGAGTTCCACCTCGACCAGGAAGGCGTCACCATCAATTCGCTGGAAGGCAAGGAGCCGGTCTCCGACCCCTTCCACTATTCCGAGTGGGACTACCAGATCCAGCTCGAACGCCCGGCCTGGGCCACGGTGATGGAAAAGCGCGGCAAGCTGGGCGACCTGCAGATGATCAACGACATCGTCGCCGAGCATAAGCGCGAGATCCATCGCATGAAGTTCCTGCTCGACGCCATGCAGCCGCAGGGCGTGCAGCGCATCCGCAAGCTGGAGGACGGCGACGAGATCGACATCAATGCCGCCATCCAGGGCTTTACCGACATCCGGCTCGGCAACCAGCCCGACCCGCGCATCATGATGCGCAGTGTCAGGAAGACGCGCGACTTCTCCATCCTGGTGCTGCTCGACTTGTCGGAATCGACCAACGAACTGGTGCACGGCCAGGAATACTCGGTGCTCGACCTCACCCGGCGCGCCTGCGTGCTGCTCTCCGACGCCATCAGCAAGGTCGGCGACCCGTTCGCCATCCACGGCTTCTGTTCGGACGGCCGGCACAACGTCGAGTATTACCGCTTCAAGGATTTCGACCAGCACTGGGACGAAGAGCCCAAGTCGCGTCTGGCCGGCATGACCGGCCAGCTCTCGACCCGCATGGGCGCGGCCATCCGCCACGCCGGCCACCATCTCAAGCTGCAGCGTTCGGCCAAGAAGCTGCTCATCGTCATCACCGATGGCGAGCCCGCCGACGTCGACGTGCGCGATCCGCAGTACCTGCGCAACGACACCAAGAAGGCGGTCGAAGACGTGGCCAAGTCCGGCGTGATGACCTATTGCATGAGCCTGGACCCGCGCGCCGACAACTACGTCAGCCGCATCTTCGGCCAACGCAACTACATGGTCGTGGATCATGTCGAACGGCTGCCGGAAAAGTTGCCCCTCCTCTACGCCGGTTTGACCCGATAACGGTGGATTCGACCTGCCTATCCATTCCGTGTGATGGTGGCAACTTTCGCTGCGGGCCAACTTGCGCCGGCAAGCTGAGTCCCCAGCGGCGGCGGGAGCCAAGAACTCCCGCTGCTACATGCGGCCCTGACGCGGTGACGAAACAGGCCGGGGCCGCCCGGGTTGATGTTCCGGACCGGCGTTGTCCAGCCTTGGCTGCCGGCACGCCGGCTGCCGTGTTGTTCCGCGCTGTGTAGCCATCTATGCTTGGGGTCGCTTCCCGAAGACTTGCCAACACGACCATGCCGCCCGACAAATATTCCCCTTCCCTGCAAACTCCGTTGCGTACCAGCAAACCCACTCCCGAGCTTTACCAAGCCCCACCGCTCGGCATGGATCCGGAGTCGCTGGCACTCGATATCCGCCGCTATTTCGGCAACTTCCTCGGCCGCGACCGTCACTGCCATTCCGCCCACTATCCCTACCAGGCCCTGGTGCTGGCGTTGCGCGACCGCCTGATGGAACGCTGGAAAAACACCAGTTACGCCTACGAGGCGCAGGACGCCAAACATGCCTACTACCTGTCGCTCGAATTCCTCATGGGGCGGGCGCTGAACAATGCCCTGCTCAATCTGGGCATGGGCGAGACCACCGACGCGGCCCTGCGCAATCTGGGTCTGGACCTGGAAGAGTTGATCGACGTCGAGCACGACGCCGGCCTCGGCAACGGCGGCCTGGGCCGCCTGGCGGCCTGTTTTCTGGACAGTTGCGCCACCCTGCAATTGCCGGTCGTGGGTTATGGCATTCGCTATGCCTACGGCATGTTCCGCCAGCATATCGAAGGTAGCCGCCAGGTCGAGGAACCCGATCACTGGCTGCGCGATGGCCACCCCTGGGAACTGGAACGTCCCGAGCATACCCACCGTGTCCGCTATTACGGCCGGACCGAGCGGCATACCGACACCCGGGGCCGCGTGCACGTGAGCTGGGTCGACGGCCATGACGTGCTGGCCGTGCCCTACGATGTGGCCGTGCCGGGCTACCGTAACGGCACCGTCAACACCTTGCGGCTGTGGAGCTCCGCGGCCACCGACGAGTTCGATCTGGGCGAATTCAACAGCGGCTCCTACCCCGAATCGGTAGCCTCCAAGAACGCCGCCGAAAACATCACCATGGTGCTGTACCCCAACGACGCCAGCGAGAACGGCAAGGAACTGCGCCTGCGCCAGCAATACTTCCTGGCCTCGGCCAGCCTGCAGGACATCCTGGCTCGCTGGCTTCAGAACCACGGCGAGGATTTCAGCCGGTTCGCCGAGAAGAACTGCTTCCAGCTCAACGATACCCACCCCAGCTGCGCCGTGCCGGAATTGATGCGCCTGCTGATGGACGAACACGGGCTGGAGTGGGAGGAAGCCTGGAACATCACCAGCCGGACCATGGCCTACACCAACCACACCCTGCTGCCCGAGGCGCTGGAAAAGTGGTCGGTGCGCCTGTTCGGCCAGTTGCTGCCCCGCCTGCTGGAGATCGTCTACGAGATCAACGCCCGCTTCCTGGCCGAAGTGGCGCGCCGTTGGCCGGGCGACAATGGCCGCCTGGCGCGCATGTCGCTGATCGAGGAAGGGGACGATCCTCAGGTGCGCATGGCCTACCTGGCCATCGTCGGCAGCTTCTCGGTCAACGGCGTGGCCGAACTGCATTCCGACCTGCTCAAGCAGGGCCTGTTCCACGACTTCTACGAGCTCTGGCCTGGCAAGTTCAACAACAAGACCAACGGCGTCACCCAGCGCCGCTGGCTGGCCGCCGCCAACCCCGAGCTCGGCCGCCTGATCGACGCCCGCATCGGCACCGGCTGGGTCACCCGGCTGGACGAGCTGCGCGGCTTGGCCGCGCTGGTCGACGACGCCGACTTCCGCCAGCAATGGCGCGCCGCCAAGCGGGCCAACAAGGCACGCCTGGCCGCCCTCGTGAAACGCGACTGCGAGGTCGATTTCGACCCCGACGCCTTGTTCGACGTGCAGGTCAAGCGCATCCATGAATACAAGCGCCAACTGCTCAACATCCTCCACGTCATCCACCTGTACGCCAGGATAAAGAGCGGCGGGGTCGGTGACTGGACGCCCCGCTGCGTACTGATCGGGGGCAAGGCCGCGCCCGGCTACTTCATGGCCAAGCGCATCATCACCCTGATCTGCAAGGTGGCCGAGGTGGTCAATACCGACAGCGACATGGCGGGCCGGCTCAAGGTCGCCTTCCTGCCCAACTACCGCGTCTCGGCCATGGAGATCATCGCCCCCGGTACCGATCTGTCGGAGCAGATATCCACCGCCGGCAAGGAGGCCTCGGGCACCGGCAACATGAAGTTCATGATGAACGGCGCGGTGACCATCGGCACCCTGGACGGCGCCAACATCGAAATCCGCGAGGAGGTGGGCGACGACAACTTCTTCCTGTTCGGCCTGACCGCCGAGGAGGTCGAGGCCACACGGCACAGCTACGATCCGAACCTCCTCATCGAAGCCGATCCGGACCTGAAACGCGTGATGACGTTGATCGAATCGGGCCATTTCAACCAGTTCGAGCCCGGTCTGTTCGATCCCGTCATCCACGCCATACGCAGCCCTCACGACCCCTGGCTGGTCGCCGCCGACTTCCGAGCCTACGTCAACGCCCAGGACCGCGCGGCGGCGGCCTACCGCGACGGCGACCGCTGGACTCGGATGAGCATCCTCAACACCGCTTGCAGTGGCAAGTTCTCCACCGACCGGACCATGCAGGAATACAACGCGGAAATCTGGAAACTGGCGCCGGTGGCGGCGAGTGGAGGATGAAACGGGGAACAGCGAGTGCGTGCCAAGGCCTTTAGAGCCGGACTACTGCAGGCGTGCGGAGATCGCACGTCCTGACGTGGCCGGCCAGGTGAATGAAGGTCTGCGACGGCCGCCGTCGCAGAAGCCCACGCTGGCGCAGCTTCTGCCATCCAACTCAACGTACATGCCACGCAGCAGGCACCTCGCGCGAGCCTGCTGATTGATTAACAATAGTTAATATATTTCATAAAAAACGAAAATTTTTGTTTATGTAAGGCCTTGCATACCATCGGCTCGTAACCCAATCGGGACGACTATGCGAGGTCTTCGATGCAGCGCCAGATTGCCTGGATAAACATTCTTGCCGGCCACGGAGAGGTGGCGTGATGGATCGACTGGCCATCCTCCTCCCCGTCGCGCCGTTGCTCTCGGCCGTTCTCATCACCCTGTTCGCGGGCCGCATGGCGCGGCCGTCCGTGGCGCGCCTGAGCGTGGGCTTCGCCGCTTTCACCACCGTGCTCGCCATCGGCCTGCTGACCCTGCACTTCCAGCAGCCGCAGTCGCATACGGTGTCGTTCGGCTGGGGCGCGCTGTACCTCGATCCGCTCGGCAGCGTCATGGCCGTGCTGGTGTCGGCGATCAGCCTGGTGGTGCATGTCTATTCCGTCCGCTACATGGCCGAGGACGCGGGCTATGGCCGTTTCTTCGCGCTGCTCGACCTGATGACGATGACCATCCTGCTGATGGTCACGGCGGGCGATCTGATCACCCTGCTGGTGGCCTGGCATCTGGTCGGCGTGCTGCTCTATTTCCTGCTCGGCCACGACCTGCGGCGCGAGGAGGCGCAGCGCTACGCCTTCTGGACCTTCATCACCTATCGCCTCGGCGACGTGCCCATGGTGCTGGCCGCGCTGCTGCTCTACCAGGCCTTCGGCACGGTGTCGCTGCCGGAGCTGTTCAGCCACATCGCCGAGACGCCGGACGTGGCGACCATCCTCGGCCTGCCGCTGGCGCCCACCGTGGCGCTGCTGGTGGCGCTGGCGGCGTTCGCCCGCTCGGCCCAGTTCCCGCTCCACACCTGGCTGCCCTACACCATGGAAGGGCCGACCCCGGTCTCGGCGCTGATGCACGCCGGCATCGTCAACGCCGGCGGCTTCGTCATCAACCGCTTCGCGCCGGTCTACGTCCATGCCGGCGACGTGCTGCACCTGGTGTTCGCGGTCGGCCTGGTCACGGCCATCCTCGGCTCGGTGCTGATGCTGACCCAGAACGACATCAAGAAGTCGCTCGGCTATTCGACCATGGGCCAGATGGGCTTCATGTTCGTCGAGGTGGGCGTGGGCGCCTTCTCGCTCGCCATCTACCACCTGATCGCGCACGGCCTGTTCAAAGGGACGTTGTTCCTCGGCGCCGGCGGCATGATCGGCAACGCCCGCAAGCAGGACGGCGTGCCGCACGACGAGGTCTACACCTTCGTCGTCGAGCGCCGCGCGGCCGGCTCGCGCCTGCCCTGGCTGCTGGCCGCGGCGATCACCGTGGTGGTGCCGTTCGTCCTGCTCGGCCTGTCGCACTGGCTGCTGGGCGGCGGCTTCGTCGGCGAGCAGGGCGCCATCATCCTGCTCTTCTTCGGCTGGGTCACCGGCGCGCAGCTCTTGTTCGCCACCTACCGCATGCAGGCCGAAAGCCCGTGGCGGCTGATGGCGATGATCGTCCTGTCGCTCACCGTCGTGGTCGCCGGCTACACGCTGATGGAGCATGCCTTCGGCCAGTTCCTCTATCCGGATTCGACGCTCAGCCAGCGCATCTACGAGGCGGCCAGCATTCCGCTGAGCACCTTCTACGGCCTGGTCGGGCTGGTCACGGCGGTGGTGGTGCTGGGCTGGCTGGCAACCTTCTACACCCTGGCCAATCGCGGCCGGCAGAACGGCCCGGCCTCGGCCTTCCGGCTGGCGCTGTATTCGCTGATCTCGCGCGAGTTCTACGTCGCCGACATCTTCGCCTGGCTGTCGCAGGCGGTGCTCGGCATCTCGCGCCGTCTCAACGTCTGGTCGAGGTGGGTGTGATATGACCCTACTACTGATCGCCGCCCTGTTCCTGCCGCTCTATCCGCTGAGCGTGCCGCTCAATGCCCTGCTGGCGCGCGTGCGTTCGCCGGTTGCGCGTTTCGTCCTGCTGCTGATCTGGCCGCAGGTCGGCGTGGCCGTGCTGGCGCAGGCCGGGACCGCCGTGCCGTCGTGGCTGGTCGGCTGGGCCTTGTTCACGGCCGCGCTGTACGCGCTGCGTCTGCTCACCTGCCGCGACCTTGGGCGTGCGGCCGGGTATCTCGCGACTTCTGCAATTGCGCTGACCTGGGGGCTGGCGGCGAGTGCGTCCGGCATCGAGCAGGTCGCGTTGTTTGCCCTCTGGATGAGCCTGCCGGCGGCGTTGACGACGCTGCTCGACGGCATGCTGGTGCGTCGCTTCGGCGCGGCCTACGCCGGGCTGTGTCCCGGCCTGGGCAGTGCCTTGCCGCGTTATGCCGGGCTGCTGGTGGTGACCGTGCTGGCGGCCGTCGCCACGCCGCCGTTCCCGGGCTTCTTCGCCTTGCTGGGGTTGATGCATGGCCTGGGCAGTTCGGCCGCCGTGGTCGTCCTGCTGATCTGGCTGGTCTGGGCCTGGGCGGCGGTGCGCCTGCTCCAGGGCTTTGTCGCCGGCACCTGCCGAGAGGAGGGCATCGAAGATCTGCAGCCGGGTTCCGTCCTGGCCTGGGTCGGCGTGCTGGCCGCCTTCGTCGGCGCCGGCTTCTTCTTCACCGGAGGGGGACTATGAGTCTGCGTCTCGGCCGTCGCCTGAACATCCGCACGCTGGTCCACGTCGCCGGGGAGGCCATTCCCTTCTTCTGGCCGATGCGGACCTTCATCCACCACAACCCGCTCTACGGCCTCGAACACCTGAAGTTCGAGCAGGCGGTGGCCGAGGGCGAACGCCTGTTCCACGGCCACGGCTATCTGGAACGCGGGCAGTACCAGCGCTTCCTGGCGCAGGGCCGCATCGAGGTCGATGCGCTGGCGGCACAGGTCGGGCGCTTCCTGGCCTCGCAGCCAGTCATCGAAGGGCTGGACCTGCACGCGCTGCTGATGGCGCTGCTGACCCGGCCGGACCCGGCGCACGGGGCCGCGGACGCACTGGCCGATCCAGCCGATGTGCACGCCGTGCTCAACGGCGCGGCCCTGCCGGCGCGAGCCATCGGCGATGCCGCGCTGGCCGGCATCGTGAAGGCCGAGGCGCGCCCGGACCGTCCGCTGTATGCCAGCGTCGACGCATTGTTCGGCACCGAGATCGGCAAGACGCTGGATGAACTGGTCATCAAGAGCTGTCTCGATTTCTTCGACGAAGGCCAGTCGGTGTGGCGCATGCCGGGCCGCAGCCAGGGGCTGTTTCAGTCCTGGAGCGCGGTGGCGCGGCGCAACCTGCGCCTGTTCTTCCGCGGCCTCCACGTCAAGCGCATCCTGGCCGTGGACGAAACGCCGGAGGGCATCATCAGCTACGTGATGACCGAGCTGGGCGTGCCCGAGGACGCGTGGATGGAGTACTTCACCGCCGAGCTCACGCGCCTGCACGGCTGGGCCGGCTTCATCCGCTGGCGCACCGGCGCCAAGCGCCACTACTGGAGCCAGCGCTATCCGGCCGACCTGGTCGATTACCTGGCGATCCGTCTGGTGCTCGGCCTGGCGCTGCTGCGCGAGCATGCCCAGCGCCGGAAGACGCCGGCCACGGTCGAGGCGCTGACCGCGTTCGTCGACGGCCATGCCGGCGAGGCCTACCTGCGCCGCGAACTGCACGGCGGCCAGGTCCTGCCGGCCCTCGCCCACACGGTCGAGGATGCGCTCGACAGCGGGAATGAAGTGCGCCTCGCCAAGCTGGTGCCGGTCTACCTCTCGCGCAAACGCGACGAGGAAGCCCGCCGCCTCGCGGCACGACTGCGCAAGCTGGCGGCGGCGGCCGGCCAGGGCGAGACCCTGCACCGGCTGGCGCCGCCGGCCATCGCCCAGTTGCTCGATACCCTGGCGCGGTTCGAGGCCGAGGAAGGCGCGATCTGGCTCAAGGCCCAGGAAGCGCGCTACATGAAACGGCTCCTGGGCGGGCTCAACCTGGCGGCCACGCCGCCGCGCGAGAAGCGGCCGTTCGCCCAGGCCATGTTCTGCATCGACGTGCGTTCCGAGCGCATCCGCCGCCACCTGGAAAAGGTCGGCGACTACCAGACTTTCGGCATCGCCGGCTTCTTCGGCATCCCGGTCGGCTTCGTCGGCCTGGAGAAGGGCAGTGAGACGCATCTATGCCCGGTGGTGGTGGCGCCGAAGAATCTCGTCGTCGAGCTCGACATCGCCCGCAGCGCCGACCAGGAGGCCTTCTTCTCGGTGCTGGACCACGTCTTCCACGAACTCAAGGCCTCGGTCCTGTCGCCCTACATCACGGTCGAGGCCATCGGCCTGCTGTTCGGCCTGGACATGTTCGGCAAGAGCCTGGCGCCGCGCGCCTACCACCGCTGGCGCAGCCGGCTGCATCCGGAAAAGCCGGACAGCCGCCTGTTGCTCGACAAGCTCAGCCGCGAACAGGCCGATTCCATCATCCGTTCGCTGCAGCGCGCCATGATCGTGAAAGCGGTGGTGCGCGAACTGGACATCCAGCGCGAGGCGATCACCGACGAGATCATCCGCGACCTGCGTGAGACCGCGCTCGGCAACTGCGAGGGCCAGACCGAGCTGGCGCGCCGGTTCAAGCTCGACGCGGCCGCCGAAGCACGCCTGATCGAACGCCTGCGCAAGGTCTACCGCATCGACGCCGGCTACGCGCAGATCCAGCTCGAACGCCTGGGCCGCATCGGCTTCACGCTCGATGAACAGGTCAACTACGTCAGCGTCGCGCTACGCTCGATCGGACTCACCGAGGGCTTCTCGCGCTTCGTGCTGTTGACCGGCCACGGCAGCCAGTCCGAGAACAACCCCTACGAGTCGGCGCTCGACTGCGGCGCCTGCGGCGGCAACCACGGCCTTGTCAATGCCCGCGTGCTGGCGCAGATCGCCAACAAGCCGGCGGTGCGCACCCGGTTGCGCGAGCAGGGCATCGACATCGCCGACGACACCTGGTTCGTGCCGGCCCTGCACAACACCACCACCGACGAGCTGAAGTTGCACGATCTCGACCTGCTGCCGCCCAGTCACCTGGTCTACCTGGACCGACTCAGCAACGGCCTGCAGGCGGCCTCGCGGCTGTGCGCGGCCGAGCGTCTGCCGACACTGGCGTTGGCGGCTGGCGAAGTCGACCCGGCGCAGGCCTTCCGCAGCGCGCAGCGCAATGCCACCGATTGGTCGCAGGTGCGGCCCGAGTGGGGCCTGTCGCGCAACGCCGCGTTCGTCATCGGCCGCCGCGACCTGACCGAGAAGCTCGACCTGGACGGGCGTTCGTTCCTGCAGTCCTACGACTACCGCCACGACCCGAAGGGCCGCCTGCTGGAGAACATCCTGGCCGGGCCGCTGGTGGTCGGCCAGTGGATCAACATGGAGCACTACTTCTCGACCGTCGACAACGAGTGTTACGGCAGCGGCAGCAAGGTCTACCACAACGTCGCCGGCCGCTTCGGCGTGATGACCGGCAACCTGAGCGACCTGCGTACCGGCCTGCCGGCGCAGACCGTGCTCAAGGACGGCTTGCCCTACCACGAACCGATGCGTCTGCTGACCGTGATCGAAGCGCCGTTCGAACACGCGCGCAACGCCATCGAGCACGTGGTCAACGTCAAGACGCTGGTTCGCAACGAATGGGTGCGCATGACCGTCGCGGACCCCGAGACCGGCACCTATCACATCTACGAGGACGGCAGCTGGCACGCATATGCGGCCGACGCGTTCGGCAACGACATCAAGGAGCTCGCGGCATGAAGAACCTGAACTTCAGTCCCCTCAAGAAATTGGAGATCATCCTCGAAGGTGCCCACCAGGACTTCGCCACCGATCTCCTGGATCGCGCCGGCGTCACCGGCTACACCATCGTCAACAACCTCTCGGGCAAGGGCCAGCACGGATTCCACGAAGGCCACCTGATGTTCAACGAGGACGCCGTGCTGATCATGATCATCGTGGCCGTGCCGGAGGAGTTGGTGAAGCCGATCCTGGAGGGCTATGCGCCCTTTTTCGGCAAACACACCGGCGTGGTATTCATCTCCGACATTCAGGTCACGCGGCTGGTGAAGTTCACCGGCGCCGGCGAGCAGGCGGGCTGACCGCTGACGTGGTGCCGGGGCGCCGCCGCAACTCGCCACGCAGCCGTGACGCGCGGCTGGCCGGCCGGGCCTCGGCGGCTCAGGTCGATCTCTTGCGCGGCGCGGGGCGCACCGCCTTTGCGCTCGGCGCGGGCGTCAGGTGCGTATGCGGTTGCACCTTTTCCCAGATGCGCGCGCCGTCACGCAGCAGGAAGTCGCGGAACTTGCGTGCCGTGTTCGACAGCTTCTTGCCTTTCAGGTGCACGGCATACCACTGCCGCATGAGCGGGAAATGCTCCACGTCGAGCACCGAAATCAGCCCCGCTTCCAGTTCCACGGCGAGGTTGTGCTTGGATAGCACGGAGATGCCCAGGCCGGCCATCACGGCCTGCTTGATGGCCTCGCTGCTGCCCAGTTCCATGTAGACGTTGGCGTCCAGGCCGTGTTCGGCGAACAGCCGGGTGCGCGCGGCGCGCGTGCCGGAGCCGGGTTCGCGCGCCAGGAAGCGTTCCTCGGCGATGCGCGCCAGCGGGATGTTCTGCTCGCCGACCAGCGGGTGATCGGGATGGGCGACGACCACGATCGGGTTGTCTAGGAAGAGCTCCGCCTCCAGCTCCATGTCTTCCGGCAGGGTGCCCATCACCACCATGTCGTCCAGATTGGCTTCCAGGCGTTCCACGACGCGGGCCTGGTTGGTGATGGTGAGGCGCGGCGTCACCTCCGGATAGTCGCGCAGGAAGGCGCCCAGCAGATGCGGCATGAAGTACTTGGCGGTGGTGATGGCGGCCAGGTTGATCGGGCCCTTCACGCCGCTTTCCAGGCCGATCATGTCCTCGTTCAGGACGCGCAGGCGCTCGAGCACGTCACGCGACGCGTCATACAACTCGCAGCCGGCCTCGGTCAGAAACAGACGCTTGCCCATCTGCTCGACCAGCGGCATGCCCACGCTTTCCTCCAGGCGCTTGATTTGTATGGAGACGGCGGGCTGGGTCAGGAACAGTTCCTCGGCGACCCGGGTGTAGCTCCGGTGAGTGCCCAGGCTATGGAAAAGCCTGAGCTGGTGCAGGGTGACGTGGCGGATGTTCATGATTAACTCCTGTTAATGAACACCATATTAACAATTAACTGTAGTTCATTACACGCCATCCCTATAGTCGCAACCGTCTGGCGGGCATTTAGCGCCAGAGGGATTCCGGATAGTGATTTCTGTAGAGGAAGCATCATGCCAGAACAATCTGCATCGATAAGTACCGCCGGCCTCAGCGGCAAGGAGCTGGCACGCGCCCGTCGCGCCATGCTGGCCCAGGGCGGCAAGAAAGGACTCGGCATGGTCAGCGCCAGGACACGGACCCAATCGCGGACCGCTGAAGCTGCCGTCGCCACGGCCCCGGCCCTCGAGCCGACACCGGTCGGCGCGCCGCGGCCCGCGGGCGAAGGCATCGTCGAAAGCCAGGCCGACACCCAGGCGGTGGCGGAACAACTGGACACCCTGTGCGCCATCGTCGAGGAAAGCCCCGACGCCACCGGCGAGGATGCCAACAGCGTGCGCCAGCTCTGCCGCGACCGCCGTCGCGCCATGTCCAGCCAGGGCAAGTCCGCCGTGCCGAAGAAGTCCTCGGCCAACGGGTATCGCGCGGCCGGCGGCGGCGAGATGACCGGCCGCGACATCGCCCGCAAACGCCGCGCCGAGCAGTGCACCAACGGCCGGTGCGAAACCGCACCCAGCCGCCCGAGCGGCCGCATGCGTCCCCAGTCCATGGAAGCACCGGCCAAGGTCGAGACCGGCACCACCCTGTCCGGCCAGAGCGTGACCGGCAACCAGGTGGACCGCACCAGCAAGGTCACCGGCAATGAGTCCGGCGGCTGCCGCGCCATCACCGGCACCGAGTACGTCGGCAGCGAGCAGTTCGAGTCGTTCTGTTCGAGCAAGCCCGAGGCCGGCCAACCCATCGCGGGTCGGGCCAAGGTCGGCATGAGCGCCACCAGCCGCGGCCAGTGGGTGAGCGGTACCGAAGTCGGCCGTTCGGCCAAGGTCACCGGCGACGAACCCGGCAGCTGCAGGCCGGTCTCCGGCACCGAGTATCTGGGTAGCGAAGGCTTTGCCGAGTTCTGCCAGAGCAAGGGTCTGATGTCGCGTCCCGAGAAGGTCGTGGCCGGCACCACCGAGCGCAAGGGCCTCACCATCACCGGTTCCGACGAGGCCCGCGCCAAGCGTGTCACCGGCACCGAGCCGGGTGCGCAGAAGGCCATCACCGGCTCGCAGTATGCCGACGCCGGCGCTGCCCGCATGACCATCAACGGTCCGAGCAAGGTTGCGCTGACGCACACCCTGGCCGGTCGTCCCGTGTCGGGCACCGAGGTTGGAAACTCGCGCAAGGTCACCGGCGACGAGGCCGGCTCCTGCCGCACCATCTCCGGTACCGAGTACCTGTCGAACGAACAGTTCCAGTCGGTCTGCAACACGCGCCCGGCGCCGGGTCCGGCCAAGGTCGGCATCGACGCCAGCGAACGCGGCCAGCGCATCACAGGCAACCTGGTGGACCGCAGCGAACGGGTGACGGGCAACGAGCCCGGTTCCTGCCAGCGCGTCACCGGTTCCCAGTATGCGCGGGGCACGCTGTGCGGCGGCGCGCCGGACAAGGCCTCGCTGATGCACACCATGGCCGGCCGCGCGCTGACGGGTTCCCGCATGGGAGGCGCCTTGCAAAGCCCAAAATCGACCGGTGACGATCACGGGGGGTGCCAGCCCGTCACCGGTACGGAGTATTACGGCCAGGAACACTTTGCCGGTTCCTGTCCCAGCACCCCCGACGTGGTCTCGCCTGCCGCCTACAAGGTGGGCGTGAGCCAGACCCCGCACGGCCTGCCGGTCTCCGGCACCATGGTCGGCGGCGCCGCCCACGTCACCGGCGACGAGCCGGGCAGCGGCTTGGCCATCAGCGGTACGCCCTACGGCGGCAGCGAGGACATCGCCACCCCGTGCGGCTGCCAGCATGGCGACACCATGGCGCCGCGCTTCCGGAATCCGGCGATGCGGCCCGCCATGGCCATGACCATGAAGCCGGCGGCGCCGCGTCCCGAGTCGTTCAGCGTGTCATCCCCGGCGCGCGAGATGACCGGCCGCATCACCGGCACGGGCTACGGCGGTTCCGGCCGCATTACCGGTCCGGTTAACATGGCCGGCGGCCTGGTCTCGGGTACGCCCGAGTTCCGCTACAACGACGGCTACCGTCCGATGGGCGCGCCGATGGCCATGAGGACCCCGGCGCCGGTCGAACCCGAATCCATGGCCGAGCGCATCACCGGCGAAGGTCGCGAGGCCGGTCCCCGGATCACCGGCGACGACTGGGCCCGCAGCGGCAACGTCACCGGCACCGAGGGCCGCTGGGCGCAGTCGCGCAATCCCACCCTGCGCGGGATGCAGCGTGGCATGGGCGTCGGCGCACGGGCCAACAAGGAGATCGAGCGCCCCGAGGTGCCGATTGCCAAGGTCACCGGCAGCAGCGGCAACGCAGGCAAGGGCGCCGTGATCACGGTCTCCGGCGGCGCACGAGGCTAAGGGGCTGACCGATGAACACCCGCAACGCCCACGCCCTCCGCCTCCGCTCTGCCCAGCGCAGCCGGGCACACGCCCAAGGCGCCGCGCCCTACGGCCTGGGCACGCCGGCGGCGACGATGCAGACGCGTCCGGTCGAAACCAACGACGCCGCGCTCAAGCCGCGTGCCTCCGACCAGCCGCGCCGGCACCCGCTGGCCGACCGCAACACCAATGCCCGCCTGGCGCATTGCGAGGATGCGGTGAAGGGCCGCTTCGAGGCGATCGTGCCCACCTTGCGCAAGCTGTCTTCCCTGCAGCATCTGGAGGACTTCCCGGCGCGGGCCCAGGCCATTGCCCGGGATGAGCTCGGCTACACGCTGCCCGAAGAAACGCTTACCGATTCCTGGGTGGCCGGCATGGACATGAAGGCGCTCTATGCCCACTGCGCGTTCAAGGCCCTGACGGCTTCGGTCGACCAGTTCGCCCGCGACATCAAGGAGCAGCGCGAAGTGGTCCAGGACACCCGCAACTTCTTCCTGGATTGCGGCTACCACGCGGTCAACGTCAGCGCCTGCGCTGACGGACGGCTGAAGGGCCTTTCGCGCTACATCCTGCGCCTGCCGCTGACCTCACTCACCCGCAACAAGGCGTATCGCGGCACGCTGTTCGACGTCGAGAGCGACGTGCGCGACTGGGTGTCCACCGAACTGCGCCGGTTCCGCGAGGGCGTGCCGACCACGGCCGACGCCGGGACGCGCTACCTGAAGATCGCGGTCTACCACGGCAGCTCGTCCGATCCCTGTCACCAGGGCTGCGCCGCGCACGGCAGCAACGAGCACAAGGCGGTCGAGGCCGCCCTGGAACGGCTCAACCAGTTCCGCCAGGCGATCCAGAACTCGTTCTGCTGCGGCGCCAGCACCGACATCCTGATGATCGGGGTCGACACCGACAACGATACGATCAAGATCCACGTGCCGGACGCCAAGGGCGACCTGTCCGCGCACCGCTATATCGACAACGCCAAGCTCTATGCCGATACGGCCGGTCTTTCGACCGACGGCGCGCGCGCGGCGGTCTACGAGACGATCCGCAAGGCCAGTGCCACCACCGGCTGGGGCGCGGGCCAGGGCGAGCCGCACGACGGCATGCGCCGGCTGATCGCCAACCTGCTGATCAACAACTTCTCGCAGATCGAGTACGTGGCCGACGTGTACGGCGACCGCTATCCCGATGTCGGCCATGCCGAACGGTTCATCAGCGTCGGCGACGGCTTCGAGGAAGTCCAGATGCGCAACATCGCCTACTACGCCCACTTGAGCACACTGGAAGAGGGTGCGCCGGATATGGACGTCGGCATCAAGATCTTCAAGGGCCTGAACGTCAAGCACGGCCTGCCGGTTCCGATCGCCATCCACTACCGTTACGACGCCCGCGTGCCGGGTGCCCGCGAACGGGTCGTGGACAAGACCTACCGTGTGCGCGACGCGATCCTGGCCCGCTATCCCGATTTGGCCGCTCAAGGCCTGCTGATCTGCCATCTCTCAGTCCAGGACTTGCCTACGGGCAGCGCCATGGAGGAACTCGAATCATGAAGATCATGCAAGTCGAGAAAACCCTGGTCTCCACCAACCGCGTCGCCGAGCTGGGCCACCGCCCGCTGCTGGTGGTGCGCGAAAAAGTGGGCGGGGGACGCCAGGTGGCGATCGATGCCATCGGCTGCATCCCCGGCGACTGGGTGCTCTGCGTCGGCTCGTCGGCGGCCCGCGAGGCGGCCGGCAGCAAGGACTTTCCGTCCGACCTGACCATCGTCGGGATCATCGACCACTGGCAAGTTGAGGAGAAAGCCTGATGGAAATCATGCGCGTCGAATCCGACCTGGTGGTCACCCGGCGAATCGAGGGCCTGAAGAAGATGTCCCTGCGTGTCCTGACCGACAGCAAGGGCAACCGGAGCGTCGCCTGCGATCCCGTGGGCGTGCCACCGGGGAAGTGGGTATTCACCATCGGCGGCTCGGCCGCCCGGTATGCGGCCGGCGATTACAAGGTCCTCACCGACATGACGATCGCCGGAATTATCGACAACTGGAATCCCGAAGGCTGAGTCCCGAGGAACACGTTAGCAGTACTGATTTTTTACCTGACCTTAAGGAGATTTGAAATGGCTGAAGTGACTGGAATTGCATTGGGCATGATCGAAACCCGCGGCCTGGTGCCCGCCATCGAGGCGGCGGACGCGATGACCAAGGCCGCCGAGGTGCGCCTGATCGGCCGCCAATTCGTCGGCGGCGGCTACGTCACCGTGCTGGTGCGTGGCGAGACGGGTGCCGTCAACGCCGCCGTCCGCGCCGGTGCCGACGCCTGCGAGCGGGTCGGTGACGGCCTGGTCGCCGCCCACATCATCGCCCGCGTCCACAGCGAAGTGGAAGGCATCCTGCCCAAGGCCGGCGAAGCCTGAGCAACCACCGAACTTAGGAGAACTGAAATGGCTGAAGTGACTGGTATTGCCCTGGGCATGATCGAAACCCGTGGTCTGGTGCCCGCCATCGAGGCGGCGGACGCGATGACCAAGGCCGCCGAAGTGCGCCTGATCGGCCGCCAATTCGTCGGCGGTGGCTATGTGACCGTGCTGGTCCGTGGCGAGACGGGTGCCGTCAACGCGGCGGTCCGTGCCGGCGCCGATGCGTGCGAAAGGGTCGGTGACGGCCTGGTGGCCGCCCACATCATCGCCCGTGTCCACAGCGAAGTCGAAGGCATCCTGCCCAAGGCCCCGGGTGCCTGATACGTGAGGGGGTGTAGGCCGGCGCGGCCGATCACCCGACCTCTCCGTGCAATCGAAGATATCGAAGGAGAATTGAAATGGCTGCAATCACAGGGATCGCCCTGGGCATGATCGAAACCCGTGGTCTGGTGCCCGCCATCGAGGCGGCGGACGCGATGACCAAGGCCGCCGAGGTGCGCCTGGTCGGCCGCGAGTTCGTCGGCGGCGGTTACGTCACCGTGCTGGTGCGCGGCGAGACGGGTGCCGTCAACGCCGCTGTACGTGCCGGTGCCGACGCCTGCGAACGGGTCGGAGACGGCCTGGTCGCCGCCCACATCATCGCCCGCGTCCACAGCGAAGTGGAAAACGTCCTGCCCGGCAAGCCGACCTCGGCCGGCGGCGGCCGCGACGGCGAGATCATCACCGAGCGCAGCTGAGAGCGCGAGCATGTGGACCAATCCCCGCACTGCGGGCTTCCTATCCCAGGCCCTGAGCCACGAGATGACCGTGGTCCAGCAGTACCTCACCCAGGCCAACCTGTGTGACTGCTGGGGCAGGGGCGAGGAGTGCGCCTACTTCCGTCGCGAGGCGGGTGAGGAGTTGGAACACGCCGGCAAGATCATCCGCCACATGCTCACGCTCGGCCTGGCGCCCAACGCCACCCGTCTGGAACCGGCGCACCCCGGTCGCGACATGACCGAGATGCTCGGCTTCGACTGGCATCTGGAGGCCGAAGCCGTCCGCCTTTACGACGACGCCCTGCGTCATGCCCAGCGCTGCCGGGACGACGCATCGAGCAGACTGTTCGCCGAGCTGCTGGCCGACGAACAGGCCCATCTTCAGGAACTCGACCGCATGCTGGCCGAGCTCGCCCAAAAGGAGAATCGCCATGGCTGATCGAACCACCGATTGGAACGTGCAACAACGTCCCGCACTGATGACCCGCCGCTACGACTTCGCGTCGTACGCCGAGACCCGCCAGTTCCTGGACGACCTCGCGGCACTGTCGGAACGGGCCGGCTACTACCCGGACCTGAACTTCGGCAAGACCCACGTCAACGTCAGCGTCGCCGCGCAGAGCCAAGCCCTGGGCGCCATCGAGTACGAATTCACGGCGGAGGTCGACACCCTCGCCGCCCGGCTGACCCACTGAGCCGGCCGAGCCCATGGCCGCCCGGTTGATCGCCCTGGCCAGCCTGAAAGGCGGTTGCGGCAAGTCGACCCTGGCCTTCAACCTGGCGGCCGGCTTGCTGCGCAGGGGGTCGGTCGGCCTGGTGGATGCCGACCCGCAGGGTGCGGTCCGGCACTGGCTGGACTGGTCGGCGGATCTGGCCGGGGAAAGCGCGTTGCCCGAGGTATCGGCCATCGGCGACGACCCGCACAGGACGCTGGCCGACATGGCCCGGCGTTATCGGAACGTCGTCGTGGACTGCCCGCCCTCGCTGGACATGGTCGTCACCGGCGAGATCCTGAATCAGGTCGACGTCGTGCTGATACCGGTACTGCCGTCGCCGCTGGATCTGTGGGCCGGCGCCAGCACCGTCGCCGCGGTGCAGCGGGCACGGGAGCGCAATCCCGGACTGCAGGCCAGGCTGCTGCTCAATCAGGTGGAGCCGTCCAGCGCCTTGTCGAGAGCGATGAGCCTGGCCCTGGCACGGCTTGAGGTGCCGACCCTGGCCAGCATGGTCCGCCGTCGCGCCGCCTTCCGCACGGCCGCGGTAGAGGGTGTGAGCGTGTATCAACTGGGTGCCCGCGGCCGCGAGGCGGCGCGGGAAATGGATCAGGTCATTGAAGAGCTATTTCGAACATGAGCAAACTTGACGAAAAGCTGGCCGCGAGCGTGACGCCGGCCACCGAGAAAGCCTCTCCGAACACGCCGGCCGGCAAGGGGGGCGCGACCGCCAAGCGCGCCGCCGCGAGGCCCCCGGCCCGGAAACCGGCCCGGCCCGCGAAACCGGCGTCGTCGGCCGATCTCAATGCGCCGGAGCCGCCGCTATTCCCGGCCCGAATCTGGCCCGATTGAGCCGAGGGGCGCCGCCGGCCGGCCGGCGCGACGGAAGCGAAGAATGCGAAGGTGACAGCCGAGGTGAAAACCTCCTTCCAATGCCCCGCCCGTCGGGGCATCTTTTTTCGCAGGGCCGATCGGGTCGCCGTCGGTTTTGCTCACCCCGAAGGCTGCCGCTGGCAATGCTGGCCTTGTCCTTCCGGGACATGTAGAGTCGTCCTCCAATACGAACAAAGGTGGCGCAGCGTGGAACAAAAATACGTGGGTTTCTTCAACGACAAGCATGGCATCACTCAACTCGGCCGCATCGTGCTGGACGGCTGGCTGTTCGGCCTCATCCCGGAGACCGAGGACTGTTCCGGCTGGGAACTCGGCCGCATGCAGGCATTGACGGAGCGGGTCGAAAAGGAATGGGACAAATACGGCAACCTGCCCAGCCGGTTGCCGGACGATCTGCGCCGGCGCCACTCCGAACTGTACGACCGCGCCGTGTCCGATGCCCGCGGCAAGGGCTGGAACCCGGAACTCGACGACGAGACCTGATCAGCCGGCCGGACGTTCGAACTTGAGTACCCGGGCCTGGCCGTCCAGGCGTTCCTTGCCGGACAGGGCACTCAGCGCCTTGGCGAATTCGGGCTGCAGGCGGCGCATCAGCTCGGTGCCGTCGGCCTGGTAGTAGACCGCCTCGTAGGGAACCGGGTCGTCGAGCGCGGCACGCGCCTGGGGCCGGAAGTTCCGCCAGGCCACCTCGACCCAGCTCTTGTGCTGGTGGTCGAGGAAGATGATCTCCTCGGCATCGACGATGGCCAGGTACTGGGCCGCCCGGATGGGGACGAACAGGGTGCCTGGGCTGCGCGCCAGCAGCGAATGGGCCAGGTTGTAGAGTGCCGCCGGCAGTTGCCGGGGTTCGCTGGCGACCGGGCGGTCGCGGTATACGGTGATCTCCATGGTGCGGCACTCCGGGGGGATACGCCGCGATTATCTCAGACGAAGCCGGCCGCGCGGTTGGCGCGCGTGAGGACGAACTTCGCGAAGGCGCTGGCGGCGAGCGAGAAGTGCTTGTTGCGCCGGTGCACCAGGTGCCATTGCCGGCGGATCGGAAAACCCTCGACGTCCAGGGTGACCAGGCGGCGGGCCGCCAGTTCCAGGATGACGGTGTGGCGCGACACCACGCCCAGGCCCAGGCCGGCCTCGACGGCCTGCTTGATGGCCTCGTTCTTGTTCATCTCCATGGCCGCGCGCAGGGTCAGGCCGTGCGACTGGAAGAACGCCTCGGTCGCGCTGCGGGTACCCGAGCCCGTTTCCCGGGCGACGAAATCCTCCTCCGTGATGCGCGCCAGGGGGATGTCCTTCTGCTGGGCGAGCGGATGGCCGAGCGGCGCGATCACCACCAGCGGGTTCTCCATGAACGGCGTCGACTCGAGGTCCTGGTCGGCCGGCGGCTGGCCCATCAGGGCGAGGTCGACCTGGTTGTTGGCCAACTGATCGAGCAGCTGTTCGCGGTTGACCACGTTCAGGGTGATGCGGACCTCCGGGTGCTCGTGGCGGAACTGGCTGATCAGGCGGATGGCGAAATGGCTGACCGTGCTCACCACGCCGACCGTCAGGGCGCCTTGCTTGAGTCCGCGCAGGTCGTTCAGGGTGTCCTCGAGGTCGACCAGCTGCTGGGCCACGGACTGGCTGGCCCGGAGGACTTCGCGGCCGACCTCGGTGAGGAACAGGCGTTTGCCGAGCTGCTCGAACAGCGGCCGGCCGAGCGCTTCCTCGAGTTGCTTGATCTGCATCGAGACGCCGGGCTGGGACAGGTGCAGTTCCTTCGCGGCGCGCGAAAAGGACAGGTGGCGGGCTGCCGATTCAAAGACTTGGAGTTGACGGAGGGTGAGGTGCAGCATCGCGGATAGGTGTATCGTTGGTGTTCTTAATCATAAGTTATGGCTTATCCAATTCATAAAAAAATATGAATTTTGCTTATGAACGGGCGCGGTTATAGTGCAGCCCTGTTTCAAGTAGGGAAATCGAGCAGCGACGGTTCCCCGGATTTTTATAACGTACCCACCAAGGAGCACAGCATGGATCAATCCGCACGTTACGCCGATCTCTCCCTCAAGGAAGATGAACTGATTGCCGGTGGCAAGCACATCCTGGTCGCCTACAAGATGAAGCCCAAGGCCGGCCATGGTTACCTGGAAGCCGCCGCCCACTTCGCCGCCGAGTCGTCCACCGGCACCAACGTCGAAGTCTCCACCACCGACGAATTCACCAAGGGCGTCGACGCCCTGGTCTACTACATCGACGAAGCCACCGAGGACATGCGGATCGCCTACCCGATCGAGCTGTTCGACCGCAACGTCACCGACGGCCGCTTCATGATGGTCTCCTTCCTGACCCTGGCCATCGGCAACAACCAGGGCATGGGCGACATCGAGCACGCCAAGATGGTCGACTTCTACGTGCCCGAGCGCGCCATCCAGATGTTCGACGGCCCGGCCACCGACATCTCCAACCTGTGGCGCATCCTCGGCCGTCCGGTCGAGAACGGCGGCTACATCGCCGGCACCATCATCAAGCCGAAGCTGGGCCTGCGTCCCGAGCCGTTCGCCAAGGCCGCCTACCAGTTCTGGCTCGGTGGCGACTTCATCAAGAACGACGAGCCGCAAGGCAACCAGGTCTTCTGCCCGCTCAAGAAGGTCCTGCCGCTGGTCTATGACAGCCTGAAGCGCGCCCAGGACGAAACCGGCCAGGCCAAGCTGTTCTCCATGAACATCACCGCCGACGACCACTTCGAAATGTGCGCCCGCGCCGACTACGCCCTGGAAGTCTTCGGTCCCGACGCCGACAAGCTGGCCTTCCTGGTCGACGGCTACGTCGGCGGCCCGGGCATGGTCACCACCGCCCGCCGTCAGTACCCCGGCCAGTACCTGCACTACCACCGTGCCGGCCACGGCGCCGTCACCTCGCCCAGCTCCAAGCGCGGCTACACCGCCTTCGTGCTGGCCAAGATGAGCCGCCTGCAGGGTGCCTCCGGCATCCACGTCGGCACCATGGGCTACGGCAAGATGGAAGGCGAAGGCGACGACAAGATCATCGCCTACATGATCGAGCGCGACGAGTGCCAGGGCCCGGTCTACTTCCAGAAGTGGTACGGCATGAAGCCCACCACCCCGATCATCTCCGGCGGCATGAACGCCCTGCGTCTGCCCGGCTTCTTCGAGAACCTGGGCCACGGCAACGTGATCAACACCGCCGGCGGCGGCGCCTACGGCCACATCGACAGCCCGGCGGCCGGTGCCATCTCCCTGCGCCAATCCTACGAGTGCTGGAAGGCCGGTGCCGACCCGATCGAGTACGCCAAGGAGCACAAGGAATTCGCCCGTGCCTTCGAGTCCTTCCCGGGCGACGCCGACAAGCTGTTCCCCGGCTGGCGCGAGAAGCTGGGCGTGCACAAGTAATCCGCACGTTCCGCCGCGATCCGGAAAAGCCCCGCTTCGGCGGGGCTTTTTCTTTGCCGCCGTCCGCCCGGCGGCCCGCGCTTCAGAGGCCGAGTTCGCTCAGGCCGGGGTGGTCGTCCGGACGGCGGCCGAGCGGCCAATGGAACTTCCGCTCCGTCGCCTCGATGGCCAGGTCGTTGATGCTGGCCAGGCGGCGCTGCATCAGGCCGTCGGCGTTGAATTCCCAGAGCTCGTTGCCATACGAGCGATACCACTGGCCGGTGTCGTCGTGCCATTCATAGGCGAACCGGACCGCCATGCGGTGGTTGCGGAAGCCCCACAGTTCCTTGATCAGACGGTAATCCTGTTCCCGGGCCCATTTCCGCTCAAGGAACTCGCGCACCTGCGCGCGCCCGACCGGGAACTCGACCCGGTTGCGCCAGACCGTGTCCTGCGTGTACACGCCCGCCACCCGTCCGGGGTCGCGCGAGTTCCAGGCGTCCTCGGCGAGCCGGACCTTGAGGGTGGCCGATTCCAGATCGAAGGGTGGGACGGGCGGCTTGGTTTCCATGCTGTTCTCCTTTTATGTAGACAGAGTTGTCTACATGAAAGGCTATCCGATGTAGACAGGTCTGTCTACAATGGAGCCCATGGACTCGACCGCCAAGCCGCCGGCCAGGGAGCGCATCCTCCTCACCGCACACGACCTCTTCTACCGGCAGGGCATCCGGGCCACCGGCATCGACCGCGTCATCGCCGAGTCCGGGGTGACCAAGGTGACCTTCTACCGCCACTTCCCGAGCAAGGGCGACCTGATCCGCGCCTTCCTGGACTACCGGCATCAGCGCTGGCTCGCCTGGTTCCGGGACGCGCTCGGGCGTCATGGCGGCCATGCCCATGCGCTGGTGCCGGCCCTGGCCGAGTGGTTCCGGAGCGCGGACTTCCGCGGCTGCGCGTTCATCAACGCGGTCGGCGAACTGGCCCGCGACCAGCCCGAGGTGGTGGCGATCGCGCGGCGCCACAAGGAGGACATGACGGCGGTCATCGCGGATCTGCTGCCGGCGACGAGCGAGCGGGCCAACCTGGCCGGGACGTTGGCCGTGGCGGTCGACGGTGCCATCGTCCGCGCCCAGTACGACGCCACGCCGGAGCCGGCCCTGCAGGCCCTGGCGACGATCGTCGCGGCCCTGACGCCATGATCCGCCGGCGCGCGCCTCCTCGCCTCGGTGGTCCGCTCCCTGCCGGGCTGACGCGGCCCGCCAAATTCCGGCCAGCCGGTACCGGCGCGGGCCGACGGTGCGAGAATGGCCGCTGATCGGTTGCCTCGGTACGCGGGTGGAGATGAGCACAGAAAAGGGCTGTTCGTGCGCTAGCGGTTGCGCCTCGGTGCAATTGGCGGTGCCGGCCGGCAGAGCCGAGCCGGCCGCAGGACCGTGGTTCCGGTCCCGTTTCCGGATTCCGGGCATGGATTGCCCGTCCGAGGAGCAGATGATCCGCTTGACCCTGTCCGGGCTGCCGATCCGATACCTGGAGTTCGACATCCCGGGCCGGACGCTCGTGGTCGGCCACGCCGGCGAGGTTGGGCGCGTGCTCGAGCGACTGGTCCCCCTGGGGTTCGGCGCCGAACTGCAGGAGTCGCAGCCGCAGGCGGCGGACGAGCCGAGCCCGGCGGCCGGCGATTCGGCGGAGGCCCGGGTACTGTGGCTGCTGCTGGCCATCAACGCGCTGATGTTCGGCGTCGAGGCGGTGTCCGGCTGGTTGGCGGGATCGGCCGGGCTGATCGCCGATGCCGCCGACATGTTCGCCGACGCGGCCGTCTACGGCGTCGCCCTCTACGCGGTCGGCCGCGATGCCGGGCACAAGCTGGCGGCGGCGCGGAGCGCCGGGTTGCTGCAATTGCTGCTCGCCGTCGGCGCCCTCGCCGAGACCGGACACCGGGCCATCGTCGGGGCGGCGCCCGAGGAACTGGCGATGATCGGCGTCTCCCTGCTCGCCCTGGCGGCGAACGTCGCCTGCCTGTTCCTGATCGCGCCGCACCGGGGCCGGGGTGTCCACATGCGGGCCAGCTACATCTTCTCGGCGAACGACGTACTGGCGAACCTCGGCGTCATCCTCGCCGGCGCGCTCGTCGCCTGGACCGGCAGCGCGCTGCCGGACTGGCTCGTCGGCTTCGCGATCGGGGCCATGGTCCTCGCCGGCGCGGTCCGGATCCTGCGCCTGCGCTAGCCGGCCGGCGTCCCGTTGCCCGGCCCTAGACCGGCTCGAGCAGACCGGGATCGTCGTCCACGCTCCGGCTCACCCGCCGGCCGACCGGCCAGGCCTGCATCGGCTCCGGGTCGAACGGCCGGACCAGGCCGGCGACCTGCGCGGCCGGCGCCGCCAGCCAGGCCTGCCAGTCCGGACGCGCGACGATGACCGGCATGCGGTCGTGGACGGGCGCCATGACGGCGTTGGGCCCGGTCGTGATGATGCAGCAGGTGCGCAGGATCTCCCCGTCCGGGCCCCTCCAGCTCTCCCATAGGCCGGCCATGGCCAGCGGTTCGCCGGATTTGAGGCTGAAGTAGTAGGGCAGCTTGGTCTTGCCCTCCGTCTTCCACTCGTAGAAGCCGTCGGCCGGGATCAGGCAGCGCCGGCGCCTGAAGGCATCCCGGAAGGCCGGCTTTTCGGCGACGCTTTCGCCGCGCGCGTTGTTCAGCCGGGCGCCGATGCCGGGGTCGTCGGCCCAGTGCGGCACCAGGCCCCAGCGCAGCAGGTGGAGGACGCGCGTGCCGGCGGGCGAATGGCGGATGACCGGGATGTCGGTGCCGGGTGGGATGTTGTAGCGCGGCCCGAACTCGACCGTCTCGTCGAGTCCGAAATAGGCCTTGAGCAGGCCCGGGTCGGCCTTGAGGGCGAAGCGTCCGCACATGGTGCTAGCCGGCCTCCGCGCCGGCCGGCCCCCGGCCGGGTTGCAAGTCGCTCATGTCGTCCCCCTGCCCGTTCAGTCGTCCACCCCATTCTGCGCCAAAGCCGGCCCTCAGGTGCCGACGCCGCGGCTCAGCTCGCGCAGCCCTTCCAGCGCCTGGGCCACGGCCGGGTTGTCGGTCTCCTTGGGATACACCGCGTAGGCCGGCAGGGCGTAGCGGGGCGCCCCGGCGACGGCGTACAGGCGTCCCGCCGCCAGCATCGGCTTGGCCATGCGGGCGGGGATGTAGGCGCTGCCGCCGTTGCTCAGGATGAGCTGGATGGCCAGCCAGCCGATGTTGACCACCTGGGGCGGCGGCTCCAGGTCGGGGTAGCTCTGGGTGTGCTGGATCTCGAACGCGGTGCCCCACTGGACGTAGATGTAGTCGTCGCCCGGTCCGCCGTCGCCCGGCCGGCTGCTCACCAGCATCAGGGTCTCGTCGAACATCTGCTCGACCACCAGGCCGGGGCTGTGGCTGGGCGTGTACATCAAGCCGACGTCGAGCGTGCCTTCGATCAGGTCGCGCATCAGGTCGGCTTCGAAGCCGATGCCGGCGCGCACGGCGACCTCGGCGTCGCGGGCGCGGATCCAGCCCACCCAGGCGGGCAGGAAGCTCTCCCACAAGGCGATGCGCCCGCCGACCCGCAGGGTGGCGCGGTAGCGGCTGGGCAGGCCGACGTGGTGGCGCGCCTGTTCCGCGGTCACCAGCAGGCGCTTGGCGTATTCGTCGAAGCGCCGGCCGGCGGTGGTCATCACCGCGCCGGCGCGGTTGCGCACGAACAGCCGCGCACCCAACTCCTCCTCCAGACGCTGGATGCGGGCACTGATGGTCGACTGGGTCAGGTGCAGGCGTTGCGCCGCTTCGACGAAGCTGCCGGTGGCGGCGATGGCGAGAAAGGTACGGGCCTGGTCGATGTCCATGGGAGGGATTTTATATCGATGCCATCGATATTATTGTGCAAATAATATCGTTTGATAAATATAACCTCGGCCAATACCGTGTCGCCATCGTCACCTGAATCACTGGGAGCCGACATGGACACCATGCTGACACTCGCCGCCGAACGCGACGGCGAAGGCTATCTGATCGACCCGGAGGCCTGGGACCGGGACCTGGCACGCGGGCTGGCCGCCGAGGAGGGGCTCGTCCTGGATGCGCTCGCCTGGTCGATCGTCGACTTCATGCGCGCCTACTGGCAGGAGCACCGCGTCGCACCCGACGTGCGCCACGTGCTCGAACACCTGGCGCAGGCGCACGGCCTCGGCCGCCAGGCGGCCAAGGACAGCCTGTTCCGGGTGTTTCCATACGGCTACGTCAAGCAGGCCTGCAAGATCGCCGGCATGATGCGGCCGCGCGCCTGGAGCACGGGTTGAAGCGGCGCGCGGGCATCGACTGGGCGGCGCTCGGGCGCCTGGCCGGGCTCGAGTTCAGCCCGGTCGGCCACGGCGAACGCCTGCTCTCCCTGCTCGGCGGGGCACTCTCGATGCTGGCGCTGTTCGCCGCCGGCCACCTGTACGTCGAGGCCGACGCCCTGGTTCCGGTGGTCGCCTCGATGGGCGCCAGCGCCGTGCTGCTGTTCGCCGTGCCGCACGGGCCGCTGTCGCAGCCGTGGCCGGTGCTCGGCGGGCACGTCGTCTCGGCCCTGGTCGGGGTCGTCTGCGCCAAACTGATCGGTCCGCCGATGCTGGCCGCGGCGCTCGCCGTCGGCCTGGCCATCGGCGCCATGCACTACCTGCGCTGTATCCACCCGCCCGGCGGGGCGACCGCCCTGGTGGCGGTGATCGGCGGCCCGGCGGTGACCGGCCTGGGCTTCCAGTACGTCCTCACGCCGGTGGCGGCGAACGCCCTGATCGTCCTGGCGATCGCCTTCCTGTTCAACACGCCGTTCCCGTGGCGCCGCTACCCGGCCCAGCTGCGCAGCCGCGCGCCGGGCCCCGCGGCCACGGGCGACGGCGGCATCCGGCACGAGGATTTCGTCTACGCCCTGAGCCAGCTGGATACCTTCGTGGACGTCAGCGAGGAGGACCTGCTGCGCATCTACGCCCTGGCCACCGGGGCCCGCCCGGCGCCGGTCAATCCGCTCCGGCCAGGGCGCGCCAGTCGCTGAACGCGGCGGCCTGGCCGACCGCGCGGCCGTCCGCGCCGAGCAGGTTCCAGACCCGCGCGTCGGCGATCCGGAAGCGCCGTCCGGTGGCCGAGACACGCACCCCCGCGTAGTCGTCGATGTAGCCCTGGCCGGCCACCCGGTCGAGCAGGCGCTGGCGTTCCTCGCGCGCGACCGGTTCGGCGGAATGGCGCGACGGCAGGCGCACGAAGTCGGCCCAGGCCAGCTCGAACAGGCGCTGGGCGGTCAGGTTGGCGTAGAAGAAGACCGGGTCAGCGCCGGCGTCGTGGGCCAGGACGACGAACGGGGCGCGATAGAGGCGCTCGCCGAGATCGGCGCCCTCGGCCAGGAGCGGGCGGCCGAGCAGGTGCAGGTGGCTGTGGGCGATCAACTCGGCATGGCCGGCCTGGTAGCCGTTGCCGGGGGCGGGTTCGCTGCGGTCGTAGAGCATGGCGGTGAGGGGGCGGGGCATCGCCGCCAGCATAGCGGCATTGCGCCGGCGCCGGCTATTCGAAGCGGAAGCCGCGCTCCCGGAACACCCGCACGCAGCCGTCCACCATGTCGGCATCGAACTGGCTGCCGCGGCAGCGGACGATCTCCTCGAGGGCGCTGTCGACGCCCAGGGCGGCCCGGTAGGGCCGATGGCTGGCCATGGCCTCGACCACGTCGGCGATGGCGAGCAGGCGCGCCTCCGGGATGATCCGGTCGCCGGTCAGGCCGTGCGGATAGCCCTTGCCGTCCAGGCGTTCGTGGTGCTGCAGGATGATCTCGGCGACCGGCCAGGGCAGCTCGACGCCCTGGAGGATCTCGTAGCCGACCTCGGGATGGCTGCGGATGAGGCCGAACTCCAGTTCCGAGAGCTTGCCGGGCCGGCTCAGTATCTCGGAGGGCACGTAGATCTTGCCGATGTCGTGCAGCATGCCGCCCAGGCGGACACCCTCGATCTGGTCGGGCGGCCAGCCCAGCTCGGTGGCGATCGCCACCGCCAGCCGGGCGACCTTCTGCTGGTGTCCGGCGGTGTACGGATCGCGCTTTTCCACCGTCATGGCCAGGGCCTGGATGGTGCCCAGGAGGGCGCGCTTGAGGCGGTCGTTGCCGGCCCGCCGGGCGGCCTCGAGGCTCTCCCGCTCGGCGCGGGTGCGCAGGGTGACGATGCCGAAGGCGAGGTCGTCGGCCAGTTCGGTGAGCAGGGCGATCTCCTCGGTGCTGAAGGCGTCGCGCACCTCGGCATAGACGTTGAGGACGCCGAAGGCGGCGCCGTTGTCGCGCAGCGGCAGGGCGATGCTGGCGGCGATGCCGCCATCGGGGCCGGAGCCGTCGGCGCCCTGGGCGAGCTGCGGCTGGCCGCTGTGCAGGGCGCGCAGGGCCGAGTCGGCCACCCCGCAGTTGTCCGCCCGCGTGCGCTCGAAGGCCTCCGTGTCGGCGTGCGCCATGCCGGCGCGCGCCACCTGGCGCAGGCCGCTGCCGGTGTCGGCATAGCCGACGCAGGCACCCCGGTAGCCGCCGGCCTCGACGATGAGGCCGCAGATGTCGTGCAACAGCCGGGTCTCGTCGAGCGCGCGCACCAGGATGCCGTTGCAGCCGCTCAGGGTCTTCAGGGCCCGGTTGGCCCGGTGCAGCGCGAGTTCGGCGGCGCGCCGGTCGGTGATGTCGCGCATCAGGCCGACCGCGTTCCAGTGGCCCTGCAACTGCAGCGCGGAGATGGACAGTTCGATGGGGAATTCGCTGCCGTCCTTGCGCAGGCCCTCCACCTCGACGGTCTTGCCGACCACCGGGCCGGTGCCGTCGACCAGGAAGTGCTCGAAGCCGGCCTTGAAGGCGGCGCGGTAGCGCTCCGGGGTCATCAGGGCATGGGCGTCGCGGCCCATCACCTCGTCGGCGCGGTAGCCGAATATGTGCTCGGCGGCCGGGTTCCAGTAGGCGATGCGGCCGTCCCGGTCGATCATGACGATGGCGTCCTGGGCCACCGTGGTGATGCTGCGGAAGCGCACCTCGCTCTCGGCCAGGGACTGCTGGGCCAGGTCCCGCTCCGCCACCAGGCCGGCGGTATAGGCGTCGTTGTGCCGGCAGAGCAGGATGGCCTTGGCCAGGTTGGCCATGACCGGCCGGAATATCTCGGTCAGGGGCAACTGGGTGCTCGGCTGCCGGGGCGCCAGCATGAGCAGGACGCCGCAGTGGTCGATGGGCAGGCGCAGGAAGACGTTGTAATGGCGCGTCGCACCGGGCAGGGCGGCGAGCAGTTCGGGCGCCTCGCAGACCTCCGGGCCGCCGCGCAGCAGGGGCGCCGGCAGGCTCAGGGCCTGGCCGACCAGGGCGCTGAAGCCGAAATCGCCGATCGCCACGGCGGGCGTCGCCACCACCGTGTCGCCGTCGCCGGGCGGCACGTCCAGGAATACCAGGCCGGTCGGGAACGAGGTGTGGTAGAGCAGGCGCTGCAGGGTCTTGGTCAGGAGCGGCTTGATGCTGACCTCGCCGCCGATCACCAGGCCGATGTCATAGAGGACGGATAGGATGTGTTCCCGGTTCATGGCCGCGCGCTGGCGTTCCACAGGCTGGCCACCAGGGTCGCATTGTGGAACAGCGGATAGCCCCATTGCGTGGTGCTGCCGATCTCGCCCAGCGAGAGGGCGCCGGCCAGGCTACCGGCCCGGCTCAGTTCCGCCAGTCCGCGCAGCTCGCCGCGCGCCGCGTCCAGGCCCAGGTGCAGGCGGCGGCCGGCGCAGTAGAACAACAGCAGGTCGCGGCCGTCGAGGCTGCCGTCCAGTTCGGCCAGGCCGCGGGTGACCGTCTTCAGGGTATGGCGGGAGTCCACGGCCGGGGCGCGCAGCAGGGCGAGCATGGCGTTGGCCGGCACCTCGCCGACGCAGAACAGGGAACCGTCCTCTTCCAGGGCGACCGGGATGCGTACCACGGTGATGCCGTTGGCGCGCACGATGCCGAACGGGAAATGGACGCCGAGCTGGTAGAAGTTGTCGCGGGTGACCTCGACGCCGTACTGCTCGGCGGCCAGCTCGCGATAGACGTCGAAGGCCGGCCGCCAGTCGATCTGCAGGATGCGGTTGCCCTCGGTCGAGGTCGCCGTGATGGTCTGCTCGGGCACCTCGTAGCCGTGTTCCAGGATGGCGCCGCGGTGGGCCTCGACGAGCACGGCCAGAAGGCCGTTCTGGGCGATGCGCGACTGATCGAACAGGCAGGGCATGGGCTGGAAGGTCTCGCTGCCGGCGTTGACGCCCATGTAGTGGACCCGGTTGGACAGGCGCAGGTAGAGCTCGTCCAGGATGCTGCCGATGTTCGGCACCATGCCGTCGAAGAGCATGAACAGCGTGGTGTCGGGGCCGTCGCCCAGCTTGCCCAGCAGGTCCGCCACCATGGCGTCGAGGACCCCGGGCAGGCGTTCGTCGTGCGGCAGGTCCGGGTACAGCGCGACGTAGGGCATGTGGTCCAGGCGCAGCAGCCAGGTCCCCTGGGTGACGAACTCGCCGGACTCGACCAGGGCCGGGAACACGCCCCCGGCCAGCGCCACCCCGGCGTCCGTGCAAGCCCGTTGCAGCACCGGCACGGCGGCCCGTTCCGCTTCCGGCACCAGGGCCAGGACGCCCATGCCGGGGCGGTCGGCACGCCAGCGGGCCAGCACGGGCTCGACGTCGGCGGTTCGGATGTCGGGGAGGTAAAGCATCGCGGATGCGGTCATGGCCAGGTCTCGAAGGCGGCCGGACGCTGGGAAGCGTCCGGATAATCAAGTCTAGTCCACCGTTACTCGGGCGCTACGTCGCACATAAGCCCGGGCTTATCGTCTGGATAAGAAAACGTTGCTTTCGTTTATGAATGGCCTGCGTACAATACCTGCCACATCGAGTGTGGATATGTTGGGAGCAGCGCATGAGCAGTGTCGACAAGGACCAATACCGGGTCGCCAGGGAACCCTACTACCAGCCCCAGGGCAACGAGGTGGCGCTCTACGAGGCGGCCTACCGCAACCGTCTGCCGGTCATGGTCAAGGGACCGACCGGCTGCGGCAAGTCGCGTTTCGTCGAATACATGGCCTGGAAGCTGGGCAAGCCGCTCATCACCGTCGCCTGCAACGAGGACATGACCGCCTCCGACCTGGTCGGCCGCTATCTGCTGGAGGCCAACGGCACCCGCTGGCTGGACGGCCCGCTGACCACCGCGGCCCGCATCGGCGCCATCTGCTACCTGGACGAGATCGTCGAGGCGCGCCAGGACACCACGGTGGTCATCCACCCGCTCACCGACCACCGGCGCACCCTGCCGCTGGACAAGAAGGGCGAGCTGATCGAGGCGCACCCCGATTTCCAGCTGGTGATCTCCTACAACCCCGGCTACCAGTCGCTGATGAAGGACCTCAAGCAGTCCACCAAGCAGCGCTTCACCGCCTTCGACTTCGATTACCCCGAGGCCGAGCTGGAGACCATCATCCTGGCCAAGGAGACCGGCCTCGACGAGGCCACCGCCGGCAAGCTGGTGAAGATCGGCCAGACCGCCCGCAACCTCAAGGGCCACGGCCTCGACGAAGGCATCTCGACGCGCCTGCTGGTGTACGCGTCCACCCTGATCAAGGACGGCATCGACCCGCACGACGCCTGCCGCATGGCCCTGGTGCGCCCGATCACCGACGACGCCGACATCCGCGAGACCCTGGACCACGCCATCGACGCGACCTTCGCGTGACACCGCAGCGTCGTTCCCGCTCCGGCGGGAAGCCAGTCCCGACCATACCGGGCTCCCGCCAGCGCGGGGGCGACGACCGAGGTTAGCCGCCTGATGACCGAGACCGAATACCAGCACCCGTTGATGGTGGCCTACTGGAAGCAGCTCGACACCCGCTTCAAGCCGGTGGAGGAGGTGTTCGAGGACGTCATGGCCGAGGCCCTGGCGGTGCTCAGCCGCGAGGACATCTACCACTACCTCGACGCCGCCCGCGTGCTCGGCAAGCTGGGCCGCGGCGTCGAGCCCATGCTCGCCTTCCTCGAGGAATGGCCCTCGGTGGTCAAGGCCCTGGGCGAGGAAGCCGTGCTGTCCGAGGTGATGGCGTTCGTCATGCGCATGCAGAAGTCACCCAACGGCAAGGCCATCACGCCGTTCCTGGAGACCATCGCGCCGGTGGCGCGGCGCCTGCACTCGCGCGAGCAGATGCGCGACTACATGGACATCGCCCTCGACCTGATGAACCGGACCACCGGTTCCATCCACGGCCACCACACCACCTTCCCGAGCCCCGGGCTGCCCGCCTTCTTCGCCCAGGCGCCCTTCCTGCTCGCCCAGCTGGCCCTGACCGGGGTGCGCAACTGGGTCGACTACGGCATCCGCAACTACCGCAACCACCCCGAGCGCCAGGAAGAGTATTTCGCCCTCCAGTCGGCCGACAGCCGGGCCGTGCTCCAGCGCGAGCGCCACGGCGTCCTGTTCGCCGACGTCGAGCGCAAGCTGGACCTCTACCTGCGCGGCCTCTGGCGCCAGGCCGAGCAGTTGGTGCCCTATTCGACCGCCTTCGACGAGCTGCGCAAGCCCATCCCCTACTACGACAAGCTGGGCATGCGGGTGCCGGACGTGTTCGACGCCGCCAACGGCATCGACGGCATCGACCGCTACCGCGCCGTGCTCGCCCACATGGTCGGCCACCGGCGCTGGACCACGGCCATCGTCGCCGACAACTACAGCCCGCTGCAGCGCATGGCGGTCGAGTTCTTCGAGGACTGCCGCATCGAGACCCTGCTGTGCCGAGAGTACCCGGGCCTGCGGGCCATCTTCCTGGCCCTGCACCCGCACCCGGTCGAGGCCGCCTGCGACAGCAAGACCACCTCCTGCCTGCGCCACCGCCTGGCCATGCTGTCGCGCGCCCTGCTCGACCCCGAGCACGGCTACCGCAACCCGGACATCCTCGATTTCGTCGCCCGCTTCCACGCCCTGCTCGCGCAGGGTGCCGCCAGCACGCGCGAGATCGCCGACCTGGCGCTCGCCTTCTCGGCCCGCACCCGCCTGCAGAGCGACCAGTTCGCCAACGTCTGGTTCGACGACACGGTGGTCGACTATCGCGACGACAACCGCCACATGTGGCTGTACATCGAGGACAGCGACGACGAGGACTTCTTCGAGGACCCGGACAAGAAGCAGAAGAAGGAAGCCGAGGTCCAGTCGCTGCCGCCGCGCCACTACCCCGAGTGGGACTACAACAGCCAGACCTACCGGCCGGACTGGGTGAGCCTCTACGAACACCTGCACCCGAAGGGCAGCGCGGCCGACATCGACCGCCTGCTGGCCAAGCACGACGCCCTGGCCAAGCGCCTGAAGCGCATCCTCGACCTGCTCCGGCCGCAGGACAAGGTGCGCATCCGCTACCAGGAGGAAGGCAGCGAGCTCGACCTCGACATCGCCATCCGGTCGCTGATCGACTTCAAGGGCGGCGCCACGCCGGACCCGCGCATCAACATGAGCCACCGCACCAGCGGCCGCAACATCGCGGTCAGCCTGGTGCTGGACCTGTCCGAGTCGCTCAACGAGAAGGTCGCCGGCGGCGAGCAGACCATCCTGGAACTCAGCCAGGAGGCGGTTTCCCTGCTGGCCTGGGCGATCGAGCACCTGGGCGACCCGTTCGCCATTGCCGGCTTCCATTCCAACACCCGCCACGACGTCCGCTACATGCACATCAAGGGCTATGGCGAGCCGTTCGGCGACGAGGTCAAGGCGCGCCTGGCGGCCATGGCGGCCGGCTACTCCACGCGCATGGGCGCCGCCATGCGCCACGCCGCCCACTACCTGCAGGCGCGTCCGGCCGACAAGAAGCTGATGCTGATCCTGACCGACGGTGAGCCGGCCGACGTCGACGTCCAGGACGAGCGCCTGCTCATCGAGGACGCCCGCCGCGCCGTGCGCGAGCTCGACGAAAAGGGCATCTTCACCTACTGCATCAACCTCGACCCCAAGGCCGACGAGTACGTCAGCGACATATTCGGGCCCCGCTACACGGTGGTCGACAACATCGCGCGTCTGCCCGAGAAGCTGCCCGAGCTGTTCATGGCGCTCACGAAGTGAGGGGCTGCGTGGGAGGGGTAGAGAAGGGCCTAACGGTACCGGCACGCCAGGCTGTGCCGCGACGGTAGAACGTGAGGTCGATCGCTGAGCGAAGACCCCTTCCCACGCAGGTCGCAGGTTTGGCGCTTCCAGCAATACGTCAAGGCGGAAGATTCCTTTTGAGGACCGTAAGCCTGCGGCAGGTGTTGGAGGTACCGGGTCTGAACTTCGGCTTCTCGGCCCAAGCGGACGGTCACAGCCGCAACCCAAGACGTCCGATTAAGGCTGATCTGAGTCATTCACGATCGACCTCGCCAATGACCGCTTCGATCGGCACAGGCCAGACTTCGTTTCAGAACGGCGTTCGATGACTCAGCAGCATGTATCCTCTAGTGCTGGATGCCCTAGGTGATGCAGAAGCGGTTTTTTCCCCGGTTGGCGTCAACTACCGAACCCATTTCTATGGCTCCTAAAATGTCCAAGAAACCGAATCCATCCACTGCTGCAGCTCCTGTAACTGCGCCGGCGGAAGGCGAACGCCGAGCACTCCGTGGATATATCGGCCAGTATGAGCGGGCGGGCGCTGCCATCTACGCAGCGCTTGAGCGCGACGAGTTGCTCTGGATCGGCGTCGCCGACCGCAAAGCGGGTATTGCCGACGACTTGGTACTCGGCTTCGATGGATTGGTGGTCGGCTATCAGTTCAAGACGTCCAAGTTCCCGGGAACCTTCACTGTTGAGACGCTTTTTACTGGCGCCAAGGGCCTCTGGAAGCCCCTGGTTCATGCTTGGCAGTGCCTCCGCAAGGACAACCCGGGAAGCCGTGTCGAGATTCGCTTGGTCGTCAACGACTACCCATCGACTACTGACAAGCCAGGCGACGGCACGCCGCCCCACAGTGCAGCATTTCTTGAAGAGTTCCAGCAGCATGCAAATCGGTCGCTGACGGATTGGTACACGCCGGAATGGAGCCGACTGATCGACCACCTGCGCCGTGAAGCCGACCTGAGCGATGGCGACTTCGAACAGTTCTTGCACAGCCTCCGTGTGGTGTACGGAGCTGCGGCGGACTTCATCCAGTCGCACAAGCTGAACACCGAGCAGGCGCGGCAGGCATCCGAGATTGCAAGCGTACTGCCCAAGCTGGTCGCCGATGTACGCGACAAAGACAGGTGGACGCGTGACGAGCTGCTTCGTGAGCTTGGCTGGCGCGATCCCGCCAAGACGCTGCTCATCCATCGGTTTCCGGTCGGCGCCTATGTCCAGCGCAACCGCGACACTGAGGTCAAGCTGCTAGCCGCGCTGCATGCCGCCGACCAGGGCTACGTCTCACTCATAGGACCGCCTGGCTCCGGGAAGTCCACTCTCCTGCAGGTTGCGCTGGCCACTGAAGCAAATGTCCGGCTCGTTCGCTACTTGGCGTACGTGCCGGGCGCTGCTCAAGGCGTGGGTCGCGGGGAGGCCGACAACTTCCTGACCGACGTCGGCACGCAGCTGCGCAACAGCGGTTTGGTTGGACTTCGTCTTCGCGATGACTCGCTGCATGAGCGCCGCGAACAGTTCGGCGTCCTGGTGCGGCAGGCTGGTGAACGCTTCGACCGCGACGGAATCCGAACAATCATCGTCGTCGACGGGCTCGACCATGTGCCTCGCGAAGAGCGGCCGACCAATTCGCTTCTGGGCGAGCTGCCTCTTCCCACGGCCATCCCCAACGGGGTTGTGTTCGTGCTCGGCACGCAGCGGCTGGATCTCGCGAATCTGAAGCCCGCCGTAAGAGAGCAAGCGGAGAAGAGCGAGCGACAGGTTCTCATGGGGCCTCTCGGCCGCGTGGAGGTCGCCCGTATGGCGGATGCGCTTGACCTGCCTGCCGAGATTCCGAGGTTGGATCTGAGCAATCTCACGCATGGCCACCCGCTGGCAACGCGTTACCTAATTCAGGCGCTGTTGCACGCGGACGAAGCCGGCCGTAAGCACCTTCTCAGCGGCGGGATGCCGTTCGACGGCGATATTGAGACCGTGTATACCGCTGCTTGGCGCGAGATCGCAAGCGATGTCGATGCCATGGACGTGCTGGGCTTCATCGCTCGGGGTGAGGCACCCATGGACCTGCGGCTGCTGGCCACGATGGTCAAGGAGTCCGCGATTGAACGCGCCCTGATCGTTGCACGGCACCTGCTCCGCAGTTCATCCCGGGGGTGGAGTGTCTTCCACAACAGCTTTAGGCTGTTCGTCATCGCTCAACCGCGAACCCGCCTCGGAAGCGTCGACGCCGAATACTCGCAGCGCGTGTACCGCGACCTCGCCCAGTTGGCGAAGAACGCGCCGCCCGAATCAGCGCAGCACTGGCTTGAGCTGCGCTACCGCGCCCGTGCCGGCGACGGTGCCGATGTACTTGCACTGGCGATGCCCGCTCGCTTCAGGCAGCAACTAGCTGACGGGCGTTCTATCGCCGAGATCCACGCCGATATCCGCCTGGCGCTGCTGGCAGTGCGTGGAACGCACGACGCTACTGCCTTCGCACGGCTGCTGCTGTGTCGTGACGAAGTGGGGCGGCGCGAAACAGCCCTTGAGTACGCCAACCAGCTTCCGCTGGCGATGCTGGCGGTCGGGGACATTGATGCAGCCCTCTCCTTCGTGCAGTACTTCCCCAGCCAGGGCTACGAGGTCGTCGACGCCCTGTTGGCGCGAGGCGACTTCGAGCGCGCGAAGGAACTGTTTGAAAGCCTCGAGCCACTGTCGCAGCTCCATACGTCCAAGTTCCAGAACCACGGGCACGACCATAACATCAAGGAATTCGAGAGGTGGGCAAGGCGCGCCGTCCACTTCCGAGACACCGAGCAGATCCAGATAGCGATTGACCACCTCGCCGCAGAGGGGCTACGCCAGCCCGAAAAGGTGGATCCGAAAACTGTCGCCGCGCTGCAGCTGCATCTGAGGAGGGAAGCCGCAGAGGCTATGCTCCTTCAGAAGGTTGGCGCCGATCCACAAGAACTCTGCAGCAAGCTCGGGGTAGCCAACGAAGACGAGCCTTTGGTGATGGTTCACGCAGGGCTTGTGGCCAGTCGGCGTGGCGACGTTGCGCAAGCGCTTGCCCTGTTTGATGCTGCCGCCGCCCTTCCTGGCTTCGGAGAGGTACCCAACGGCTACCGCCGCCGGATGGCACTGATTGCATTCGAAGCTGACCGTCGTGACCTAGCCGAGGCCCTGTTCGACAAGCTGGTCGCACCGATGATCTCCATGTGCGACGACGACACGGACTTGGCTGGGCTGGGTAATCTGGTCGGCGCGGTGATGCATCACGCGAGGCTTTGCACGCTGCTCAATAAGCCGCTGCCAAGCGCGACACCGTCGAAGCACACCTTCCTTCATCCGTTCCAGCAGCACGCCTCGACGATAGGCGTGCTTCTAGGTCGCGCCGCCGTCGACAACGCGTCAGTGCCGGCTGGCAGCATCCAGGACGAAGCCCGCATTGCCCTTGGGTACGTCCTACGTCTGACATCAGAAGGCGGCAGCAAGTCATATCGCATCCAGCAGGCCTTCAAAGCGGTCCCCATGCTCGCGCAAGCGCTGCTGAGGCTCGGCGCCAAGCGCGGCGAGACTGAGTACCGCGCGGTACTTCGGGAAGTTGACGCAGCCATCGCCTCATCGACGCTGGGGGGCACAGCGTACCTGCGACGCAGATTGGCCGTCGATGCGTATCGGGTTGACGGTGACCGGGTGGCGGCCGTCGATCGACTCAACGCACTCGTGGCGGAGCTTCAGGAGAGCACGCCGAGCGAGCAGATCGACGGGTTGGCGGATCTAGCCATCGCGTTGGCTGCGGTCGGGGACTTAGAGCGGGCGAAACAGTTGCTGGCGACAGTTCCCGAGCAATGCCTTGGCTACGCGTTGGCCCCCAAAAAAGACCCGCAGTACGCAATCTGGCGAGACATCCTGGTCATTGCGAACGCCGCTGACCCGGGGAACCGTATCAAGCGGATCTCAAACTTGATGCGCCAAGTCGGCGGCATGACCGAAACTGAAGGGTCGTCGGCCGCGCATCGCCTGACGATGTCGCTCATTGAGGAAGCGATTCAGGTCGGACCTCGATTCGGCTTCGAGGTGTCAAGGACACTGGCGGAATGGCATTTGATTGGCTGGCCGAACCGCGTCGACCTGCTCATGACGGGGATGGTCCGGCGAAGCCCTGAACTCGTCTTGGCCTGCGCGACCGTCTGGTGCGGGCTGTGCCTGCCGTTCTACATGGAACCGTACTACCGGGATCCGTACCACGTCGGCGACTTCATCGACATCGCCGCCGACGCCGCCGGACCTGGACAGATTGAACCGCTCGCGCTGATGCTTTTGGGGGTGATCGAGGTAGCCAGCAGGGCACACGAGAGGGTCGGACTGCTCCAGCGCCTTCGCACCGCGGCCGGAAGACATGGGTTTTCGTCGGCCGAGCTCGACGCCGCCGTAGCCCGGTGGACGTCAGAAGCGCCGGAACCTCGACACTCGTTCACGCCCAGCAAGTACGACTCGGACGCCACTCTGGAAGAGCTTGAGCGCGCGTTTGAAGCGGATGGCGACGAACTGAACTACAACGCGCCGTACCGCTTCAGGGATCTGGCTGAGGCAGCTCCGCTTCATCTGGCGCAGAGGATGTTTGAGCGCTGGCAGGTCTTGCAGGACAACGCGCGCTGTCGTTTCCTGATGGTGAAGCGGTTTGCTTTGGCGGGTGAGGTCGAGTACGCCAACAAGCTGATGCAAGGCTACGAGGCAAGCAAGGATCCCTGGAGCTCCTGGAGCCAGTGGATGGGTGGCGGCAAGTTCTTCTACTTTGAGGCGAAGAAACTTTTGCAGGGACCATCCACATGCCCTGCTGCCTTCGAGAACATCGTCGATTCAGTGACGGCGGGACAGGAGAACACCCAGTCGCTGCTAACAGAACTGGATTCGATACTGCCGGTAATCAGCGCGGCGCCGGATTGGCCGGCCATCTGGTCGCTGCTTGAGGAGCAGATAGCCTGCACTCGCGAGTTCCAGTTGGGGCAGCCCTTCAAGCCGAGCGAGCTACCGCTCAGCGACACGGAACTTCTGGAGGATTTGCTGCACTTTGCCTATCGGCTGCCCATCACAGAAGTTCAGCGACACGCACGCAATTGCACGCTGCGCTTGGCAGGGCAAGCCGGACTGGGTCAATCTTTGTTCAAGTCCCTTATGCGGCGACTTATGGCCGGCGAGTTAGATGCCCCCTCGCAGGCGCTCGGAACGCTGCTGGCTGCTGACAGCGCGCACCTTGCACCCGAGTTGGGCAGCGTCGTGGCTGCGTTGGTCAATCACCGTGACATCGCGGTGGCAGAGTCAGCCGCGCTCTTGTCGCATCGTTGGGGGCTGGCTGTCCCCTTGGACGCGGTGCCACTGCCCCTCTTCTATCGCCTCGAACTCGAGCACCCGCCAGAGGGCGACCAGGCATTCACGGACGAGAGAACTGGTGCAATGCGCGTCGAGTCGCCGCTTGGCTGGACCGATATGTTGCGCTCGACGGCACGTCACATTGCGAAGGCGGCAGGCATCGAAGAAATGACAGTCCGACGGCGCGCGGCGATGTTCATCCAAGATTGGGGGGGACTTGAGGCATTCGGGCCCTCTGGCGTCCAAAGGCTTGAGGCTCAGCTTCGCGCCCTCGACATGCAGATTACTTACCTGAAGCCCCACGCCTACATTGCCATTGCCGCCCTTCGCCACGTCGCGGGAGAACTGCGGCTGGCCGGCAAGCTGAAAGACCGCGACAGGCCGACGCTGTTGGAGAGTTTGGGTTCCCCGCTTCCGCCTCGGCCGCTGAAGCTGCCACGAGTGCGTCCTGAATGGATTCGCATGCCGCTGCTTGACCGACACGCGAGTTGGTCCGAGCGAGAGAGGAAGTGGGTTGACGAGGTCGACAGCGACATTGCGCTTTTCCCTGCACACCACGATGGCCAAGTCGTGGCTGAGGTCTCGCGCTTCAAAATCTTCAAGCCACGCCTGTCAGAGCATCGTCTCTACCGATTTCGAGCACCCTCGGCACAAACCGACGGAGAGGACTTCGACCAGTGCTATGCCATGTTGCCCATCGCTGTGTGGCTAGGCCGGCACGTTGCCTTAGACGAAGAGTTGGCACCAACGCTTGTAAGGCGAGTTGTTTGCTCTGTGGACATGGGCTTCGACGCAGCGGCCTATCCACTCGCGTTGTGTCCAAACTGGTTGGTGAGGCTTCGCTGGCACGCGCATGACGAAGAACCCAGCGTCTTCCTTGACGCGAGCGGAGCTGTGGTCGCGAAGCTCCATTGGTGGCGTGACGCTGGCCCGGTTGATATCGATGAGGAGTCTCTGTGGGGCGAGGGATGCTACCTCGTTCTGACGCCGGTAGGCCTTGAACAGATCACCACTGCCCGTGGGAGGCTGGACCTGGACATCAACGTGTTCGCAAGCAGGCAGATCAAGCAGCCGAGCAGCTACGGGCAATCTCTCTTGAAGACGGCGAAGAACGGCTATTCGCTCTAAGCCATGCACATTCAGCGGCGATGCCAGGCGAGAGGGATCACGCTGGCTTGAGCCGGCTGTCCCGGAGGACTGCTTCCGGCCGGGGGGGCTAGCGTTCGTAGTGCCTCAACGCCCGACCGCTCCCGCGGCTTAGCGGTCGTTTATGGATTGCCTCTTGACCGACCGCTATGGCCGAGAAGCGGAAGACCGGACTTGCCGCAGGGTGTGGTCGGTGCGGGCCTGTGGCTTCCGTACCGGCTTCGGAGGCACGAATCTCCCCGGCCGTGCTTGCCAACCGCTACTCTGCCCGCATCCCGATCTTCCCGCCCTCGCCCCATCCCGCTAGCATCGTATCCGGCATATCGACAGGGGCACGTCATGGCGGGCGCTCGGCATTGGGACAACGTCTACCGGACCAAGGCGACCGACCAGGTCAGTTGGTTCCAGCCGCATGCGGAATCCTCGCTCAGGCTGATCAAGGGCCTGTGCCCGGATCGGGAGGCGCGCATCATCGACGTCGGCGCCGGCGCCTCGGTGCTGGTCGACGACCTGCTGGCGGCCGGTTACCGCAACCTGTCGGTCCTGGACATCGCCGCGTCGGCGCTGGCCATCGCCAAGGCCCGCCTCGGCGCGCGCGCTGAGACCGTCGGCTGGCTGGTCGGCGACGTCACCCGGGTCGACCTGCCCGCCGCGGCCTATGACGTCTGGCACGACCGCGCCGTATTTCATTTCCTCACCGACGCGAACGACCGCCGCCGCTACGTCGAACGGGTCCTGCGCGCCGTGCGGCCGGGCGGCTACGTCATCGTCGCCACTTTCGGCCCCAACGGCCCGGAGCAGTGCTCCAACCTCGACGTCTGCCGCTATGCGCCGGAGGCCCTGCACGGCGAGTTCGGCAAGCCGTTCGAGCTGGTCGGCCACCACACAGAGCCGCACCTGACGCCGGCCGGCAAGACCCAGGAATTCGTCTACTGCTACTGTCGCCGCCGGGGTTGATGCGGCTCAGGGCAGCAGCCGGCCGGGGTCGCGGTAGAACATCGCCTTCCAGCCCTGCGCCCCGGGGCGGGCCGCCCATGGCCGGGGCACCAGGGTGACCACGGCGTAGTGCAGGTGCGGCGGCTTGCCGCGGGCGTTGCCGGAGTCGCCCACCGTGCCGACCGGGTCGCCGGTCGCGAGCCAATGGCCCGATTCGGCGCCCAGGGTGCCGAGGTGGGCGTAGTAGTGCAGCCAGCCGCGCGCGGTGAGGACCAGGACGACCTTGCCGCCGCGGGCGATCTCGCCCCGGTAGACGACCAGCCCGGCCTGGGCGGCGCGTACCGGGGTGCCGCGCCGGGCGAAGATGTCGATGCCCTTGTGCACGCCGGATTCGCCCCAGGGCGCGTACCAGTAGCTGGCCGGGTTCCAGTCCCGGCGGCCGGCCCCGGCGACCGGCATGGCGACGCCGCCGGCGGGCAGCAGGCTTTCCAGGACCAGCAGGGCGGCGACCGCGACGGCCAGGCGCCGGCGGCGACGCCCGGTCATGGCCGGCTCCCCGCCAGGGCCGGCAGCACCGGGGCCCGGCCCTCCCACCACGCCGCGGCGGCCACGATGGCCATCTCGACGGCGAAGGTCCAGTGCAGCAGGTAGGCCAGCCACCAGCGGCCCGGGCCGGCGGCGACGTCGACCAGGGAATAGGGCCGGTCGCGCCAGGGCGCCAGCCACCAGATGTCGCCGGCCACGCTGTCGAGCAGCAGGTGGCCCCAGACCGCGAGCAGGAAGACGGCGACGACGTGGCGCCCGGCGCCGGCCCGGCGGCCGAGGGGCGCCGCGGCGGCGGAGACGGCCAGCCAGAAGGCCGGCAGGTGGGTCCAGTAGCGGTGGTGGTGGATTGCCCCGGCATCCGCGAGGGCGCCGTAGACGAGGTCGAGGTCGGGAAACAGGCCGCCCGCCATCCCGGCCAGCAGCACCCCGGCGAGCGGGGCGCCGCCGACGTGCCGGGCATAGACGCGGGCGGTCAGGTAGCCGGCCGGCAGGTGGGCGACGAACACGGCGTCAGTCCTGGCTGGCCGGCAGGCCGGCCCGGTTCCAGTCGAGCCGGCGGGTCAGCCACATGGTCAGGGCGAGCAGGCCGAAGATCAGCCAGGCGCCCATGAGCAGGGCATAGTCCTCCGAGGCCAGCAACTGGTAGAGGCCGAGGTAGAGCAGGCCGTAGCCGGCCGCGAGGACGCCGGCGCCGCGCCAGCCGCCCACCAGGCTGCGGCCGTACGCGGCGATCAGCAGGGTGCAGGCGGAGGCGGCGACCAGGTAGGCGGCGGCGAAGGCGACGTGCTCGGACAGGGCCAGCAGGAGCAGGAAGAAAAGCACCACGGCGAAGCCGACCAGCAGGTACTGGAGCGGGTGCACGGGGCGCCGCCGGAGCAGCTCGAACAGGAAGAAGCCGCCCAGGGTGAGCAGGATGAACAGGAAGCCGTAGCGCACGGCGCGGTCGGTCTGGGTATAGGCGTCCACCGGGTCGACCAGGGAGACGCCCAGTCGGGTCGTGAAGGCGCCGGCCCGGCCGTCGCCCGCCGGCCCCGTCTCGTTGAGCACGCGGTCGCCCCCGCTGGCGAAGTCGTTGACCCGCCAGCGCGCGCTGAAGCCGCTCGCGTCGACGGTGCGGGCCTCGGGCAGGAAGCGGCCGGTGAAGCTCGGGTGCGGCCAGGCCGAGCGCAGGCTGAGATCGTTGTCGCCGGCCACCGGCACGATGTCGAGGCCGCCGCTGCCGGCCAGTTCGAGTTCCAGGGCGAGGTCGAGGCCGCTGGCCAGCCGGCCGGCGTCGAGCGGCACGTGGAAGCCGAATTCCAGGCCGCCGCCCGGCACGCCCGGGCGGGCCGCCAGCACCCGGCCGGCGGCATCGGTGACCTGGATGCGCTTGAGCCCGCGCGGGTCGCTGACGCCGAACACCAGGGCGGCCTCCTTGATGGTCTGGCCGGGTTTGGCCTGCCAGGCCGGCACGCTGGCCGCCAGCTTGAGCGAGGCCAGGTAGACGCGCGCCCGGTAGATGCCGCGATAGCGTTCGCTCACTTCCAGGGCGCCCTGGCCGGCCAGGCGGGTGGGCCGGACCAGGCGCGAGCAGTCGCGTACGACCCGGCGGCTGCGCGTCTCGCCCTTGGCGTCGGTCTCGGTGACGGTGGCGGGTTCGCTGCACTTCAGCCAGAGCAGGGGGCCGACCAGTTGCTGGTCGCCGGCGTACTGGTCGGCGATGGAACGCACGGCGGCATCGCGGGTGGCCTGGCGTTCGGACGCCTTCCATTCCACCTGGCCGAGGGCGAAGGACAGGATCAGGGCGAGCAGGACCAGGCTGAGCAGCTTGGCGACGAGTGGGCGGTTCATGGCGGTCTCCGGTGCGGGTACGCCATGCAGACTGGACCCCGCGTGTGGGGATCGCGTGGCCGGACTATGTGGATGCGGTGATCTTTTCCGGCAGGCTCAGGCAGGCCTCGGCGCCGCCGCCGGGATGGTTGGCGAGCGCGATGTCGCCGCGGTGCAGGCGCGCCACCTCGCGCACCAGGTTGAGGCCGAGGCCGCTGCCGCGTTCGCCGGTGTCCGGCCGGGGCGTCGAGTAGAAGCGTTCGAACAGGCGCGCCCGGGCGTAGTCGGGGATGCCCGGGCCGCGGTCGCGGACGCGCAGCGTGGCGCGGCCGTCGGCGTGGTCCAGGGTCACGGCCAGCCGGCTGCCGGGCGGGCCGAAGTCGATGGCGTTGTCGACCAGGTTGGCGACCGCCTGGCGGAGCAGGAACCGGCTGCCGTCCAGGCGCACCGGCGCCAGCTCGGCGTCGACGCCCAGTTGGCGCGCGGCCAGGCGCTCGGCCCGGCCGGCCAGGACCTCGCGCACCAGGTCGTCCAGGGCGACCGTCTCGACGTCGTCCAGGCGGCCGCGGCTCTCCGCCCGGGCCAGGCTGAGAACGCCTTCGACGATGCGTTGCAGGCGCGCGCTCTCGTTGGCGATGTTCGCCTCCAGGCGGGCGCGCCGGCCGGCGTCGGTCTCGTCCGGCAGCAGCTCGATGGCGCCCCGGACGGCGGCGATCGGGCTCTTCAGCTCGTGGGCCAGGAGCTGGGTGACCTTCTCGACGTGGGCCTTGCCGTCCAGCTCGGCGCGCAGGTGCTCCAGCGCCTGGGCCAGGCGGCGCAGCTCGCTGCGGCCCTCGATGGGGATGCGGTCGCGGCGGCCCTCCGCGACCTCGTTGGCGTAGCCGACCAGGCGGCGCAGGTCGCGCGTCATCCAGTAGGAGAAGGCCAGGGCCAGGAGGAGGGCGAGGGCGAACAGCCAGAGCGCCGACTCCCAGGCCTTGGTCCGGGCCAGGTCGATGAAGCTCTGGAACGAGCGCGACGGCTTGCCGACCGCGAGCACGCCGACCAGGCGGCCGTCGCGCAGGATGGGCGCGGCCACGTACATGACGCTGCTGGCGCTGTCGGCTTCGTTCTCGCGCGTGGTGCGGGCGCCGTATTCGCCCCGCAGGGTGCGGGCGACGTCCTGCCAGTGCGAGTAGTCCCGGCCGAGGTCGCGGCCCTGGCTGTCGAACACCACCCGGCCGGCTCGGTCGGTGACGTAGATGCGCAGGTCGGGGTCGCGCTTGACCACGCCGTAGATGCGCGCCTCGAAGCGGCGTGCCGCGTAGGCCCTGAACACGGTCTCGATGCCGGCCGTCGGGTCGCTCCGGCGCCCGGCCATCTCGCGCGCCGCCATCTCGGCGAGCAGGTTGGCGGTCTGCACCAGGGTCTCCTCCACGGACTGGCGCACGCCCGGCACGAACTGGCTGGTGAACAGCTTCATGGCCAGCAGGACGGCCAGGGCGGCGACCGCGACGTAGCCGACGAAGAAGCGGATGAAGAAGTTCAAGGCGACCGGGCCAGGCTGTAGCCGAGGCCGCGATGGGTGCGGATCGGCTCGGCGTCCGGGGCGCAGGCGGCCAGCTTGGCGCGCAGGGCCTTGATGTGGGTGTCCACGGCGCGTTCCAGGCTGGCCTCGGCGAGGCCGGCGGCGTCCATCAGCTCGGCCCGGCTGAACACCTTCTCGGGCCGCGCCGCCATGGCCTTGAGCATCAGGTATTCGGCCCGGCTGAGGTCGAGCGGCCGGCCCCGGCAGGTGATCCGGGCGCGCTCCTCGTCGACCTCGACCAGGCCGGCCGGGGCCGGTCCGGCCGGCGCCGCGGCGGCGCGGCCGCGGCGCAGGATGGCCTTGACCCGGGCCGCCAGTTCGCGCGGGCTGAACGGCTTGGCGACGTAGTCGTCGGCGCCGATCTCGAGGCCGACGATGCGGTCGATCTCGTCGGCGCGGGCGGTCAGGAAGATGACCGGGACGTCGGAGAAGGCGCGCACCGCGCGGCACAGGTCGAAGCCGTTGCCGTCCGGCAGGCCGACGTCCAGGATGGCCAGGTCGAAGCCGCCGGCGCGCAACTGCGCGAGGCCGTCCGAGGCCAGGCTGACGTGCCGGCAGGCCAGGCCCTCCCGGGCCAGGGCCAGGATCACGTTCTCGGCGATCGGACGGTCGTCCTCGACCAGCAGGATGGCGGCGGTCACGGGCATGGTAAGGGCAGGGACTGCCCCGGAGTTTAGCCGAGCCGCGCCGGCGGCGTCTTGACGCTGGCCGAAAAAGCCGCCTTAATCGGGCGATCCGTCGTCCGCCTCCCGCCATGAAGCAAAACGCCTTTTCCGGTTTCGCCCTCACCTTGCTCGGCGTGATCGAACACGTCGGCCTGGCCATCATCACCGTCGCCACCGTCATCGCCGGCGTCGGCGAGGTGCACACCATGGTCGGTGCCGGCGCGGTCACCCTGGCCGACCTGCTCCTGCTCTTCCTGTACCTGGAAATCCTCGCCATGGTCGGGCTGTATTACCAGTCCGGCAAGCTGCCGGTGCGCTTCCCGATGTACATCGCCATCGTCGCCCTGGCCCGCTATCTGGTGCTGGACATGAAGAACATGAACGAATGGCGCCTGCTCGGCGTCGCCGCGGCCATCCTGCTGCTGGCGCTGGCCGTGCTGGTAGTCCGCTACGGCCACGTCCGCTTCCCCTACGGCGAAGGCGAATAGCCCCGCGTCACGAGATTCCCCCGATGAAATTCAACCCCGCCTCCTTCCGCGCCTGGAAGAACAAGAGCATCACCTTGCTCGGCATGTCCGGCGTCGGCAAGACCTACCTGTCCGGCATGCTGCGCGAGCACGACTGGTTCCACTATTCCGGCGACTTCCGCATCGGCAAGCGCTACCTGGACGAGCCCATCCTGGACCTGATCAAGCAGCAGGCCATGCAGGTGCCGTTCCTGCGCGAGCTGTTGCGGCGCGACTGGATCGACATCCGCAACAACATCAAGATCGAGGACCTCGGCCCGGTCCTGGCCTTCGTCGGCAAGGTCGGCAACCCGGAACTCGGCGGCGTGCCGCTGGCCGACTTCCAGCGCCGCCAGGCGCAGTACCGCGACGCCGAGATCGCCGCCATGCTCGACGTGCCCAGCTTCATCCGCAAGGCGCACGACATCTACGGCTACGCCCACTTCGTCAACGACGCCGGCGGCAGCCTGTGCGAGATGGAGGACGAGCGGGTCATCGACTGCCTGGCCAAGCACACCCTGATCCTGTACATCCAGGTCACCGACCAGGAGGAGGAGCGCAAGCTCATCGAGCGCGCCGTCTCCGATCCCAAGCCGCTCTACTACCGGCCCGCCTTCCTGCGCGAGCAACTGGCCCTGTACCTGGAGGAGGCCGGCGTCCAGTACGTCGCCGAGATCGACCCGGACGCCTTCGGGCGCTGGGTGTTCCCGCGCCTGTTCCGGTCCCGCATCCCGCGCTACGAGGCGATCGCCGGCCCGCACGGCTACACGGTGACCTCGCGCGAGGTGGCCCAGGTGCGCGACGAGCAGGACTTCATGGCCCTCCTGGAAACGGCCATCGCGCGCGCCGGCTGACCCCCCGGAACGCGGGGGTGGCGTGCCCCCGGGCACTGCCTAGAATGCCGCCATCGGCCCGGATTCCGGGCGCTTGCGGCAGGTGCCCAGTTGCAGACCCTCGTCCCTTCCCTGTCGGCCGCATCGCGGTCGCCGGCGCCCCGGGCGCCACGCCGGTCCTCCGCGTCGACCACTCCGGCGGCGATTGCGACCCGCCTGTCCGCGCGGCTCCTCGTCCTGGCCTGCCTGGCCGGCGCCACGCCGGCCCGGGCGGCCGACGGCGTCCCCCCGTCCTGCATCGGCGCCTACGACCAGCTGCGCGCCGGCAAGCTGAGCGAGGCCGCGGCCGGCATGGCGGAATGCGGCGCCGCCAGCCGGCCCGGCCCGGCCCGCACCGTGCTGCTCTATGACCGGGTCCGGGTGCTCGACCGCCTGGGCCGCGCCGACGAGGCCCGGGCGCAGTTGCTGGCGTTGACCGACAAGGCCGATTTCGAGACCGGCCTGGCCGACGAGGTCAGCGGCCCCGGCGCCTGGTCGCGCGACCCCGAGCTGGTGCGCGCGCGCCGGGCGACCGGGGTCAACCGCGCCGACCTGCTCCTCGACCTCGCCTGGCGCGCGCTGCGCGCCAAGGACGCCAAGGGCGCCGTCGACTGGGCCGAGCGCTCCGCCCGCCACGCCCTGACCCGTTTCCGGCCCGAGGCCGAGTGGCTGCCCATGGACCGCGACGCCGGCTGCGCCATCGCCCTGCGCGGATTCGCCCGGGCCGACCTGGGCGACGACCAGGGCGCCCTGGTCGACATCGTGCGCGGCTACATCCGCGGTTGCGACAAGCTGCCGGTGGCCGAGAAGGCCGGGCTCCTGGGCGAGGATTCGCGCCGCCGGGTGGACGAGTTGAAGCGCCGCTTCGACGCCCTCCAGGACGAGGTGCGCCGGGTCACCGAGGCGAACCG
>NZ_SJZB01000027.1 GCF_004337445.1 Parasulfuritortus cantonensis | reverse complement strand
TTCTCAATCCTCAGACCAATCAGGTGCTGGGCAAGAAGCACATCGTCAACAACTTCTGCACGTCGATCTCGTCGAACCAGGCCTTCTGCACGGCCTGCCACATCGGCTACGGCTGGAAGGACGACACCTTCGACTTCAAGAATCCTGACAACATCGACTGCCTGGTCTGCCACGAGAGCACCGGCACCTACCGCAAGCTCCCGGGCTTCGCCGGCAATCCGGTCTATCAGGACGTCGAGTTCCCGCCCCATTCCGGCAAGATCGTCAAGGCGGTCGACCTCGAGGCCTCGGCCCAGAGCGTCGGCAAGACCGGCCGCAAGAACTGCGGCGCCTGCCACTTCTATGGCGGCGGCGGCGATGCCGTGAAGCACGGCGACATCGACAGCACCCTGACCAACCCGTCCAAGTACCTGGACGTGCACATGGACAAGGACGGCCTCAACTTCAGCTGCGGCGAGTGCCACAAGACCACCGGCCACCAGGTCCCGGGCAGCCGCTATGCGCCGACCGCCAAGGACGCCGGCGACAGCACCCACATGCGCGGCAAGGACGATGCCAATCCGGCTACCTGCCAGGCCTGCCACACCAACGCCCCGCACAAGCACAACGCCCGTCTGAACACGCACGCCGAGAAGATCGCCTGCCAGACCTGCCACATCCCCGAGTTCGCCCGTGGCCAACCGACCAAGATGTCGTGGGACTGGTCGACCGCCGGCAAGCTGGACCAGGACGGCAAGCCCTTCGTGCTCAAGGGCAGCGGCGGCCATCCCTCCTACGACAGCAAGAAGGGTAACTTCACCTACGAAGCCAACGTGATCCCGACCTACGTCTGGTTCAACGGCAAGGTGGACTACACGCTGCGCGAGACCAAGCTCGACCCGACCAAGCTGGTGCAGATCAACCGCTTCGAGGGCAGCCCGACCGACGGCAAGTCGAAGATCTGGCCGATCAAGGTGTTCAGCGGCAAACAGCCGTACGACAAGGCCACCGACCAGTTGCTGATCCCGCACACCTTCGGCGGCGAGGGCGACGAAACGGCGTTCTGGAAGGTGTTCGACTGGAACAAGGCCCTGGAAGCCGGCATGCGCTCGGTGAACGAGAACTTCAGCGGCAGCTACGGCTTCGTCAGCACCGAGATGTACTGGCCGATCACCCACATGGTCGCCCCAAGGGTGATGCCCTGACCTGCGCCCAGTGCCACCAGCCCGCCACCGGCGTCGGTCGCCTGGACAAGGTCCCCGGCATCTACATGCCCGGTCGCAGCTCCAACAAGACCATGGACATGCTCGGCTGGAGCATCGCCCTGCTGACCCTGATCGGCGTCCTCGGACACGGCGCCGGCCGCATCTACGCGGCCAAGAAAGGAGCCAAACATGAGTAACAAGGTCTATGTCTTCAAGGTCTTCGAGCGCTTCTGGCACTGGTCCCAGGCGGCCCTGATCATCAGCCTCCTGGTGACCGGCTTCGAGGTCCACGGCAGCTACAAGCTGTTCGGCTTCCAGAACGCCGTGGCGGCCCATACCGTGCTGGCCTGGTCGCTGGTCGGCCTGTGGCTGTTCGCCATCTTCTGGCACTTCACCACGGGGGAATGGAAGCAGTACATCCCGACCCTGCAGAAGGTGGACGCCATGGTGAAGTTCTACCTGTACGGCATCTTCACCGACGCGCCGCACCCGTTCAACGCGACCCCCCTGAAGAAGCACAACCCGTTGCAGCGCCTGGCCTACCTGTTCATCCTGGTGGCCGTCGGGCCGATGCTCTGGATCACCGGCTGGTGCTACATCTTCTACGACAACTGGACGGCCTGGGGTTGGGACCAGTACCTGAGCCTGCCCTGGGTGGCGACCCTGCATGCCCTGGCGGCCTACATGATGCTGATCTTCGTGATCGCCCACGTCTACCTGACCACCGCCGGTCATACGCCGATGGCGCACATCAAGGCGATGATCACCGGCTGGGAAGAGACCGACTGACGTCCGTCCCCCGTTGAGGGGCTTGGGGCCCGGCGACCGCAAGGCGCCGGGCCTTTTTACTTGCCGGAGCGGGCGGCCGCGTCGCGCAGCAAGGCCAGATATTGCGACCAGTCGGCGACCGGGCCGACGTGGCCGAAGAGCACGATGCCGCGCTTGTCGAGCACGTAGGTGGTGGGGAAGGCCATGGCCAGGGCGCGGTCGGGCAGACGGCCGCCGTCGGCGAGGCGGAACTCGGCGTCGCGCCGGTCCGTCATGCCGGAGTCGTACCACACCGGCAGGCCACGTCCGATCTTGCGCGCCAGGGAGCCCGCCTGGCCGAACCCCTCGCGCACCTGCAGGAAGACGAAGCGGATGTCGTTGTCGCCCTTGGCGGCTTCGGCGAGCCGGACCAGGTCGGGCAGTTCGCGTTGGCAGGGTGGGCACCAGGAGCCCCAGAAATGCAGCACCACCACCTTGCCGCGCAGGTCGGACAACTTCACCGGCCTGCCCTTGGCGTCCTTGAAGGCGAGGTCGGCAAGGCGGGCGCCGGGCAGCGTGCCGGTGGCGGCGCGGGCGGCGTCCGCACGGCTCTTGTAGGGGCCCCAGGCGCGCGCCCACTCGGCACGGTTCAGCACCACGGCGTCGTCGCGGGCGTAGATCAGGCAGCGTTGCAGGGTGTTGGCCTGGCAGTTGGCGAGAGCTTCGCGCTCGGCCATGGCCGGATCGGCCGCCTCGATCGAGTAGCCCCAGGCGCCGCCCGGGGCGACGGCGAAGGCGCGCGGCGGCGTGATCGCCAGGAATTCCCGGTAGCCGGCTTGGCCGCGGGCGTCCAGATGGGGAACGGCCGCGACGTCGGAGACGTCGGCGGCGAGGCCGCCGGCGGCCCAGACGGCCAGCATCGCGGCGAGCAGAGATCTGCGCGGAAGTCGGTTAGGCATGACCCGGATTATAGGGTCATTCGCCCTCCTCGCCGGGCATCAGGTCCTGGATCTTCCGGGTCAGGGTGTTGCGGCCCCAGCCCAGCAGGTTCGCGGCCTCGATGCGGCGGCCGCCGGTGTGATTGAGGGCGACCTGGATCAGCGTGCGTTCGAACTCGGCGGTCAGGTCGTTGAGGATGCCGGCCTCGCCGCGGGCAAGCCGCCCCTGGGCGGTGCGGGCCAGGGCCTCGGCCCAGTCCAGGGCGTCGCCGACCGGTTCCTGCAGGGCATCGGGAGGCAGGTCCTTGGCCTCGATGACCTGGCCGGGTGCCATGACCGTCAGCCAGTGGCAGAGGTTCTCCAGTTGGCGCACGTTGCCCGGATAGGGCAGGGCGGACAGGGCCCTGAGCGCGTCGTCGGAGACCTGCTTGGCCTCGACCCCGAGGTCGCGGGCGCTCTTCTGCAGGAAATGGCGTACCAGCAGCGGGATGTCCTCGCGCCGTTCGCGCAGGGCCGGCAGCTTGATCCGGATGACGTTCAGGCGATGGAACAGGTCCTCGCGGAACTGGCCCTGGCGCACCCGTTCCTCGAGGTTCTGATGGGTGGCGGCGATGACCCGGACGTTCACCCGCACCGGGCTGATGCCGCCGACGCGGTAGAACTCGCCGTCGGCGAGGACGCGCAGCAGGCGGGTCTGCAACTCGGCCGGCATGTCGCCGATCTCGTCGAGGAACAGGGTGCCGCCGTCGGCCTGCTCGAAACGGCCGCGCCGGGACGCGGTGGCGCCGGTGAAGGCGCCGCGCTCGTGGCCGAACAGTTCGCTTTCCAGCAGGTCCTTGGGAATCGCCGCGGTGTTCAGGGCGATGAACGGCTTTTCCTTGCGCGGGCTGTGCCGGTGCAGGGCGTGGGCGACGAGTTCCTTGCCGGCTCCGGTCTCGCCGGTGATCAGCACCGTGGCATGCGACTGGGCCAGGCGGCCGATGGCGCGGAAGACGTCCTGCATGGCCGGGGCCTGGCCGAGCATGCCCTGGCTGGCGGCGGCGGCCTGGCCGTCCATGTGCTCCTCGCCGTGGCCCGATTCCTCCAGGGCTCGGTGGATCAGGGCCAGGGCGTGGTTGATGTCGAACGGCTTGGGCAGGTATTCGAAGGCACCGCCCTGGAAGGCCGATACGGCCGAATCCAGGTCCGAGTAGGCGGTCATGATGATGACCGGGACCTTGGGCATGCGCACCTTGAGCCGACTCATGAATTCGAGGCCGTCCATGCCGGGCATGCGGATGTCCGAAAGCACGGCGCCGGCGCCGTCGCTGTCGGTATCCAGGGCCCGCAAGGCGTCCTCGGCGGATTCGAAGATGCGGTGCGGCAGGTTCTCGCGTTTCAGGGCCTTTTCGAAGACCCAGCGTATGGAACGGTCGTCGTCGATGATCCAGACTGGTTTCATGTTAGGGCAGTCGAATGTGGGAGGTGGATGGGCGGGCCGGGCGGGCGCCGGGGCGGCCGGGCATGATGTGGGTCGCGGGGCGCCGGTGCACGGTCATTTGATGGGCAGGTAGATGGAAAAGCAGGTGAAACCGGGTTCGCTGACCATGTGGATGGTGCCTTCGTGGCGCTGGACCAGGCTCTGGGCCAGGGTCAGGCCGACGCCGGAGCCGTTCTCGCGTCCCGATACCAGGGGGAAGAAGACCTTGTCCTGCATGTCCTCGGGGATGCCGGGGCCGTCGTCGGTGATGTCGATGCGGGCCGCCAGCTTCCAGCGCTTCATCGCCAGCGTGACCTGGCGGCTGATGCGGGTGGCGAAGCGTACGGTACCCTCGCCGTTCAGGGCCTGGCCGGCATTGCGGGCGATATTGAGGACGGCCTGGATGAGTTGTTCCTGATCGCCCTGGATGTTCGGCACGCTGATGTCGTAGTCGCGCTCGATGTCGAGGCGGGGAAACTCCGCCTGGAGCAGGTTGCGCACCCGCTCGAGGACCTCGTGCAGGTTGACCGGCCGGATCTCCGGCCGCTTGGCCGGGGTCAGCCAGCGGTCGAGCAGGCTTTGCAGCCGGTTGGTCTCCTGGATGATGACCTGGGTGTATTCGGACAGATCGGCGCCGTTCAGCTCGGCCTCGAGGAGTTGCGCGGCGCCCCGGATGCCGCCGAGCGGGTTGCGGATCTCGTGGGCGAGCTGCTTGAGGAGCAGTTGCACCGTCTGCGCCTGGGCCATGGCCTGCTCGTCGCGGGCGATCTTGACGCTGCCGCCGGCCGAGTGGAATTCCAGTACCAGGGCACCGGCCTCGTCCTCCAGCGGCGAGATGGTCAGGTTGAGGATCAGGCTGTGGTCGCCCGACTCGATGAGCATATGGTGCTCGGTGAAGCTGACGCCCTCCTGCAAGGCGGCCTCCATCGCCCGCACCAGTTCGGTGCGTTCCTTGATCAGGGTACCGAGCGGCCGGCCGATGGCATGGTAGGAGGAGATGCTGAACATGTTCTCCGCCGCCGGATTGATATGGCGGATCACGCGCTGCTCGTCGAGGACGAGAACGGCGGTAGCGAGTATGTCGATGCCAGGCGGGATGCGGTTCATTCGGGACGACCTGAGGTTTTCACCCGTGATTTAGCAAGAAGCGAGCCAGTGAACCGGATTCGGGTATTTCTACTTGATGCGGGCCAACTCCTTGTCCAGCATCTCGATGTTCTTTTCGTGCAGGCGGCGGCTTTCGTCGAGCTTCTCGCGCTCCGCGACGGTGCGCGCCTTTCCGTTGTCGATCTGGCTGCGCACCGCGGCGAGGGCGTTCTCCTCGTTCTTGCGCTCGTCCAGGAGCAGCGAGCGGCGGACGTCGTCGCGCCTGCTCTGGGTGCGCGCGTCGACGCGCGGGAAGTCTGCCGGCGTCTCGACGCCGCCGCGCTTGCGCGGCGTGCTGCGGATCGTACCGCCGTCGCGGGTGTCGAGGAACTTCACGGCGCCCGGGCGATAGTGATCGCTGAACGTGACGTTGCCGTCGGCGTCGACGTACTTGTAGACGGCGGCCGGCGCCGACTGGGCGACGCAGGCCAGCAGCAGGGCTAGGCAGGCTTGGCGCATGTCCCGAGTGTAGGGAATGTACATCCTACCGGCAATAAAAAGGGGCGGCCGCAGCCGCCCCCGTTCAGATGCCGATTCCGGTCAGACCGAGTAGTACAGGTCGAACTCGATGGGGTGCGTGGTCATCCGCAGGCGGGTGACTTCTTCCATCTTCAGATCGATGTAGGCGTCGATGAACTCGTTGCTGAACACGCCGCCCTTGGTCAGGAAGGCGCGATCCTTGTCGAGTTCTTCCAGAGCCATGTCGAGGCTGTGGCAAACCTTGGGGATGGCGGCTTCTTCTTCCGGCTCCAGGTCGTACAGGTTCTTGCTGGCCGGATCGCCCGGGTGGATCTTGTTCTCGATGCCGTCCAGACCGGCCATCAGCATGGCGGCGAAGGCCAGATACGGGTTGGCGATCGGGTCCGGGAAGCGGACTTCGATACGGCGGGCCTTGTCCGAGGCGACGTGCGGGATGCGGATCGAGGCGGAACGGTTACGGGCCGAGTAGGCCAGCATGACCGGGGCTTCGAAGCCGGGGACCAGACGCTTGTAGGAGTTGGTGCCGGGGTTGGTGATGGCGTTCAGGGCCTTGGCATGCTTGATGATGCCGCCGATGTAGTACAGGGCGGTCTCGGACAGGCCGGCGTAGCCGTTGCCCGCGAACAGGTTCTTGCCGTCCTTCCAGATCGACTGGTGGCAGTGCATGCCGGAGCCGTTATCGCCGACGATCGGCTTGGGCATGAAGGTGGCGGTCTTGCCGTAGGCGTGGGCGACGTTGTGGACCACGTACTTCAGGATCTGGGTCCAGTCGGCGCGCTGGGTCAGGGAACCGAACTTGGTGCCGATTTCGCACTGGCCGGCGGTGGCGACTTCGTGGTGGTGGACTTCGACCGGGACGCCCATCTCTTCCAGGGCCAGGCACATGGCCGAGCGGATGTCCTGCAGGGAGTCGATCGGGGGAACCGGGAAGTAGCCGCCCTTGACCTTGGGACGGTGGCCGATGTTGCCGGCTTCGGTCTGCTCGCCGGAGGACCAGGCGGCCTCTTCGGAATTGATCTTGACGTGGCTGCCGGACATGTCGTCACCCCAGGTGACGGAGTCGAAAATGAAGAATTCCGGTTCCGGGCCGAAGTAGGCGGTGTCGCCGATGCCGGAGGACTTCAGATAGGCCTCGGCACGCTTGGCGATGGAGCGCGGGTCGCGGTCATAGCCCTTGCCGGTATCCGGCTCGATCACGTCGCAGGACAGGATCAGGGTGGGCTCGTCCATGAAGGGGTCGATGTTGGCGGTGTCCGGGTCCGGCATCAGGAGCATGTCGGAAGCCTGGATGCCCTTCCAGCCGGCAATCGAGGAACCGTCGAAGGCGTGGCCGTCGGTGAACTTCTCTTCGTCGAAAGCCGACACCGGCACGGAAACGTGTTGTTCCTTGCCGCGGGTATCGGTAAAGCGGAAATCGACGAATTTGACGTCGTTTTCCTGGATCATCTTCATTACGTCGGCGACCGCCATGTTTAAACTCCTAATCACAGATTGCACAAGTAATGTGGAAACCACACCGAGCCTGAGCTAGCACGCGTCGTGCCAGCGGCAAGGCAGCGAAAAGCATTGTGCCACAAGGCCTATCGGGCAATACGGGAATTTTTCTGCACGCAAACGGTGCCCGTGTGCACCACAATGGTGCCTAAACTTGGCGGCTCAACGGACGTACAATCGCGCCGACCCAAATAGCCCCGGTTCCGACATCATGACCGACCGTTACGCCGTGTTCGGCAATCCCATCTCCCACTCCAAGTCGCCGCTGATCCATGCCGAATTCGCGCGCCAGACCGGGCAGGAACTCGTCTACGAGGCCATCGAGGCGCCGATGGACGATTTCCGGGGCGCCGTGCTCGCCTTCCGCGACGCCGGCGGCCGGGGTGCCAACGTCACGGTGCCGTTCAAGGAGCAGGCCTACCTGCTCGCCGGCGAACGCAGCGAGCGTGCCGACGCGGCCGGGGCGGTGAACACGCTGACCTTTGCCGACGGCGAGATCTGGGGCGACAACACCGACGGTGCCGGCCTGGTCAACGACCTGCTCAACAACCTGGACTTCGACCCCGCCGGTCAGCGCATCCTGCTCCTGGGTGCCGGCGGCGCCGCGCGCGGCGTCGGCCTGCCGCTCATGGAACGCGAGCCCGCCGAACTTTTCGTCGCCAACCGCACCGCCTACAAGGCACGCGAGCTGTCTGCCCGCTTCGACTGCTACGGCGGCGGCTTCGAGGCCCTGGAGGGGCGCCGCTTCGACCTCGTCATCAACGCCACCGCGGCCAGCCTGGCCGGCGACCTGCCGCCCTTGCCGGAGGACATCTTCATGCGCGGCGCCCTCGCCTACGACATGATGTACGGCCGCGACACGCCCTTCCTGGCCTTTGCCCGCGCGCACGGCGCGCGCACCGCCGACGGCCTGGGCATGCTGGTCGAGCAGGCCGCCGAGGCCTTCGCCATCTGGCGCGGCGTGCGTCCGCAGACGGCCCCGGTCATCGCCATGCTGCGGAACGCCTGATGCGGCGCTGGTGGTGGCGGGGCGGCCTGATCGTCCTGATCCTGACCCTTTACCTGCAAGTCGGCTTCCTGGCCGGGGTGCTGTGGTGGAACTGGTTCAATCCGGCCAACACCGCCTTCATGGCGGCCGGCCTCGACCGACTGCAGGAGAAGAAGGGGCCGGACGCCGAGTTGCGGCACCAGTGGGTCGATTACGGCCGCATCTCCATCCACCTCAAGCGCGCGGTGATCGCCGCCGAAGACAGCCGTTTCCTCGAGCACGAGGGCTTCGACTGGGAGGGCATCGAGAACGCGGTGGAGAAGAACCTGAAGAAGGGCCGCATCGTCGCCGGCGGTTCGACGATCAGCCAGCAACTGGCCAAGAACCTGTTCCTGTCGGCCTCGCGCAACCCGGTGCGCAAGCTGCAGGAGGCGGTCATCACCGTGATGATCGAGCAGCTGTGGACCAAGCGGCGCATCCTGGAGGTCTACCTCAACGTCATCGAGTGGGGCAACGGCGTCTACGGCGCCGAGGCGGCCGCCCGGCGCTACTACAAGACTTCCGCCGCCGGGCTGGGGCCCGGCGAGGCGGCCCGCCTGGCGGCCATGATCCCGAACCCGCGCTACTACGAGACGCATCCGGGCGCGCGCGGCTTGGCCAAGCGCCAGGGCATCATCGCGGCGCGCATGTGGCAGGTGAGCGTGCCGCGCTGACGCTGGGTTAAAATTCGTCATTTCCGTTGGCGCGGGCGTGCCCGTGCCGTTCAGCAACGACGCCGGGGGCGGCCGCAAGACATGGACGACCAGCACGAGGACAAGGCCAAGGAGCACGTCGAGGACAGCCTGGAACAGGTGATGCTCCTCATCGCCCGGCAGAAGCTGGTGGAGTCGCTCGTCCACAAGCAGGACATGCCGCGCCACGAGCTGGTGGAAACCCTCGTGCACAAGCAGAACCTGGCCGAGCTGACCCACAAGCTGGACGAGATGCACCCGGCCGACGTCGCCTACGTACTCGAGGCGCTGCCGCTGGAAGACCGCCTCCTGGTCTGGGACCTGGTCAAGGCCGAGCGCGACGGCGAGATCCTGCTCGAGGTCTCGGACGCGGTCCGGGAAACCCTGATCGAGGCGATGAACAACCGGGAACTGGTGGCCGCCGCCGCCAGCCTGGACACCGACGAGATCGCCGACCTGGCGCCCGACCTGCCGAAGGACGTGGTCCAGGAGCTGATGAAGTCGCTCGACCACGCCAAGCGGCTGCAGGTGGAGTCCTCGCTGTCCTACGACGAGGACTCGGTCGGCGCCCTGATGGACTACGACTTCGTCACCATCCGCTGCGACGTCACCCTGGAGACCGGCCTGCGCTACCTGCGCATGCTCGGCGACCTGCCGCCGCAGACCGACAAGCTGTTCGTGGTCGAGCGCGACGGCCGCCTGCTCGGCACGCTGCCGTTGAAACGCCTGCTGGTGCACGACCCGGAGGCGCACGTCGCCGCGGTGATGTCGGACGAGCCGGTCACCTTCCATCCCTCCGACGAGGCCTCCGACGCCGCCCAGGCCTTCGAGCGCTACGACCTGGTCACGGCGCCGGTGGTCGACGCCAAGGAACGCCTGGTGGGCCGGCTCACGGTGGACGTGGTGCTCGACTACATCCGCGCCGAATCCGAGTCCGACCTCCTCCAGGCCGCCGGTCTGCGCGAAGAGGAAGACCTCTTCACCACGGTCTGGAAGGCGGCCAAGAACCGCTGGCTGTGGCTGGGCATCAACCTGGTCACCGCCCTGATCGCCTCGCGCGTGGTCGGGCTCTTCGAGGGCAGCATCGAGAAGCTGGCCGCCCTGGCCGCCCTGATGCCCATCGTCGCCGGCATGGGCGGCAACTCCGGCAACCAGACCTCGACCCTGGTCGTGCGCGGCTTCGCCCTCGGCCTCATCAACAAGGACAACAGCAAGCGCCTGCTCGCCAAGGAACTGGGCATCTCGGTGCTCAACGGCGCGGTCTGGGGCAGCATCATGGGCGTGGTCGCCTACCTCCTGTACCGCGACGCCCCGCTCGGCGGCGTCACGGCGATGGCCCTGGGGGCCGTGATGGCGGCGGCCATGATGCTCAACCTGATCGTCGCCGCCCTGGCCGGCTACTTCGCCCCGGCCGTCATCGACCGCTTCGGCCGCGACCCGGCCTTCGGCTCGGCGGTGCTGACCACCTTCATCACCGACTCGATGGGCTTCTTCATCTTCCTCGGCCTGGCGACGGTATTTTTGCTGTAACCGGCGTCCCGCCTTGGGCTTATGATTCCAAATTATTTTTCGACGGCATTCCTGTGAGCAATCCGATCCAGATGGCCCTGGAGGCACACCAGGCGGTGATCGCCTCGCTGCATCCGCTCATTCCGGACATCACCCGCCTGGCGCGCGAGATGCGCGCCTGCCTGGCGCGCGGTGGCAAGGTCGTCTGGCTGGGCAACGGCGGCAGCGCCGCCGACAGCCAGCACCTGGCCGCCGAGATGGTCGGGCGCTACCGGCGCGAGCGCAAGGGACTGGCCGCGCTCGCCCTCACCACCGATACCTCGATCCTCACCTCGGTGGGCAACGACTACGGCTACGAACACATCTTCGCCCGCCAGGTCGAGGCCTTGTGCACGGCGGCCGACGTGGTGGTCGGCATCTCCACCTCCGGCAACAGCCGCAACGTCCTCCTCGCCATCGCCAAGGCGCGCGAGATCGGCGCCTACACGGTCGGCCTGCTGGGCGGCCGGGGTGGCCAGCTCAAGGAAACCTGCGACCTCGCGCTGGTGGTCGGCTCGGACGACACGGCGCGCGTCCAGGAGGCCCACATCCTGATCGGCCACATCCTGTGCGACCTGGTGGAGGGCGGCGACCTTGAATAGCCTGGTCGATGCCGTCCGCCACGGCTTTCCGACGCCGGCCGGGCGGACGCCCCGGGCCCTGGTGGTCGGCGACCTGATCCTGGACCGCTACCTGTGGGGCGAAGTCGAGCGCATCTCGCCCGAGGCGCCGGTGCCGGTGGTCCGCCTGGGCCGCGAGACGGTCCGCCTGGGCGGGGCCGGCAACGTGGCTGCCAACCTGGCCGGCCTGGGCCTGCGGGTGGACTTGTACGGTCACGTCGGCGAGGACTTCGACGGCCGCGCCCTGGCAACCGAACTGGCGGCCGCCGGCATCGCCGCCGACGGGCTGTTGCGGGGGCCGCGCCCGACCATCAGCAAGACCCGGGTGATCGGCAGCCACCAGCAGATGATCCGCCTCGACCGCGAGGAGACGGGTGCCTTCCCGGCCGTCGAGCAGGCGCGCCTGCTCGACGCCGTGCGCGCCGCCCTGGCCGCCGATGTCCCCGACGTGGTGATCCTTTCCGACTATGCCAAGGGCTGCCTGCCGGCCGAGGTGTGCCAAGCCGTCATCGCCATGGCGCGGGGCGCCGGCGTCCCGGTCCTGGTCGACCCCAAGGGCAGCGACTACCGGAAATACCGCGGCGCCACCGGGCTGACCCCGAACAAGCGCGAGGCGGCCGAGGCGACCGGGGTCTCCGTGCGCGACACCGAGGCGTTGCTCGCCGGCGTGGCCGGCCTGGTACGCGATCTCGGACTCGACTTCGTCGCCCTGACCCGTGGCGAGGAGGGCCTGTCGCTGGTGCGCGCCGGGTCCCAGGTGCACCTGCCGGCCCGGGCACGCCAGGTGTTCGACGTCTCCGGCGCCGGCGACACGGTGATCGCCAGTCTGGCCGCCGGCCTGGCTGCCGGCCTCGGCCTGGAAGAGGCCGGCGTGCTCGCCAACCTGGCCGCCGGCATCGTGGTCGGCAAGGTCGGTACGGTACCGGTCGAGGCCTGGGAACTGGCGCGCGAGATGGAGCGCCAGGGCGGCATCAGCCAGGCCGACAAGATTTGCGACTGGACCCGCGCGCGCGCCCAGGTCGAGGCCTGGCACCGGGACGGCCGGCGCGTGGTGTTCACGAACGGCTGCTTCGACCTCCTGCACGCCGGCCACGTCGGCTACCTGGAGCAGGCGCGCAAGCTGGGCGACCGCCTGGTGGTCGGGCTCAACACCGATGCCTCGGTGAGCCGGCTCAAGGGGCCGGCCAGGCCGGTCATCCACGAGGCCGACCGGGCCCGCGTGCTGGCGGCGCTGGAGGCGGTCGACGCCGTGGTCCTGTTCGGCGAGGAGACGCCTCTGGACCTGATCCTGGCCTTGCGCCCGGACGTCCTGGTCAAGGGCGACGACTACCGCGAGGACCAGGTGGTCGGGGCGGCGGAAGTGAAATCCTGGGGCGGCTCGGTGGCGCTCATCCCGGTCCTGGCCGGACGCAGCACCACCGGCATCATCGCCAAACTGGGCTAGTCGGCCGCCGCGCCGCCGCGATAGGGGAAGAACGGGTCGAGACGGGTCAGGGCGTCGTCCAGGTAGGCCAGTTCGGGCGCCTGGAAGTGCTTCCGGAAGCCACCCACGGAGCCCTCGCGGACCTTGAACGAATCCGGATCGGCAGTATCCCGGGCGCGCAGGATCGGGCTGCCGAAGGCGTCCGCGGCCTCCATCTTCTTCATGTTGCCGAACTCGGCGAAGGCGACCGCCTCGGCGATCAGGTCGTCGCGGATGTCCGCGATGGCCATGAACTCGAGCAGCCGGCGCAACTCGCCCGCGGTATCGGCCTTGAGGGTCTCGTAGCACAGCCAGTGGCATTGCTTGTGGCCGGCCAGGCGTCGGTGCCAGAGGTTCATCACCCGGACGATGTTGTCGACGCCATAACGCGCGTCGCGGATGAAATCGGCGATGGCGATCTCGATCTTGCGGCGCGAACGCTTGGTCTTCTGGAAATACATGGAGACCACGACGTCGCGCGGATCGCGGTAGACGATGACCACCTTCTTGCTGCCGAGCACGGCGGGCGGCGCGATGTTGCTGCCGAGCAGGCGCTCGTACCAGGTGGCATCGCTGAAGTGCGACCAGAGCTCGTGGTCGTACAGGATGGAGGGCACCCCGGCGGCCTGTTCGTGCAGGTCGTCGAGGGTGAAGTCCTGGCCGAAGTGCAGGGCGAGGTACTTGTTGAGCAGGACACGCAGCCAGGTGCGGCCGCTCTTGCCGACCGACAGGACGAGCACGTCGGCGGAGCGGAACTTGTTGACGCGGGAGGTCAGATTCCAGGTGACCAGCAAGATAGTTCTCCGGATTTTCGATCGGGGCAGCCGGCCGCGGGCGGGGAGGGGCGCATTCTAGCCAGCCGGCGTGCAGGCGTCCACGGCATGCCGGCGCAGATTAAAACCGGGTAAAGGTACTTGTACCCGCCTGACTGCCGCAATTATAAGTGTTCCTTAAGTCTGGAGGCTGGGGACGGCGGTTTCACTCTTTCGTGGCACCGGCCGGAACCGGTCTTTCCATGGGTTTCAATCGGCCGTCGCGCCTCTGGCGTTCCGCTTTCGAGCAGGCGTGTATCCGGCCGGGCACTCGGGCAGGTTCGCGTGATCATTTCTCATCGACATCGATTCGTTTTCTTCCATCTCGGCAAGACCGGTGGCAGTTCGGTCACCTTGGCGCTGTTGCCGCAGTTGGGTTCGCGTGACGTCGTCATCGGCGGCCTCGAGGATGCCCTGACGCACGGCATCCCGGTCCACCCCGGCAGCTGGTCGGTCGCGCTCAGCCCGCCGCTCTGGCCGCGTCTGGTCCGGGGGGGCGTGCGCCAGCGGCGCCTGGCGGGCGGCCTCAACTCGGCGGTCAAGGCGTACTACCGTCGGCGCGGCCTGTCCGGCCCGCACGCGACGCCGGCCGAGGTGCGCGACTACCTGGACGCCGACTGGTCCGGGTACTTCAAGTTCGCCTTCGTCCGCAACCCGTGGGACTGGGCGGTGTCGGCGTATTTCTGGACCTACCGCAACCGCCCGCCCGAGCGGCGCCCGGATTTCGCCACCTACCTGGCCCGTCTCGAGGCGGACACCGCCGAGGCGGCCCGGATGCGGCGCTGGTACTTCGGCCTCACCCTGGACGGCCGGCCGGTCTGCGACATGGTCGGCCGCTTCGAGAACCTGGCCGAGGACCTCGACGCGGTGCGGCGCCGGATCGGCTTTGCCGAGCCCCTGTGCCTGCCCCATGCCAAGCGCAGCAGCGGCCGCGGCCACTACCGGGACCATTACTCGACGCAGGGACGGGCGGCGGTGGCGCGGTTGTTCGCCGACGCGATAGCGGATTACGGCTACCGCTTCTGAGGGCCGGCGGAGACTGGTCACGGGCGTCGCTGAGCGGGTAAACTGCCGTCGCCTTGCCCGCAAGGCCGCGATTACGTCCCAGCCCGCCGTGCCGGTGGGCAGCAACCTCCAGGCCCCAGCCTTATGACCGCCCCATCAGCCGATCTGGCCATCTTCGTCGCCTCGCTGTTCCATGGCGGGGTGGGCAAGATGCGCGTCCACCTGATGAACGAATTCGCCCGCCGGGGCGTCAAGGTCGATCTCCTGCTCGCCGAGCGCGACAGCCCGTACATGGACCGCCTCGATCCGGCCATCCGGGTGGTCGACATGCCGACCTCCAACGCCCTGACCGGCGTCCCCTTCCTGGCCGCCTACCTGTTCCGCAGGCGGCCCCGCGTCCTGCTCGCCCAGCGCCTGCGGGTCAACGCCCTGGCCCTGCGGGCGCGCGCCATCGCCCGGGTGCCGACCCGGGTGTTCGTGACCGCCAACACCCACATGACGACCGAGATCGAGGCCCTCAAGCCGGCCAAGCGGCCGCACCACCTGGCCTTGCTGCGCGACTACTTCCCGCGCGACGACGGCATCATCTCGGTGTCGAACGGCGTCGCCGAGGACCTGGCCGGCCTGCTCGGCTGGCCCTGGCCGACGCCGCGCATCCAGGTCGCCCCCAACCCGGTGGTGAGCCCGGAACTGTACGCCATGGCCGCCGAGCCGCTCGACCACCCGTGGCTGGCCCCGGGCGAGCCGCCGGTGGTCCTGGGCGTCGGCCGCCTGGAGCCGCAGAAGGACTTCCCGACCCTGCTCCGGGCCTTCGCCCGGGTGCGCCGGGAGCGGCCCTGCCGGCTGGTGATCCTGGGCGAGGGCAAGCTGCGCGGCGAGTTGCAGGACCTGGCCGCGGAACTGGGCGTCAGCGACAACCTCGCCATGCCCGGCTTCGTCGCCAACCCCTACCAGTGGATGGCGCGGGCGTCCCTGTTCGTGCTGTCGTCCCTCTGGGAGGGCTCGCCGAACGGCCTCACCGAGGCGCTCGCTGTCGGCGTGCCGCTGGTGGCGACCGACTGCCCGAGCGGGCCGTTCGAAATCCTGGAGGGCGGTCGCTGGGGCCCCCTGGTGCCGATGTCCGATCCGGACGCCCTGGCGGCGGCCATGCTGGCGACCCTGGCGCAGCCGCCGGCGGCCGCGGACCTGCGCCAGGCGGCGCAGCGCTACACGCTCGAGAACAGCGCCAGCCGCTACCTGGAAATCATGGGGCTGGGCCGTTGAGCGCAGGCATCGCGGTCTACATACCGAGCTTCAGCGACGGCGGCGTCGAACGCAACATGGTGGTGCTGGCTTCCGGCTTCGCGGCGCTCGGCTACCGTACCGACTTCCTGGTCGCCGAGACCGGCGACCTGCCCTACCTGCAGCACCTGGCGCCGACCGTGCGGCTGCTGCGCCTGCCCGCCGAGCGCGCGCGCCAGTTCCAGGCGACGGTCGACTACCTGCGCCGGGAACGCCCGGCGGTGCTCATGTCGGCCAAGGGCAAGGACGACCGCCAGGCCGTGGCGGCGCGCGATGCCGCCGCGGTCGGCACCCGGGTGTTCCTGCGCTGCGGCATCCACCTGTCGTCGCGCCCCAAGATGTCCGGCGCCAATCCGTTGCGGCGCTGGTGGCACCGGCGCGACATCCGCCGCCTGTATGCCCGTACCGACGGCGTCATCTGCGTCTCCGACGGGGTCGCGGACGACCTCGCCGAGGTGACCGGCCTGGCCCGCGCCGGCATCGCGGTGGTGCGCAACCCCACCATCCTGGCCGACTTCGCGGCCCTGAGCGCGGCGGCGAACCCGCATCCCTGGTTCGCGCCCGGCCAGGCGCCGGTGATCCTGGGCGCCGGCTCCCTGGCGCCGGTGAAGCGCTTCGACGACCTGATGCAGGCGGCGGCCCGGGTGATGGCGGAAACCGACTGCCGCCTGGTGATCCTGGGCGAGGGCAAGGAGCGCGACAACCTGACCCGCCTGGCCGCCCGCCTGGGCATCGCCGAGCGGGTCGACCTGCCCGGCTTCGTGACCAACGTGCTCCCCTACATGCGCGACGCCGCCGTGTTCGTCCTCGCCTCGGAACGCGAGGGCTCGCCCAACGTGCTGACCGAGGCCCTGGCCTGCGGCACCCCGGCGGTGGCGACCGACTGCCCGAGCGGCCCGCGCGAGATCCTGGCCGGCGGCCGCTACGGCCCCCTGGTGCCGATCGGCGACATCGACGCGATGCAGCGGGCCATCCGGCAGGTGCTGGCGCAGCCGCTGGCGGCCGACGAATTGCGCGCGGCGGTCGCCGAATACACCCTGGAACGGGCCTGCCGGGGCTACCTGCAGACTTTCGGGATTGCAGCGAAGTGATGCAGGGTTCCGCTGCTCTCGTTTCGCGCCGAAGATCGGCCGACGGGCTATCGTGCCGTTGATGGCTCCGGGATTTCCCCAGGGAGGTGTTCTCTTTGTTGAAGATCGCATTTGACAAAGCGTTGCCTGCCGCATCGCGTCCACTCGGATAACGTACATGACGTCCGCTCGGCATCCTCATCTTTCGCACCCTAGATATCGTCCCGACATCGATGGTCTTAGAGCGCTTGCGATCATTCCAGTCGTGATATTTCATGCTTTCCCAACGTTGGCTCCGGGCGGGTTTACAGGGGTTGATATCTTCTTTGTCATATCTGGCTATCTGATATCGACAATTATCTTTGAGAATCATAGAAAGGGAAGATTTAGCTTTGTCGAGTTTTATGTGCGTCGAATCAAACGAATATTTCCAACGTTATTAATTGTCTTGTTGTTTTGTAATGCACTTGGCTGGTTTGTCTTGATGGCCGATGAATACAAACAACTAGGCAAACATATCGCGGCCGGTGCGGGGTTTGTGTCGAACTTTGCGCTCTGGAGTGAGTCTGGATATTTCGACAATGCAGCCGAGACAAAGCCTCTGTTGCATCTTTGGAGCCTCGGGATTGAAGAGCAATTTTATATCGTTTGGCCCTTGCTTGTCTGGTTGCTCTGGAAGAGTTGGCTGAGGACGTTTTCCTTGATTGTTGGCGTGATCGTTTTGTCGTTTTACTTCAATATGCGTTGGGTGGTGGACGACGACGGAATGGCATTCTATATGCCTTTCTCGCGGTTTTGGGAACTGTCATGTGGGAGTTTGCTGGCGTGGATATCTGTCAACAAGACGTTGGGCAATAATGTCGTCGTCCATAAATCCGCGGCGGCATTCGTTTCCTGGATGGGAAATGGTTGGCAGAACACAAAACATAAGCTATCGGACATTTTTTCCGTTACTGGCTTATTTACGCTGGTATGTGGTTTCGTCTTGGTAGATAGGGATGTTCCGTATCCGGGAGCATGGGCCATGATTCCCGTGCTGGGTGCTGTACTTATCATTCTCGCCGGCGCCGACGCCATTTTTAACCGTGCAATTCTGTCAAGCAGGGTATTTGTCTGGTTCGGATTGATTAGTTACCCATTATATTTGTGGCATTGGCCTCTGTTGTCGTTTTCGAGGATTATTGAGGAGGATACGCCAAATGTAATGATTCGTCTGGCGTGCGTCGCGTTATCTATTATGTTTGCATATGTGACGTATATTTTTGTCGAGAAACCAATTAGGCGAGATATTCGTAGTGTTGCGAAGGCCACCGTCCTCGCGCTTCTCATGGCCGTAGTAGGGTGGCTGGGCTATGTCGTATACGAGAATGACGGCTATGAATCCCGAATCGACGATCCTGTTGGGGTCGCCAAGATTTTTGCGCATCCACAGCCAAATCTGATTCAGTCTGATTGCGACAAGTACTTCCCTGATCTGAGATCTTCTCATTTTGAACGCGGCGAGTGTACGGTTGTGGGTGACTCAAAACCAACGGTTGCGTTTTTCGGGGACTCTCATGCTCAGCACTACGCCGCGGTTATGCCAGATTATTTGGCCGGTCATGCCGTACTCAAGATCATCGGTACCAGTTGCCTGCCTTTTGCTTCCGGAAACTATAAGGAAGAGGGGGCGTGCCTTCAGAAATATAATGATTTGATAGCTTTCTTAAAGCGCGATCACGGAATCAATACCATCATCCTGTCGGCCTATTGGTCTAAGGCTATCCCAGGAAAGGTTGGCGTTAAGGGAGTCAACTGGAGGCATGCTGGCGAATTTGGTCCGGACGAAGTTGGCAATTTTATTAAGAACGGCGAGAAATTTCTGAACGCGGCGCTTCTCGGTGGCCGGAAGGTCATTCTTATGAAGGATGTGCCTGATCTGGATTTCGATATTCATGAATGTTTTGCCATCCGGCCTTTTACTATCACAGACAGACGAAACGTTGGCGGAAAGTGTTCGATGTCATATTCTGCCTATGCAAGGCGTATCGCCCCGTATGATGAGGTTCTTGATTCTTTGCTGAAGAGGTTTCCATCGGTGCAAGTGTTTGACCCGGTTCCATTGTTTTGTAAAAACGGTGGGTGCATTGCCGCCGAGAATGGCTTGCCTTTATATTTTAACGGGGATCATCTGAATTCAATCGGTGCAAGGAAAGTCATGGATGCCTTTAGCGATGAAGTGCTAGCGCCGTTGTTTCATTAATGTACACTTACGGTCCATGCCACCCGATTGCACGTAGTCTGGCGTAGGTGGCAATAATTTCGCAGCCAGCGAGATGAATCCGGATGTGCGTCGCCGAATGTGTGGCGACAGGCGTTTATTGGGGACGATGGGTGTTATATGTCGATTGACTCGGGCGCGGTTCAGGCCGTGAAACTTGCCATCTTCGCCGCCACCTCCGGCCATAGCGGCGTCGACCGCATCCTGGCCAACCTGGTGCCGGCCATGATCGGGCGCGGCGTGCGCGTGGACGTCCTCGGCATCCAGGGCCACGGCCCCGAGCTGCCGGCCCTGCCCGCCGGCGGTCGCCACCTGCGTTTCCCGGTGCGCCACGTGGCGACCGCCTTGCCGTACCTGGTGCGCTACCTGCGCCGCGAGCGGCCGCGCGTCCTCCTGGCCGACAAGGACCGGGTCAACCGCACGGCCTGGCTGGCCCGCCGCCTGGCCGGCGGCGACACCCGCCTGGCCCTGCGCCTGGGCACCACGGTGTCGCAGAACCTGGCCAGCCGCAGCTGGCTCGACCGCGTCGTGCAGACCGGGTCCATGCGCCTGCTCTACCGGCACGCCGACCACGTCCTGGTGCCCTCGCTCGGCGCCGCCGACGACCTGGCGGCCTACGCCGGCCTGGCCCGGGACGCCATCCGGGTGGTGGCCAACCCGGTCGTGCGGCCGGACATGGCGGCGCTCGCCGCCGAGCCGGTCGCCCACCCCTGGTTCGCGGCCGGCGCGCCGCCGGTGCTGCTCGGGGTCGGCGAACTGAGCACGCGCAAGGACTTCGCCACCCTGGTCCGTGCCCACGCGCGCCTGGTCGAACGTTTGGATTGCCGGCTGGTGATCCTCGGCGAGGGCCGCCAGCGCGACGCCCTGATGCGCCTGGCCGGGCAGCTGGGCACCGCGGATCGCCTGGACCTGCCCGGCTTCGTCGCCAATCCCTATCCCTACATGGCGCGTGCCGCGGCCTTCGCCCTGACCTCGCGCTGGGAAGGCCTGGGCATCGTCCTGGTCGAGGCCCTGGCCCTGGGCACCCCGGCCGCCGCCTGCGATTGCCCGAGCGGCCCGCGCGAGGTGCTGGCGGACGGCCGCTACGGACCGCTCGTGGCGGTGGCCGACGATGCCGCCCTGGCGGACGCCCTGGAGGGTTTGCTGCGCCGGCCACCCGAGCGGGAGGCGCTCAAGGCCGCGGCGCGCCCGTACACGGTGGCGGCCAGCGCCGAGGCCTACCTGGCGGCCCTGGAGCTGACGCCGTGAAGCGCCTGGCGGTGTTGATCTCGTTCTCCGGCGAGGGCGGCGTCGAACGCATGGTGACCAACCTGGTGGTCGAGTTCGCCCGCCGGCCCGGCCTCGCCGTCGACCTGGTCCTGCTGCGCGACGACAGCCGCCACCTGCGCGACCTGCCGGCCAACGTCAACGTCGTCCGCCTGGGCGTGCGCCACAGCGGCCTCAGCCTGGCCGCCATCGCCCGCTACCTGCGCCGCGCCCGCCCGGACGCCATGCTGGTGGCCAAGGACCGGGCCGGCCGCGCCGCCCTCCTGGCACGCAAGCTGGCCGGCGTCCGGGTGCCCATCTACATCCGCCTGGGCACCACCCTGTCCGAGGCGATGAAGGACAAGTCGGGCCTGGTGCGCTGGCTGCGCTACCAGCCGATGCGCCGGCTCTACCCGCTGGCCGACGGCGTCGTCGCCGTCTCGCGCGGCGTCGCCGACGACACCCTGGCCATCACCGGCCTGGCCGCCGAGCGGGTGCGCGTCATCCGCAACCCGGTGATCACCCCGGACATCCATGCCAAGGCCGCCGAGCCGCTCGACCATCCCTGGTTCCGGCCCGGCCAGCCGCCCGTGGTCCTGGGCATGGGCCGGCTGACCCGCCAGAAGGACTTCCCGACCCTGATACGCGCCTTCGCCAAGGTGCACGGCGAGCGCCCGGCGCGCCTGGTGATCCTGGGCGAGGGGCGCGACCGCACCGCCCTGGCCGGTCTGGCGGAGTCGCTCGGCATCGCCGAGGCCGTGGCCATGCCGGGCTTCATGGCCAACCCCTATCCGTGGCTGGCGCGCGCCAGCCTGTTCGTGCTGTCCTCGGCCTGGGAGGGGTCGCCGAACGCCCTGACCGAGGCCCTGGCCCTGGGTGTCCCGGCCGTCTCGACGGCCTGCCCGAGCGGCCCGGACGAGATCCTGGCCGACGGCCGCTACGGCGTCCTGGTGCCGGTTGGCGACGTCGATGCCCTGGCCGCGGCGATCCTGCGCACCCTGGCGCAGCCCCTGCCGGCGGAGGTCCTGCGCGCCGCGGTGGCGGAATACAACAGCACCACCAGCGCCGATGCCTACCTGGCCATGATGGGCCTGACGACCGGCTAGGGCCGGCATCGGGTAGAATGGCGCGCCTGCAATAACCCGTATTCCGCCTCGTCCATGCGCAACATCCGCAATTTCTCCATCATCGCCCACATCGACCACGGCAAGTCGACCCTGGCGGACCGCATCATCCACCTGTGCGGCGGCCTGTCGGATCGCGAGATGGAGGAACAGGTGCTCGACTCCATGGACCTGGAGCGCGAGCGCGGCATCACCATCAAGGCCCAGACCGCGGCCCTGAGCTACAAGGCCCGCGATGGCCAGGAGTACCAGCTCAACCTGATCGACACCCCGGGGCACGTGGACTTCTCCTACGAGGTCAGCCGGTCGCTGTCGGCCTGCGAGGGCGCGCTCCTGGTGGTGGACGCCTCCCAGGGCGTCGAGGCCCAGACCGTGGCCAACTGCTACACCGCCATCGAACTGGGCGTCGAGGTGGTGCCGGTGCTGAACAAGATCGACCTGCCCTCGGCCGAGCCGGACCGGGTGATCGAGGAGATCGAGGAGGTCGTCGGCATCCCGGCCGACGACGCGGTGCGCTGCTCGGCCAAGACCGGCCTGGGCATCGAGGACGTCCTCGAGGCCGTGGTGGCGCGCATCCCGGCGCCGGTCGGCGATCCGGACGCGCCCCTCAAGGCCCTGATCACCGATTCCTGGTTCGACAACTACGTCGGCGTGGTGATGCTGGTGCGGGTGGTGGACGGCACCCTCAGGCCCAAGGACAAGATCCGTTTCATGGCCACCGGGGCCGAGTACCTGTGCGAGCAGGTCGGCGTCTTCACGCCCCGCTCGGTGGCCCGGCCCGAGCTGTCGGCCGGCCAGGTCGGCTTCATCATCGCCGGCATCAAGGAGCTGGCCTCGGCCAAGGTGGGCGACACCGTCACCACGGTGGCCAACCCGGCGCCGGCGCCGCTGCCCGGCTTCAAGGAGATCAAGTCGCAGGTGTTCGCCGGCCTGTATCCGGTGGACTCCCACGAATACGACCAGCTGCGCGACGCCCTGACCAAGCTGCAGCTCAACGACGCCTCCCTGCACTTCGAACCGGAAACCTCGCAGGCCCTGGGTTTCGGCTTCCGCTGCGGCTTCCTGGGCCTGCTGCACATGGACATCGTGCAGGAGAGACTGGAGCGCGAGTACAACCAGAACCTGATCACCACCGCGCCGACGGTCGAATATGAAGTGGTGATGAAGGACGGCACCGTGAGCCTGCTGGAGAATCCCTCCAAGCTGCCCGATCCGTCGAAGATGGAAGAGATCCGCGAGCCCATCATCACCGCCACCATCCTGGTGCCGGAGGAATACCTGGGCAACGTGATGACCCTGTGCAACCAGAAGCGCGGCATCCAGCGCGACATGAAGTACATGGGCCACCAGGTCATGCTGCACTACGAGCTGCCCCTGAACGAGGTGGTGATGGACTTCTTCGACAAGCTGAAGTCCACCAGCCGGGGCTACGCCTCGCTCGACTACGAGTTCAAGGAGTTCCGTCCGGACGACCTGATCAAGCTCGACGTCCTGGTCAACGGCGAGAAGGTCGACGCCCTGTCCCTGATCGTGCACCGGTCCACCTCGCAGTACCGCGGCCGCGAACTGGTCGCCAAGATGCGGGAACTTATCCCGCGCCAGATGTTCGATGTCGCGGTGCAGGCGGCGATCGGCTCGCACATCATCGCCCGCGAAACGGTCAAGGCGCTGCGCAAGAACGTCCTGGCCAAATGCTACGGCGGCGACATCACGCGCAAGCGCAAGCTGCTCGAGAAACAGAAGGAGGGCAAGAAGCGCATGAAACAGGTCGGCAACGTGGAAATCCCGCAGGAGGCCTTCCTGGCCATCCTGCAAACCGGAGACAAATAGACGTGAATTTCGCCCTGATCCTGTTCGTCGCGCTGGTCATCACCGGCGCCATCTGGTTGGTCGACGCGCTTACGGCCGGCCGCAACCGGCCCCATGACGCCAAGCTGCCCATCCTGGTCGACTATTCGAAGAGCTTCTTCCCGGTCATCCTGCTGGTCTTCGTGTTGCGTTCCTTCCTGGTCGAGCCGTTCAAAATCCCGTCCGGCTCCATGCTGCCGACCCTCAAGGTGGGCGACTTCATCCTGGTCAACAAGTACGCCTACGGCATCCGCCTGCCGATCCTGAACAAGAAGATCATCGAGATCGGCCAGCCCAGCCATGGCGACGTCATGGTCTTCCGCTATCCGAAGGATCCCAGCCTCGACTACATCAAGCGCGTCATCGGCCTGCCCGGCGACACCGTGGAGTACGTCGACAAGCGCCTGGTCATCAACGGCAAGCCGGTCGAACTGGCGGCCGCCGGCGAATACAGCTACGTCGGCAACGGGCTCAACTACATCACCGGCCAGACCTGGCACGAACAGCTCGGCAACCACGACCACATCGCCATGACCCAGTACGGCATCCCGCCGGTGATCCCCTACCAGGTGGCGGGCGATTTCCCCTACCGCGACAACTGCACCTACAATGACCAGGGCTTCAAGTGCAAGGTGCCGTCCGGCTACTACTTCATGATGGGCGACAACCGGGACGCCAGTAACGACTCGCGCTACTGGGGCTTCGTGCCGGACGCGAACATCGTCGGGCGCGCCTTCATGATCTGGTGGAACTTCGGCGAGTTCTCCCGGATCGGCCATTTCATCGAATAGGAGGGCGGCATGCAGGGACAACGCGGATTCACGCTGGCGACACTGATCTTCTTGCTCATCCTGGCCGGCTTCGCCGCCATGGTCGCCATGAAGACGATACCGACCTACATCGAGTACTACACGGTCAAGTCGGCGCTCGAAAACATCCTCCACGACGGTACCGACCAGAGCGCCATGGAACTGCGCCAGACCTTCACAAAGCGCATGGACGTCAACTCCGTCTACACGGTCAACGCGGAGGACCTCGAGATCAGCCGCGACGGCGGCATGCTGACGCTGTCCGTACCGGTCAGCAGCAAGAAGCCCATGGGCGCAGGCATCAGCATCAGCGTCGACCTGGTGGCCACGGCCTCGGCACCGCTCTGATGGTGCATGCCCCGGACGCCCTGCAGGCCCGCCTGGGCTTTGCCTTCACGCGCCCGGAACTGCTCGAGCAGGCGCTCACCCACCGCAGCTACAGCGTCGCCAACAACGAACGCCTGGAGTTCCTCGGCGACGGCGTCCTCAATTGCGTGGTCGGGGCCCTGCTTTACGAACGTTTCCCGGAACTCCGGGAGGGCCAGTTGTCCCGCCTGCGCGCCAACCTGGTCAACCAGCAGCCCCTCTACGAGATCGCCACGGAACTGGACGTCGGCCGCCATCTGCGTCTGGGCGAGGGGGAGCTGAAGAGCGGCGGCGCCGGCCGGCCGTCCATCCTGGCCGACGCCATGGAATCCATCCTGGGGGCGGCCTTCCTGGACGCCGGTTTCGACGCCGCCAGGGCGATCGTCCTGCACCTGTTCGCCAGCCGCCTGGCCGAGATCGACCCGGCCACCCACGGCAAGGATGCCAAGACCCTGCTCCAGGAATGGCTGCAATCGCGCAAGCACGGCCTGCCCCAGTACGAACTGCTCGGCACCAGCGGCCAGGCCCATGCCCAGACCTTCCGGGTCGCTTGCCGCATCGGTGCCCTGGGCCTGGCCACCGAGGGTGCCGGGGCGAGCCGCAAGGCGGCCGAGCAGGCCGCCGCCCAGGCGGCCTACCAGAGGCTGGCCCGGCCATGACGAGCCCGGCCGGAATCCGGCGCGCCGGTTACATCGCCGTGGTCGGGCGCCCCAACGTCGGCAAGTCGACCTTGATCAACACCCTGGTCGGGGCCAAGGTCAGCATCGTCTCGAGCAAGCCGCAGACGACCCGGCACCGGGTGCTCGGCGTCCGCACCGAGGTCGACGCGCAGTTCGTCTTCGTCGATACCCCGGGCTTCCAGACCAAGCACCGCAATGCGCTGAACCAGAGCATGAACCGGGTGGTCACCCAGGTCCTGGCCGAGGTCGACGCCGTCCTGTTCCTCATCGAGTCCCTCAAGTTCACCCCGGCCGACGAGCGCGTCCTCAAGCTGCTGCCCACGGGAACGCCGGTCGTCCTGGTGGTCAACAAGGTCGACCAGGTGGCCGACAAGCCGCGCCTGCTGCCCTTCCTGCAGGCGGCCGCGGGCCGCTTCCCGTTCGCCGAGATCGTCCCCCTGTCGGCCCTGGACGGGAAGGACGGCGACCGCCTGCTCGGCATCGTCGGCAAGTACCTGCCCGAGTCGGAACCCTTCTTCGAGGAGGATGCCATCACCGACCGCAGCGAGCGCTTCCTGGCCGCCGAAATCCTGCGCGAGAAGGTCTTCCGCCTGACCGGCGACGAGATCCCCTACGGCGTCGCGGTCGAGATCGAGCAGTACGAGACCGAGCCGTCCGGCCTGCGCCGCATCCATGCCGTGATCTGGGTCGACCGCGACGCCCACAAGCCGATCCTGCTCGGCAAGGGCGGCGAACACCTCAAGCGCATCTCCACCGAGGCGCGCCAGGACATGGAGAAGCTGTTCGACGCCAAGGTCTTCCTGCAATGCTGGGTCAAGGTGAAGAGCGGCTGGACCGACAACGCCGCCCTCCTGAAATCGCTCGGACATGAGTGAGAAGCGGGACAACGAACCGGCCTTTGTCCTGCACACCTACCCCTGGCGCGAGACCAGCCTGATCGTCGAGACCTTCAGCCGCCGCCATGGCCGCCTTGCCCTGGTGGCGCGCGGCGCCCGGCGGCCGCTGTCGTCGCTGAAGTCGCGCCTGCTCGCCTTCCAGCCCCTGGAGCTGTCCTGGTTCGGCAAGGGCGGCCTGCGCACCCTGCACGCCGCCGAATGGCAGGGCGGCGATCTGCGCCTGTCCGGCCGGGCCCTCATGTGCGGCTTCTATCTCAACGAACTGCTGCTCAAGCTGCTGCCGCCGGACGACCCCCACGAGGCCCTGTACGACCGCTACGCCGAGACCCTGGCCGAGTTGTCCGGCCAGGCCGACCCGGAGCCGATCCTGCGCCGCTTCGAACTCGACCTGTTGTCCGCCCTCGGCTATGCCCAGACCCTGACCGAGCTGGCCGAGGGGGGGGCGGTCGAACCCGGCCGGCGCTATGGCTACAGCCTGGACCAGGGCGTCGTGGCGGCGGGCGCCGGGCCGAGCTATGCCGGCAAGACCCTGCTCGACATGGCGGCGGGCGACTACGCCGACCCGCGTACCCTGGCCGAGAGCAAGGCGCTCATGCGCACCCTGATCAACCATTACCTGGCCGACAAGCCCCTGCTGACGCGCCAGCTTCTGGTCGAGCTGCAGGCACTGTAGCTCTATACTCGCCGTTCCAATTCCCCACCCGTCACCGTTCCATGATCAAACTAGGCGTCAACATCGACCACGTCGCCACGCTTCGGCAGGCGCGCGGCACCCGCTACCCGAGTCCGGTCCAGGCCGCCCTGATGGCGGAAAACGCCGGCGCCGACTCGATCACCCTGCACCTGCGCGAGGATCGCCGCCACATCCAGGACGCCGACGTCGACATCCTGCGCGGCCTCCTGCGTACCAAGATGAACCTCGAGATGGCGGTTACCGAGGAGATGATCGCCGTCGCCCTGCGCGTGCGCCCGCAGGATGTCTGCCTGGTGCCGGAGCGGCGCCAGGAACTGACCACCGAGGGGGGCCTCGACGTGGCCGGCCAGCTCAACAAGGTCGCCGATGCCTGCGCCCGCCTGGCCGAGGCCGGCATCCGCGTGTCGCTGTTCATCGACCCCGATCCCCGCCAGCTCGATGCCGCCCATACCGCCGGCGCCCCGGTGGTGGAGATCCACACCGGCCGCTACGCCGATGCCGTCGGCGAGGCCGAGGCGGAACGCGAACTGGCGCGGGTGCGGACGGCGATCGAGCACGGCCTGGCCCTGGGCCTGCAGGTCAATGCCGGCCACGGCCTGCATTACCACAACGTCCAGGCGGTGGCGGCCATCCCCGGCGTGGGCGAACTGAACATCGGCCATGCCATCGTCGCCGAGGCGGTGTTCATGGGCTGGGAGGCGGCCGTGCGGGAAATGAAGCGCCTGATGGTGGAGGCCGCCACCGGGCGCTGAGCGGGCCCCGGGCGCTTCAGGCCACGCCGAGGCGCAGCTTGGCCGCCTCGATGACCTCGGCGGTGCCGCGCAGGATGAGGGTGTCGCCGGCCTCCAGGCAAGTCTCGTCGGTCGGGTCGGTGGCCCGGATGCCGTGCCGGCGGACGGCCAGCACGTTGGCACCCAGCGCCGCCAGGCCGAGTTCGCCGAGCTTCGCGCCGACGCCGGGCTGGCCGGCCTCGATCAGGACCGAGGCCAGGCGTTCCTGGCCGCCGGTCTCCGCGGTTTCGTCGGTGGTGCCCTGGAAATAGCCGCGCAGGGTGCTGTAGCGCAGTTCGCGCATCTTGCGGATGCGCTTGAGCACGGCGCCGAGCGGCACGCCGGCCATCAGCAGGGTCTGCGAGCCGAGCATCAGGGCCCCCTCGAGCACCTCGGGCACGACCTCCATGGCCCCCGCCGCCATGAGCTGGTCGAGATCCGACTCGTCCAGGGTGCGTACGATCACCGGCGCGCCCGGGCGCAAGCGGTGGGCCGTGGCCAGTACCTGCAGGGCGGCCGGCGTATGGGCGAAGCTGACCACCACGGCGCGGGCGCGGTTGAGGCCTGCCGCGGTCAGCACCTCGGCCCGGGTGCAGTCGCCGAACACGACGTTGTCGCCGGCGGCGGCGGCCTCGCTGACCCGCTTGGGATCGTCGTCCAGGGCGATGAACGGCACCCCCTCGGTCTCCAGGATGCGGGCCAGGCTCTGGCCGCTGCGCCCGTAGCCGCACAGGATGACGTGGTTGCTGACGCCGAAGCTCTTGAGGACGATCTCGTGCACGCCCTTGGCCTGGCTGAGCCAGTTCCAGCCGGTCAGGCGCCGGGCCCAGCGTTCGCCGTAGTGCATCAGGAAGGGCGCCAGGAGCATGGACAGGATCATCGCCGCCAGCGCGGCCTGGCGGATTTCGAACGGGATGAGCTGGTAGTCGCCCGCCAGGGCCAGCAGGACGAGGCCGAATTCGCCCGCCTGGGCGAGGCCGAGGCCGGTGCGCAGGGCGGTGCCCCAGTCGTCGGCGAAGCGCCGGGTCAGCAGGGTGATCAGGCCCAGCTTGGCCAACACCAGCAGGGCCAGCATGACCAGGGTGCCGGGCAGCTGGTGGATCACCACCGCGAGGTCCAGGGTCATGCCGATGGTGACGAAGAACAGGCCCATGAGGACGTCGCGGAAGGGCCGGATGTCGCTCTCCACCTGGTAGCGGTATTCGGTTTCCGAGATCAGCATGCCGGCCACGAAGGCGCCCAGGGCCAGGGACAGGCCGGCCATGCCGGTGACGTAGGCCAGGCCCAGGGTCATCAGGAGCACGTTGAGCATGAACAGCTCGGGCGTCTTGCGCGCCGCCACGAGATGCAGCCAGGGGCGCAGCAGGCGCTGGCCGAGGACCAGGATGATGCCGAGGGCGAACACCGCCTTGACGCCGGCGTAGGCCATCGCCTCGGCCATCGCGTCGGTGCCGCTCGCCAGGGCCGGGATGAAGATGAGCAGGGGGACCACGGCCAGGTCCTGGAACAGGAGGACGCCGAAGATGCGGCGGCCGTGCTGGGTTTCCAGTTCGTTGCGCTCGACCAGCATCTTGCTGACGATGGCGGTGGACGACATGGCCAGGGCGCCGCCCAGGGCCAGGCCGGCCTCCAGGCTGAGACCGACCGCCAGGCCCAGGGCGGTGGCCAGGACCATGGTCAGGAGCACCTGCAGGCCGCCCAGGCCGAATACCAGGCGGCGCATGGCCCTGAGCTTGGCCAGGGAGAACTCCAGGCCGATCGAGAACATCAGGAAGACGACGCCGAATTCGGCGATGCTGCGCGTCTCCTCGTCGTTGGGCGCCATGTCGAGCAGCGACGGCCCGAGCAGGATGCCGACCACGACGTAGCCGAGCAGGGCCGGCAGCCGGGCGACCCGGAACAATGTCGTAACCAGGACGGCGGCGGCAAGCAGAAGCAGGATCAGGGCCAGGGTCGAGTGCATGGCTGGATGGTAGCGGCATCGGCACGTATACTGCGCGCCATTATGACATCTCGTCCCGTCACCGCCTCCGACATCCTGGAGCTCGCCCGCCGTACGCTGGCGATCGAGGCCGACGCCGTGTCGGCCCTCAAGGATCGCCTGGACGATTCCCTGGTGCGCGCGGTCGATGCCCTGCTGGCCTGCAAGGGCCGCGTGGTGGTGACCGGCATGGGCAAGTCGGGCCACGTCGGCAACAAGATCGCCGCCACCCTGGCCAGTACCGGGACGCCCGCGTTTTTCGTGCATCCGGCCGAGGCCAGCCATGGCGACCTCGGCATGATCACCGGCCAGGACGTCGTCCTGGCCCTGTCGAACTCCGGCGAGAGCCCGGAGATCATCGCCATCCTGCCCCTGATCAAGCGCCGCGGCGCCAAGCTGATCACCATGACCGGGCGGCCCCAGTCGACCATGGCGCGTACCGCCGACATCCACCTCGATGCCGGCGTGGCCCAGGAGGCCTGCCCGCTCAACCTGGCGCCCACCGCCAGCACGACGGCGGCGCTGGCCCTCGGCGACGCCCTGGCGGTCGCCGCCCTGCACGCGCGCGGTTTCACCGCCGAGGATTTTGCCCGCACCCATCCGGGCGGGGCCCTGGGGCGCCGCCTCCTGGTCCACGTCCGCGACGTCATGCACAAGGGCGACGCCCTGCCGGTGGTGGGCGTCGGCACGCCGTTCAAGGAGGCGCTCCTGGAGATGACGCGCAAGAAACTCGGCATGACCGCTGTGGTCGACGCCACCGGCAGCCTGGTCGGGGTGTTCACCGACGGCGACCTGCGCCGTTGCCTGGACCATGACCTCGACATCACCGCGACCCGGATCGAGGCGGTCATGACCCGTGCCCCCAAGACCATCTCGGAGGACGCCCTGGCGGCCGAGGCGGCGCGTTTCCTGGAGGAGCGCCAGATCAACGGCCTCCTGGCCCTGGATGGCGAAGGTCGCCTGACCGGGGCATTCAACATGCACGATCTGCTGCGCGCGGGGGTGGTATGACCGAAGCCGATTTGCTTGCCCGGGCCGGCGCCGTGAGGGCGCTGTTCCTCGACGTCGACGGGGTGCTCACCGATGGTGGCCTGTTCTTCGGCGACGACGGCCAGGAGTACAAGGCCTTCAATTCGCGCGACGGCCACGGCCTCAAGATGTTGCGCGACAGCGGCGTCGAAGTGGCCATCCTGACCGGCCGCTCGTCCCAGGTGGTGGCGCATCGTGCCCGCAACCTCGGCATCGCCCGCGTGGTCCAGGGCGCCCACGACAAGCTGGCGGCCTATGAGGCGATGCTGGCCGAGTCGGGCCTGGTCCCCGAGCAGGTCGCCTACCTCGGCGACGACATCGTCGACCTGCCGGTCCTGCGCCGCTGCGGCCTGGCCTGCACGGTGCCGGATGCGCCCGCCGAGGTCCTGGCCAGGGTGCATTACGTCACCCGGGCGATGGCGGGGCACGGGGCCGCCCGTGAGGTATGCGAGCTGATCATGCGTGCCCAGGGCACCTGGGCGGCGCAACTGGCCCGCTACGATCGATGACCGACGGCCCGTTCCAGCAAGCGAGCCATTTCTGGCTGCCGCTGGTCATCGTCGGCGGCCTCGTGGTCCTGACCACCTGGCTCGGGCAGCTGGCCGAGCAACCGTTGCCGCAGGCGCCGACCGTGCTGCGCCACGATCCCGACTACTTCGTCGAGAATTTCAACGCGACGGCCTACGATGTCTCCGGACAGCCGCGCTACCATCTCACCGCGGTGCGCCTGACCCACTACATGGACGACGACACCGCCGATCTGATCGCGCCCCGCTTCGTGCGCGAGGGTGCCGGCGTGGCGCGGGTCGTGGTACGTTCGCTGCGCGGCGTGGTTTCGGCGAACGGGGACACGGTGGACTTCATCGGCGACGTGCGCATGTTGCGCGAGCGTCTCCAGGATGGCCCGCCCATCGACCTCACCACCGATTACCTGCGGGCGTATCCCGACCGCGACCTGGTGGTCACCAACAAGCCGGTGTTGATCAAGGACGGTGGCGGACAACTGCGCGGCGCCGCGATGCAGGCGGACGGTAAACAGAAGACGCTGGAACTGAGCGGACGCGTGAAAGGCATATATGAAACTCGGCATTAGTCCATTACTGCTGTTGGCGGTGGCCGGCCTGGCGGCCTTCGGTGCCCGCGCCGAGCAGGCCGACCGGACCCGCCCGGTCCAGATCGAGGCCGATTCGGTACGCCTGGACGACCTCAACAAGACCGCCGTCTACGAAGGCAACGTCATGTTCACCCAGGGTACCCTGACCATCACCGCCGACCGTGTCGACGTGCGCCAGGACGACAAGGGCCTGGCCAGCGGCGAGGCCACCGGCCAACCGGTGTTCATGCGCCAGAAGATGGAAGGGCGGGACGAGTACATGGAAGCGCACGGCAAGCGGGCGCTCTACGACGCCCGGACCGGGATCGTGAAGCTGATCGGCAACGCCTACATCAACCAGGCCGGGGATGAGTTGCGCGGCGGCGTCATCGTCTACGACATGCGCACCGAGCGCTACCAGGCCCAAGGTGCGGCGGACGACAGCAGCAAGGGCCGCATCCGGGCCATCATCCGGCCGCGCACCACCCAGGAGACGGGGGCGGCCAAGCCATGAGCACCCTGCGTGCCGAAGGGCTGAGGAAGCGCTACAAATCGCGCCAGGTGGTCGACGACGTCGCGGTCGAGGTGCACAGCGGCGAGGTGGTCGGCCTGCTCGGCCCGAACGGCGCCGGCAAGACCACCTGCTTCTACATGCTGGTCGGCCTGATCGGCGCCGACGGCGGCCGCATCCTGCTCGACGAGCAGGACATCGCCCACCTGCCTGTCTACAAGCGCGCCCGGCTCGGTCTCAGCTACCTGCCCCAGGAGGCGTCCATCTTCCGCAAGCTCACGGTGGCCGAGAACATCGCGGCGGTACTGGAACTGAAGGGATTCGACGACGAGGGCGTGGCCGAGCACCTGGAATACCTGCTCCAGGACCTCAACGTCAGCCATCTGCGCGACCACGATGCGATCAGCCTGTCCGGCGGCGAGCGGCGCCGGGTCGAGATCGCCCGCACCCTGGCCATGCAGCCCAGTTTCGTCCTCCTCGACGAGCCGTTCGCCGGGATCGACCCGATCTCGGTGATCGACATCCAGAAGATCATCCGCTTCCTGACCGAGCGCGGCATCGGCGTCCTGATCACCGACCACAACGTGCGCGAGACCCTGGGCATCTGCGACCGTGCCTACATCCTCAACGAGGGCCGGGTGCTGGCTTCCGGCGGTGCCGACGAGATCATTTATAATGAAAGCGTCCGCAAAGTCTATCTCGGCGAGCATTTTCGCCTTTAATCAACGCATGTCCCTGACGCGATCGACCCGGCTTCAATGAAGCAGAGCCTGCAACTCAAGCTATCCCACCAGCTCGCCCTGACGCCGCAATTGCAGCAGTCGATCAGGCTGCTGCAGCTATCCACCCAGGAGCTCAACCAGGAGATCGGCCAGATGCTCCAGGAGAACCCCATGCTCGAGCGTGCCGACGATGCCGGCATGGAGAGCGGCCCGGGTGGCAGCGAGGAGCCGGCGCCGGCCGAGACCAGCAGCCAGGAGGTCGCCGATACCGTCTACGACGAAATGGCCTGGGGCGACCGCCACGTGTCGTCCGGCGGCAGCGACGACGATGACGACGACGACCGCGGCTTCCAGCAGAGCGACGAGGAAAGCCGCAGCCTGCGCCAGCACCTGCACAGCCAGCTGGCCATGATTCCGCTCTCGGCGCGCGACCACAGCCTGGTCGCCCTGATGATCGAGGCGCTCGACGAGGACGGCTATCTGGGCGCCAGCCTGGACGAACTGGTCGACATGGTGCCGGAGTCGCTCGAGGTCGACGAGGACGAACTGCTCACCGCCCTGCGCCTGCTGCAGAGCATGGACCCGCCCGGGGTCGGCGCCCGCGACCTGGGCGAGAGCCTGTTCCTGCAGTTGAACGAGCTGCCGCCGGATACCCCTTACCTGGCGGAAGCGAAAGTGCTGGTCAGCCGGCATCTCGACCTGCTCGCCGAGCGCGAGTACGGCAAGCTGAAGCGCCTGCTCGGCATCGACAACGACCGCGACTTCATCGGCGTGCGCCAGCTGATCACCTCCCTGAACCCGCGCCCGGCGGCCAGCTTCGACTCCGGCCGCACCCAGTACGTGGTGCCCGACGTCTTCGTGCGCAAGGTGAAGGGCGAGTGGGTCGTCAGCCTGAACCCGGAAGCGATGCCCAAGCTGCGCATCAACGAGGTGTACGCCAACATACTGCGCCAGAACCGCGGCAGCGGCGGCCAGCTGTCCGGCCAGATGCAGGAGGCGCGCTGGCTGATCAAGAACGTCCAGCAGCGCTTCCAGACCATCCTCAAGGTGGCCCAGGCCATCGTCGACCGCCAGCGCATGTTCTTCGAGCACGGCGAGGTGGCCATGCGGCCGCTGGTGCTGCGCGAGATCGCCGAGTCGGTCGGCCTGCACGAGTCGACCATATCCCGCGTCACCAACCAGAAGTATATGATGACGCCGAGAGGGCTCTACGAATTCAAGTACTTCTTCGGCAATGCGCTTGCCACCGAGGCCGGGGGCGCGGCGTCGAGCACCGCCATCAAGGCCCTGCTCAAGCAGTTCGTCGAGGCCGAGGACCGAACCGGGCCGCTTTCCGACAGCGCCTTGTCCGAGATGTTGGGCAAGCAGGGTTTCGTGGTGGCGCGCCGGACTGTCGCCAAATACCGGGAGCAGATGAACATTCCTCCCGCCAACCAACGCAAGTCGCTGTGACTTGCCCTATAACTCAGGAGCTTTTATGAACCTCAATATCACCGGCCATCATCTGGAAGTGACCCCTGCCATCCGTGGCTACGTGGAAGAAAAGCTCAAGCGCGTGATGCGCCATTTCGACAACGTCATCGACGTCTCGGTCATCCTCAGCGTCGACAAGCTGAAGCACAAGGCCGAAGTGAGCCTGCATACCCCCGGCAAGGACATCTATGTCGAGTCCATCGAGGCCGACATGTACGCCTCCATCGATACGCTGGCCGACAAGCTGGATCGCCAGGTGCTCAAGCACAAGGAAAAGATCAGCGGCCACGGCAACGATCTCAAGCGCCAGGGCGCCGAATAGTCGGATTAGCGTCCCGCCTGCGGGCGGGGCGCGGGAATACGCCATGAATCTCGTATCGCAATTGCTCAAACCGGCCAACGTCCTGCTTGGCCTGGAAGCGGGCAGCAAGAAGCGTCTGTTCGAACTGGCCGGCCAGGCCCTGCAATCGACCGAGGGCGTGCCCGCCAACGAGGTCTTCGAGAGCCTGTTCTCGCGCGAGAAGCTGGGTTCCACCGCGCTCGGCCACGGCATCGCCATCCCGCACGGCCGCATCAAGGGCCTCAAGGAAACCGCCTGCGCGTTCGTGCGCATGAAGACGCCGATCGACTTCGATGCCCCGGACAACCTGCCGGTCGACCTGTTGTTCATCCTGCTGGCGCCGGCGGCGGCGTCCGATCTGCACCTGCAGATACTCGCCGAGTTGGCCCAGATGTTCAGCGAGAAGGAGATGCGCGACCGGTTGCGCGCCGCCCCGGACGCGGAGAGCCTGTCCACCTTGATCCGGGAATGGACGCCCTGATCCATCACGTCTCGGTCGAGGAGCTGTTCAGCCGGGCCGCCGAGCAACTGCGCCTGACCTGGCTGGCCGGGCGCCTCGGCGGTGGTCGCCGGCTCACCTCCGACACCATCCAGAAACCCTCCCTGGCCCTGATCGGCCATCTCAACTTCGTCCATCCGAACCGGGTCCAGGTGCTCGGCTGCGCGGAGATGGACTACCTGCGCAAGCTCGATCCGGAGGCGCTCCAGAAGGCGGTCGACAACCTGTATTCGACGGAACTCGCCGCGGTCGTCGTGGCCAACGACGAGCGCGTCCCCGAGGCCCTGGTCGAGGCGGCCGAACGGACCGAGACGCCGCTGTTCACCTCGCCCGAACAGAGCCCCTTCCTGATGCAGGTGCTGAGCCACCTGATCACCCAGGCCCTGGCGCCGTCGACCATCATGCACGGCGTCTTCCTGGAGGTGCTCGGGCTCGGCGTGCTGATCACCGGCGACCCGTCGGTCGGCAAGAGCGAACTGGCCCTGGAGCTGATCACGCGCGGCCACCGCCTGATCGCCGACGACGCCCTCGAGGTCTATGCGGTGTCGCCGGAGACGGTCGAGGGCCGTTGCCCGACCCTGTTGCAGGACTTCATGGAGGTGCGCGGCCTGGGCGTGCTTAACATCCGGCGCCTGTTCGGCGAAACCGCGGTAAAGCCGAAGAAGAACGTCAAGCTGATCATCCACCTCACCCCGGCCGAGCAGTGGCACACCATCGACCGCCTGGACATGAAGGCGGAGAGCCGCGACATCCTGGGCGTCATGGTGCCCGAGGTGCGCATCCCGGTGGCGGTCGGCCGCAACCTGGCGGTGCTGGTCGAGGTGGCGGTGCGCAACCACATCCTGCGCCTGCGCGGCTTCAACAGTGCCGAGGAGTTCGCCGAGCGCCAGCGGGCCATGATGATGGATCCGAATTTCGGGGTTGATTAGGGCGTGTCCACACCGATTTCACCCATGCATTGCGGCGAAAATGCGATGGATGCAAGGCGCGCGGCGCGGCGAATGGTTATTCCATTCGCAAGCCGTGCAACGCCGCAGACGCGCATTTCTCGCCACAACCCTTCGGGACGGGGGCGCTTTGGGCGCATCCCGGTGTCGCAAGCCGCTCGTTGTGGCTGGCACAACTTCGCGTCTTGCTTCGTGGGCTGCATCCCAAATCGCCCCCGTCGCATGCGCGAAATCGGTGTGGACACGCCCTAAATGCGCCTCGTCGTCATCAGCGGTCTGTCCGGTTCCGGCAAGAGCGTCGCCCTCAAGGCCCTCGAGGATGCCGGCTACTACTGCATCGACAACCTGCCGGCCGACCTCCTGCCCGCCGTCGTCGAACATCTGCGGGCGACCGAATGCCGCGAGCTGGCGGTCAGCATCGATGCCCGCAGCGCCACCAGCCTGGCCCGCCTGCCGGCCGACCTGGGCGGCCTGCGCGAGGCGCTCGACCTCAAGGTGGTGTTCCTGGAGACCAAGGACGACACCCTGGTCAAGCGCTTCTCGGAGACCCGCCGGCGCCACCCGCTGAGCACCGGCGAGCGTTCCCTGACCGAGTGCATCCGCGACGAACGCAACCTGCTCGCGCCCCTGCGCCGGCTCGCCCACCCGCTCGACACCAGCGACCTGTCGGCCAACAGCCTGCGCATCTGGATGCGCGAGTTCTGCCAGATCAGGAGCGCGGCCTTCACCCTGGTGTTCCAGTCCTTCGGCTTCAAGCACGGCATTCCCCTCGACGCCGACCTGGTGTTCGACGTCCGCTGCCTGCCCAACCCGCATTACCAGCCGGACCTGCGCCCGCTGACCGGGCGCGACGCCCCGGTCGTCGCCTTCCTGCGCGCCCAGCCCGCCGTACTGGCGATGTTCGAGGACATCCGCGCCTACCTGGCCAAATGGTTGCCCGCCTACATCGAGGACAACCGCAGCTATTTCACCGTCGCGCTCGGCTGTACCGGCGGCCAGCATCGTTCGGTCTGGTTCGCCGAGACCCTGGTCGAGCACTTCCGGGCCGGCTACCCGGTCCTGGTCCGGCATCGGGAATTGCCTTGATCCGCTGGTACGCCCTGCTGCGGCCGGGCGACTGGCTGATCCTGGCCTTGACCGCGGCGGCCGCCGGCCTGCTCTGGAACCATGGCAGCGGCGGCGACCGGGTCCTCATCAAGCAGGACGGCCGGGTGTTCCTGGACACCACGCCCCGGCTCGACCGCGAGGTCGCCGTGTCCGGCCCGCTGGGCGAGACGGTGGTGGAGATCCGGGCCGGCCGGGTGCGCGTCAAGTCCGACCCCGGCCCGCACCAGGTCTGCGTCAAGCAGGGCTGGCTGATGCCCGGCCAGGTGGCCATCTGCCTGCCCAACCGGGTCAGCGTCGAACGCGGCGTGGTGATCTATGACTCGCTCAACTATTGAGCTGACGGTCACCGACCAGGACCGCCGCATCGCCGCCCTGGCGGCGGCGGCGGTCGGCCTCACCCTGGCCGAGGCGGCCATCCCGCTGCCCCTGCCCGGGGTCAAGCCCGGCCTCGCCAACATCGTCACCCTGCTGGTCCTGTACCGGTTCGGCTGGCGGGCCGCGGTCTGGGTATCGCTCCTGCGCATCGTCGCCGGCGGCCTCGCCCTGGGCACCTTCCTGACCCCGACCTTCGTCATGAGCCTGGCCGGCGGCCTCGCCAGCCTGGCGGCGCTGGGCCTGCTCGTGCACCTGCCCAGGCGCGGCTTCGGGCCGGTCGGCCTCTCGGTGCTGGCCGCCTTCGCCCATATCGGCGCGCAGCTGGGCGTGGTCGCCGTCTGGCTGATGCCGGGCGTCAATCTGCTACCCTTGCTGGCGGTGTTCCTGGCCGCCGCCTGGCTGTCCGGACTGGTCAACGGCCTGGTGGTGGCCGGTTTGCTGGAGAAGACGAGATGAAGAGAGTGACCCTGGCCTGGACCGGCGCCTCCGGCATGGCCTACGGCGTGCGCCTGCTCGACTGCCTGCTTGGCGCCGGTTGCCGGGTCGACCTGCTGGTGTCCCAGGCCGCGCGCATCGTCGCGCGCCAGGAGCTCGACCTCGCCCTGCCGGGCGACACCGGCGAGTTGGCCGCCATGCTGACGGCGCGCCAGCCGGGCGAGTTGCACGTCTACGGCGAGAAGGAGTGGTTCGCGCCGGCCGCCTCGGGCTCCAACCCCGCCGCCGCCATGGTGGTCTGCCCGTGCACCATGGGCAGTCTGGCGGCCATCGCCCACGGCATGGCGGACAACCTGATCGAGCGCGCCGCCGACGTCATGCTGAAGGAGCGGCGGCCCCTGATCCTGGTGCCGCGCGAGACGCCGTTCTCGCTCGTCCACCTCAGGAACATGACCCAGTTGGCCGAAGCCGGCGCCACCATCCTGCCCGCCAACCCGGGCTTCTACCACCGTCCGGCGAGCGTCGGCGAGGTGGTCGATTTCGTGGTCGCCCGGGTGCTCGACCAGATCGGCGTCGCCAACGTGCTCCTGCCACGCTGGGGCGGCGACGTATAATCGCGCCATAGCTGTCACCGGATACCGCCATGCTGCCCATCCCCGATTCCCTGATCATCAACTTCGACAAGGCCCTGCGCACGGTCTTCGCGCCGGCCGCGAGCCGGCGTCCCTATCCCGACGCCGGCGTCGAGGACGCGGAACTGAGCGAGGCCGAGAAGCATCACGCCGCCGGCCTGATGCGGGTCAACCACAGCGGCGAAGTCTGCGCCCAGGCCCTCTACCAGGGCCAGTCGCTCACCGCGCGCAACCCCGAGGCGGCCCAGGCCCTGATCGAGGCGAGCGACGAGGAGACCGAGCACCTGGCCTGGTGCGAGCGGCGCCTGAACGAACTGGGCAGCCGCAAGAGCTTCCTGAACCCGGTCCTGTATGCCGGTTCCTTCGGACTCGGCGTCCTGGCCGGCGCCCTGGGCGACAAATGGAACCTCGGCTTCCTGGCCGAGACCGAGCGCCAGGTCGAGGGCCATCTCGATTCCCACCTGGCCTCGCTGCCCGAGCAGGACGCCAAGAGCCGGGCCATCGTCGAGCAGATGAAGATCGACGAGGTCAAGCATGCCGAGACCGCGTTGGCCCACGGCGGCGCCGACCTGCCGCTGCCGGTCAAGATGGCCATGAAGCTTTCCTCCAAACTGATGACCAAGACGGCGTATTACCTATGAGCTTTGCTGAAGTACTGGCCGGATTGCCGGAAGTCGACCATCTGTCCGGCATCGAGTTGACCGGCCCCGACGGCGAGCAGGAGCGGGTGGAGAACAAGCCCGGCAGCCAGGGCTCGCTGAAGGTGTACCACTACCTGCTGGACAAGTTCGGCGTGCTCGACCGCACGGCGGCGAACGCCGGCCTGATCATGTATGCGGAGCACACCCTGGATGCCCGCGCCAATCCGGGCAAGCATCCCAACATCGACCGCCTGCTGGCCATCGCGGCCGACGGCCGGGCCTGGCACGGTCAGGCGGTCTGAGGCGCTTCCTCGACGATCTCGAAGTCGTGCGTGATCTCGGCCGTCTTGGCCAGCATGATGGTGGCCGAGCAGTATTTCTCGGCCGACAGTTTGATTGCCCGCTCGACCACTTCCGGCTTCAGGCCGCGGCCCTTGACCACGAAATGGAAGTGAATCCGGGTGAACACCTTGGGATGGTCGCCGGCCCGCTCGGCGGTCAGTTCGACCTGGCAGTCGGTGACGTCCTGGCGGCTCTTCTGCAGGATCATGACGACGTCGATCGAGGTGCAGCCGCCGGCCCCCATGAGCACCATCTCCATGGGCCGGGCGCCCAGGTTGCGGCCGCCGATGTCCGGGGCGCCGTCCATGACGACGGCATGGCCGCTGTCCGCCTCGGCCATGAAGGCCATGCCCTCGATCCACTTGACGCGTGCTTTCATGCTCATCTCCTCGTTGCGATGGCCGGATTATCCGGGCTTTGCCGGCGCCGGCCAATGTGTTTGACACGGCCGAGAAATATCCAATAGAATCCGCCTCTTTCCGTAATGCCCGGCCCATGGGTTGTCCAGGGGCCCAGAATCAGGACCGAATCATGAAAACGTTTTCCGCTAAGTCGCATGAAGTCCAGCGCGGCTGGTTCGTGGTGGACGCCACCGACAAGGTGCTCGGCCGGCTGGCCGCCGAGATCGCCCATCGGCTGCGCGGCAAGCACAAGCCCATCTACACCCCGCACTGCGACACCGGCGACTACATCGTCGTGGTCAACGCCGAGAAGATGCGCGTGACCGGCACCAAGGAACTCAACAAGAAGTACTACCGCCACTCCGGCTTCCCCGGCGGTATCTACGAGACCAACTTCGGCGACATGCAGGCCAAGCATCCCGGCCGCGCCCTCGAGAAGGCCGTCAAGGGCATGCTGCCCAAGGGTCCCCTGGGCTACGCCATGATCAAGAAGATGAAGGTGTACGCCGGTGGCGAGCACCCGCACAGCGCGCAACAGCCGCAAGTCCTGGAAATCTGAGGAATCGAATCATGATCGGCAACTACTACTATGGCACCGGCCGTCGCAAGAGCTCCGTGGCCCGCGTCTTCCTCAAGACCGGCTCCGGCAAGATCGTCGTCAACGGCAAGCCCCTGGACGAATATTTCGCCCGTGAAACCGGCCGCATGATCGTGCGCCAGCCCCTGCAGGTCGTCGACCGCGTCGACAGCGTCGACATCATGGTCAACGTCAACGGCGGTGGCGAATCCGGCCAAGCCGGTGCCGTCCGCCACGGCATCACCCGCGCCCTGATCGAATTCGACGCCGGCCTGAAGCCGCCCCTCAAGGCCGCCGGCCTGGTGACCCGCGATGCCCGCGAGGTCGAGCGTAAGAAGGTCGGTCTGCACAAGGCCCGCCGGCGCAAGCAGTTCTCCAAGCGTTAATCGCCTGGACCAGGAAAAGCCGCCGTCAGGCGGCTTTTTTTATGGCTATCATCGCGTACCCGGAATTTCGAGAGGAAAGCACATGATCAAGGCAGGCATCGTCGGCGGCACCGGCTACACCGGCGTCGAACTGCTGCGGCTCCTGGCCCAGCACCCCGAGGTGGCAGTCACCGCCATCACCTCCCGCAAGGAGGCCGGCATGAAGGTCTGGGAGATGTTCCCGTCCCTGCGCGGCCGCCTCGACCTGGCCTTCTCCACGCCCGACGAGGCGCCCCTGAAGGACTGCGACGTGGTCTTCTTCGCCACCCCCAACGGCGTGGCGATGCAGCAGACCCGCGAACTGCTCGACGCCGGCGTCAAGGTCATCGACCTGGCCGCCGACTTCCGCATCCAGGACATCGGCGTCTGGTCGAAGTGGTACGGCATGGAGCACGCCTGCCCGGACCTGGTCGCCGAGGCCGTCTACGGCCTGCCCGAGATCAACCGCGGCCAGGTCAAGGGTGCCCGCCTGATCGCCAACCCCGGCTGCTACCCGACCGCCGTGCAACTGGGCTTCCTGCCGCTGATCGAGGCCGGCGCCATCGACACCAACTTCCTGGTCGCCGACTGCAAGTCGGGCGTTTCCGGCGCTGGCCGCAAGGCCGAGGTGCACACCCTGTTCCCGGAGTCCTCGGACAACTTCAAGGCCTATGCCGTCCCGGGCCACCGGCACCAGCCCGAGATTCGCCAGGGCCTCGCGCGCATGGCCGGCCACGACGTCAACCTGACCTTCGTGCCGCACCTCACGCCCTTGATCCGCGGCATCCATGCCACCCTGTACGCCCGCCTGACCAAGGAAGTCGATCTGCAGGCGCTGTATGAAAACCGCTACGCCAACGAGTACTTCGTCGACGTGCTGCCCGCCAAGGGCCACCCGGAGACCCGCTCGGTGCGCGCCTCCAACCTGTGCCGGATCGCCGTGCACCGGCCCCAGGGCGGCGACACCGTGGTGGTGCTGTCGGTGATCGACAACCTGGTCAAGGGCGCCGCCGGACAGGCGGTTCAGAATATGAATATACTGTTCGGGTTTGCCGAAAACCTGGGCCTGACTCAGATTCCGGTTTCGCCCTGATTGACGCCGGCTGAATTAACCGAGATAATCGCTCAACTATTTTTTGGAGTTGCCAACATGTCCGATATGCCCACCCCCCTGAACTTCTCCGACAGCGCCGCCAACAAGGTCAAGGAACTGATCGCCGAGGAAGGCAATCCCGATCTGAAGCTGCGCGTGTTCGTCACCGGTGGCGGTTGCTCGGGCTTCCAGTACGGCTTCACCTTCGACGAAGTCCAGAACGACGACGACACCAGCATGGAAAAGAACGGCGTCACCCTGCTGATCGATTCCATGAGCATGCAGTACATGATGGGTGCCGAGATCGACTACACCGAGGGCCTGGAAGGCGCCCAGTTCGTCATCCGCAACCCCAATGCCGTGTCCACCTGCGGCTGCGGCTCGTCCTTCTCGGTCTGATACCGGGGCTGGATCGGAGAGGGCGGCGCAAGCCGCCCTTTGTCTTTCATGAGCGAAAAGAAGATCAAGACCGTCGCCTGCCCGACCTGCGGCAAGCCCGTGGAGTGGCGGCCGGAAAACACCTACCGGCCGTTCTGCTCCGAGCGCTGCAAGCTCATTGACCTGGGTGAGTGGGCCGCCGAGCAGTACCGGGTGCCGGCCGAGGAGGGCGGGTCCGGCGACCCGTCCGACAACGGTCGCGGTTGAAGCGGCAAGCCATCCCGGTGAATACGCCCTAAAATCCCCGTCAACGGCCACTGGCCGTCATATACGAATGGGGAACGGGGATGGTAACCATCAGAAGCCTTTGGGCCGGCTTGTGGCTGGCCGTTGCCGGCATTGTCCCGGGCCAGGCGGCGGCCGCGCCGCCCGAGCTGATCCTGGCCGAGGTCTATCGCGACGGCATCGACCCGGCGGCCTACTGGGTCAGTGAAAAGCTCGACGGCGTCCGCGCCTATTGGGATGGCCACGGCCTGTATTTCCGGAGCGGCAACCCGGTGCCGGCGCCGGCCTGGTTCACCCGCGACTTCCCGGCTGAGCCGCTGGATGGGGAACTCTGGCTGGGCCGCGGCACCTTTTCCCGCCTGGCGGGTATCGTCCGCAAGCGCGAGCCGGTGGATGGCGAGTGGCGTCGGGTGCGTTACATGGTGTTCGAACTGCCGGGCGCGCCGGGCGCCTTTACGGCGCGCAAGGATCGCCTTCTGGCATTGGTGCAAGCGGCAGGGCTACCCTGGCTCGAGGCCGTCGAGCAGTTTCGCGTCCGCGACCGCGAGGCGCTCGGGGCCAGGCTCGACCAGGTGGTCGCCGGCGGCGGCGAAGGCCTGATGCTGCATCGCGCCGATGCCCCGTACTCCGCGGGCCGCAACGGCGACCTGGTCAAGCTAAAACCCTATCTGGACCGCGAGGCCAAGGTCGTCGGCCACAGCCCGGGCAAAGGACGGTTCGCCGGCAAGATGGGGGCGCTGCTGGTCGAAGACGAGACGGGCCGCCGGTTCCGCATCGGCACCGGGTTCTCCACGGCGGAACGCGAAAACCCGCCCCCCATCGGCAGTCTGGTCACCTATCGCTACCGTGGCCTGACCGAGGCCGGGCTGCCGCGCTTCCCGGTCTTTCTGCGCCGGCGTCAGGTGTTCTGAGCCGGCGCGAAGACGGCCTGCCAGGCCGGATGCCGGGCGATCAGCGCCAGGGCTTGTCCGAGCAGCGTCTTGCCCGGCTCGATCTTGAACCAGGTCGACAGGCCGGACGGGTGCGGCAACGGGATGGCGTCGGTCTCGTGGCCGAAATAGCGGATCCGGTGCACCTTGCCGATGACATCGTCCAGGCGGGGTGCATGCAGCATCTGGGCGATGGCCAGTTTGCCGACCGGGATGACCAGCTCGGGTTTCATGATGCCGACCTCGGCGCGCATCCACTCGCCGCAGTGGGCGACCTCCTGCGCGTTCGGCACGCGGTCGCCGCCCTTGGGGTTCTTGCCTGGGAAACAACGACATACCGCCGCCATGTAGACCCGGTCCCGGAAGGTCTCCTCGTCAACGCCGATACTGTCGTACCACTTGAACAGCGTCTTGCCGGCGGTCCAGGCGAAGGGCCGGCCGATCTTGCCCTCGTAGGGGCCGGGGCCTGGCCGATCTGGAGTATCCGGGAGGCCACCGGCCGGCCCATGACCACCGGCCCGATCATCTCGGGACAGCGCGTGCAACGGCCCAGCGCAGCTTGGTGGGCCTTGATCAGTACGCCGGGATCGCTCATGCGCGGGCCGGGACGATCAACGCGTCAGCGTCTTGACCCCTTCCGGCGTGCCCATCAGGCAGACGTCCGCGCCGCGGCGGGCGAACAGGCCGACGGTGACGACACCGACGATCTGGTTGATCTCGGTCTCCATGGCCACCGGGTCGAGGATGTTCATGTTGTGCACGTCCAGGATGACGTTGCCGTTGTCGGTGGTGAAGCCGGAACGCAGGACCGGGGCGCCGCCCAGCTTGACCAGTTGGCGGGCCACGTAGGAACGAGCCATGGGGATGACCTCGACGGGCAGCGGGAACTTGCCCATGACGTCGACCAGCTTGCTGCTGTCGACGATGCAGACGAACTTCTTGGCGCAGGCGGCGACGATCTTCTCGCGCGTCAGGGCGCCGCCGCCGCCCTTGATCATGGCCATGTGCGGGGTGATCTCGTCGGCGCCGTCGACGTAGACCTCCATCTCGCCCACTTCATTCAGGTCGAGGACGCGGATGCCGTGCTTCTTGAGACGCTCGGCGGTGGCCACGGAGGAGGCCACGGCGCCGTCGATGCGGCCCTTGATGTGGGCCAGTTCGTCGATGAAGAAGTTGGCGGTGGAGCCGGTTCCCACCCCGATGATGCCGGCCGGCACGTGTTCGATCGCGGCCCGGGCCACGGCTTGTTTCATTTCGTCTTGGCTCATCATGGCTTTGTTCTTTCCAGTTCTTGGCGAAACGCCGAGAATATCGGGCTTTCCCGCCTCGATCAAACCGGTCCATGTCCGACTACCTGGAAAGAATCCTGCTCGCCCGCGTCTACGACGTCGCCGTCGAATCCGACCTCGATGCCGCCCCCAATCTGTCCCGCCGGCTCAACAACCACGTCTGGCTCAAGCGCGAGGACATGCAACCGGTGTTCTCCTTCAAGCTGCGCGGCGCCTACAACAAGATGGCGCACCTCAGCAAGGCGCAGCTCGCCAAGGGCGTCGTCACCGCCTCGGCCGGCAACCACGCCCAGGGCGTCGCCATGGCGGCCCAGGTGCTCGGCTGCCAGGCCATCATCGTGATGCCGGCGACGACGCCGCAGATCAAGGTCGACGCGGTGGCCAAGCGCGGTGCCGAGGTGGTCCTGTTCGGCGATTCCTACGACGACGCCTACAAGCACGCCATGGCCATCGTCAAGAAGGAGAAGCGCACCTTCGTGCACCCCTACGACGACCCCGAGGTGATCGCCGGCCAGGGCACCATCGCCATGGAACTGCTGCGCCAGGCGCGCGACCCCATCGCCGCCGTGTTCGTGCCCGTCGGCGGCGGCGGCCTGATCGCCGGCATCGCCGCCTACATCAAGCGCCTTAAGCCGGAGATCAAGGTCATCGGCGTCGAGCCCGAGGAGGCCGACGCCATGGCCCGCTCGCTGTGCAAGAAGGAGCGCATCACCCTGCCCCAGGTCGGCATCTTCGCGGACGGCGTCGCCGTCAAGCAGGTCGGCGCCGAGACCTTCCGGCTCTGCCAGCAGTACGTCGACGAAGTGATCCGGGTCGACAACGACGCCATCTGCGCGGCCATCAAGGACGTCTTCGAGGACACCCGCTCGATCCTGGAACCGGCCGGCGCCCTCGGCGTGGCCGGCCTCAAGGCCTGGGCGGCGCGCGAGAAGGCCAAGGGCAAGCACCTGGTGGCGATCGCCTCCGGCGCCAACATGAACTTCGACCGCCTGCGCTTCGTCGCCGAGCGCGCCGAGCTGGGCGAGAAGCGCGAGGCCGTCCTGGCCGTCGCCATCCCCGAGAAACCGGGCAGTTTCAAGAAGTTCTGCTCCCTGGTCGGCGGCCGGGTCATCACCGAGTTCAACTACCGTTTCGCCGATCCGTCGGTCGCCCATGTCTACGTCGGCATCCAGGTCCACAACCGGGCCGAGATCGACAAGCTGGTCGCCGCCCTGAACAAGAACAACCTGCCCGTGCTCGACCTGTCCGAGAACGAGATGGCCAAGCTGCACATCCGCCACATGGTCGGCGGCCGGGCGCCGCAGGTGAAGGACGAGGTGATCTACCGCTTCGAGTTCCCGGAGCGGCCGGGCGCCCTGATGAACTTCCTCAACAGCATGAGCCATGACTGGAACATCAGCCTGTTCCACTACCGCAACCACGGCGCCGACTATGGCCGCGTCCTGTGCGGCATCCAGGTGCCGAGCGGCGAGAAGGCGGCGTTCCAGAAATTCCTCGACGGCCTCGGCTACCGCTACTGGAACGAGAGCCGCAACCCGGCCTACAAGCTGTTCCTGAAATGAAAAAGGCCCCGACCGGGGCCTTTTTCACGGTAAGCGCGGGCTTACTTGTTGGTGCTCAGGCCCAGCAGCGGGTAGAGCGGGCAGAACTTGATCAGGCCGGTGGCCAGCGGAACGATGCCGATCCAGGCCCAGACCGGGCCGCCCAGTACGGCCGCCCAGAGGACCAGGGCGGCGCCCAGGACAATGCGCAGGATGCGGTCGATGCCGCCGACGTTTGCTTTCATGCCTATCTCCTTCGGTTGAGGTCCACGCGGCCATCGCGCGGTATTTGGACAGCATAGGTCATGGCCGGCGCGGCGTCGGTGACTTTGGTCACCGAGGCCCCGAGGCGAATTCGGCCAGGGCGTCCGGGCGCAGGATTTCGATGCGTTCGCGGGCCAGGGCCAGCCAGCCCTGTTCCTCGAACTGCTTGAGCAGGCGGCTGACGATCTCGCGCACGCTGCCCAGCTCGTCGGCCAGCTGCTGGTGCGAACCCAGGATCAGCGGCGCGCGTGCCGCCAGGAGGCCGGCCAGGCGCTGGTCCAGCTTGCGGAAGGTGATCTCCTCGACCAGTTGCATGAGGCCGGCCAGGCGTTCGGCGAACAGGTGGAACACCGCCTGCCGGAACGGCGGATGGTGCTCGGTAAGATGCAGGAACAGGGGCCGCGGCAGGGCCACGGCGGTCACCTCGGTCTCGGCCACCCCGGTGGCCGGATAGGCGTCGGCGCCCAGCAGGCAACTGATGGTGACGATGCAGAGTTCGTCCCGGCGTACCCGGTACAGGCTGATCTCGCGCCCGCTCTCGGCACGCTTGAATACCCGGATGGAACCGGATACCACGAGTGGCAGGGCCTGGCAGGCATGGCCGGTATCGAACAGCAGGGTGCCGGACGGCACGGCCATGGCGATGGCCTGGCCGGCCACGGCGGCGCGCGCACCCGCGGGCAGGTCGGCCAGGGTTGGGCAGTCGCCCATCAGACGCTCGAGGTCGGACATGCGGCCTATGTTAGCGCTGCCGGCAGCCGCCGGCCACCGGCCGCACGGCGTCGTTACCAGCGTTGCGCCGCCGCGTCGTCGGTATCGCGCGCCTCGACCCAGCGTTCGCCGTCCGGGGTGACCTCCTTCTTCCAGAACGGTGCCCGCGTCTTGAGGTAGTCCATGATGAACTCGCAGGCCGCGAAGGCCTCGCCACGGTGCCCGGAGGCGACCGCCACCATGACGATGGGGTCGCTGGGGCGCAGCTGGCCGACCCGGTGGATGACGGTCACGTCGAGCAGTTCCCAGCGCGCCACGGCCTGGCCGACGATGCCGGCCAGGGCCTTCTCGGTCATGCCCGGGTAGTGCTCCAGGGTCAGGGCATGGACGCCGTCGCCCTCGTTGATGTCGCGCACCAGGCCGAGGAAGCTGGCCACGGCGCCGACCTTGGGATTGGCGCGGTAGAGGGCGGCGACCTCGGCGCCGAGGTCGAACGCTTCGGGCTGGACGGCGATCTTCACGTCAGCCCCCGGTCACGGGCGGGAAGATGGCCACCTCGTCGCCGTCGGCCAGGGCCGTGTCCGGCCCGGCCAGGTCCTGGTTCACGGCGACCCGGAAGGCGCGCTGGCCGGACAGCTCGTCGGCCCAGGGCTTGCCGCGCGTGCACAGCAGGGCGAGCAGGTCGGCGACGTCGCCGGCGGCCAGTTCGACCTCCTCGGAGGGGGTGCCGAAGGCCTCGCGCAGGCGGGCGAAGTAGAGGACGTTGATGTTCATGCCAGCAGCTCCGTCATGGGCAGGAAGGCGACCGGATCGCCGGCCTTGACCGTGGCGCCGGCGGCGATGTCGACCAGGCCGTCGGCCCAGGCCAGCGAGGTGAGCACGCCCGAGCTCTGGCTCGGGTAGAGGAGGGCGCGTCCATCCTCGTAGCGGGCGCGCAGGTATTCCCGGCGCTTGCCGGGTTTCGGCCAGTCGAAGCCGGCCGGCACCGTGTACGCCTTGACCGGGCCGACCTCGGCGCCCATGCGGGCGAGCAGGAAGGGGCGGGCGAACAGGCAGAACACCACGTAGGCGGACACCGGGTTGCCCGGCAGGCCGAGAAAGTCCGCCGCGCCGACCCGGCCGTAGACCAGCGGCTTGCCCGGCTTCATGGCCACCTGCCACATGTCGATGCGGCCCAGGCGTTCGAGGGCGGCCTTGACGTGGTCCTCCTCGCCGACCGAGACGCCGCCGCTGGTGATCACCACGTCGGCGGCCGCGGCGGCCTGCTCGAGCACGGCCAGGGTGGCGTCGAGCCGGTCCGGGACCTGGCCGAGGTCGACGATCTCGCAGCCGAGCTGGCCGAGCAGGCCGCGCAGGCTGGCGCGGTTGGAGTTGTAGATGCGTCCGGGCGCCAGGGCCTGGCCGGGCATGACGATCTCGTCGCCGGTGAAGAACACGGCCACCCGCAGGCGGCGGTAGACGGCGAGTTCCGTGGCCCCGACCGAGGCCGCCACGCCGAGCCGGGCCGGGGTCAGGCGCTGGCCGGCGGCGAGCACGGCCTGGCCGGCGCGGATGTCCTCGCCGGCGCGCCGGATGTTGGCCCCGGCCTTGGCCGGGCGCACGACCCGGACCCGGTCGCCGTCGGTCTCGCAATCCTCCTGCATCACCACCGTGTCGGCGCCCTCGGGCACCGGGGCGCCGGTGAAGATGCGGGCGGCGTCGCCGGCCTTGAGGGCGCCGCCGGGATGGCCGGCCGGGATGCGCTGGCCGATCGGCAGCCAGGCGCCGTCGGCCGCATCCGCCAGGCGCAGGGCGTAGCCATCCATGGCCGAATTGTCCAACGGCGGCACGGTCACCGCGGCGACCAGGGGGCGCGCGAGGACCCGCCCGAGGGCCAGGTCGGCCGCCAGGGTCTCGGTCTCGGCCAGTGGTGTTGCCGCGGCCAGCAGGCGGGCACGGGCTTCGTCGACGGTCAGGGTGGCGTGGCTCATTTCATTTCCAGGGTCTGCAGGATGAAGGCGTGGATGGCGTCGAGGTCGTCCAGGCCGAAGTGGGGCATCGGTGTCGGTGGCGGGTCGCCCAGGACCGCCAGCACGTGCGGGTCGCCCGGATACAGCCAGGGCTGGCCGAGGGCGTCGCGGTGCACCTCCAGCTTGGCGTGGTCGCCGTGCCGGAAGCCTTCCACCAGGACCAGGTCGCAGGGCGACAGCCGGGCCAGCAACTCGGCCAGCGCCGGCTCCGCTGCGCCGGCCAGTTCGTGCACCAGCATCCAGCGCTTGGGCGAGGCCAGCAGGACCTCGTTGGCGCCGGCCTGGCGGTGGCGCCAGGAATCCTTGCCGGGCTTGTCGACCTCGACGTCGTGGTGGCTCTGCTTGACGACCGCCACGCGCAGGCCGCCGGCGCGCAGACGCGGCAAAAGGCGCTCCAGGAGCGTGGTCTTTCCGCTGCCGCTGTAACCGGCGATTCCCAGGACTTTCATGGCATCATGATCGCATGGCGGAGGCGTCCGGACATGATCTAGGTCAAGGCGGCGCCGCGTCAATCGCGAGAATCTAAGCGCCACAGCCAACCACCCCGCTGAATCCGCCGTGTCCGACCCCGCACTCATCGACCGTTTCGGTCGCCGCATCGAATACCTCCGGCTGTCCGTCACGGACCGCTGCGACCTGCGCTGCGTGTACTGCATCCCGGAAGGCTTCAAGGGCTTCGAGGAGCCGGAGCACTGGCTCACCTTCGACGAACTGGAGCGCCTGCTCGGACTGTTCGCCAGCCTCGGTCTCAGGCGGGTGCGCTTCACCGGCGGCGAGCCGCTGCTGCGCCGCAACGTCAGCGACCTGGCGCGCCGGGTGGCCGCCATCCCGGGCATCGACGACCTGTCGATCTCCACCAACGCCACCCAGCTCGCCCAGCACGCCGAGGCCCTGAAGGCGGCCGGGGTGACGCGCCTGAACGTGTCCCTCGATTCCCTGCGCGGCGACCGCGTGGCGCGCATCAACGGCCGGCCGGTCCTCGGCCAGGTCCTGGACGGCCTGGCCGCCGGACGCGCGGCCGGCTTCGCGCCGATCAAGCTCAACATGGTGGCCATGCGCGAGAACGTCGACGAGATCGACGCCATGGTCGCCTATTGCATCGAGCAGGGCTTCGTCCTGCGCCTGATCGAACTCATGCCCATGGGCGACACCGCGCGCCGGATGGGCTACGTCGACCTGCAGCCGATCAAGGAGCAGCTGCGCCGGCGCTTCGGCCTGGTCGACGCCCTGCTGCCCGGCGGCGGCCCGGCCCGCTACCTGGCCAGCCGGGATGGCCGCTTCACGGTCGGCTTCATCACGCCGATCTCGCAGCATTTCTGCGACACCTGCAACCGGGTCCGCCTGACCGTGGACGGCACCCTGCACCTGTGCCTGGGCCAGGAGGAGCGCATGGAGTTCCGGCCCCTGCTGCGCGGTGGCGCCTCGGATGCCGAGATCGTTGCGGCCATCCGCCACGCCATCGACCTCAAGCCGGAGCGCCACGAATTCCGCGAGGAACCGGAAAAGGTCGTCCGCTTCATGAACATGACCGGCGGCTGAGGCCGGCGGTGGCCCGGGCGGGCCGGGAGCATTGAAATTTTTCGACTATTCGGAGTGTGGATTTTTTTTATAATTATTCCTCCGATCTATTAATACTCTCACCGCCATGCAACGCTCCATGTTGAAATCCAAGCTGCACCGCGTGCACGTCACAGCATCGGAACTCAACTACGAGGGGTCCTGCGCCATCGACGAGCTGCTGCTGGAGGCGGCGGATATCCGGGAGTACGAGCAGATCGACATCTACAACGTCAACAACGGCGAGCGTTTCACCACCTACGCCATCCGCGGCCAGCGCGGCAGCGGCATGATCTCGGTGAACGGCGCTGCGGCCCGCAAGGCGGCCGAGGGCGACGTCCTGATCATCGCCTCCTTCGCCGACTACAACGAGGTCGAGCTGGCCAAGCACGAGCCCACCCTGGTCTACGTCGACGACAAGAACCGCGTCAAGCGGATCGGCTCGGCGATCCCTGCCCAGGCCGCCTGACCCGTCCCCAGTCGAAGCACGGTCCCGGGTCGGTCTTGCGGCCCGGCGCGATGTCCGAGTGGCCGGTCACGTCGGCGATCGGATAGCGCGCGTACAACTCCCCGAGCAGTTCGTTCAGGCGCACATACTGGGCGTCTGTGAAGGGCTGCTCGTCGCTGCCCTCCAGCTCGATGCCGACGGCGAAGTCGTTGCAGCGCGCGCGCTCGCGCCAGCTCGACAGGCCGGCATGCCAGGCGCGCTTGGCGCAGGCGACGAACTGGATCGTCTCGCCGTCGCGCCGGATCAGGAAGTGCGCCGACACGCGCAGGTCCTTGATCGTGGCGTAGAACGGGTGCTCGGCGGGATCGAGGCGGTTGCCGAACAGTTCCAGGATGCCGGGACCGCCGAACTGGCCGGGCGGCAGGCTGATGTTGTGCACCACGACCAGTTCGACCGCCATGTCTTCGGGACGTTCGTCGAAGTTGTCCGAGGGCAGCCGGCGCACCCCGGCCAGCCAGCCCTCGGCGTCCAGGCCGGTCATGGTTCCTCCTCCGCCGGCGCCGCCAGGGCGCGGGAGATGGCGGGGCGCAGGATCGCGGGGGTGACCTGGCAGTCCAGGCGGGCGTGGTAGTGGCCGTCCCGATACAGGAACAGGCCGGGCAGGTGGAATACGTCGAAGGCCCGGGTCAGCGCCAGGCTGTCGCGCGCGTCCACCTTGAACAGGGCGACGCCGTCCGGGGCGGCCCCGGGCAGCAGGCGCTCGACCTGCCGGCAGGTCGAGCAGGTCGGGCTGGAGAACAGCACCAGGGCCGGCCCCGCCGTCGCCGCCAGGCGGCGGTGGTAGTCGAATTCGTCGAGGGGCTGGAACGGGCTGCGCTGCATCGCGGCATTATCACTTAGAATGCCGCCTCCAAGACGCGGAGTGTCGCCATGCTGGTGTTGCAGTTGCTGTTCTTCCTGGTGCTCATCCTGATCGCCGCCGAGGTGTTCGTGAACGCGCTGGAGCACCTGGGCGAGCGCCTGAAGATTTCCGAGGGGGTCACCGGTTCCGTGTTCGCCGCCATCGGCACCGCCCTGCCGGAGACCATCGTGCCGCTCATCGCCATCTTCGGCGGCACCCAGAACCAGCGCCTGAACGAGGAGATCGGCGTCGGCGCCATCCTCGGCGCGCCCCTCATGCTGTCCACCCTGTCGATCTTCCTGATGGCCCTGTCGGTCTGGAAGCGGCGCGGCACCCACGGTCACCTCAACCCCGAGCGCACCGGCCTGGCCCGCGACCTCAACTTCTTCCTGGCCGCCTTCTCGCTGTCCTGCCTGGCCCTGTTCGTGCCGCACGAAACCGCCGGCATCCGGGCCGCCCTGGCCTTCGTCATGGTGACGATCTATTTCTTCTACCTCATGCTGACCATCAAGGCCTCCGAGAAGCTGGTCAAGGACGGCCACGGTACCGAGGCCGAGGAGCCGATGTTCCTGACCAGGCTGGGCCTGCCGGAAGGCTGGGTCACCATCTTTTTCCAGCTCGGCGTCGGCCTCGCCCTGCTCGTGGGCGGCGCCAAGGGCTTCATCCACGGCATCGAGCAGGCCGCGCCGCTGCTCGGCATCTCGGCCCTGATGCTGTCCCTGATGATCGTGCCGATCGCCACCGAACTGCCCGAGAAGGTCAATTCCATACTCTGGATACGCCGGCACAAGGACACCCTGGCGTTCGGCAACATCACCGGCGCCATGGTGTTCCAGGGCACCCTGCTGCCGGCCATCGGCATCCTGCTGACGCCCTGGGTGCCGGTCAAGGAAGTGCTCGCCGGCGTGGTCATCACCCTGGTTGCGGCGGCCTGGGTGCGCTTCATGCTGGCGCGCGGCCAGTTGCGCATCTGGCATCTGGCGATCAACGGCGGCCTGTACGTCACCTACCTGACCATCGCGCTGAGCTGAAGCCGGCCGGATCGCGCCCCGGGGCATTAAAGACCCTGCGCCGCGCTGCCGTTATCTCCGCCATCTTATAAACGGGCCGCAACAGGCCCGGGATGGAGCGGACATGAAAAACCGGGTCACCCCCAGCGCGGTCGAACGGGTCATGCGGGCAGACGATTTCATCGTCTCCAAGACCGATCTCTCGGGCCGCATCACCTACGGCAACCGCATCTTCATGGAGTTTTCCGGCTACGGCGAGGCGGAACTGCTCGGCGCCCAGCACAACATCATCCGCCACCCGGACATGCCGCGCGGCGTGTTCAAGCTGCTCTGGGACACCATCCAGGCCAAGCAGGAATGCTTCGCCTACGTGAAGAACCTGGCCAAGGACGGCAGCTTCTACTGGGTGTTCGCCAACGTCACCCCCAACTTCAGCCCCGCCGGCGAGGTGACGGGCTACTTCTCGGTGCGCCGCAAGCCCCGTCCCGAGGCGGTCAAGATCGTCGCCGACATCTACCGGGATATGCTCGCCGTCGAGGCCAAGGCCGGACCCCGGGACGCCTGCGCGGCCTCCCTGGCGTTCCTCACGAAACAACTCACGGGAAAGGGCGCGAGCTATGCAGAATTCATCCTTACCCTCTAGGCTGACCTTCTTTGCCGCCCTGTTCATCGGCCTGATGCTGGTCGACTTCACGTCGCGGACCCTCCTGCGCGGCTTCCACTGGGACAACCTGATGTTCCTCAGCCTGTCCCTGCTGATCGGCGTCTGGATGTGGTCGTTCGGGCGCAGCTACGTGGCGCCCCTCGCGCAGCTCTCCGAGGTGATCCAGGACATCAGCCAGGGTTGTTTCGGCCGCCGCATCACCGGCATCCGGGACGACAACGAGATCGGCCGCCTGTCCTGGCAAGTCAACGACATGCTCGACCAGCTGGAGTCGTTCACGCGCGAGCAGAACACCACCTTCCGCATGCACATCGATGGCCAGTTCTTCCGCAAGGCCATGCCCTGCGGCATGCACGGCGCCTTCAGGAAAGGCCTGGAGAACCAGAACGTCATGCTCGAAGCCCTGGCCACCAACACCCACCAGCACATGCGCAACCTGCTGCTGTCCATGGTGCACGGCCTCAACACCCGCAACCTGCTGGTCAACCTGGCCTCCAACCAGGCCGACCTGATGCACATCACCGAGACCTTGAAGGCGGTCTCCGCCGAGGCGCACCGTACCAACGACCTGGCCGAGAGCAGCCAGGGCTCGGTACGCCAGGTGGTCGGCAACCTGGGCGACATCTCCGGGCGTATCGAACATGCCAGCCGCGCGGTCGGGCAACTGAACGCCAAGGGGACTGAAATCCAGCAGGCCGTCAGCCTGATCAACGCCATCGCCGACCAGACCAACCTGCTCGCCCTCAACGCCGCCATCGAGGCGGCGCGCGCCGGCGAGGCGGGGCGTGGCTTCGCGGTCGTCGCCGACGAGGTGCGCAAGCTGGCCGAGAATACCAAGAGCGCCTCGGTCTCCATCGGCAAGATCATGGACGACCTGCTGCGCGAGGCCATGGTGATGCAGGAGGACTCCACGATCATGACCGACCTGGCCCAGGTTTCACGCGGTTCCGTCGAGGCGCTGTCGGCCAGCTTCAGGCAGTTCGCCGATTCGGCGCGCAACACCCTGGACGAGTCGCAACGGGCGCTGGACAAGAGTTTCGCGTCCCTGATCAAGGTCGACCACGTCATCTACAAGCAGCGCACCTACATGGCGATCAACAGCAACGGCGCCGACGAATACGCCAAGCCGGTCGGGACCGACTGCCACGGCTGCCGGCTCGGCAAGTGGTATTACGAGGGCGACGGCTGGCAGCGTTTCCACGACGTGCCGTCGTTCGCCGCCATGGAGACACCGCACTGCGACGTCCACCAGCAGGCCCACCAGGCGCTTGCGCTGCTGCACGAGGACTGGGAGCACAGCGTCGACGTCCAGCAACGCATCTACGCCGCCCTGGAAACCATGGAAGCGGGCAGTTCCGGCGTCATGCAGATCATCGACAGGATGGTGGAGGAAAAGCACGGTTAGCCGATGCGGTACACCCATCGGCAACCACTCTCCCAACCCATGCGGCTATAACTTTCGGCCGATTGTTGCTTCCCTGGTTAGGCATACAATCGCAGCAAAGCTGGCCAGACCGGCGCCCGGCTTTTCTGCCGCGCATATAGAGATGGGGGGGTGATAAATATCAACAAGATCAGGTGGATATGGAGTCTTCTGGCCTGTCTCCATAGCAACAAATGTCCGGATGGGGGCGTCTCTCCATCAAATGGTTATGCCTAGCATCAACGCTTCTTCAGCAATAGCGGTGACCGCTTTTGCATTGGCCGCTTGTGGCGAGCCGCATCGTGCTGCCGCTCAGCAATATTTAACTCTGGCAGAAGGAGTGCTGATTGCGAACGGCATTTGCGCCTCTGCCTCCGATTGCCAGAGGAAAGAGTTGTTGTTTTGGGAGGGTGGCGAGGTAAATCTCGGTGTGGTCGGTTGGGGCGGTGCTTACGTCAATCTCTATGCCACGCAAGACCCCGCGCTAGTCGATGCGATCGTTTCAAAATTCAAAGAGGCTCACACGCGGCAACCAGACCCCCAAGTAACGCTTACGGTTTTCAGTTCCCCCCACTCTCAGCCTGAAGTGCAGTTTCGTAAGGTGGTTCTCAAGTGAGTTTTCGGCCAAGGCATAGCATGGCGCTCAACCTCGCTCACACTTGGCGGAACACTGTTCTTTGTATCGATCTCACAGGGACAAATCGCGAGCCATGATTGACCGAGACCAAGCCATCACAATTGCGCGGGATCGTGCGACAGCGTTGGGGTGGGCGTTTAGTGAGCCACTAGAGATCATCGTACGTCGGGGCTGGTTCGGAGGTACAAGTCGCTTTGAGATCGAAACAAATACCGGCAAGCGAGGCACGAAGGCCCATTTTATGATCGATGCGAAGACCGGTGAGATTGTCTCCGAGGGCCACCTTGCGCGATAGGCGCAGCCATATGGTGCAGACTGTGAGCGTGTGGGCTAACCCTCGCTTCGAGGGGACGGCCCGCAAGCTGCGCTTGCAGGTCCCCTCCGCCCTGCAAGCTAGACGTTGGGCATAACCGCATGCGCGCCTTGCTGGTCGCCGTTTTGGCCGTGAGTGCTAGCGCATGCTCTGCTGATACCCAGTATAAAAATGCGGCAGAGTTTGAGGCGGCGGTGGAATCGTGGCGGTTGGTTGGGAAGTCAGAAAGCGACGCTATGGCTTTCCTTCGGAAACAGGGTTTTCTGTGTAAAGAGCATTACTGCTACAAGCAAACGAAGGGATTGGTTTGCAATCAGAAGTTAAAGATCGACTTCGTGCTAAATAAAGAAAAAACAATTGTTCAAGCCACTATTTTGAAACTTCCTAATGGGCATTTGCCTGATGCTTGTTTGTAGCCGTGCGCCCAACAATGCGTTCGAGCAGGACGCTCCGCCAGCAAGGGCTGCTTGCTGCCTCCGCGCCCCTCAACCTTGACGTTGGCTAACCGTTCATCTAACTGAACCTGATAGAATGGCCGTAGGGGCTGGTTAATTCAAAGCTTATGCATATTAATACTCGGCTTCCGCTAGCGTGCTTTCTTACTAGCACAGCCCTTGTCGCGAACGGCGTATCCGAATGGCCTTACTCAATTCGCCTCGTGTATTTACCGCTAAACGGATGGATCTTTGCTATGGCGGCGGTATCCATACCTGTCTCACTAGTGTTTATCGGCAGAGCTTTCACTCTCCGCTTCGCACGTTACCTAACGTTTCTTGCCGTCGCAGTGCTGTCAGTGCCAATGTTTTTGTTTTCGTTTTTAGGAGTGGTTAATCCAGTTGCCAGCGAGTTACAAGATTCTTTGTCGCTCGATTCGGTGACGTATCGTATCTATATGCGAACCCCAGGCTTTGTTACTGCGCAGCCATTCACTATTTTGCGTAAGGAACTAGATACACCTTTTGGTTTTAAGTTCGTTCGCACGATTTGGGCAAACGAACGCTATGGAAAAGCTCGGCTTCACTCAGTCAATGGTTCGACACTAGAAATCGAGATCGACGGTGATTTCTATCGAGAAAACATAAAGATATGAGTTCACAATGGATAATCCGTCATTCCAACGGGCCTGCGCAAGAAGCCGCGCAGCCCGGTGAATCGATACGTTACTCGCCAATGGGCTCTCACAAATGGAACAACTGAAGCCATTCAATACACTCATGGAGCCAGATGAGCGGCAGCGTTCTTTCGCGCGCTTCGACCCGGCTATTGGTGATTTCCGTCCCTTACGAGCCGAGGATACGTACGCGCTTATCGAGGATGTCCGGCTCCACGAAGGAGTACCAGAAGCAGTTCGCGGTCATTTCGCTACTGCGCAGAATCTGATTGCCTACTCATGGTTCTACTATCCGTTCAACGTAACGGCGGAGCTACTGGCGTATGTCTCGGTAGAGTTTGCGCTCAAGCTCTGCTACCCCGGCAACGAGAAAGCCTCGTTCAAGAATCTCCTGCGCCGTGCTGTCGAGGATGGCACGGTGACGAATTCGGGCTTTTCTATCATTCAGGCAAGAGAGCAGGAGCGCCAAGAGTGGGGCGTGTTTATCCAAGAAGATGCGCCCGTGGCTGATTATGCCGTTACGCTTGTAGAGGCAATGCCCTACCTTCGCAATTCGCTAGCCCATGGAAGCAGTACGCTCCACATGCACGGCGCAAACACGTTGCGCACGTGTGCCGAACTCATCAATCAACTATTCTCCGAGGTCGCGAGTGACAGCTAACCTTTCCATCGAGCGGGTATGCCCCAGTAAGCCGGGGCATGCCGGGCATGTGGGACGTTAGCCAGCAGATGCACCCTGTCCCGCCAATGAAATGCTTAGTCGTCGTCGCTCACCCGCGTAGCGATAGCTTGTGCAGTGCCATGGCCCGGTCGGCTATCGAGACATTGACCGCCAACGGTCACGAAGTACAGATCGAAGATCTTTACCAATCTGGTTTCGCGCCCGCCCTCACGGCTAGCGAACGCCTGAGCTATTATTCGCCGGCATTCGACACTACCGCGATTCAATCCGAAGTCGCCCGCTTGCTCTCCGCCCACGCCCTTGTTCTCGTTTTCCCAACATGGTGGTTTGGTTTCCCGGCAATCCTGAAAGGCTGGTTTGACCGCGTATGGGCTCCCGGCGTCGCCTACGACCATGCAACCGATTTTGGTCCAATCAAGCCAAGACTTAACCTCCTTCGAAATGCGCTTGCAGTTACTTCGCTTGGATCGCCGTGGTGGGTTGATCGTCTGGTACTTCGGCAGCCAGTAAAACGGGTACTGAAGACGGCTCTGCTAGGGACCTGTGCCCCTGCCTGTCGGTTTGAAATGTTGTCGCTTTACAAAGCCGAGCGCCTCGCGCCAAGCGAGGTTCAGGTGTTCTGTTCGCGTATTGAACGCGTGCTTTCAGAATGGTAATAACCCTATCCACACTGCTGGCTACCTCCTGCGAATCGCTTTTTTAAATCAGGTCATGTTTTTCTACAGCCTCGTTCGATTCGCATATCCAATCTCATGGTGCTCTTGTTAAGCCGTTGAAGAGTCCGATGGATGCAATAGCTCGATAAAGTCGATCTCACCAATTGCTCCCGAATCGACGATCTCACTTCTTGGAAGGGTAAAGGTGGCTATGAAATCGCACGATTTTAGGCGTCAAATGAGTTTTTAAATGGTTTGCTAGTATGATACGCATCGCTTTTATCGCAATGGCTGTAATTTCGATTGCTATTGCCGTGGCAATCGTGTTTTCGGGAAGAATAAAGCAACACATCGTTGAGTCGTTGTTAAAAAACAACGAAGACTATATATCAATAGAACAGGCTCAGGATCTGAGCGCCTGTGCAAAGCTTAAGGGCATGACATTTAAAATTCCACTAAATTACATGGGCCAAGCTTATGACAGGAGGGCGTTTGGATGGCGAACTATACCTAGAAAAATGGTCAAAGGGTGCCGCCCGTATGACGTCGATTATATCCATATCAAGGCGCTACTCCCAGAATTGTCCCCGATATGCGAATCAAATATGGGAGACTTTGGGGTAATGGGGCCTGGCAAAAAATATCCGTTTCACTAACCTACGGTAGGTCTTGGGATTACTATTTTAGAAACACATTTCCTCATCTTATAAGTAGACCTGCTTCATCTACAATATATGGGATGCATCACTTCTACGATTCGGCGTCGAGGGAGGATGTTTATCTGAGTGACGACAAGCCTACGCGCGGCCTAATAAAGATGCGTTGCATGGACAACAGTCAGCACCAATTTCCCCACCCGATGTGCCGAGTGGAATCTGACTATCAACCCAATCCAGAACAGAATATGGGCAAATCGGATTCGACAACTGTTTTGCTGCTCCAGTATTTCTTCTCAATCGAATATGCTCCAGATCTACGGACGATAGATCAGAATCTTAAGCAACTATTTGACGGCTTCATTGACGCGGCGCCTCGCGATTTGACAATGCTTGATATGGGGCGATTCTGCCAAGCGAACGAGGCCGGAATGCTGGCTGCCTGGCGGACGGTAGCGCTCGTTTGGAAACCGATCCGCGGAGCCTGAGCGCCGATCCTCAGCCCACCGGCCGCGTGCTCAACTCTGCCCATTCCTCGTCCGTGTACAGGCGCGAGCGGGTCAGGAAGCGCAGGCCTTCCGGGCCTTCCAGGGAGAACATGCCGCCCCGGCCGGGTACCACGTCGATGATCAGCTGGGTGTGTTCCCAGTATTCGAACTGGGCCCGGCTCATGTAGAACGGGCAGCCGCCGATCTCGCCCAACTGGACGTCCGCGTCGCCGACCAGGAATTCCCCGAGCGGGTAGCACATGGGGGCGCTGCCGTCGCAGCAGCCGCCGGACTGGTGGAACATGAGGGGACCGTGCTTGCCCTTGAGGCGCTCGATCAGCTCCAGGGTGGCGTCGGTGGCCACCACGCGTTCGGTCATGGATGCCTCCTGTGTCCGGGCGGACGGGCCCGGGGCCCGTCCGCGTTCAGGTCACGCTCAGAAGAAGCCGAGCGCGTTCGGGCTGTAGCTCACCAGCAGGTTCTTGGTCTGCTGGTAGTGGTCCAGCATCATCTTGTGGGTCTCGCGCCCGATGCCGGACTGCTTGTAGCCGCCGAACGCCGCGTGCGCGGGATAGGCGTGGTAGCAGTTGGTCCACACGCGGCCGGCCTTGATGGCCCGGCCCATGCGGTAGGCGCGGCTGCCGTCCCGGCTCCACACCCCGGCACCGAGGCCGTACAGGGTGTCGTTGGCGATGGCCAGGGCCTCGGCCTCGTCCTTGAAGGTGGTCACCGACACCACCGGGCCGAAGATCTCCTCCTGGAAGATGCGCATCTTGTTGTGGCCCTTGAACACCGTGGGCTGGACGTAGTAGCCGCCGGCGATGTCGCCGGCCATCCTGGCGCGGTCGCCGCCGGCCAGGCACTGGGCGCCTTCCTTGGCGCCGATGTCCATGTAGGACAGGATCTTTTCCAACTGCTCGGTGGAGGCCTGGGCGCCCACCATGGTCTCGGTGTCGAGGGGGTTGCCCTGCTTGATCGCCTTGACCCGGGCAATGGCGCGCTCCATGAACTTGTCGTAGACGGACTCCTGGATCAGGGCGCGGCTCGGGCAGGTGCACACCTCGCCCTGGTTGAAGGCGAACAGGACGAAGCCCTCGATGGCCTTGTCGAAGAAGGCGTCGTCCGTGGCGGCGACGTCGTCGAAGAAGATGTTGGGCGACTTGCCGCCCAGTTCCAGGGTGACCGGGATGATGTTCTGGCTGGCGTACTGCATGATCAGGCGGCCGGTGGTGGTCTCGCCGGTGAAGGCGATCTTGGCGATGCGCTTGTTCGAGGCCAGGGGCTTGCCGGCCTCGAGGCCGAAGCCGTTGACGATGTTGAGGACGCCGGCGGGCAGCAGGTCGGCGATGGTTTCCATCAGGACCAGGATGCTGACCGGGGTCTGCTCGGCCGGCTTCAGGACCACGCAGTTGCCGGCGGCCAGGGCGGGCGCCAGCTTCCAGGCCGCCATCAGGATGGGGAAGTTCCAGGGGATGATCTGGCCGACCACGCCCAGGGGCTCGTGGTAGTGGTAGGCGACGGTGTTCTCGTCCAGCTCGGCCAGGCTGCCCTCCTGGGCGCGGATGCAGCCGGCGAAGTAGCGGAAGTGGTCGGCCGCCAGGGGGATGTCGGCGGCCAGGGTCTCGCGGATCGGCTTGCCGTTGTCCACCGTCTCGGCGTAGGCCAGGGCCTCCAGGTTGGCGTCGATGCGGTCGGCGATCCTGTTCAGGATGTTGGCCCGCTCGGTGACCGAGGTCTTGCCCCAGGCGTCGGCGGCGGCGTGGGCGGCGTCCAGGGCCAACTCGATGTCCTCGGCCGAGGAGCGGGCGGCCTGGCAGTACACCTTGCCGTTGATCGGGGTGACGTTGTCGAAGTATTGGCCCTGGACCGGCGGGGTCCACTTGCCGCCGATGAAGTTGTCGTACTTGGCCTTGAACTGGACCTTGGCGTCGGCGCTGCCGGGTGCGGCGTAAATCATGGTCGTCTCCTAACGAAGTGGTGTTATGCGTCCGGCGCGGCGCCGGGACGACTGCCCAGGGGGCAAGCCGCGTGCCAGCGGCCGCTCGGACGGCAAGCCATTGATCTACAAGCGGAAGGACTTGTCCTCCGGGCAGGCGGGTACGTATCATCCGGGAACACTGTCCCGAAATGACACAGTCGCGGCGCCTTGCCCGGGGTTGCTCTTGCCAGCCGCCGGCAAGTCCCGATAGCCTGCGATCCGAGGAGGAGGATGCTGTCATGTTCGATACCCAGCCCAAGGGGCCGGGCGCCGTCCTGCGCCAGGCCCGCAGCCGCTTGCTGGAGAGCGGCGACATTCCGAGCGAACTGCCGGTGGATGCGGTGGTGGCCCGTTCCTGGCGGCGCAGCCTGCGCGCCGGGCTGATGCCGGCCGGCCGCCTGCCGGAGGTCGTGCACCTGAGCGGCGCGCAGCTCGCCCGCCTGCGCGAGCGCCAGCAGGAACTGCTCGCCCACGCCCGTCCGGTGATGGAATACCTGTACCGGCAGACGCGCGACAGCGACAGCATGGTGATCCTGGCCGACGACCGCGGCCTGCTGCTCCAGGCCATGGGCGACTCGGCCTTCCTGAGCCGCGCCGAGCGCGTCGCCCTGGCGCCCGGCGCTTCCTGGGCCGAGCGCTACCGCGGCACCAACGCCATCGGCACCGCCCTGGCCGAAGCCGAACCGGTGGTCATCAACGGCCCCGAGCACTATCTGGAGCGCAACGCCTTCCTGACCTGCGCGGCCGCCCCGGTGGCGGCGCCGGACGGCACCCTGCTGGGCGTGCTGGACATCTCCGGCGACCATCGCCGGCACCACCCGCACACCTTCTGCCTGGTCCGCTCGGCCGCCCAGATGATCGAGAACGGCCTCTTCGAGGCGCGCCACGGCGGCAACCTGCAACTGCGCTTCCACCCCCTCGCGGAGGGCATCGGCACGGTCGCCGAGGGGGTCCTGGCCCTGTCCGAGGACGGCTACGTGATCGGCGCCAACCGGGCTGGCCTGGAGATACTCGGCCTGCGTCCGGCCGACCTCGGCGCCCAGCACCTGGAACGCCTGCTGCACGTGCGTCTGGAGGACCTGCTCGCCTGGGCGTACCGGCGCGGCAGCGAGATCATGCCGGTGCAGGCGAGCCGGGGCGGCCGTCTGTTCGTGCGCGTCGAGGCCGGGCGGGTGTTGCGCATGACGGCCGCGGCGCCGGTGCCGGCCGCGGCGCCGACGGACGCCCTGGCGGCCCTGGATACCGGTTGCGGCCACATCCGTGCCGCCGTGACCAAGGCACGCCGGGTCCTCGACAAGGCCATCCCGGTCCTGCTTCAGGGCGAGTCCGGGGTGGGTAAGGAGGTGTTCGCCAAGGCCATGCACGATTCCGGGCCGCGCCGGGAGCAGGCCTTCGTCGCCGTCGATTGCTCGGCCTTGCCGGAGAACCTGATCGAGGCCGAGCTGTTCGGCTACGCGCCGGGCGCCTACACCGGCGCGCGCCGGACCGGCTCGCCCGGGCGCATCCGCGAGGCGGATGGCGGCACCCTGTTCCTGGACGAGATCGGCGACATGCCGCTGGCCATGCAGAGCCGGCTGTTGCGCGTCCTCCAGGAGCGCCAGGTGACGCCGCTGGGCGGCGGCAAGCCGGTGGCCGTGGACTTCGCCCTGGTCTGCGCCACGCACCGCAACCTGAAGGCCGAGATGGAGGCCGGCCGTTTCCGTGCCGACCTGTACTACCGGCTGAACGGCCTCACCCTGATGCTGCCGGCCCTGCGCGAGCGCACCGACTTCCCCTTCCTGCTCGACCGCCTGCTGGCGGACCTGGCACCCGGCCGCCGGATCGGCTTCGAGACGGAGGTGGCCGGTGCCCTGGCCGATTTCGCCTGGCCTGGCAACATCCGGCAACTGGTCAACGCCTTGCGTACGGCCTGCGCCCTGCTCGACGAGCGCGCGACGCGCATCGGCTGGGCGCACCTGCCGGACGATCTGGTCGAGGAACTGCGCGCCCCGGCGCGCTGCCTGCGCCGGGCGGGCGGCGAGGCCGGCGAGGACCTGCGCAGCCTGTCCGCCGTCGCCATCCGGCGTGCCGTGGAGGCGAGCGCCGGCAACATGTCGGAGGCGGCGCGCCGGCTGGGCATCAGCCGCAACACCCTGTACCGCCGCCTGAAGCGCGGCGGCCTCGCCTAGCGGCCTGGCCTAGGCCAGGCCCTTGGGCAGGGCGAAGCTGACCTTTTCCTCGATGCCGGCCTGGACGCGCACGTCCCGGGCGCCCAACTCGCGCAGGCGGGCCAGGACCCCGTCCACCAGCACCTCGGGCGCCGAGGCGCCGGCGGTGACGCCGACGCAGGACTTGCCGACCAGCCAGGCGGGGTCGAGCTGGTCGGCGTTGTCGACCATGTAGGCGGCGCGGCCGAGGCCGGCCGCCACTTCGCGCAGGCGGTTGGAATTGGAACTGTTGGGCGAGCCGACCACGATCACCACGTCGCAGTGTCCCGACAACTGCTTGACCGCGTCCTGGCGGTTCTGGGTGGCATAGCAGATGTCGTCCTTCTTCGGTCCGACGATGTTCGGAAAACGGGCTCGCAGGGCCTCGACCACGCGCGCGGCGTCGTCCACCGAGAGGGTGGTCTGGGTGACGTAGGCGACCTTGTCCGGATTGGCGACGGCGAGGCCGGCGACGTCGGCCGGCGTCTCGACCAGGAACATGCCGCCGTCGGCCTGGCCCATGGTGCCCTCGACCTCCGGGTGGCCCTTGTGGCCGATCATGACGATCTCGTAGCCTTCCTTGCGCTGCTTGACCACCTCCTTGTGCACCTTGGTGACCAGCGGGCAGGTGGCGTCGAAGACGTTCAGGCCGCGGGCCTCGGCGGCCACGCGCACCGATTGCGGCACGCCGTGGGCGCTGAAGATCAGGGTCGCGCCGTCGGGGACGTCGGCCAGGTCCTCGATGAAGACGGCGCCCTTGGCCTTCAGGTTGTCGACCACGAACTTGTTGTGCACCACCTCGTGGCGCACGTAGATGGGGGCGCCGAAGCGGGCCAGGGCGGCCTCGACGATGGCGATGGCGCGGTCGACGCCGGCGCAGAAGCCGCGCGGGTTGGCGAGCAGGACGTGGTCAGGCATGTTCTATCGCAAGTATCTGGACGTCGAATTCGATCGGCAGGCCGGCCAGGGGGTGGTTGAAATCGATGCGCACGACCGCGTCCTCGACCGCCAGGATGGTCCCGGTCAGGACCTGGCCGTTGGGCAGTTCGAAATCGACCTGCCGCTCCGGCTCCAGTTCGGCGTCGGCCGGGAACTCGTGCCTGGGCAGGTCCTGCACCAGGTCCTCGTCGCGCTCGCCGAAGGCCTGCCAGGGCATCAGTTCCAGGGTCCGGCGCTCACCTTCGGCCAAGCCGATCAGGTTCTGCTCCAGGCGGGCGTCGATGTCGCCGGCGCCGACCGAGAAGCTCTCCGGCGCGTTCGGGAAGGTGTCGGCGATCTCCTGGCCGTAGCTGGCGATGCGGTAGTGCAGGGTGACCCGGTCGCCGGGCCGTACGCGCGCCGTCATTTCTTGCCCTGGAAGGCGTCCAGGACCAGCAGGACGGCCCCCACGGTGATGCCGGAGTCGGCGACGTTGAAGGCCGGCCAGTGCCAGGCGCCGGCGTAGACGTCGAGGAAGTCGATGACGTGGCCGTAGAGCACGCGGTCGACCACGTTGCCGACCGCGCCGCCCAGGATCAGGGCCAGGCCGATGCAGAAGCGGGCACGGCCGCGCACCTTGCGCAGGATGTCGACGATCACGGCGGCGGCGACCAGGGCCAGCGCGATGAAGAAGAAGCGCTGCCAGCCGGGCTGGTCGGCGAACAGCGAGAACGCCGCGCCGGTGTTGTGGACGTGGACCAGGTTGAAGAAGCCGGTCAGCGGCACGACGTCCTGGTAGGGGGCGAGGGTGGCGACGACCGCCAGCTTGCTGGCCTGGTCGAGGGCTAGGACCAGGGCAGCCAGCCAGAGCCAGGCGAGGCCGGATTTAGGCTTTGTCACGCGACTCGCCCTCGCCGTACAGGTTGCTCACGCAGCGGCCGCACAGGCCCGGGTGGGCCGGATCGGCACCGACGTCGGCGCGCACGTGCCAGCAGCGCTCGCATTTCTCGTGGCCGAGCGCGCCGACCTCGACGCGCGTCTCGCCGGCGCTGCGCTCGACCCTGGCGGCCGAGGTGATGACCACGAAGCGCAGGTCGTCGCCCAGCCCGGCCAGGAGGTCATAGTCGGCGCCGTCGGCCAGGAAGGTGACCTCGGCCTGCAGGGAGGAACCGACCTGGCCGGCCGCGCGCAGTTCCTCGATGCGCTTGGTGGCCAGGCCGCGCAGCTCGCGCAGACGGGCCCAGCGGGCCAGGAGGTCGTCCGCGCCGGCCTGTTGCGGCAGTTCGTGCCAGACCGTCAGGAAGACGCTGTCGCCGCTGCACTGCAGGGCCCAGATTTCCTCGGCGGTGAAGGACAGGACCGGCGCCAGGAGCCGGGTCAGGGTGTGCAGGATGTGCCACAGCGCGGTCTGCGCCGAGCGCCGGGCGCGCGAGTCGGCGCCGGCGGTGTACAGGCGGTCCTTCAGGATGTCGAGGTAGAAGGCGCCCAGGTCCTCGGAGCAGAAGTTGTGCAGGCGCTGCACCGCGGTGTGGAAGCTGTAGACCCGGTAGTCGGCCAGGACTTCTTCCTGCATCCGCCGGGTCAGCGCCACCGCATAGCGGTCGATCTCCAGCCAGGCCTCGGGCGCCAGGCCGTTGTCCTCGATGCGGAAGTCGGCGGTGTTGGCGAGCAGGAAGCGCAGGGTGTTGCGGATGCGCCGGTAGGCCTCGACGACGCGCTTGAGGATCTCGTCCGAGATGGTCAGTTCGCCCGAGTAGTCGGTGCTGGCGACCCACAGGCGCAGGATTTCCGCGCCCAGGGTGTCGGACACCTTCTGCGGGGCGATGACGTTGCCCTTCGACTTGGACATCTTCATGCCCTTGCCGTCGACCACGAAGCCGTGCGTCAGCAGGGCCTCGTAGGGGGCGTGGCCGTCGGTCGCGCAGCCGGTCAGGAGCGAGGACTGGAACCAGCCGCGGTGCTGGTCGGAGCCTTCCAGGTAGAGGTCGGCCGGGTGCTTGAGCCCTTCGCGTTCCTTGAGCAGGCAGGCGTGGGTGACGCCGGAGTCGAACCAGACGTCCAGGGTGTCGCCGGCCTTCTCGTAGTGCTCGGCGTCGGCGCCCAATAATTCACTTGGCTCCAGGCTGAACCAGGCCTCGATGCCCCGCTTCTCGACCCGCTTGGCGACCTCTTCGAGGATCTCCTGCGAGCGCGGATGCAGCTCACCGGTCTGCTTGTGCATGAAGAAGGTGATCGGCACGCCCCAGTTGCGCTGGCGCGAGACGCACCAGTCGGGCCGGGTCTTCATCATCGCCTCAAGGCGGGCGCGGCCCCAGGACGGGAAGAACTCGGTGTCCTCGACCGCCTGCATGGCCTTGGCGCGCAGGCTTTCCTTGTCCATGCCGATGAACCACTGCCGGGTGGCGCGGAAGATGATGGGCGTCTTGTGGCGCCAGCAGTGCGGGTAGCTGTGCTTGATCGTTTCCTGGGCCAGGAGGTGGCCGTTGTCGGTCAGCGTCTGCAGCACGGTCTTGTTGCCGGCCCAGATCGACTGGCCGCCGACGATGGGGGTGTCGGGGTAGAACTTGCCGTCGCCGCCGACCGGGTTGGCGACTTCCAGGCCGTACCTGAGGCCGGCGACGTAGTCGTCGTGGCCGTGGCCGGGGGCGATGTGGACCAGGCCGACGCCGGCGTCGAGGCTGACGAAGTCGGCCAGGATGACTGGCACCCGGCGGTCGTAGAACGGGTGTTGCAGTTGCATGCCCTCGAGGGCGGCGCCCGGAACCTGGGCGATGGTTTCCACCGCCTCGAAGCCGTAGCGCTTGATCGCCGCCTCGGCGAGGTCGCGGGCCAGGATCAGGATGCCCTTGGGCGTGCGCACCAGGTCATAGACGAAATCGGGATGTACCGCGACCGCCCGGTTGGCCGGCAGGGTCCAGGGCGTGGTGGTCCAGATCACCGCGTAGGCGGGGCAGTCGCCGTCGGCCGGCAGGCCGACGCGGCGGGCCAGGTCGGCGCAGTCGGCGACCGGGAAGGCGACGTCGATGGCCGGCGAGGCCTTGTCCTCGTACTCGACCTCGGCCTCGGCCAGGGCCGAGCCGCAGTCGACGCACCAGTGCACCGGCTTGGCACCCAGGTAGAGGTGGCCGTTCCGCTGGATCTTGCCCAGTTCGCGGATGATGTCCGCCTCGAAGCGGAAATCCATGGTCAGGTAGGGGTGGTCCCAGTCGCCCAGGACGCCCAGGCGGATGAAGTCGGCCTTCTGGCGCTCCACCTGGCCGGCGGCGTATTCGCGGCACAGCTCGCGGAAGCGGGCGGCGGGGATGTCCTTGCCGTGGGCCTTCTCGACCACCAGCTCGATGGGCAGGCCGTGGCAGTCCCAGCCCGGCACGTAGGGGGCGTCGAAACCGTCCAGCGTGGCCGCCTTGACGATGATGTCCTTGAGGATCTTGTTCACCGCGTGGCCGATGTGGATGTCGCCGTTGGCATAGGGCGGGCCGTCGTGCAGCACGAACAGGGGCCGGCCCTTGGACTGGGCCCGGATCTTCTCGTACAGCTTCCTCTCGCGCCATTGGGCGATCCAGCCCGGCTCCCGCTTGGCGAGGTCGCCGCGCATGGGGAAGGGGGTGTCGGGCAGGTTCAGGGTGTCTTTGTAGTCAGCCATGTCAATTCACGTTCAGGAGTTCACGTGCCAGGCGGGCGTCGTTGCCGATCTGCGCCACCAAGGCCTCGAAATTCGGGAATTTCACCTCGTCGCGCAGCTTGTGCAGGAATTCCACGCGCAGGTGGCGACCGTACAGGTTGCGGTCGAGGTCGAACAGGTGCACTTCCAGGGTCGGGTTGCCGTTCGGATGCACCGACGGCCGGGTGCCCAGGTTGGCCACGCCGGGCCAGTTCGGGCTCGACAGGCCCTGGACGCGGACCGCGAAGACGCCCTTGACCGGCGGCCGGTTGTGCTTGAGCAGGATGTTCGCGGTCGGGAAGCCGATCTTGCGGCCCAGTTGGTCGCCGCCGACGACCCGCCCGGAGATCGAATACGGGCGCCCGAGCATCTGTGCCGCGCCGGCCATGTCGCCGCCCGCCAGGGCTTCGCGCACCGCGGTCGAGGAGGCGCGCCGGCCGGCCGCCTCCACGGTATGCATGGCCTCGGCCTGGAAGCCGAACTTCTCGCCGTAGGCCATCAGGCTATCGAAGTCGCCGGCCCGTCGGGCGCCGAAACGGAAGTCGTCGCCGACCAGCACGTAGCGCGCCTTCAGGCCCTCGACCAGGATGCGCTGTACGAAGTCCTCCGGCGAGAGGGCGGCGAACGCCTTGCTGAACCGGCAGACATGGACATGGCCGACGCCCAGACGCTTGAGGATTTCCAGCTTCTCGCGCAGGCTGGTCAGGCGGGTGGGGGCGTCCTGGGGCGTGAAGATTTCGCGCGGATGCGGCTCGAAGGTGAGCACCGTGGGCAAGCCCCCGGCGGCGGCCGCGCGCGCGGTCAGGCGGGCCAGCATGGCCTGGTGGCCGAGGTGGACGCCGTCGAAGTTGCCGATGGTGACGGCGTTGGGCCGGGTGGCGGCGGGCCAGCCGTGGGTGATGAGCATCGGGCGGATATCTGCTTGAAAGGGCTGAATTTTAGCCGCCCGGCCGGGGCCGAGTCCATTCGCCGCTCCAGCGCGGTGGCCGCCGGCTCAGGCGGTGCCGGTTTCGCGGCCGAGGACGCGGGCCTGCAGCGCGCGCAGCCCGGCCACCAGTTCCTCGCGCAGGGCGAACAGTTCGGCCAGCCGGGCCCGCGCCCGTTCGCCCTCGCCGTTGCGTTGCTGGGCGAGCAGTTCGACGGCCAGGGCGTGGACCCGCTCGTGCGGCTCGGCCAGGGCGGCGAATTCGGCGAGGTGGCCGTAGCGCTGGCGGCCGTGCTCGCGGTACCAGGCCCCGAACGCGCAGGCGTTGGGATTCACCTCGACCGGCAGTTCCAGGCCGTCGATACCTTCGAGGTGGTTGGCCAGGTTGTCTATCCAGGCGCGGTGGTTGTGTTCGGCCAGGAGGAGGGCGAAGTTTTCCTTGTTCCAGTGCCGGTAGCTGTCCTCGCTCCAGGTCTCGGGGGGCTGCCAGCGGACCAGCCAGGTGGGCAGCTCGGCGGCCGGCATGGCGCGGGCGATGCGGAAGCCCTGGGCGTTGCGGCAGCCCAGCTGCATGAGCAGCAGGCCGACCTCGACGCTGTCGACGCCTTCCGCCACGACGCCGCGGCCGAACGCCTCGGCCAGGGCGATGACGCCCTCGACGATGGCCAGGTCCTCGGGGTCGTGCAGCATGTCGCGCACGAAGCCGCGGTCGATCTTCAGCCACTCGACCGGCAGGCGCTTGAGGTAGGTCAGCGAGGAATAGCCGGTGCCGAAGTCGTCCAGGGCGAAATGGCAGCCCAGCCGGCGGCACTCGGCGATGATCGCGGAGACGCGCCCGAGGTCGGCCAGGGCGGCCGTCTCGACGATCTCCAGGATCAGGTCGCCGGCCTGGAAGGCGGGATAGCCGGCCAGCTTGCCGGCCAGGCGGTCGACGAAATCGGGGCGTTGGATATGGTGGGCCGAGATGTTCACGCTGACCGGCATGGTCAGGCCGTCGCGCCGCCAGGCGTCGACCTGGCGCAAGCCCTCGTCGAGGACCCAGTCGCCCAGCGCGGTGTCCAGGTCGCTGTTTTCGATGGCGGGCAGGAACTGGCCCGGCATGAGCAGGCCGCGTTCCGGATGCTGCCAGCGGACCAGGGCCTCGACGCCGATGACCTGGCCGGTCAGCATGTCGACCTTGGGCTGGTAGTGGAGCACGAACTCGCCGCCGGCCAGGCCCTGGCGCACGCCTTCCTGGCTCTCGCGGTGGCTGCGCGCCCGGCGGTCGCCTTCCAGGTCATAGAAGTGGTAACGGCTGCGGCCGTCCTGTTTGGCCGAATACATGGCCTGGTCGGCATGCCGGATCAGGGTGTCGGGGTCTTCGTCGTCGTTCGGATACAGGCTGACGCCGATGCTGGCGGTCAGGCTGACCGGCTTGTCGGCGATCAGGATGGGGCGGGAGATGGCGCCGAGCAGGCGGTTGAGCGACTGCTCGCACTCCTCGGTGTTCTTCAGGCCCTGGAGGAGAAAGGCGAATTCGTCGCCGCCCAGGCGCGCCACGGTGTCGCCGCCGCGCACCACCGAGCGCATCCGACGGGCCATCTCGATCAGCAGGCGGTCGCCCTGTGCGTGACCGTATTCGTCGTTGACCGGCTTGAAGCCGTCCAGGTCCAGGTAGCACACCGCCAGCAGCAGGCCGCTCCGGCGCGCCTGGCCGATGGCCTGGCGCATGCGGTCGGCGAGCAGGACCCGGTTGGGCAGCCCGGTCAGGGCGTCGTGCTGGGCCAGGTGGACCAGTTGGGCCTCCTGCTGCTTGATCTGGCTGATGTCGTTGAAGACGCCGACGTAGTGGATCAGGCGGCCGTCGTCGTCGCTGACCGCGGTGATGGTCAGCCGCTCGGGGAAGACGTCGCCGTCCTTGCGCCGGTTCCAGACCTCGCCCGACCAATTGCCCTGGTGCTCGACCGTGCGCCAGATCTCCCGGAAGAAGTCCTGGTCGTGACGTCCGGAGGACAGGAACACCGGCGTCCGGCCCAGGGCCTCCTCACGCTCGTAGCCGGTGATGCGGGTGAACGCCGGGTTGGCGTCGAAGATGACGCCATGGGCATCGGTGAACAGGATGCCGTCCTGGGTGTGGCTGAACACGCTCGCCGCCAGGCGCAGGTCGTCGTTGTCCTTCTGGAGGGTCCGGGCCATGTCGTTGAAGCCCCTGGCCAGGGCCGCGGCCTCGTCGCCGCCCTGGTCCTCGACCCGGCAGGCGTAGTCGCCGGCGGCCAGCTTCTTGACCGCCTGGTTGAGGTTGCGCAGGCGCCGGACCACCAGGAAATGGACGAAGGCCCCGCTCAACAGGACGGCCAGCAGGACGACGCCGAGGTGGGTGGCCTGCTCGAGTTGCCAACGCCCCAGCACGCGCGCCTCCGTGGTCGCGGCCGGCAGGCGGACGCTGATGATGCCGCGCAGGTCGCCGGCCCGGTAACCCCAGGCCTCCGGGTAGGCGGCCCGGATGCTGGCCGGGGCGTCCTTGGGATCGCCATGGCATTTCAGGCAATAGGGTTCGATCCAGATCGGCGCCGCGTACTGGTAGTAGCGCGCCCCGCTCGGGTCGGTGAAGGTCACCAGTTGTTCCCGGGCCGTCGGGTTGGCGCGGAAGTAGCGGATCGCCGTCATCTCCATGGCGTCGGCGCGGTTGGCCGGGTTGCGCGGCCGGTCGCTGACGTTGTTGAAACGGATGCCGCGGTCGTCGAAGGCCTCGAAGGCCTTGGCGATGTGCGGCATGGCATGGGCCGGCAGCAGCGCCAGGGTGTGCTCGTCGATGGGGAGACCGCTGGCCAGGAAGGCCTCCTGGTAGGTGCGCCGGACCGCCATCAGGACGGCCTGCAGGGTGCGGCCCTCGTCGAGCAGGCTGGCCTCGACGTCGTCCTGGGAATGGCGATAGCCCAGCCACGCCATGACCGCGAGCGCGGCCAGCAGGGTCGTGCCGATCCCGAGCCAAATCTTGTAAACCAACCTCATCGGGGGCTACCCCCTTTTTTTATTTTGAAATGAGTAGATATACCGATCCGGGCGGATCATAGGGGAAAACGGGAACCGGGGATACCGGTACAGTTGGATCAGGCGCGGCGTCGGAATTGGCTGGGACGGAAGCCGAGCAGGCCGAGCGCGACGAAGTAGCTGGTGGCTCCGGCGAGTACCAGGAGGGCCAGGTGGCCGATCCGCGTCACCGTGGGATAGGCGAGCCAGCGGGCTTCGTCGAGCATGCCGAACCACAGGGTGGCGGCCATGACCGCGAGGGCGACGGCGAGCCGGGCCAGGAAGGCCGGCCAGCCCGGCTGGGGTCGGAAGATGTCCTGCTTGCGCAGGTGGTGGTACAGGATGCCGGCGTTCAGGCAGGCACCCAGGCCGATCGCCAGGGCGAGACCGGCGTGGCGCAGCTGCCAGACGAAGGCCAGGTTCATGGTCTGGGTCGCGAGCAGGGTGAAGACGGCGATCTTCACCGGCGTCTTGATGTTCTGCCGGGCATAGAAGCCGGGCGCCAGGACCTTGACCAGGATCAGGCCGAGCAGGCCGACCGAATAGGCGACCAGGGCCTGGCGGGTCATCTCGACGTCGTGGCCGGAGAACTCGCCGTGGTAGAACAGGGTGGCGACCAGCGGCACCGCCAGGATGCCCAGGGCGATCGCCGCCGGCGCGGCCAGCAGCAGGGTCATGCGCAGCCCCCAGTCGAGCAGCTTGGAATACTCGCCCGCGTCGTTGTCGGCGTGGTGCTTGGCCAGGGAGGGCAGCAGGATGGTGCCCAGGGCCACGCCCAGCATGCCGGTCGGGAATTCCATCAGGCGGTCGGCGTAATACAGCCAGGACACGCTGCCGGTGTCCAGGAAGGAGGCGAACAGGGTGTTGATGATCAGGCTGATCTGCGCCACCGAGACGCCCAGCGCGGCCGGCCCCATCAGCTTCAGGATCCGGCGCACCCCCTCGTCGCGCGGCGCCCAGTCCCAACCCGGCACCATGCCCAGCCTGCGCAGGGCCGGGACTTGGATGGACAACTGCAGGATGCCGCCCAGGAAGGCGCCCCAGCCCAGGGCCAGGACCGGCGGGTCGAACCAGGGCGCCGCCAGCGCGGCGGCCAGGATCATGGCCACGTTGAGCAAGACCGGCGTGAAGGCCGGTATCTGGAAGCGGCTCCAGGTGTTGAGGACGCCGCCGGCCAGCGACACCAGGGAGATGAAGACGATGTACGGGAAGACGATCCGGGTCAGGGTGACGGTGAGCTCGAACTTGTCCGGCGTCGCGGTGAAGCCGGGTGCCGAGACCAGGACGATGAGCGGGGCGCCGATCACGCCCAGGGCGGCGACCGCCATGAGGATGACGAACAGCAGGGTGGCGACCCGGTTGACCAGGACGTGGGTGGCGGCCTCGCCGCGCCGGTTCTTGTATTCGGCCAGCACCGGCACGAAGGCCTGCGAGAAGGCGCCCTCGGCGAACAGCCGGCGCAGCAGGTTGGGCAGCTTGAAGGCGACGAAGAAGGCGTCCGTGGCCGCCCCGGCCCCGAAGCTGCGGGCGATGACCGCATCGCGCACGAAGCCGAGTATGCGCGACAGCAGGGTCATGGAGCTGACGGCGGCGAGGGCCTTGAGGAGGTTCATCTGGACGAGGGCGTAGGGGGCGGGCAGCCCGGCATGTTAGAACAAGTTGACCGGGTCTTGCCATGCCCGGGCGAGATGGGTATCATGCGCGGCTTTCCGCTTCAACCCGAATATTTAGGAGTTGCCGACATGGCCAACACCGTCCAGGCGCGCAAGCGCGCCCGCCAGAACGACGTGCAACGCGAGCGCAACATGGCTCAGCGTTCCGAGTACCGCACCGCCGTGAAGAAGGTGCGCAAGGCCATCCTGGCCGGCGACAAGTCCGCCGCCCAGGCCGCCTTGCAGATTTCCATGTCGACCATGGACAGCATCGCCGACAAGAAGATCGTGCACAAGAACAAGGCCGCCCGCCAGAAGAGCCGCCTGTCCGCCGCCATCAAGGCCATGGCCTGACCGGTTCCGGCAGGTCGTTCAACGCACCTCGCTGAACCCGCCGCGTCCCATCCGGGTCGCGGCAGCGAACCCCCCCACTCCCGTGTCCTGCCCCGTCCTTCGCGGTGGTGGCGCGGGTATCCCATCCCGATCGAGTCCCCGGCCAAGGTCAGTTGCGCCGGCTGCGGTGCATTGTGGCGCCGGCTGGACTATTCGGACAGATAGGTCAGCATTTTGACCTGTGCCGTCGCTATAATGCGACGCCTAGCAACCCACTGGAGAGCATCATGAATCTGGACCGTGTCAGCCCGGGAGCCAACGTACCGGAGGAGATCAACGTCATCATCGAGATCCCCGCGCATTCCGACCCGGTCAAGTACGAGGTGGACCACGAGACCGGTGCCCTGTTCGTGGACCGCTTCATGAGCACGGCGATGCATTATCCGTGCAACTACGGCTACATCCCGCACACCCTGTCCAACGACGGCGACCCCTGCGACGTCCTGGTCCTGACCACCATCCCCCTGATTTCCGGTTCGGTGATCCGCTGCCGTCCGGTCGCCCTGCTGCGCATGACCGACGAATCCGGCGACGACGCCAAGGTCCTGGCCGTGCCGGTGAACAAGCTGTCCAAGCGCTGGGCCAAGGTGGCGGGTCCCGATGACCTGTCCGAGGAATTCCTGGACCGGGTCGCCCACTTCTTCGAACACTACAAGGACCTCGAAGAAGGCAAGTGGGTTCGGGTCGGCGGCTGGGAAGGCGCCGAGGCGGCCAAGCAGGAAATCATATCCAGCCTGGCGATGTACGAAAGCGCCGCCGAGAAGCCCAAGTTCTGACCTTTCGAGCGGGCGGCCGCGGCCGTCCGCCCCGACCATGAAGCTCTGCATCGTCTCCGATTCCCACGACAACCGCCGGCTGCTCGAGCACGCCGTGCAGGACGCGGTCGGTCGCGGGGTCGAGGCGATCCTCCATTGCGGCGACATCGTCGCCCCGACCACCCTCAGGGTGCTCAAGCGCTTCGGCCTGCCCGTGCATGCCATCCACGGCAACAACATGGGCGACATGCACGTCATGCACCAGCTTGCCCACGAGCCCGACAGCGTGGTGCGCTACCACGGCCAGGACGCCGTCCTGCACCTGGGCGGCCGCACCCTGTTCATGGTCCATTACCCGCACTATGCCGAGGGCATGGCCCTGACCGGCGATTACGACATCGTCTGCTGCGGCCACGACCACCGGGTCAGCACCCGGCCGGTCGCCAACGTCAAGGGCGGCACCACCTGGCTGGTCAATCCGGGGACCGTCGGCGGGGTCGGCAAGTCGCCGACCTATATCCTGGCCGACCTCGACAACCTCCGCTTCGATATCTACGACGTGCCGGCCGAGCCGGGCGAGGCCTGCAACGTCAGGCCGGCCAGCGTGCACGTCTGAGCCGTCACCAGCGACTCGGCGGCATGCCGCCGGGGCCGCCCGGGGCACCCCGCTCCGGGCGTTCCGGCCGGTCGCCGGCCTCGAAGCTGCCAACCAGACCCGAGTACAGGGCCGGCACCGTGCCGGCCAGGCGTTGGTCGGCGACGGCCTTCTGGTCGTCGTCGAGGGTCGCGTAGAGCGCCCGCGCCGACTCGGCGATGTCCTCCATGGCGGCCAGGCGGTTGCGCACCGTGTCCACCTTGGCGTCGATCTCGGCCGGGGCGCCGCGCCGGATCGGTGCGTTCAGGTCGACCCGCGTCTGGTCGGCCACCAGGCGCCCGACCCGGACCTGGTAGGTCTCCCAGAGCAGTTGCTGGCGCGCCGTCAGGTGCAGGGCGGCGGCCGTCTCGGCGAGCTGCCGCTCGGTCTGCTCGAGGACGTAGCCGGCGCCGCCGCGCACGCTCACCGAACGCCGGCTGCCGTCGCCGGAGTCGGTCATCGGAGCGCCGCCGGGCGGGCCGCCGCGGCCGCCCGGACCGGCACAGCAGCCGGCCAGCAAAATGGCGGCCGGCAGGAGGGTGGCGAGGAGACGGTGTGCCATGGCGTAGGCTCCTGGATGAGGGGGTCCGACGATTCTAGGGGGAGGCTCGCGCGCGACGTGTTTCGGCGCCGCGGCTTGGGGTAAAAGCATGTAAATCGCGGCGGCCCGCGGGCGTCGTCCGGTGGCCGCCGGCCGCGTCCGGCCGCGTGCCGGGCGCCTCCTGGATTCTTCTTTCTATTCATATCCTTAGCCGAATGTCCGATTTAGCGAGTCTATTCGTGCATAAGAAGTTTCGATTGCGCTTGTGGTCCGCTGGCCGGGTATCTCGGGTAACATTCAGCCCATTTCGCGTGGCCGGTCCTTGGCCACGTGCCGATTCTTTTGTCTTGTATCTTTTGGAGGCGACACATGACGTCTGTTGTGGCGACCAACCAGACCATTCTGGTCGTGGGCGGCGGCATCGCCGGCATGACCGCGGCACTCGAGGCCGCGGAAACCGGAAAGCAGGTCGTGCTGGTGGAAAAGAACCCCTACCTCGGGGGCCGCACCGTGCAGCTGTACCGCTATTTCCCCAAGATGTGCCATCCCAGCTGTGGCCTGGAAATCAACCTGCGCCGCCTCAAGGCCAACCCGCGCATCCAGGTCCTGACCATGGCCGAGGTCACCGGCATCACCGGCGACAAGGGCAACTACAGCGTCACCGTGAAGCTGGCCCCGCGCTACGTCAATGAGAGCTGCACCGCCTGCGGCGAGTGCAACAAGGCCGCCACCAGCGAGGTCGCCGACGCCTTCAACTACAACCTGGGCAAGGTCAAGGCCGCCTATCTGCCGGCCAACATGGCCTATCCCCAGCGCTACGTGATCGACGGCTCCGTGGTTGGCACCGCCGAGGGCGAGGCCATCAAGGCCGCCTGCAAGTACGGCGCGGTCGACCTCGACATGAAGGAAGAGGTCGTCACCCTGAACGCCGGCGCCATCGTCTGGGCCACCGGCTGGCAGCCCTACGACGCCGCCAAGATCACCCCCTACCGCTACGGCGAATTCAAGAACGTCATCACCAACGTCGAATTCGAGCGCCTGGCCGACCCGCACGGCCCCACCGGCGGCAAGATCGTCCGTCCGAGCGACGGCAAGGAGGCCAAGAACGTGGCCTTCATCCAGTGCGCCGGCTCGCGCGACGAGAACCACCTGCGCCACTGCTCGCGCTTCTGCTGCATGGCCTCGCTGAAGCAAACGCGGTATGTGCAGGAAGCCTACGGCGACGAGGGCAAGTCGACCGTCTACTACATCGACATCCGCGCCATCGACCGCTTCGAGGACTTCTACCAGGAAGTGAAGGCCAACCCGAACGTCTCCTTCGTCAAGTCCAAGGTGGCCCGCATCTCCGAGGACACGAACGGCGACCCGCGCCTGTGGGGCGTCAACACGGAAGGCTACGTGCGCTACTCCGAGCCGCATGACCTGGTCGTGCTGGCCGTGGGCATGGAGCCCTCGGTGAAGAACGTCGCCATCCCCGCCGAGGTGATGGGCGATTCCTCCGGCTTCGTCATGGCCGACCCGAGCAATGCCGGCATCTTCGGCGCCGGCTGCGCCACCAACGCACTGGACGTGAACCGCGCGGTGCAAAGTGCCACCGCGGCGGCCCTGCGCGCCATCCAGGTGGTCAACCAAGTCGCTCGTGCGGAGGCTTAAGAAATGGCTGATAAACACGCTGCTTACATCTGCACCGGCTGCGAACTGGGCACCCGCCTGGACGCCGCCGCCCTGGTCAAGACCGCCACCAAGGACGGCAAGATCGCCCTGGTGCGCGAACACGCCTTCCTCTGTTCCGCCGACGGCGTGGCGATGATCAAGAACGACATCGACAACGAGGCCGTCACCCACGTCGCCATCTGCGCCTGCTCGCGCCGCGCCAAGACCGAGGCCTTCAACTTCCCGACCGTCGCCATGAGCCGCGGCAACCTGCGCGAAGGCGTGATCTGGATCCGTCCCGACACCGACGAGGCCCGCGAGACCACCCAGGAGATGGCCGAGGACTACGTCCGCATGGCCTGCGCCGAGGTCAAGGCCATGAAGGTGCCCGAGGGCAACCAGAACACCGGTACCAGCAAGACCCTGCTGGTGGTCGGCGGCGGCATGTCCGGCATGACCGCGGCGGTCGAGGCCTCCAAGGCCGGCTACAAGGTGGTCCTGGTCGAGAAGACCGGCGCCCTGGGCGGCATGGCCGCCAAGCTGTGGAAGCGCATCCCGAACCGCGAGCCGTTCAAGGCCCCGATGGACAACGGCGTTGCCGACCTGGTCGCCCAGATCGACGCGGATGCCAACATCAAGGTCTACCTGAACGCCGTCGTCGCCAAGACCGCCGGTGCCCCCGGCCGCTTCAAGGCCGACATCGCCGTCGAGTCCGGCGCCGTCTCCACCGAGGACGTCGGTGCCATCATCCAGGCCTCCGGCTTCACCCCCTACGACGTCAACAAGCTGTCCCACCTGGGCGGCGGCCAGGCCAACGTGGTCGACCAGCTGGGCCTCGAGGCCCTGGCCAAGGCGGCCAACGGCGGCCCGATCAAGCGTGCCGACGGCAAGGAAGTGAAGTCCGTGGTGTTCGTCCAGTGCGCCGGCCAGCGCGACACCAGCGGCGAGCACCTGTCCTACTGCTCGGGCCACTGCTGCGCCACCAGCGTCAAGCAGGCCATGTACTTCAAGGACGCCAACCCGGATGTCGACACGGTCGTGCTCTACACCGACCTGCGCATGCCCGGCAACAACGAGGACTTCTACCGCGCCGCCCAGAACAAGGGCGTGATCTTCTCCAAGGGCGTGGTCTCCGGCGTCAGCACCAGCGGGGACGGCTGCAAGGTGCAGTTCAAGGACCTGATCCTGAACGAGGACACCTCCGCCGACGCCGACCTGGTGGTCCTGGCCACCGGCATGGTGCCGACCACCGGTCCCGACCTCGACGCCCTGTCCGAGGCCAACCGTGTCGCCGAAGGCAGCGACGAGAAGGCCGCGGTCGCCAAGGAACAGGTCATCCAGATGATGTCCACCTCGGTGCTCAACCTGGACTACCGCCAGGGCCCGGACATGCCGCAGTTCAAGCACGGCTTCAACGACAGCCACTTCATCTGCTTCCCGTACGAGACCCGCCGTACCGCCATCTACGCTGCAGGCCCGACGCGCCGGCCGATGGACATCGCCCAGGCCACCGAAGACGCCACCGGCGCCGCCATGAAGGCGATCCAGGCAATGGAGAACGCCGGCCTCGGCAAGGCCGCCCACCCGCGCGCCGGCGACCTGTCGTTCCCGACCGCCCGCCTGGAAGGCTGCACCCAGTGCAAGCGCTGTACCGTGGAATGCCCGTTCGGCGCCATCGACGAGGACGAGAAGCGCTTCCCGCTCTTCAACGAGTCGCGCTGCCGCCGTTGCGGCACCTGCATGGGCGCCTGCCCGGTGCGCGTGATTTCGTTCGAGAACTACTCGGTCAACACCGTCGGCGCCCAGATCAAGGCCGTGGACATTCCGGACGAGTTCTCCGAGAAGCCGCGCGTGCTGATCCTGGCCTGCGAGAACGACGCCTACCCGGCCCTCGACATGGCCGGCATGAACCGCAACGAGTACGACCCGTTCATGCGCGTCATCCCGGTGCGCTGCCTGGGCTCCGTCAACACCATCTGGATCACCGACGCGCTGAACTCCGGCTTCGACGGCGTCATGCTGATGGGCTGCAAGCACGGCGACCAGTACCAGTGCCACTTCGTCAAGGGTTCGGAACTGGGCCGCTACCGCATGTCCAAGGTGTATGACACCCTGAAGGGCATGAACCTGGAGACCGAGCGCCTGATGGACCTGGAAGTCGCCATCACCGACGTGGATACGCTGCCGAAGAAGATCAACGAGTACGCGGCCAAGATCCAGGAAATGGGCATGTCGCCGTTCAAGGGCCTGTGAGGAGATAGCGATGAGCGATATGAACCAGCAAATGTCGGCCAAGTACAAGAACAACTTCCTCAAGGAGATCGAGGAACAGGCCGAGATGGGCGAATGGGTGAAGATGTGCATGCAGTGCGGCGTCTGCTCCGGTTCCTGCCCGACCAACTTCCACCCGGGCTGGGAGCACCCGCCGCAAGAGCTCTTCATGATGATCCGGGCCGGCAAGCGCGATGAGGTGCTCGACTCCCAGTCCATGTGGATGTGCGTGTCCTGCTACAACTGCTACGTGCGCTGCCCGCGCAAGGTGCCGATCACCCACATCATGCACGGCATCGCCGAGTATGCCTACCGGATCGGCCGGGCGCCCAAGAACCAGCCCACCCTGCACCTGTCGCAGACCTTCTGGAACAACGCCACCAAGACCGGCCGGGTCAACGAGGTCCAGCTCACCCAGAGCCTGTACTTCAAGGACGGCATCATGGACGGCATCAAGAAGGCCATGGCCATGCAGGACGTCGCCCTGGGGCTGGTCAAGGCCGGGCGCCTGAACGTCATGGAAGCCATCGGCGGGGGCCACAAGTGCAAGGACATCAAGGGCATCCACGCCATGCTGGCCAAGGCCAAGGAACTGGAAAACCAGCGCAAGGGCCGTGCGGCCTAAGGAGCAATTAGAGATGGCTAAGAAAGAATACGCGTTCTACCCCGGCTGCTCGTCCCAGAAGGGCGCCTCGGCGTCCAACTACCTGGTTTCGGTCGACTCGATGTGCAAGACCCTGGACATCAAGATGACCGAGATTCCGGACTGGAACTGCTGCGGCGCCTCCATCAGCTATGCCGAGGCCGGCGAACTGCCGCGCCTGGCGATGAACGCCCGCAACTTCGCCCTGTCCGAGCAGCACCTGCCCGGCCAGGACATCGTCGCCACCTGCGCCGCCTGCTGGCTCGGCTCGCGGGAATCCAAGGAGCGCCTGGAGCACAACAACACGCTCATGGACGACACCAACAAGGCGCTCAAGGAAGCCGGTCTGAACCTCAAGGTGATTCCCGAAGTCCGCCACATGGTGGAAGTCCTGATCGAGGACCTGGGCTATGCCGAGCTGGCCAGCCACGTCAAGAAGCCGCTCGAAGGCATGAAGATCGCCGGTTACGTCGGCTGCCAGACCAACCGGCCGTTCGGCATCCAGGGCGAGTCGTTCGAGAATCCGATGTACCTGGACAAGCTGATCGAGAGCGTGGGCGCCCAGGCGACCAAGTTCGACCAGAAGGTGACCTGCTGCGGCGGCGCCCTGGCGTTCTCGGAGCCGGACAAGGCGCAGGCCCAGATCAAGGACATCATCGAGGCCGCCTACGACTCCGGCGCCGAGATGCTGGTCACTCCGTGCCCGCTTTGCCAGGCCAACACCGAGGTCTACCAGGGCCAGATCAACAAGAAGTACGGCACCAAGTTCCAACTGCCGGTGCTCTACTACTCGCAGCTGATGGTGCTGGCCTACGGCGGCTCCGCCAAGGATGCCGGCCTCAACGGCCAGGTGATCCGGGCGCGCAGGCTGGAGGAGTTCGCCGGCAAGTAGGCGCGGCGACGCCGACTGCGAAACGGGGGCCTCGGCCCCCGTTTTTTTTTGCGCCGGCAACCACCTGCCGGGCGTTGCCGGCGCGGCCGCCGGACCGGCAAGGGTTGACGGTCGTTTGTCGGGCTCGTTACAGTGCGGACCAACCATGGGGTTGCCGATCGGCCGGAAGGCCGGCAGGACGGCAATCCGGCGTCGGCCGGTGCCGGCGAATTCCGGTGGCAGCGGCGCCGGGGGCGGTGTCCGCGATGCCGGACCACCGGCCTCCATGGTCATCATTAATCAGCTTGGGCGGGGTCTCCGGGAAACCGGCGGACAGGGGCGCGTCGTTGCCGTCGCAGACGGTGTCGGGCCGGCCATGCCTTTACCCCTCCCAGCCGTTTTTCAGCCCCTGGCGGGCAGTACGATAAGGAGTGGCGCGAACGATGAGCATGACTGAATCCACGGCGATGACTGCGGCTGGCTTCGAGCAACGGGAGCACCGGCGGCGTTCCCTGTTTTCGCATACCTGGGAGGCCTTGATCCCCGACGTGTTCAAGGACGTGCCCCGGTATTACCGGGTGGGCAACGTGGTGGCGAGTTTCGGCCTCTGGGAAGTCTGGGTGTGGCAGTTCCTGGGTACCATGGACTTGCCGGCCGGCGCCAAGGTGCTGGACGTCTGTGCCGGGACCAACGACATCGGCATCCGGCTGTTGCGCCGGCGCCCGGACCTGGCCGTGACCGCCATCGACCGCAGCCGGGAGATGCAGGAGGAAGGCCAGCGCAGGGCGCGCAGCTACGGCGTGCATATCGACAGCGTGGTCGACGACGTGCACGCGCTGCCGTTCCCGGACGCCAGCTTCGACGCCGTCACGCTGCAGGCGGCTTCGCGCCACCTGCAACTGGACAAGGTCCTGCCCGAGATCCGCCGGGTCCTCAAGCCGGGCGGCACGTTCTACCACTGCGACATGCTGAAGCCGAAGTCCCGCCTGGTCGAACGGTTCTACCTGATGTTCCTGCACTTCTCGGTGGCCTGGACGGCGGTGATCTTCCGCTCCACCGCCACCTCCAGGCAGTGCCGCGACTATTTCAAGCACGCGATCGCGAACTTCTACACGGCGGAGGAATTATCCGAGGTGTTCCGCCTGGTCGGCTTCACCGACATCCGCTGCAAGAAGAGCATCTGGGGCGGCATGGTCGCCTTCCACGCCTCGCACAAGCCGGCAGACCAGTCCGAGGCGCCGGCCGCCGGCGCGCGCTGATCCGCCCCCCGTCCGGGCGGCGGAACGCCGTCCGTCGTGGGCGTCAGCGGATGGCGTCGAGGAAGCCGGCCAGGTGGGCCAGGCGCGCCTCGGCGCCGCGCACGGCGGCGTGCAGGCGGCCGGTCAGGCCGTCGGCCGCGCCCAGCCGGACCGTCCGGATTCTGTCTTCCGCCACGCCGTGGGCACAGGCCCAATCGGGCAGCACGGCGACGCCCTGGCCGAGCGCGGCCAGTTCGACCTGCATGGCCGTGCTCTCCACCTCGCGCACCCGCGCCGGCGCCACGCCGGCCGGCCAGAGGAAGCGGGCGAACACGTCCAGACGCGGGCGCGCCACCGGGTAGACCAGCAGGGTTTGCTCGGCCAGATCTTCCGGCCGCACCGCCGGGCACCCGGCCAGCGGGTGCCCGGCGGCCACGACCAGGCGCATCTCGTAGTCGAACAGCGGCGTCCATTCGAGGCCGGGCAGCGGCCGCCGGTCCGGACTCAGCACCACGTCCAGGGCGCCCTCCTGCAGGCGCGGGAGCGGGTCGAGGCTGGCCGACAAGACGACGTCCAGTTCGACGCCGGGAAAACGGTCCCGGTAGCCGCGCAGCCGCGGCAGCAGCCATTCCAGGCAGCTGTGGCATTCGCTGGCGATGTAGAGCCGGCCCGTCCGGCCGGCGGCCAAGCCGCGCAGGTCGGCCAGCGCCTCGTCCACCTGGGGCAGCACCCGGTTCGCCAGTTCCAGCAAGCGCCGGCCGGCCTGGGTCGGCGTCGGCGGCCGGGCGGCCCGGTCCAGCAGGCTGAGATTCAGGCGTTCTTCCAGTTCCTTCAGTTGATGGGACAGGGCCGACTGGGTGAGGTGCAGGCGCGCCGCCGCCGCGGTCAGGCTGCCGGCCTCGGCGAGGGCGGCGAGGGTACGCAGGTGGCGTAGTTCGATCATGAAAAATCCTCATCAAATACTGAAAACGTTTCGTTTGTTTTCATTCTGCACCGGCCTGAAACTGCGCGCTTTCATTTTTCGAGGCTGATCGCATGACTGTCATCCATACCCTGGGCCTGCCCCGCATGGGCGCCGGGCGCGAACTGAAATGGGCCCTGGAGGGCTACTGGAAGGGCGACACGGACCGGGACGCGCTCCTGGGCCGGGCGCGTGAACTGCGTGCCCGGCACTGGGACATGCAGGTAGCGGCCGGCTGCCGCTACGTGACCGTGGGCGACTTCTCCCTGTACGACCAGGTCCTCGACATGACCGCCCGCCTGGGCGTCGTCCCGGCCCGGTTCGCCTGGCCCGGCGGCGAGGTCGACATCGACACCTATTTCCGCATGGCACGGGGGCGGGCGCCGCGCGGCGAACCGGCTTTCGCCTGCGCCATGACCAAATGGTTCGACACCAACTACCACTACATCGTCCCGGAATTGGCGCCGGGGCAAGGCTTCGTCCTGGCACGCGACGATCTGTTCGACCAGGTGGCCGAAGCGCAGGCCCTCGGCCACGCCGCCAAGGCGGTCATGGTGGGGCCGCTGACCTGGCTGTGGCTGGCCCGGCCGCAGGGCGCCTTCGACAAGCTCGAACTCCTCGACGGCCTGCTGCCGGTATACGGGCAGATCCTGGCGCGCCTGGCCGGCCAGGGCGTGGCCTGGGCGCAGCTGGACGAACCCATCCTGGCACTCGACCTGGCGCCGGCCTGGCGGGCCGCCTTCGAGCGGGCCTACCACGTGCTGCAGAGCGCCGGGCCCAAACTCATGGTGGCCACCTATTTCGGCGCCCTGGAGGACAACCTGACGACGGCCGCCAAGCTGCCGGTCGCCGGCCTGCACGTGGACGCCGTGAGCGCCCCGGAGGAACTCGTCCAGGCGCTCGACTGGCTGCCGGCCACCAAGGTGCTGTCGGTCGGCTGCGTGGACGGCCGCAACGTCTGGCGCGCCGACCTGGACGCGCTCCTGGACCGCCTGGCGCCGGTCCGCGCCCGGTTGGGCGAGCGGCTCTGGCTGGCGCCGTCCTGTTCCCTGTTGCACGTTCCACTGGAGTTGGCGCCGGACACCGGGATCGATCCGGAGATCAAGCCCTGGCTGGCTTTCGCACGCGAGAAACTGGCCGAGCTGGCGACCCTGGCACAGGCCCTGGACCACGGCCGCGAGGCGGCCGCCGCGGCCCTCGCGGAAACACGCGCCGCCCTGGCCGCGCGCCGGGCCTCGGCCCGGGTGCACCGGGCCGAGGTGGGCGCCCGCCTGGCGGCCGTCCGACCGGAGGACAGCCGCCGCCGGTCGCCCTATGCGTCCCGGGCGGCGTGCCAACGCGCCTGGCTGCAACTGCCGCTCTATCCCACCACCACCATCGGCTCCTTTCCCCAGACCGCCGCGATTCGCGCCGCCCGGCGCGATTTCAAGGCCGGCCGGATCGCCCGGGCGGCCTACGAGGAGGCGATGCGCGCGGAAATCCGCCACGCGGTCGCGGTCCAGGAGCGCCTGGGCCTGGACGTCCTGGTGCACGGCGAGGCCGAGCGCAACGACATGGTGGAGTACTTCGGGGCGCAACTGGACGGCTACGCCTTCACCGGCAACGGCTGGGTGCAGTCGTACGGCTCCCGCTGCGTCAAGCCGCCGGTCATCTACGGCGACGTGGCGCGCCCGGCCGCCATGACCGTGGCCTGGAGCGTCTACGCCCAGTCGCTCACCGGCAAGCCGATGAAGGGCATGCTGACCGGCCCCATCACCATGCTGAAGTGGGCCTTCGTGCGCGACGACCAGCCCTGGCGCCTCACGGCTTTCCAGATCGCCCTGGCCTTGCGCGACGAGATCCGGGACCTGGAAGCCGCCGGCATCGGCGTCATCCAGGTCGACGAACCCGCCTTCCGGGAGGCCATGCCCCTGCGCAGCGGCCGGCGCAAGGCCTACCTGGCCTGGGCGGCCGAGGCCTTCCGCCTGGCCAGCGCCGGGGTGGCGGACCGGACCCAGATCCACACCCACATGTGCTATTCGGAGTTCAACGACATCATCGCCGCCATCGCCGACCTGGATGCCGACGTCATCACCATCGAGACGGCGCGTTCCAACATGGAACTGCTCGACGCCTTCGCCGGCTTCGCCTATCCGAACGAGATCGGTCCCGGCGTCTACGACATCCACTCCCCGAACGTGCCCGAGGTGGCGGCCATGGCGAGGCTGATGGAAAAGGCGGCCGCACGCGTCCCGGCCGAGCGGCTCTGGGTCAACCCCGATTGCGGCCTGAAGACCCGGGCCTGGCCCGAGACCGAGGCGGCGCTCGCCAACATGGTGGCGGCGGCGCGCCGGTTGCGGGCCCGAGCCGGCCAGGCGGTTGTCAACGCCCCGGCCCGATACTAAATTGCCGTGACGCCCATCGAGCCGGAGCCGTGATGAAAACAGCCCCCTTCTTCCTTGCCTTGTTCCTGGCCAGTTCGTCCGTGTCCGCGGGGGCAGCTTCGAGATCCTTGCCATCGGAGACAGCCAGACCAACGGCAAGGGGGTCGAGCCCGGCGGCTCCTATCCGGAGCAGCTCGAGTCGCTCCTGCGCGCCGATGGCCTGGACGTCGCGGTCAGGAATTCCGGCATCGACGGTAACGGTTCCTTCGACATCTACGACCGCCTGATCCATGGCGAGGTCACGGACAAGACCCGGATCGTCATCCTCCAGGAAAGCACCAACGACTCCGTGGCCTCGATCGAGTACACGGAGAAGTCCCTGGCTTGGCTCGAGGACCACCACCTGCCCGCGATCCTGATTTCCAACCGCCGCGTGCAAAGCGACGACGAGGCACGCCTGATGGCCGAGCGCCATGGCGCCGTCTACTACGGCAGCCTGTTCCGGGCCGTGCCCAAGGACGCCGACCATGTCCAGATGGGCGAATGGCAGATGAAGAAGGGCGGGCAGACGGACAACCACATGACCGCGAAGGGCTACGGCGTCCTGGCCAAGCTCATGAGGAAGTCGGTTAAGACGGTGATCGAGGCAAACCACCTCGACTGAAGCGGGCGGCGCCTGTGCCGGTTCCCGCCCCGCCCCGGGTCATCGGGATCCGCGCGGGCGTGGGTTACCATAGCCGCGCGATGGCGTGGCGGGACAGGATCATGACGACAGGCGTGGAACGGGGCGGTGCGGCGCCCGAGCGGTATGCCGGTCTGGCCGGCTGGCTGTTGCCGCTGCTCTATTTCATCGTCCTGGCCCTGCGCCTGCACGGCCACGAACCGTTCGAGCTCGACGGCGACGAGGGCTTGAACCTGATCAAGGCCATGTTGGTCGGCCAGGGATACGGGTTGTACGCGGAGATATGGAGCGACCAGCCGCCCGTCTTCACGCTCCTGCTCAGCACCGTGTTCGACTGTTTCGGCCCATCGGTATACGTGGGCCGCCTGACCGTGCTGGCCTTTGCCGCCCTGCTGCTCTGGGCCGCCTGGCGCTTCCTGGCGGCGCTGGCCGGCCGGGCTTGCGGCCACCTGGGCGTCGCGCTGATCTGCGTGCTGCCCTATTTCACCCGCCTGAGCGTTTCGATCATGATCGGCCTGCCGGCCCTGGCCCTCGCCATGCTGGCGCTGGCCGCCCTGGTCGGCTGGCACCGGCGCCGGTCGCGGACGGCCCTGGCCCTGTCCGCCGGCCTGCTCGCGCTGTCGGTCGGCACCAAGGCCTTCACCGTCGTCCTGGTGCCGGTGATCGTGTTCGTCCTGATCCTGGCCGAGCGGCCAGGGTCCGCGGGGTTCGGCGCGCGGCTGCGCCCGGCCCTGGTCTGGCTGGCCTTGTTCGGTCTGGTCGGTGCGGTCATTTTTGCCGCGAGCGTGACCGGCGAAGGCTACGGACAGTTGAGCGCGGGCCACGTCCAGGCCCGCACCCTGGCCGCCTTCCGGGATTTCTCGTTCCTGGCCGAGGTCGGCCGCTACCGCATCGTCCCGGTGTTGTTCGCATTGGCCGTGCTCGGGACCGTGCTGGGGTGGCGGCGCGGCGATCAGCTGGTCCTGTATCCGGCCGGCTGGCTGGCCTGCGCACTGATCGCACTGTCGGGGCACGCGCCGGTCTGGGACCACCTGACCCTGCTGGCCACCCTGCCGGCCGCCCTGCTGGCCGCCTATGCCGTGACCCTGGCCGCCCGGGCCGGCCACGCCGGTCTGGTCGCCAAGGGCGTGCCGCGCGGGATGGCCGGTGCCGCCGTCGCCGTCACCCTGCTGCTGGTCGGCACGCTGGCGTACTCGTCGGCCCGGCTGCAGAAGTCCTACCCGTTCCGGACCCGGGACACTGCCGTGACGGCCGCCCAGGCCGCCCTGGTGGCACAGCTCTCCGGCTACGCCGGACGGGTGCGCTGGCTCTACACCGACCGGCCCATGTACGCCTTCCGCGCCGGCTTGGCGGTGCCGCCGCCACTCGCCGTGGTGTCCTGGAAACGTCTGCAGACCGGTGGCCTGACCGGCACGGAGGTGGCACGCGCGCTGGCGGTCTGGCGCCCGGAACTGATCCTCCTGGAACGCTTCGCCTGGCCCGACCTGGATGCCTACCTGGTCGGGCACTACCGGCGCCTGCCGGGCCCGGCGCGGCTGTACCGGCGCGCCGACCTGGAATAGGGCGCGCTCAGCGCCAGCCCGACGGGACGAACGAGGCCAGCCAAGGCCCCAGGTCGCCCTCCGGGACCGTGAGCGGACGCCGGCTCGGGCCGGCGGCCGGATAGCCGCCGACCTGGTCCTGGCTGTCGATGATGCGGCCGCCGGCGGCGCGCACGGACTCGACGATACGGCGGTCGACGGCGTCGCGTTGCCATGGCCGGGCACCGGCGTTGCGCAGTACCGACTCGGTCACCTGGCCGGCGGGCAGCACGGTCAGGCCGCGCGCCCAGACCGGCTTGCCGGCCAGCGGGGCCGGTTCCAGCCGGGCCGGCTCGTGGGGTTTGCCGTCGCGCCGGTCGACCCGGTTGTCGTCCAGGTAGGCCAGGCCGCGGCCGGCGACCAGGGGCAGGCCTGGGCGCGTGTCCGGACCGCGGCGCAACACGTTGCCGACGATGCTGAGCCGCGCCGGGGGGCGCGCGCCGGCCGGCCCTTCGGAGGCGTTCGTGGGCGGGCCGAGGACGATGGCCGCGTGGCCCGGGTCGTAGATCAGGTTGTTGGCCACCACGCCGGAGGTGCCGGCCTTGAAGCGCGGGTTGCGGGTGTCGTTGTGGGCATACAGGTTGCCGACCAGGACCACCTCGCGGCAGTTGTCGTGTACCAGCGAACCCATGGAATGGGGTCCTTTGCTGTGGGAGGCCCGCCTGAGCCCCTCGGCGACGATGTTGTTGCTGTAGGTGATCGCGTGCGAGGTGGCCTCCGGCGCGGCGTCGACGGGGCCGGACACGCTCAGGTTCTCGTCCACCGCCCAGGTGACCGAGCAGTGGTCGACCACGACGTTGTAGGCCCCGGCGCCGTCGGTGCTGATGCCGTCCGGTTGCCAGCCGCTGCCCGGGGCTTGGCCGGCGTCGCCGGGGCGGACCCGCAGGTGGCTGAGGCGGACGTCGTGGCCGGTGATCCGGATGCCGCCGCGGATCAGCGTGATGCCGGGCTCCGGCGCGGTCTCGCCGGCCACGGTGACTTCGGGTTCGCGAATCTCCAGGTCGTGGCGCCCCAAGTCGATGATGCCGCCGACCTCGAACACCACCACGCGCGGGCCGCTCGTCGCCAGCGCGGCGCGCAGCGAGCCGGGCCCGTCGCCGTCGAGCCGGCTGACCTTGAGCACGCGGCCGGCCAGGCCGCCCCGGGTGGCCGGCAGGGTGAATTCCTCCGGCACGGGCGCCGGATCGGACGGCCGCCCGCACGCCGCCAACAGCAGGCAGGCGATGGTCAGGCTCGACCGGGCGCGATGACGCCGGGTCCGGGCAGGTCGGGTCGGCAAGTGGGTTTCCTCCGCGGGTTCCGGGCGGCCGAGGGCGGTCGGACGCCGTTCGCTTCCGCCGGCTAGGTTATGCCAAGCGGCGGGCCAGGGGAACCGCGGCGTGCCGGCCCTGCATTTCGGCCGGCTATCGCGCATAATGCGCCCTTGTATCTGCAATCCGAAGATTCGCCGCCATGAAACGCCCCAAGACAGTGGATGAGTACGTCGACCTGGTGCACCAGGCCGTGTACGAGATCGACGAATTCCGTACCGGCCTCGAGTACGAGCCGGAGAACGCCGAGATGTACGGCCCCTTCATCGAGCACCTCGACGCCTTGGTGCGCCAGATCTACAACGACATGGTCGGCGGCAGCTATGCCTGGGGGTTCGGCGAGGACCTGCCGTTCATGCCCCTGGTGGTCAAGTACGGCCGCTTCATTCCCTTCCAGCGCCTGCTCATGACCATCAACGAAACGCACAAGAACGGGCTCGACGTTGACTAAGCTGCTCTTTCTCGTCGTCGTGGTCGGGGCCGTCGTGCTCTGGCTCAAGCACATGGGCCGGCCCCGCCAGGACCTGGAGGGCGGCCAGCGGTCCCAGGTCGAGGACATGGTGCGTTGCCGGGTGTGCGGCGTGAACCTGCCGCGCTCCGAGGCGATCCTGAGCCAGGGCCGCTTCTACTGCTGCGAAGAACACCGCCGCCGCGACCTCGGTTGAGCGCACGGGCATGACCGGCGCCGACTTCTATCCCGACAGTTTCTGGCGCTCGCTCAAGCAGCTCAATGCCTTCCGTTTGTTCATCGCGGTGTTCTTCACCGCTTCGGCGCTGTTCTCGTCGCGTCTGCACGTCATCGAGCCGGGACCGCTGCCCCTGCTGGTGGTGCTCGGCGTCGGCTATCTCGCGGCCGCCCTGATCTTCCATTTCCTGCTCCGCATCCGCCTGCTCGACTTCGGCCGCCAGCTGCAATTGCAGCTCGCCATCGACATCCTGCTGATCACCGCCTTCATGCACTTCGGCGGCGGCAACGAGACCGGTCTCGGCCTGGTTCTCACGGTCCCCATGGCGGCCGCCGGCCTGCACCCCAACACGCGCATGATGCTGGCCCTGCCGGCCCTGGCCAGCCTGGCCATGCTGGTGGAGCAGGGCCTGACCGGCGGGGCCCTGAACGACGCCACCGGCGGCTACCTGCGCGCCGCGCTGCTCTCGGTCGGCTTCGTCACCGTGGCGGGCATCTCCCATATCCTCGCCAAGGGCGCCCTCGGGGCCGCCCGCACGGCGAGCGAAAAGACCCGCGAGGTGGCCGAGCTGGCCCGGATCAACGCCAAGGTGATCCAGGATCTGCCCAACGGCATCCTGGTCCTGTCCGGCGACGGCCTGGTGATGCAACACAACCAGCAGGCCGAGCGCCTGCTCGGCTGCCCGATGGCGGGGCGCGCCGAACTGGCCGCCTGCCATGCCGACCTGGCCGGCGCCTGGCAGGCCTGGCTGTCCGGACAGGGCAACGGTTCCGCGGTGCTGGCGGCCAACGACGCCGGCGTCCGGCTGCGCTACCGCCTGCTCGAACTCGGCCCCGACCGGCGTGCCGGCGCCGTGGTCATCGTCGAGGACATGAGCGAACTCGAGCAGGAGGCGACCCAGATGAAGCTGGCCGCGCTCGGCCGCCTGACCGCGAACCTGGCCCACGAGATACGCAACCCGCTCTCGGCCATCAACCATGCCGCCCAGCTGCTCGGCGAGGACGTCGGCGCCGACCCCGGCGCGGCCCGCCTGACCCGGATCATCGAGGACAACGTCAGCCGCCTCAATTACCTGGTCGAGGATGTCCTGTCCCTGTCCCGGCGCGACCGCCAGAACCGCGAGGCGATCCGGCTGGCCGAGTTCCTGCCCGACTTCGTCCACCAGTACCAGCAGTCCGAGGGCGTCGCCCCCGGCGTGATCCGGCTCGACCCGGGCGCCGACCTGGCGGTCTGGTTCGACCGCCTGCACCTGCACCAGATACTCTGGAACCTGTGCCGCAACGCCTGCCGGCATTGTTCCGGCCAGCCCGGCAGCGTCGTCTTCAGCTACGCCGCGAGCGGCGACAGCGTGGCGATCGAGATCGCCAACGACGGCGCCAGCATCCCCGAGGCGATGCGTCTGCGCCTGTTCGAGCCGTTCTTCTCGACCGATAAATCCGGCACCGGTCTCGGCCTGTACATCGCCCTGGAGCTGGCCGAGGCCAACGACGGCCAGTTGCGCTGCCTGGGCCAGGGCCAGGGTGCGCGTTTCCGCCTGACCGCTAAAATGGCGAGATGACGCAGATTCCCACCGTCCTGATCGTCGACGACGAACCCGACCTGCTCGATCTCGCCGACCTCACCCTGGCCCGCATGGGCCTGAACGTCGAGCGCGCCGCCGACGTGACCAGCGCCCTCGCGCACCTGAACGCCCGGCAATACGACCTTTGCCTGACCGACATGCGCCTGCCGGACGGCGACGGCCTGGAGATCGTCCGCCACATCGGTGCCCATGCGCCGTTCACCCCGGTCGCCGTGCTGACCGCCTTCGGTTCGGCCGAGAATGCCGTGGCGGCGCTCAAGGCGGGCGCCTTCGACTACCTGTCCAAGCCGGTTTCCCTGGAGCAGCTGCGCAGCCTGGTGCGCACCGCGCTCCGGGTGCCCCACCACGAGACGGGCGGGCCCCGCAAGGCACGCCTGATCGGCGATTCGCCGCCCATGCGCCAGATCCGGGCCAAGGCCGAGAAGCTGGCGCGCAGCCAGGCGCCGGTATTCATCACCGGCGAATCGGGCACCGGCAAGGAGGTCGCGGCGCGCCTGATCCACGAGCTCGGTCCCCGGGCCGGCAAGCCATTCCTGGCGGTGAACTGCGGCGCCATCCCGGAGAACCTCATGGAGAGTGAATTCTTCGGCTACCGCAAGGGGGCCTTCACCGGCGCGGAGAGCGACCGGGACGGCTTTTTCCAGGCCGCCAACGGCGGCACCCTGTTCCTCGACGAGGTGCTCGACCTGCCCATGAGCATGCAGGTCAAGCTGCTGCGCGCCTTCCAGGAACGCAGCGTGCGCCGGGTCGGCGGCACGGCCGAGGAGCCGGTCGACGTGCGCGTCATCAGCGCCTCGCACCAGGACATGGCCGACGCCGTCGACGCCGGCCGCTTCCGCCACGACCTCTACTACCGCCTCAACGTCATCGACCTGCGCATGCCGGCCCTGCGCGAACGGCGCGAGGACATCGAGCCGCTGGTCGAATTCATCATCGAGCGGGTCGGCGGCGGCCCGGCCCGGCTCGCCCCGGCGGCCCTGGCGGCGCTCGGCCAGTACAGCTTCCCGGGCAACGTGCGGGAACTGGAGAACATCCTGGAACGTGCCCTCGCGCTCGGCGACGGCGCGGTCATCGAGGTGGCCGACCTCGACCTGGCGCCGGAACGCTTCGGCGGCGATACCGCCGGGGCCAGCGCCGGCGAAGGCCTGGCCCTGCAGGACTACCTGGACCAGGTCGAGCGCGACAAGATCAGCCAGGCCCTGGAGCAGACCCGCGGCAACAAGACCGCGGCGGCGCGCCTGCTCGGGGTCACCTTCCGCAGCCTGCGTTACCGCATCGAGCGGCTCGGCATCGAGCCGTGATCAGCGCGCCGCCAGGGCGGCGCCCTTGAGGCCGACGTCGGGGTCGGTGACGACGTGTACCGGCAGGCCGGCCGTCCAGTCCGAGAAACGCCCCTTGTCGCGCAGGCCGGCCAGGAATTCGCCGTCCTGGAGCAGGGGCAGGATGCGCGGCGGGATGCCGCCGGCGATGTAGACGCCGGCGCGGGCGCCGGCGACCAGGGCGAGATCGCCGGCCGTCTGGCCGAGGATGCGGCAGAACAGGCGCATGGCCCAGGCGGCGATCGGGTCGCTGCCGGCCAGGGCGGCGTCGGTCACCTCGGCCGGCGTGCGTGCGCGCTTGACCGGGCGCCCGGACCCGGCCCGGCAGAAGGCGAACAGGTCGGCGATGCCCGACCCGGACAGGATGCGCTCGACCGAGACGCGGCCGTACAGCGCCTGCATGTGGCGCAGCAACGAGGTCTGCTCGGCGTTGGTCGGCGCGAAGCCGATGTGGCCGCCTTCGCCCGGCAGGGCGCGGTAGCCGGCGCCGGCGCCGATGCCGAGGGCCACGCCCAGGCCGGTGCCGGGGCCCAGTGCCAGGCGCGGCGCGCCGGCGTCCGCCCGGCCGTCCTGCAGACTGGCCAGGCCGTCCGGGGTCAATGCGGCCAGGCCCCAGGCCACCGCCTCGAAGTCGTTCACCAGCCGGCACGGCAGGCCGAATTCGCCGGCCAGGGCATCGGCATCGATGCGCCAGTCCAGGTTGGTCAGGGCGACCGTGCGGCCGTCGGTCGGGCCGGCCACGGCCAGGCAGGCGCGCTCGGGGCGCGGGCGGTCGGCCAGGTAGCGCGCCAGCAGATCGCCGAGGGAAGTGGCCTCGGCGTTGGCATAGGCCGTGCGGTCGTGCAGCGTGACCCCGTCCGGGCTTACGTCGGCGAGGGCCAGCCGGGTGTTGCTGCCCCCGATGTCGGCGACCAGGATCATGGCTCGGTACCGGTGCGTGCCGTCGCCAGCAGTTCGTCCAGGCCGCCCGCGAACGGGGGTACGTCGACCTCCCCGAGGGTCGCCCGGATGTCATGGCGGCGGCCCGCCCATTCGAAGTGGAAACCGTCCAGGCTGGCGCGCAGCTTGCCGGCGATGCGCCGGCTCGCCTCGGCCGGACAGGCCGCCAGGAGTACCGCGAAGGCTTCGTCGGCCATGCGCGCGACCAGGTCGGTATCGCGCACCTTGGCATGCAGCAGGCCGCTCAGATGGCGTACCAGACTGTCGCCGGCCTCGCCGCCGGCGCTGTCGTAGACCGCGCGCAGGCCGCTCACCTGGACCAGGATGTAGGTCATCGGCAGGTCGCTGGCACGCCGGTTCAGCAGGGCCAGGTTGAGGCGGTTCTCCATGAATATCCGGCCCGGCAGGTTGGAGACCGGGTCGCGGTTCCATAGGTCGGGCTGGCGCCGGCGCCATTCGCTTTCCTCGGTGACGTCGCGCAGTTGCAGGAGGAAGTCCGTGATCGCCCCGGCGTCGTCATGGAGCGGCTGGCAGTAGCCCTCCACCTCCAGTTCCAGGCCATGGCTGCCGAGCAGACGGGTGCCGGCGGGGATGCGGGCGGGGCCCTCGCGCCGGGCCCGGGCGAGCAGGGTATCGAGGAGCGGCGCCCGGCTGTCGTGGTCGAGCAACTGCCAGCCCGGCGCGCCGCCGTCCTGCGGGCCGGCGCCGCACATCTGGCTGCCGGCCGGGTTCAGGTAGCGCGGCCGGCCGGCCGGGTCGAGCAGGATCACGGCGTCGGGCAGGGCGTTCAGGGTGGCTTCGGCCGGGGACGGCGGCTGGCGACGCCGGCTGGTCAGCCCGATGGCGAGGGCGATGGCGAGGCCGGCCAGCAGCCAGGCCGGCCAGGTGGCGGGGCAGTCGCCGGGGGCGGCGAGGGCGGCCGGCGCGGCGCCCAGGAGGGCCGCCAGCAGGCTGCCGGAAAGGATGGCTCGGGGCCGGGATCGCGTGTAGCCGTGCATGGTGCGGGCGGGTTCCGTGTCGACGTGTCGGGCCGGCGTCTGGCGTCCGGCCGCCGCCATTTTAGTATGAAGCGCGGGCCGGTGGCCCGGATTCGTGCCGGCGCCGCCGGCTCAGGGGCGCAGGCCGGCCAGCCAGTGGCCGTACAGGCGCTCGGCGACCGCGGCCATGGCCGGCAACTTGGCGGGCGCCTGGGCCAGGATGGCCGCGACCGTCTGCACGCCCGGGCTTTGCGCGGCGGCGATCTCGTCGGCGCCGACCTGGCACCATTCCTCGATCATCTCCGCGGTCAGTTCGACGTGGCACTGGAGCGCCAGGTGTTTGCCGAGGACGAAGGCCTGCTGGCCGCAATAGGGCGTCTCGAGGACGCGGACGGCGGCGTCCGGGATGGAGAAGGTCTCGCCGTGCCAGTGGAAGGCCGGGAAGCTGCGCAGGTCGCCGAACCAGGCCGCCGCCTCGGGCGCGCCGGTCACCTGGGCCTCGCCCCAGCCGATCTCCTTGATCGGGTTGCCGGTGACGGCACCGCCCAGGGCCTTGGCGATCAACTGGCCGCCCAGGCAGTGGCCGAGCACCGGGACGTCGGCGGCGACGGCGGCCCGGATCAGGGCCAGGGAGCGGGCGATCCAGGGCAGGTCGTCGTTGACGCTCATCGGCCCGCCCATGAACACCAGGCCGGCGAACCCGGCCGGCGATTCCGGTATCGGGTCGCCGCGGTCGACCGCGATCAACTGCCGGGCGACGCCGTGACGGTCGAGGAACTCGCCCAGGCGGCCGGGGCCTTCGTGGGCGACGTGGCGGAATATGGCGACCGGTTTCATGGGTAGTCCGGCTTCGGGCTTACGCCTTGGCCTGCTTGTCGCGCTCGATCAGGGCGTAGGCGGAGTGGTTGTGGATCGACTCGAAGTTCTCCGCCTCGACCACGTAGGCGTCGATGCGCTCGTCGCTGTTGAGGGCCGCCGCGACGTCGCGCACCAGATCCTCGACGAACTTGGGATTGTCGTAGGCGCGCTCGGTGACGAACTTTTCGTCCGGCCGCTTGAGCAGGCCGTACAGCTCGCAGGAGGCGTTGTCCTCGGCGAAGCGGACCAGATCCTCGATCCAGACGAAACTGTTGGTGCGCACGGTCAGGGTGACGTGGGAGCGCTGGTTGTGGGCGCCGTAGTCGGATATCTTCTTCGAGCAGGGGCACAGGCTGGTCACCGGCACCACGGCGCGGATGGTCTGGATGTATTCGCCGTTCCGGATCTCGCCGATGAAGGTGATGTCGTAGTCGATCATGCTCTCGACGCCGGACACCGGGGCCTTCTTGCTGATGAAGTAGGGGAAGTTCATCTCCACGTGGCCGGATTCGGCCTCCAGACGCTCGACCATCTGGCGCATCATGGCCTCGAACGACTCGACCGAGAACTCGCGCTCATAGCTGTTGAGGATCTCGACGAAGCGCGACATGTGGGTGCCCTTGAAATGGTGGGGCAGGTAGACGTACATGTTGAAGGTCGCGATGGTGTGCTGGACGCCGCCGTTCTGGTCGGCGACCCGGATCGGGTGCCGGATGGCCTTGATGCCGACCTTGTCGATGGCGATCCGGCGTGCGTCGTGATAGTTCTGCACGTCCGGCATGGCGTCGCTGGGACAAGGGGTGTTGGTCTCGCAGACGCTGTCGCAGTTGCCGTTACTCATTACCTGTATTCCTGTTCGATGGACGGCCGAAGTATAAGCCACCCACAATAGTTGAGTACACTACTCGGAAATGAATCTGCGGACCGAGCGTTCGATGCCGTCCGCGTCCAGGCCGCAGCGGGCCAGCAGGACGGCCGGGTCGCCGTGCTCGACGAAACGGTCCGGCAGGCCCAGGTGCAGGATCGGCCGGGCCAGGCCCAGGTCGGCCAGGGCTTCCGCCACGGCCGAGCCGGCACCGCCCATGACGGTGTTTTCCTCGAGCGTGACCAGATGGTCGTGCGATTCGGCGAGTTGCCGGATCAGTTCGCGGTCGATCGGCTTGACGAAGCGCATGTCCGCCAGGCTGGCATCGAGCCGCTCGGCGACGGCGAGGGCCGGACGTACCAGGCTGCCGAAGGCCAGGATGGCGACCTTGCCGCCCTGGCGGCGCAGGACGCCGCGGCCGACCGGCACGGGTTCGAGGTCTTCCGGCAGGGGCGCCCCGGGGCCGACGCCGCGCGGGTAGCGCACCGCACTCGGGCCCGGGTGCCGGTAGGCCGTGGACAGCAGCATGCGGCATTCGGCCTCGTCGGACGGTGCGGCGACCAGCATGTTGGGCACGCAGCGCAGGAAGCTGAGGTCGTAGGCGCCGGCGTGGGTGGGGCCGTCGGCGCCGACCAGGCCGCCGCGGTCGATCGCCAGCGTGACCGGCAGGTTCTGCAGGGCGACGTCGTGGATGAGCTGGTCGTAGGCGCGCTGCAGGAAGGTCGAATAGATCGCCACCACCGGCTTCATGCCGGCACAGGCCAGGCCGGCCGCGAAAGTGAGGGCGTGCTGCTCGGCGATGCCGACGTCGAAGTAGCGCTCCGGGAACAGGGCTGCGAAATCGGTCAGGCCGGAGCCCTCGCCCATGGCCGGGGTGATGCCGACCAGGGCGTCGTCGGCCGCGGCCATGTCGCTCAGCCACTGGCCGAACACCTCGGTGTAGGTCGGCTTGCCGCCCGCCTTGGCGGACAGCCCGGCGGCCGGGTCGAACTTGCCGACGCCATGGTAGCCGCAGGGGTTCTCCTCGGCCGGGGCGTAGCCCTTGCCCTTCTGGGTGACGATGTGCAGGAACTGCGGCCCGGACAGCTTCTTGATGTTGGTCAGGGTGGCGATCAGGGCGTCGACGTCGTGGCCGTCGATCGGGCCCAGGTAGTTGAAGCCGAACTCCTCGAACAGGGTGCCCGGGGTCATCATGCCCTTGACGTGTTCCTCGGCCTTCTTGGCCAGTTCCAGGATGGGCGGGAAGGGCGCCAGGACCTTTTCGCTGCCCCGCCGCACGGCATTGTAGAAGCGGCCCGAGAGCAGCTTGGTCAGGTAGGCGTTGAGGGCACCGACGTTGGGCGAGATGGACATCTCGTTGTCGTTCAGGATGACCAGCAGGTTGGCGTCCATGGCGCCGGCGTTGTTGAGCGCCTCGAAGGCCATGCCGGCGGTCATGGCGCCGTCGCCGATCACCGCCACGGTGCGGTAGTCCTCGCCCTTCAGCTTGGCCGCCGTGGCCATGCCCAGGGCGGCCGAGATCGAGGTGCTGGAATGGCCGGCGACGAAGGCGTCGTATTCGCTCTCCTCGCGCTTCGGGAAGCCGGACAGGCCGTCGGTCTGGCGCAGGGTGGCCATGCGCTCGCGCCGGCCGGTGAGGATCTTGTGGGCATAGGTCTGGTGGCCGACGTCCCAGACGATCTTGTCGGTCGGGGCGTCGAACACCGCGTGCAGGGCCACGGTCAGTTCGCACACGCCCAGGTTGGAAGCCAGGTGGCCGCCGGTCTTGGCCACCGTCGCGATGATGAATTCGCGCAGCTCGCCGGCCAGTTGCTTGAGTTCGGCGCGGGAAAGCGACTTCAGGTCGGCCGGGTCGCCGACGCGGTCAAGGACGGAGTCGTTCAATACTGCCTCTCGACGATGAAACGGGCGATCTCGGCCAGGCGCTGGCCGCGTTCGCCGAACGGCGCGATGGCGGCCAGGGCGTCGTCGATCAGCTCGCGGGCGTAGCCGCGCGCCTCCCGGATGTCCATCAGGGTCAGGTAGGTGGCCTTGCCCTGGGCGGCGTCCTTGCCGGCGGTCTTGCCGAGAGTGGCGGTATCGGCCTCGGCGTCGAGGACGTCGTCCATGACCTGGAAGGCCAGGCCGATGCACTTGGCGTAGTGCTCCAGAGCGGCGCGCCGGTCGTCCGCCAGTCGGCCGCTCGACAGGGCGCCGAGCAGGACGGCGGCGCGGATCAGGGCGCCGGTCTTGTGGATGTGCATGAACTCCAGTTCGGCCAGGTCGAGGTGCTTGCCGGTGCTGGCCAGGTCCACGGCCTGGCCGCCGCACATGCCGCGCGAGCCGGCGGCGCGGGCGAGCAGGGCGACCATCTCGGCGGTCGCGCCGGCCTCGGCCAGGATCTCGAAGGCGGCGCTCTGGAGGGCGTCGCCGACCAGGAGGGCGGTGGCCTCGTCGTACTGGACGTGGCAGGTCGGCTTGCCCCGGCGCAGGTCGTCGTCGTCCATGCAGGGCAGGTCGTCGTGGGTCAGGGAATAGACGTGGATCAGTTCCACGGCGCAGGCGGCCGCCTCGGTCAGGGCGCAGTCGGCAGCCACCGCCTCGGCGGCGGCCAGGGCCAGCATGGGCCGCACCCGCTTGCCGCCGCCCAGGCTGACGTAGCGCATGGCCTCGTGCAGGCGCTTCGGTTCCAGTTCGGGGGCGGGCAGGGCGCGGGCCAGGGCGGCCTCGATGCGGGCCTGGACGGCACGCGTCCAGAGTGCGAAATCGGTCATCCTTGTTCCGGGCCGCCAGGCGCCTCGGGGTCGAAGTCCTTGAGCTGGCCTTTCTCCAGTATCTGCACCTGTTGTTCCGCCTCGGCCAGGGTCTTCTGGCAGTAGCCGGTCAGTTCCATGCCACGCTTGTAGGCGGCCAGTGAGTCCTCCAGGGAAAGGTCGCCCGCCTCCATGGCCGCGACCAGCCCTTCCAACTCGGCGACGGCGGCTTCGAAGCTCTTGGGCGGGGTGGATTTGCTCGGCTTGCTCATGGCGGAAGGGCGGATTCAGGCGGGCAATGATAGCCCAGGCGGGACGGCTTGTCCGCATGGGGCGGCCTCGGTATAGTGGCATCCGCCCATCAGTCTCCGTGGGAGAGAAGGTCGCGAGACCTCGCCGAAGGCGCAACCCACCCGTCAATCGCTCAGGCAAAAGGGCCACGGAAGACCAGGTTTCGGTGCCGGCCGACGAGGCGGATTCGTCGCGGCGGGGCCGGATTCGGGGCGACTCTGGAGAGCGCCGCCGGTTGCCGGTGGCCACCGATGGGGCAAAACTCTCAGGTAACCGGACAGAGGGGTGGCGAAGCTAAGCTCTGCACCGCAACCATGGAGGCCAGATTGCAGCCGCAAGCCAACCTGACCCGCATGCCGGCCTGGATCCGCCAGAACCTCGGCCGCGGCCACCGTTTCCCGGATACGGCGCGCGCCGTCCAGGGCCTCAATACCGTGTGCGACGAGGCGCGCTGTCCGAACAAGGGCGAGTGCTGGAGCCGCGGCACCGCCACCTTCATGCTCCTGGGCGATACCTGCACGCGCGCCTGCGGCTTCTGCGCCGTGAAGACCGGCCGGCCGACCTGGGCCGATGCCGACGAGCCGCGCCGGGTGGCCGAGGCGGCCCTGCACATGGGGCTGTCCTTCGTGGTGCTCACCTCGGTGAACCGCGACGACCTGGCCGACGGCGGCGCCGGCTGCTTCGCCGCGACACTGGCCCAACTGCGGCACGCCAAAGCCGACATGGGCGTCGAGTTCCTCACGCCCGATTTCCGCGCCTGCCAGGCCGCCGCCGCCGACCTGTTCGCCGCCACCCTGGCCGGGCTGCCGGAGCCCGCCCGCCGCGACCTGGTCTGGGGCCACAACGTGGAGACGGTGCCGCGCCTGTACAAGGAGGCACGCAAGGGGGCGCAGTACGAACGTTCCCTCGACCTCTTGCGGCTGGCCGCCGGCCTGCCCGGCGTCGCGGCCAAGTCCGCCCTCATGCTGGGCCTGGGCGAGACCCGCGCCGAGGTCCTGGCCGTGCTGGCCGACCTGCGCGCGGCCGGGGTGACCCGGCTGTCCCTGGGCCAGTACCTGCGCCCGTCGCTCGCCAACCTGCCGGTGGCGCGCTACGTGCACCCCGACGAGTTCGCCGCCTACGAGGCCGACGCCCGCACCATGGGCTATACCTGGGTGAAGGCCGGCCCCCTGGTGCGCAGTTCCTATTACGCCGAAGAGATCCAAGATGCTCAAACAGACGCCGCTTAACGCCAAGCACCGCGAGGCCAACGCCAAGCTGGTCGACTTTTCCGGTTGGGAGATGCCGATCCACTACGGCTCCCAGATCGAGGAACACCACGCCGTGCGCAGCGATGCCGGCGTGTTCGACGTTTCCCACATGCTGCCGGTGGACATCAAGGGCGAGGGCTCCCGGGCCTTCCTGAAGAAGCTGCTGGCCAACGACGTCGACAAGCTGCAGACCACCGGCAAGGCCCTGTATTCCTGCATGCTGCACGAGGGCGGCGGGGTGGTCGACGACCTCATCGTCTACTTCATGACCGAGACCTGGTTCCGCATGGTGGTCAACGCCGGCTGCGCCGAGAAGGACCTGGCCTGGATGGAGACCCAGCGCAACCAGTACGCCCCGGAAGTGCAGATATTGCCGTGCCGGGATCTGGCCATGATCGCCATCCAGGGTCCCAACGCGGCCCGGAAGTTCTGGGAATCGCTACCCGGCAGCGAGGGCCCCACCCACTTGATGAAGCCGTTCACCGCGATCGTGATAGGCACCATGTTCGTCGCCCGCACCGGCTACACCGGCGAGGACGGCTTCGAGATCATGATGCCTGGGCGCGCCGCGCCCTACATGTGGCAGGCCATGCTGGAGGCCGGCGTCAAGCCGGTCGGCCTGGGCGCCCGCGATACCCTGCGCCTGGAGGCCGGCATGAACCTGTTCGGCCAGGACATGGACGAAAAGGTTACGCCGCTGGAGTCCGGCCTGGCCTGGACCGTGGACCTGAAGTCCGAGCGCGACTTCATCGGCAAGGACGCCCTGCTGCGCCTGCCGGTCACCCGCAAGCTGGTCGGCCTGCTGCTCGAGGAGCGCGGCGTGCCGCGCAGCCACCAGACGGTACATACCGCGCAGGGCGCCGGCGAGGTGACCAGCGGCAGCTTCTCGCCGACCCTGAACGCCGGCATCGCCCTGGCCCGGGTGCCGCTCGGCGTCGAGGTCGGCGATACGGTCGAGATCGAGATACGCGACAAGAAATTGAAGGCACGGGTGGTCAAGTATCCCTTCGTGCGCAACGGCAAGGCATTGGTTTAATGGAGACCCCTAGATGAGCATCCCCGCCGAACTGAAGTACACCCAATCCCACGAATGGGCCCGCCTGGAGGCCGACGGCACGGTCGCCATCGGCATCACCGACCACGCCCAGGAACTCCTGGGCGACATGGTCTTCGTCGAGAACCCGGTCATGGGCCGCGTCCTCAATGCCGGCGAGGAATGCGCCGTAGTCGAGTCGGTCAAGGCCGCCTCCGACGTCTACGCGCCCATCTCCGGCGAGGTGGTCGCCATCAACGAGGAACTGGAAGGCAGCCCGGACCTGCTCAACAAGGACCCGTACGGGGCCTGGATGTTCAAGGTCAAGCCGGCCGACGCCGGTGCCCTGGCCGGCCTCATGGATGCCGCCGCCTACCAGGCCCACGTGGACGCGGAAGCCCACTGACATGCCCTTCATCCCGCATACCGAGCAGGACGTCGCCGAGATGCTGGCGAGCATCGGCGCGCCCGACATCGAGGCCCTGTTCGACGAGATACCGGCCGGCCTGCGCTGCGCGGGCCTGGCCGGCATCCCGGCGGGAGAATCGGAGATGGCGGTCACCCGGCGGGCGCACGAACTGGCGGCCCAGGACGGCTTCTATCTCAGCTTCATCGGTGCCGGCGCCTACGAGCACCACATCCCGGCCGCGGTCTGGCAACTGGCGACCCGGGGCGAGTTCTACACCGCCTACACGCCCTACCAGGCCGAGGCCAGCCAGGGCACCCTGCAGCTGATCTACGAATACCAGACCATGATCACCCGGCTGACCGGGCTGGACGTCGCCAACGCCTCCCTGTACGACGGCGCCACGGCGCTCGGCGAGGCGGTCCTGATGGCGGTGCGGGCGAGCAGGACGGGCCTGCGCCGGGTGCTGGTGCCGGCGACGGTGCATCCGCGCTACCGGGCGGTGGCGCAGGCCATGGTGAAGAACCAGGGCATCGAGATGGTGACCGTCCCATACGACCCGGACACCGGCACCACCCGGGTCGCGGACCTGCCGGACGGCCCGGCCGCCGCCCTGGTCGTCCCGCAGCCCAACTTCTTCGGTGCCCTGGAAGCGGTCGACGCCCTGACCGCGTGGGCGCACGAACACGGCATGCTGGCCATCGCCCTGGCCAACCCGACCTCGCTGGCGCTGCTCAAGGCCCCCGGCAGCTGGGCCGAGAAGGGCGCCGACATCTGCGTCGGCGACGGCCAGCCGCTCGGCGTGCCGCTGGCCTCGGGCGGCCCGCACTTCGGCTTCATGGCCTGCCGCCAGGCCCTGGTCCGGCAGATGCCCGGCCGCATCGTCGGGGCCACCGTGGACAAGGACGGCCGGCGCGGCTACGTGCTCACCCTGCAGGCGCGCGAGCAGCACATCCGGCGCGCCAAGGCGACCTCCAACATCTGCTCCAACCAGGGCCTCATGGTCACCGCGGCCACCCTCTACATGGCGCTGCTCGGCCCCCGGGGCCTGCGCGACGTCGCCCTCGCCAGCCATGCCAACACGCGGGCACTGGCCGACGCCCTGACGGTCATCCCGAACGTCAGGCGCGCCTTCGCGGGGCCGTTCTTCCACGAAGCCGCGATCCGCATCGGCGGCAACGTCGAGGAGGTCCTGCGCGCCCTGCGCGCCCAGGGCATCCTGGGCGGCTACGCGCTCGGCCGGGACTACCCGGACCTGGCCGACGCCATCCTGTTCTGCGCCACCGAGACCAAGACGGAGGCCGACCTGCAACGCTATGCGCACCAGCTGGAGCGCATCCTGAGCAAGCGGCGCGAGGCCCCGCCCTGCGCCTACAAGTCCTGAAACGACCAACCGAGCAATAGGAGCATACGCATGTCCACTACCGTGACCCTGATGGGCGAACCCGTAAACGTCGGCGGCGACTTCCCGCGCGTGGGCGAACTGGCCCCCAGCTTCATGCTGGTCGACAAGGACCTGAACGACGTCGCCCTGTCCTCCTTCTTCGGCAAGCGCAAGATCCTCAACATCGTGCCCAGCCTGGATACCCCGGTGTGCGCGGCCTCGGCGCGCTATTTCAACGCCGAGGCGGCGACCCTGCCGAACACGGTGGTCCTGGTCATCTCCGCCGACCTGCCGTTCGCCCAGGCGCGCTACTGCGGCGCCGAGGGCCTGAGCAACGTCATCACCCTGTCGACCATGCGCGGGCGCGACTTCCACAAGCAATACGGCGTCATGATCATGGACCCGCCGCTGTCCGGCCTGCTCACCCGGGCGGTCATCGTCCTGGACGAGAACGACCGCGTGATCTACACGCAGATGGTCCCGGAGATCACCCACGAGCCGAACTACGAGGCCGCCCTGGCCGCGGCGCGCGGCGAGCCGCTCAAGTGACCGGCGTGCGGCCATGCTGATCTTCGAACACTCCCGCGCGGGCCGCCGGGCGGCTGCCCAGGCACCCCGGGCCGTCGCCGCGGCCGACGACCTGCCGGCCGAACTGCTGCGCGCCGACGCCCCCGGCCTGCCGGAGGTCTCGGAGCTGGACGTCGTGCGCCATTACACGGCGTTGTCGCAGAAGAACTTCGCCATCGACACCCAGTTCTACCCGCTCGGGTCCTGCACCATGAAGTACAACCCGCGCGCCTGCAACAGCCTGGCCATGCTGCCCCAGTTCCTGGCCCGGCACCCGCTCGCCGACGCCGACACCGGCCAGGGCTTCCTGTCCGCCATGCATGACCTCCAGGCCATGCTCAAGGAGGTCACCGGCATGGCGGCGGTGTCCATGGCGCCGATGGCCGGCGCGCACGGCGAGTTCGCCGGCGTGGCCATGATCCGGGCCTACCACGACGCCCGCGGCGATACGGCGCGCACCGAGATCATCGTGCCGGACGCCGCCCACGGCACCAACCCGGCCACCGCCACCATGTGCGGCTACGCCGTGCGCGAGATACCCACCGACCGGGACGGCAACGTCGACCTCGACGCCCTGCGCGCGGCGGTCGGCCCGAAGACGGCCGGCCTGATGCTGACCAACCCGTCCACCCTGGGCGTGTTCGAGAAGACCATCGTCGAGATCCAGAAGATCGTCCACCAGGCCGGCGGCCTGACCTACTACGACGGCGCCAACCTGAACGCCATCCTGGGCCGGGTACGGCCGGGCGACATGGGTTTCGACGTCATCCACATGAACCTGCACAAGACCTTCTCGACCCCGCACGGCGGCGGCGGCCCCGGCGCCGGCCCGGTGGGCGTGTCGGAGCGCCTGGTGCCCTATCTGCCCATCCCCTACGTGGTCGAGGAGCGCGGCTTCTACCGGCTGGCCGGGGAGGCCGACTGTCCGGCCAGCATCGGCCGCATGAGCGCCTTCGGCGGCAACATGGGGGTGCTCCTGCGCGCCTGGGTGTACGCCCGCATGCTCGGCCGCGAGGGCATGCGCCGGGTCGCCGACTACGCCGCCCTGAACGCCAACTACCTGGCCGCCGAGCTGCGCAAGGCCGGCTTCGACCTGGCCTTCCCGGCGCGCCGGGCCAGCCACGAGTTCATCGTCACCCTGAAGCCGCTCAAGGACAGCACCGGCGTCTCCGCCATGGACTTCGCCAAGCGCCTGCTCGACTACGGTTTCCACGCCCCGACCACCTACTTCCCGCTTCTGGTGCCCGAGTGCCTGCTGATCGAGCCGACCGAGACCGAGAGCAAGGCGACCCTGGATGCCTTCGTCGCCGCCATGGCCAAGGTCAAGGCCGAGGCGGAGAGCGATCCCGAATGGGTCAAGGGCGCCCCCCACACCCTCCCGGCCAAGCGTCTGGACGACGTCAAGGCGGCACGCGAACTGGATCTGGCATGGAAATGACGCCGCCCCCGGCCGAAACCAACGAGTTCAAAGGCAAGACCGGCGCCAAGCGGGTCTGGAACGCGCTGTTCTACTCCATGGCCGGCTTCAAGGCCGCCTTCAAGCACGAGGATGCCTTCCGCCAGGAGACCATCCTGGCCGCCTTCATGATCCCGGCCGCCTTCCTGCTCGCCGATGCGGCGGTGGCCCGCGCCCTGATGATCGGCAGCGTCCTGCTGGTGCTCCTGGTCGAGTTGATCAACTCGGCCATCGAGGCCACGGTCGACCGCATCTCCCTGGAGAACCACAAACTGGCCAAGCGGGCCAAGGACATCGGCAGCGCCGCGGTGTTCGTTTCCCTGGTCAATGTGGTGGTAATCTGGAGCCTGATACTGACAAGCTAAGAACAGGGAGCTGCATGTACGCCGAGAAACGCCATTTCCACCGTGTCGCCCATGATGCCCGGGCGACCCTCACCAGCGCCGGCCGGGCGTGGTCGTGCCTGGTCGAGGACCTGTCGTTGAACGGTTGCCTGGTCGACCTGACCGAGCCGAGGTTGCTCGATCCGGGCCAGATCTACCACCTCAGCATCCAGCTGACCTACGCCATCCGGATCGAGATGGACGTGGCCCTGGCGCACCTGGCGGGCAACCACGCCGGCTTCCGCTGCGTCAGCATCGACTCCGACAGCATCGGCCAGTTGCGCCGGCTGATCGAACTCAATCTGGGCGACAGCCGGCTGCTCGAACGCGACATGCGCGAGCTGATCCGCGGCTGAGCGGCGCGCCCGCCCAGCCGGACGATCAGCGGCGCAAGGCCCGCGCCAGGGCCTCGGCCATGGCGCCGCCGGCCGGCTTGGCCGGCTGGGCTGCGCGCGCGTTGCGGCTGGGGCGCGCCGCCGCGCCGGCCGTCTGCGGGCGCGCCTCGTCGCTCATGCGCATGGTCAGGGCGATGCGCTTGCGGGCGATATCCACCTCCAGGACCTTGACCCGGACGATGTCGCCGGCCTTGACCACCTCGCGCGGGTCCTTGACGAACTTGTTGGACAGGGCCGAGACATGCACCAGGCCGTCCTGGTGCACGCCGATGTCGACGAAGGCGCCGAAGTTGGTCACGTTGGTCACCGTGCCTTCCAGCATCATGCCCGGCTGCAGGTCCTTGAGGTCCTCGACGCCGTCCTTGAAGTGGGCGGTGCGGAATTCCGGCCGGGGATCGCGGCCGGGCTTCTCCAACTCCCTGAGGATGTCCTGCACGGTCGGCAGGCCGAAGCGTTCGTCGGTGAACTTCTTGGCGTCGAGCCGACGCAGGACGTCGGTGTTGCCGATCACGCCCTTCACCGGCAGTCCGGTCTCGGTCAGGATGCGTTCCACCACGGGGTAGGCCTCCGGGTGCACCGACGAGGCGTCGAGCGGGTTGTCGCCGCCCTGGATGCGCAGGAAGCCGGCCGCCTGCTCGAAGGTCTTGGCGCCCAGGCGCGGCACCTCCTTGAGCGTTTCCCGGTCCGGAAAGGCGCCGTGCTGGTCGCGCCAACTGACGATGTTCGCGGCCAGGCTGGTGTTGAGGCCGGACACCCGGGCGAGCAGGGGTGCCGAGGCGGTGTTGAGGTCCACCCCGACCGCGTTCACGCAGTCCTCCACCATGGCGTCGAGGCCGTGCGCCAGCTTGCTTTGCGAGACGTCGTGCTGGTACTGGCCGACGCCGATCGCCTTCGGCTCGATCTTTACCAGTTCGGCGAGCGGGTCCTGCAGGCGGCGGGCGATGGACACCGCGCCGCGCAGGCTGACGTCCAGTTCCGGGAATTCGCGCGCGGCGAACTCGGAGGCGGAATAGACCGAGGCGCCGGCCTCGCTCACCACCACCTTCGAAAGGCCCGCCTCCGGGAAACGCCGGATCAGTTCGGCCGCCAGCTTGTCGGTCTCCCGGCTGGCGGTGCCGTTGCCGATGGCGATGAGCTCGGCCTTGTGCCGGTCGGCCAGGATGGCCAGGGTGCGCAGGGCGCCTTCCCAATCGTTGCGCGGCTCGTGCGGGTAGACGGTGGCGGTGTCGAGCAGCTTGCCGGTGCGGTCGACCACGGCTACCTTGACCCCGGTACGGATGCCCGGGTCGAGGCCGATCACCGCCTTGGGGCCGGCCGGGGCGGCCAGCAGGAGGTCCTTCAGGTTGGCCCCGAAAACCCGGATGGCCTCGTCCTCGGCGCGCTCGAAGAGGGCGTTGAACAGCTCCAGCTCCATGGCCAGGGACAGCTTCACGCGCCAGGTCCAGCGGACGGTGTCGAGCAGCCAGCGGTCGCCCGGGCGGCCGCCGTCGCGGATGCCCCAGTGGCTCGCCACCATGCCTTCGCAGGCGTTTGCCGCCTTGCCGGCCGCGGCCGTCTCCTGAAGGTCCTCCGGCAGCTTCAGTTCCAGGCGCAGGATGCCCTCGTTGCGGCCGCGGAACATGGCCAGGGCGCGGTGCGAGGGCACCTCGCGGATGGCCTCGGAATAGGCGAACCAGTCGCGGAATTTCTGGCCTTCCGCCTCCTTGCCGTCCTGCAGGGTGGACACCAGCATGCCGTAGTCCTGCAGGTGGCGGCGCAACTTGCCGACCAGCTCGGCATCCTCGGCGAAGCGTTCCATGAGGATCTGGCGGGCGCCGTCCAGGGCGGCCTTGACGTCGGCGATGCCCTTGTCGGCATCGACGTAGCCCGCGGCCTCGGCTTCCGGCGTCAGGCCCGGGTCGGCCAGCAGGGCGAGGGCGAGCGGCTCCAGGCCCGCCTCACGGGCGATCTGGGCCTTGGTCCGGCGCTTCGGCTTGTAGGGCAGGTAGAGGTCCTCGAGGCGCTGCTTGGTGTCGGCGGCCTCGATCTCGGCCTGCAGGACGTCGGTCAGCTTGCCTTGTTCGGCGATGCTGGCGAGGACCGCGGCACGGCGCTCCTCCAGTTCGCGCAGATAGGTCAGGCGTTCCTCGAGCGTGCGCAGCTGGGTGTCGTCGAGGCCGCCGGTGGCCTCCTTGCGGTAGCGGGCGATGAAGGGCACGGTGGCGCCTTCGTCGAGCAGGCGCACGGCGGCGGCGATCTGGGCGATATGGGCGCCCAGTTCGCGGGCGATGCGTTCTTCGATACTCGGCAGCATGTCTCGTCGGGGGGAACGAAAGGTCGGGCAGGATGGGCCAAGCACCGGCGGGTGACAAGACTTGACATGACCGCCGACGCCGTGTCGGTCCGCCGTCCGTCGTCGAATACTGAAAAAGTACTTAATTTTTTGCTGTTTTCCCGATAATGACATTGCGCGTCACAGTTCATTGTGGGCGCGACCTTACAGGGGCAAACCCGCCGAAAGGCGGGGACGCAAAGTCACCGGTCTAACAGGCTGCGGCCTCATGACGGCGGGATCGCTAAGGTAACGGTGGCGGTTTATCGGCGCCGGCATGCTGGGCCATCCCTGACTTCCCCTTCGTCGGTCGCCGGTCGACGCGCGCATTCGGTCAGGAGTCGGGTCATGGAAGCTGGTCGCAACAACGTCACGCCTATCGGCCCCCACGCGGCCGGCGCGGCCCCCGCGGGCGGGAGCCCCTGGAGGAGAGCCGGGACATCTCGGCCCTGCGTCTGGGCAAGGCCCTGCGCGACTGCCTGGTCCTGGCCGCCGGCGAACTGCGCCAGATGTTCGAACAATCCAGCGGTGCCGACATCTGCCGCCTGTACATGGACGCGATGGTGCTGTCCCGCGACCGCGCCGACAAGATCGGCGAGTCCTTCCGCGCCAACTACCTGGCCGCCTTCAACTGGAAGGCCCGGCGTCAGAAGAGCCCGTTCGTGCCCGGCGCATCCGGCGAGTTGAGCCTGCAGGACGCCTACGACCAGGAACTGGCCGGGGCGGTCGACAACCTGGCCGCGGCGATCGTCGAGGCCTGCCCCGATGAACTGCCCGGTCTCGACAGACGGATCGGCCTGCTGATCGGCGATCCGGGCCTGGCCGAGGGCGACAACCCGCTCGGCCCGGTTACCATCGGCAAGGCGGTCGTGGGCGCCCTGGGCGGCCTGGGCGTGCCGGTCAAGGTGCGCCTGCTGCTGGTCGCCCAGTTGGCCCGCTTCCTGCCCGAGCGGGTGCGCGACATCTACCAGGAACTCAACGTCCGCCTGGCGGAACGCAATGTCCTCCCGGAAGTGCCGTGCAGCCTGCCGGTGGCGAGCCCGGTGGCAGCCGCGGGCGGCCGTGCCCTCGCGGCGGCGCCGGCCAAGCCGGGCGGCCTCTACGAGGTGCTGCAGGACCTGCTGAGCGGCAGCCCGACCGCCCTGGCCGGGCTGGTCGCCGGAATCGCCGGGCCGGCCCTGCCCGGACAGCCGGCGCATGAGGTGACCGACAGGCAGCGCCTGGTCGCCGCCCTGGATACCATCCAGCACGGCCGCCACGCCAACGCCCCGGTCGGCGTCGACGTCGTGGCCTTCCGCGACGGCCGCGCCAATCTGCTGCGCCGGCTGCACGACAGCGACCTGGCCCGGGTCATGGACCCGCTCGACCGGATGACCCTGGACATCGTCGCGATGGTGTTCGACTACATCTACGGCGATGCCCGCATCCCGGACGCCATGAAGGCCATGCTCGGCCGCCTGCAGATCGCGGTATTCAAGGTGGCGGTGCTGGACAAGGGTTTCTTCTCGCACAAGAACCACCCGGTGCGCCGCTTCCTCGACCTGCTGGCCGAGGCGGCGGTCGGCTGGGACCCGCGCGAGGGCCGCGACGGTGGCCTGTACCGCAAGGCGTCCGATCTGGTCTCCGGCATCCTGGAGCACTTCGAATCCGACCAGGCGGTGTTCGAGAGCGCATTGACCGAGCTGAAGGCGTGGCTCGATGCCGAAAAACGCGAGGCGGACCGCCGCGCGGCGCGCAGCGCCCGGGTGGTGAAGTCGCGCGAACTGGTCGAGATGGGGCGCCGGGCCGCCTTGTCCGAGGTGGCGGCCTGCCTGGAGGGGCAGGCCGTTCCGCCGGTCATCCGGGCCTTCCTGACCGAGCACTGGGCGGCCCTGCTGGCCATCCTCTACGTCCGGGCCGGGGCGAACGGCGACGTCTGGAACAGCGCCGTGAAGACCATGAAGGAGCTGATCTGGAGCGTCTCGGCCAAGGCCGGCACCAAGTACCGCGACCGCCTGGTCGAACGCTTGCCCAACCTGCTCAAGCGCCTGGACGAGGGCGTGCATTACCTCGGTCTGCCGGAGGCGACGCGCAATGCCTTCTTCACCAAGCTGGTGCAATACCATGCCGAGCTGATCCGCGCCGGCCGCCTGGCCGAGCACGACACCCGCGGCGAGGCGGGCCAGGACGGTGCCGAGGGGGTGCCGGTGGTGGAATTGAGCGCGGATTTCGAGCCCATCGAGTTGCCGCCGGGGAACGCCGACGGCGTCGAGAGCCTGGAGGCGGGGACCGAACCGGACGCCGGCGTGCTGGCCTTCAAGGAACTGGCCAACGTGAAGCGCGGTACCTGGATCGCCTACCGGGGCGAGGACGGCAGGGAACTGCGCGCCAAGCTGTCGTGGATCAGTCCGCTCAAGGGTATCTTCCTGTTCACCGACCGCCAGGGCCTGCGCGCCATGTCGATCAACGCCGCCGGCCTGGCCGCCAAGCTGAGCGCCGGCGAGGTACGCGTACTCGACGCCGCACCCCTGCTGGACCGCGCCGTGACCAGCATGATCGACCAACTGCAGCGCCATGCCGCATGAGCCGACCCCGCGCCTGCCCAGCTTCCTGATCCGCCAGCCGCTCCTGGACGCCCACTACCGGGTGGCGGGCTACCAGTTCAGCCTGCGCGACCGCATCCCCGTCGAGGTCCTGCCGGGCGCCGCGGACCTGGACCAGGTGCGCGACGAGCACCTGATCGCCAGCATCGTCGATCTCGACTACCAGGGCGCGCTCGGCAACCGACTGGCCTTGCTCGACCTCGCCCCGGGCACGCTCGACAACCCGATGCTCGGCCAACTGCCGGCGGCCAAGGTGGGCGTGATCCTGCCCGGCGCGGATCCCGACCTCGCCCCGCGCGCCAGCCGCCTGGCCGAGGTCGGCCTGATCCCGGTGCTGGAGGACGCCGGCGACGACGCCAGCGTGCCGCCGCCGGCGTGCCAGTGGGCGCGCCTGGACTGCGCCCGCTACGACGCCCCGGCCCTGGGTGAGCGGGCGGCGTATCTGCGCCGGCACGGCATCCGCCACCTGATCGCCGGGAACGTCGGCTCCGAGGAGTCCTTCGAGGTCTGCCGCAAGCTGACCTTCGACCTCTGCCAGGGCGACTTCCTGGCCCGGCCGCGGGCAGGCGGGTTGCGCAGGTTGGACAGCGGCGTCATGCAGGTCATGGACCTGCTCAACCTGGCGCGCGAGCAGGCCCCGGTGGAGAAGCTCGAGGCGGTGTTCAAGCGCGACGCCACGCTGACCTACAAGCTGTTGCGCTACATCAACTCGTCGGCGAACGGCCTCATACGCACCATCCAGTCGATCGCCCAGGCCCTGGTCTGGCTCGGCTACGAGCCGCTCTATCGCTGGCTGACCCTGCTCCTGTTCAGCACCGGCCGCGGCGACGGCCGCGACGATGCCCTCCTGCGCAACGCCCTGGTGCGCGCCCGCCTGATGGAGAACCTCGGCAGCGGCCATCTCGCCGCCGACCTGCATGGCGGCCTGTTCATCGTCGGCGTGCTGTCGCATCTCGACGCCCTGCTCAGTCTGCCCATGGCGCACGCCCTGGAGCCGCTGCGCCTGCCCAACCCCATGCGCGAGGCGCTGGTTGCCGGCCAGGGGCCCTACGCCCCCTGGCTGGCACTGGCCCGGGCATGCGAACATTTCGACCAGGAAGCGGTGACCAGCCTGGCCACGGCTCAGGGTCTGAGTGCCGACGAGGTCAACCTGGCCCACGTCAATGCCCTGATCTGGTCGGAATCGCTCGAACGATAATGCGGCCGGGCGCCGGTCGGCCCGGGGAAGGAGGAGAGCATGACCTGGCACAAGTGGTGGGGCGCCAGCCAGTGGGCGGCTTACCTCGAGCCCCTGGACCCGCCGGTCAAGCAGGCCACCAAGTGGGCCCTGGACGAACTGCTGGCCAATCGGGGCGATCTGCTGGCGCCCAAGGACCTGGCCGGTCTCATGCTGGAAGACCCCCTGTTCTCGCTGCGCCTGCTCAAGGAGGCGAACCGGCGCCTGCCCCGCCACCTGGCGCGTGACATCACCGCCCCGCTCGGCGCCGTGCTCGCCCTCGGCACCGCCACGTACAGCCAGTTGCTGCGCGAGGCCGAGGTGGCCGACGAGAACAACGCCGGCTTCGTCGTATGCGAATGGCGCGCCGTCCTGGCGGCCCGCATCGCTCATCTGTTCGGCTCCTATCACTACGACCTCGACCCGGACGAACTGGCCTTGGCGACCCTGCTGGCCAACCTGGCCGAGATCGAGCTGTGGGCCTTCGCCCCGGAGCTTCCCCAGGCCGCCCTCGACGTCCTCGCCCGGGGCGGTGCCGAGCGTAGCGACCAGGCCCAGCACCAGGCTTGCGGCTTCGACTTCCGCGAACTGACCCTGCTGCTGTGCGAACGCTGGCAGTTGCCCACGTTGATCGTCCAGTTGATCCGCGGCGACCAGAGCCTGCGTGCCCGTCTCGCCCGCCTGGCCGTGGACACCGCGCGTCACCTGGGCAACGGCCCGGACGACCCGGCCCTGCCGCACGACGTCGCCGAGGCCGCCCACCTGACCGGCGCGAGCCTGGCCACCGTGGTGCAGTCCCTGCCCATACTGGGCAGTTCCGAGAAGGCCGTCCTGCTGGCGGCCGCCGAGGCTTGCCAGGGCAACGCCGGGAACGCGCCTACAGGGCCGCGATGATCCGCCGCACCGGGGTCGGCAGGGCCGCCTGGACGGCATCGGCCGGGGCGAGCCAGAGGGCACCCGGTTCCCCGGCGCCGGGGGCGCGCCGTGCCACGGCCAGGGCGACCGGCCGGATCGCCAGGCGGAAGTGGCTGAAGGTGTGGCTCAGGCCGGGCAGTTCGGCGAGCGGTTCGGCGCTGTAGCCGAGGCGCCGGGCCGCCGCCACCGGGTCGTCCCCGGGGGCGCATTCGGGCAGGCTCCAGAGGCCGCCCCAGATGCCCGACGGGGGCCGTTTCTCGAGCAATATCTCGCCGCCGTGGCGGAGCACCAGCATCACCGTGCTCCGCTCGGGCAGGCCCTTGCGCGGCCGCGCCGCGGGCAGCTCGGCCTGGCGGCCGTCGCGGCAGGCGACGCAGTCGTCGGCGAACGGGCAGCACGGGCAGTCCGGCCGGCTGCGCCGGCACAAGGTCGCGCCCAGGTCCATCAGGCCCTGGGTGTAGGGCACGATCTCGCGCTCCGGCAGCAGGGCCTCGGCCAGGTGCCACAAGGCGGTCTCCACGGCCTTCTCGCCCGGCCAGCCGTCGACCCCGAACAGGCGGCAGAACACCCGTTTGACGTTGCCGTCCAGGATGGCGTGGCGTCCGCCGAAGGCGAACGCGGCGATCGCCGCCGCGGTCGAGCGGCCGATCCCCGGCAGGGCCGCGATGGCGGCGACGTCGCCCGGGAAGACGCCGCCGTGATCGGCCAGCACCCGCTTGGCCGCCGCATGCAGGTTGCGCGCCCGGGCGTAGTAGCCGAGGCCGCTCCAGAGCGCCAGCACGGCGTCCTCCGGCGCCTCGGCGAGGCTGGCCAGGTCGGGAAAGCGGGCCAGGAAGCGGACGTAATAGGGGATGACGGTGTCGACCTGGGTCTGCTGCAGCATGATCTCCGAGACCCAGACGGCGTAAGGGTCGCTGACCTGCCAGGGCAGGTCGTGGCGGCCGTGTTGCCGCTGCCAGGCGACCAGGCGATCGGCGAAGCCGGCCAGCGGTGTCATGTCGTCAGCCGGGTTGCTGCGCCGTCGCGGCCAGGGCCGGTCGCCCGTTCAGGGCAGGCGGATGCTCGCCGCCATGCCCGCCACCAGGCCGCCGCGCGGAATGGCGACGTCGACCTCGTAGCGGCCGTCCGCCTTGGCGCGCACGGCCGCGATGCGGCCGGCCACCGACTTGCCGGCCACCGCGACCGTGGCCTTTGCGCCCGGCTTCAGGCCGGTGGCCTGGCCGGCCGGCAGGCCGGCGCGGGCGACGATCTCGTCGGCCCGGGCGAGCACCAGCAGGGGCGTCGGCTGGCATTGCCCGGCCACCGCCATGCCCGGTTCCGCGAGGCGGTCGAGGACCAGGGCGTCGAAGGGGGCGCGCGGCGCGCTCTCGTCGAGCAGCCGGCGCGCCTTTTCGACCCGGGCCTCGGCGGCCGCGAGCAGGGCGGCGGCGCGGGCGTGGCGCAGCTTGGCGGCGTCCAGCTCGGTGGTGGAGGAAACGGTACGGCTGTACAGCTCGTTGGCGCGGTCGAGCTCGCGCCGGGCGTCGGCGAGTTCCTCGGTCAGCCGGCTGATGTCGGCGTTCGCCTCCATCAGGCCGGCCTTGTAGACGGTCTGGTTCAGGCTCAGCAGGACGCCGTCCTTGGCGATGCGCTGGCCGGGCAGGACCTCGACCGTCTCGACCACGCCGGCCAGGGGCGTGGCGATCACCACCCGCTGCGACCAGTCGAGCTGGCCGGACAGGTCGGCGGCCCAGGCCGGGGCGGCGAACAGCGCCAGGATCAGGGTACGGGTCATCATCGTCGTTCTCCGGGGCGGACGTCCCGCACGGCGCGCGGGGAGTGGTGGGCGGACGGACATCAGCGGCCGGCCTCCGCGCTCGCCACCTGGCAGCAGGGTTGCCCGACCAGCGCGTCGAGGCGTGCCCAGGCCAGGGCCAGGCGGTATTCCGCGGCCTTGCTGCGCATCCGCGCGCGCTGGCTGTCGGCCATGCTGGTACCGAGGGTGGTCTTCAGTTCGAGTTCGTATTCGGCGCGGGCGCGTTCCAGGTTCCAGTCGGCCATGGCCGCGTTGGCGCGCGCCGCCGGCCGTTCGCTCTCGACCAGGAAGGCAATCTCCTCGCGGGTTTCGAAGAGGGCCTGGCGCAGGTCCAGGAGCAGGCGGTCGTACTGGGCCTGGAGGCTCTGGAAACGGGCCTGTTCGACGGCCACGGCGGCGTCCACCCGGCGGCCCTGCCAGAGCGGCCAGGTCAGGTTCAGGCCGGCGCGGAGATTGTCGCGGGTGGCCGTCTCCCGGCTGTAGGTGGCGGTCTCGGCCTCGACGTCCAGGCTGGGACGGTTCTCGGCGCGTTGCGCCTGCAGGCGTTGCCGGGAGGCCTCGAGGAGTTGTCGTTGGGCCTGCAGCAAGGGGCTGTTGGCCTCCAGGGCCGCGAGCAGGTCCTTGAACTCGGGCAGGGCCCGGTCGTTGCCGCGCAGCACCGGGTCGGCCAGTTCGGCCGGCAACTCGCCCGGCCGATTCATGGCGGCGGCCAGGAGGGCCCGCTTCGCGCGCGCCTGGCGCAGGGTGTCGTTGCGCTTCACCCGGGCTTCCTGGAAGCGCGCCTCGAGGTCGGCCATCTGGACGCTGGACAGTTCGCCCACCTGCTGGCGGTCCTTGGCATTGTCCCAGTTCACGTAGGCGACCGCGGTGAACTCCGAGTCGGCGGCGTACTGCAGGTCGGTGGCCAGGACGTCGAAGAAGCGGGTCATCAGGGCCAAGCGGCGCTGGGCCCGGGCGTCCAGCAGCCGGTTGACCCGGCCGGCGCTCTCCAGACGGGCCGCGGCCGTGGCGAGTTCGGTGCGGCCGCCATCCCAGATGGTCTTGCGGGCGTTCAGGCTGGCCAGGTTGTCGGACTCGAAGCCGTCGTGGTTGAGGCTGTTGCGGCCGCTGCGCAGGCCGGCCGCCAGGGTGACGCGGAAGTCGTTCTGGCTCTCGGCCAGGAGTTCCTGCGCCTTGGCCAGGTCGACCTCCGCCTGGTAGAGGCCGAGGTCCGGGTGCGGCTGGTCGGCGTAGGCGAGCGCCTGCTCCAGGGTCAGGGGCTCGTCGGCGGCGCCGGCGTTCAGCGCCAGCGCCAGGCCGAACGAGGCGATCAGGCGGCGCACGGCTTACTTGGCCGCGGCTTGGCGCTTGTAGACGTTGAAGGGCACGCTCTTGTAGGTGCCCTCCACCACGTAGCGTCCGAGGAGCAGGAATTCGTCGACCGTCTGGGTGGCGCCGGTGAAACGGGCCATGGCGTTGCCGTCGAGGTCGTAGAAGATGAACGTGGGCGTGGCGCGCGCGCGTTGCTCGAGGGCGAAGTCCTTTTCGGTGGTGTTCTTGCCCTTGAAGTCGACCAGGGCGGCGTCGCCCTTGGTGTCCATGGGATAGATGATGAAATGCTTGCGGTAGTAGTCCTGCACCTGGGACTGGTTGAGCACGGTGTGCTTCATGCGGTCGCAGAACGGGCAGTCGTCCATCTCGAACATGAGCAGGATGCCCTGCTTGCCTTCGGAACGGGCGGCGGCCAGGTCATCCTTGAGGTCGCCCAGCTTGGGCTGGAAGAAGTTCTCGTTCGGGTCGCGTACCTCGGCGGCGGCCGGCAGGCTCAGCAGGGCCAGAAACAACAGTATCCAACGCACGATTCATCTCCTCTTCAAGTTCGGCGGCCGGGCCGGCCTTATCTGGCTGGCGTCTTCTTCCTGGCGCCGATGTACTCCTCGACGGCGTCCCGGGTGAGCGCGCCGACATTGTAGGCCACCAGCTTGCCCTGCGGGTCGTACAGGTAGGTGGTGGGCAGCCCGCGTACCGGGCCGACCTGGTCGACGACCCGGTCGTCGCCCAGGATGATCGGGTAGGGGATCGCCTTGCGCTTGGCGAACTCGAGCACTTCGCGCGGGTCCTGGTAATCCATGGCGATGCCCAGCACCACCAGGTTGTTCCGCTTGTCGCGGTGCAGGGCCGCCAGGTCGGGGATCTCCATCCGGCAGGGCGGGCACCAGGTCGCCCAGTAGTTGACCAGCACCCACTTGCCCTTGTACTGGGCCAGCCTGTGGCTCCGGCCCTGGCTGTCCACCAGGTCGAAGGCCGCGGCGCCGCCGGCAAAGGCGAGCAGGAACAGGGTCAGCAGGGCACGTTTCAGCATGGTTCGGGTATCCAGGGCAACAGGCGGTGGACCGGCTGCGGCGCCGCAAGTTCGCTCAATGCCCGGGGCCCGCCGGGTGGCCGCCGCCGCGGTCGCTGCCGTCCGAGGCGTGGGTGAGGTAGAGGGCCAGGCCGATCAGGGCGACCGCGCCGGACAGGAAGAGCAGGTCCAGGGTGGTGCCGACCGAGAGCTTGAGCGCCATTTCGAAGATGGTCACGATCAGGATCATGATGATCACCTTGGCCAGGCGTTGCTTGAGGTCGTCCAGGTTCTCCACCACCAGTATCTTGCTCGACGCCTTGCTGCCCTTGGCCTCGTCGATGTCGCTGATGAACAACTCGTACATGCCGAGGGCGAAGATCAGCATGACGGTGCCGAGCAGGTAGCCGTCGACCACCTCGACGACGTGGGTCACCGTGCTGTCGTGGATGGCCTTGCGCGCCTCGGCGTCGAGGTTCGGGTCGGCGTAGTGGAGCAGGTGGCCGACCATGTAGGCGACGTCGACGGTGGCGATGTAGAAGATCGCCAGGGCGGCGGCCAGGCTGGCGACGACCGCGAACAGGACGGCGTAGCGGCTGCGCCAGATCAGGCCTTCAAACAGTTTTTCCAGCAGGTTCATGGATTTTTGACGAGAATGACGGAATAGATTGGGCTGACGAGAAACGGATCGTCCCATGAAGCCGTCCCAACAGCAGTCCGGCCCGGAAGCGGGGGCCAATATAACCCTTGCCACGAAAGCCGGGCAAGTCGAGTCCTGGCTCGCCGCCCTGCCGCTCGACGATCCCCTGGAGAGCGCGCGGCGCCTGACCGGGTACCTGGCGGCGCACGACCGCGCCGAGCTGCCGGCCGGTTTCCGCAAGCAACTGCTCGATCTCGTCTCGGCCGACGTCCGGCGTACCCTGAACGTCCTGGAAAGGCAGTTCCGCCACATGGCCCTGCCCATGGACGAGGTCGAGCAGGCCCACGTCGAGGGCGCCGTCGCCCTGCTCGGCGCGGTCGCCGACTTCGCCAAGCACCTGCTCCTGGAAAGTGGCGAACGGGCGCTGCACCTGTTCGGCGGCAATCCGCTGCCGGTCTACTACAGCCGCTTCCTGCACGCCCGGCTGGAGGCGATGGACATCTGCCACCTGAGCCACCGCCAACTGCCCGAGGGCTTCTGGCTAGACTGCCACCGGATCGGCCTGCGCCTGCTCCAGTCCGGCCTGGCCGAGACGCCGGACCTGGTCCGTACGCCGGCCAGCCTGCGCGACCTCTACCTGGCCCTGTTGCTGGAAGCCAGCGCCGATCCCTATCACCTGTCCGCGCAGGAGCGCGTCTGGGTCACCGACCTGATCGCCCGCCATGGCGCCCTGGCGACCCTCGAACCGCCGGCATCGGCGCGCCACAGCGGCGTCTTCGGCATCCGGGCGCACCAGGACAGGCCGCCCTTCCCGCTCGCCTGGCAGCGCAACGTCGTGCCGGACTGCGACCTGGTCCTGAATACCGCTCCGTTGGTACGCAAGCTGGCCCTGCTGATCAGCCAGGTCGAGCGTGGCCGGGCCGCGCCCGAGGACGTTCCGGCCATCCGGCACCCGGGCTATCGCGATCTGTTGCAGCGCCTCAAGCTGTGCTGGGGCGCCTCGACCCAGCGTACTGCCTCCCGGCATCGGCCGGCCCAGCGCAGCCAGCGCACCGTCCTGATCGGGCTGCCGGCCGTGCATGGCCGGCTTGCTTCGGCGGACGCGCCTGGCGATGGCGCCGAGCCGGTGGCCTGCCAGATACTCAACGACAGTTCGGGCGGCATGGCCCTGCTG
>NZ_SJZB01000032.1 GCF_004337445.1 Parasulfuritortus cantonensis | reverse complement strand
CCGCCGCGTCGACCTGATCCAGGAGGGCTTCGACCTCGCCATCCGCATCGCCCGCCTGGACGATTCCAGCCTGATCGCCCGCCGCCTGGCGCCGGTCCGCCACGGCGTCTACGCCAGCCCGGCCTACCTGGCCGCGCACGCCGCCCCCAGCCGTGCCGGCGAGCTCGCCGGCCACGCCTGCCTGGTCTACAGCGACAGCAGCGAGCCGGGCCTGTGGAACTACGTCGGTCCGGACGGTACGCCGGGCAGCATCCGGGTGCCGGCGCGGGTGACCGCGAGCAGCGGCGACTTCCTGCTGCGTGCGGCGCTGGACGGCCTCGGCGTCATCCTGCTGCCGACCTTCTACGTCGCCGAGGCCCTGCGCCAGGGGGCCCTGGTGCCGGTGCTGGCCGACCACGCCTGGCCGGAGCTGTCGGTGTACGCGGTCTACCCGCCCACCCGCCACCTGTCCGGGCGGGTGCGCGGCTTCATCGACTTCCTGGCCGAGCGCCTGGCCGGCGAGCCCTACTGGGACCGCGCCTGAGCGCGCCGGTGGGCGAGGCCGCCGAGCAGGGCGGCCAGGCCACACAGGAACAGGGTCGGCCGGATGCCGGCGACGTGGGCCAGGCTGCCCACCGCCAGGCTGCCGAGCGGCGCCACGCCGAGGAAGGCCATCGAGAAGGTCGCCATGACCCGGCCGCGCATGTCGTCGCGCACCCAGCTCTGCAGGAGGGTGTTGCTGCCGGCCGCGACCAGGACCACCGAGAAGCCGAGCACCATCAGGATCGGGTAGGCCAGGGCGTGCACCTCGTTGAGCGCGAACAGGGCCAAGGCCAGGCCCGCGAGGGCGGCGGCCAGGGAGACGCGCCGGGCGAGGCCGGCGATCGAGGTGCGCGAGGCCAGGAACAGGGCGGCCGAGAGCGAGCCGGCGCCGGCGCTGCTGACCAGCAGGCCGAGGGTGCGGGCGTCGCCGTGGAACATGGTGCGGGCGTACAGCGGCATCATCACCACGTAGGGCGCGATCAGGAAGCTGACCATGGCGACCAGGAGCAGGAAGCGCCGGATGTCGCGGTGCCCGAAGGTGTAGACGAGGCCCTCGCGCAGGGCATGCAGCGGGCGCTTCGAGGCGTCGCCGCCCGGGCGCGCGTGCAGGGCCATGAGGGCGAGCAGGACGGCCAGGTAGGAGAGGGCGTTGAGCAGGAAGCAGACCGCCTCGCCGGCCCAGGCGACGATGAAGCCGGCCAGGGCCGGACCGACGAAGCGGGTGGCGTTCATCATGAACGAGTTGAGGGCGATGGCGTTGGGCAGCACGGTGCGGTCGCCGACCAGGTGGACGACCAGCGACTGCCGGGCCGGCACGTCGACCGCGTTGACGCAGCCGAGCACGAAGGCGAGGCCGAGCAGCAGGGCCGGCGTGGCCCAGCCCTGCCAGGCCAGCACGGCCAGGACCAGGGCCTGGGCCATGGCCAGGGTCTGGGTCCACATCATGAGCGTGCGGCGGTCGAGGCGGTCGGCCCAGACCCCGCCCAGGGGCCCGAACACCAGGATGGGCGCCTGGCTGGCGAAGCCGAGCAGGCCGAGCATGAACACCGAGTCGGTGAGCCGGTAGGTGAGCCAGGCCATGGCGATCTGCTGCATCCAGGTGCCGGCCACCGAGACCAGCTGGCCGGCGAAGTAGATGCGGAAGTCACGGGCGCGCAGGGCCCGCAGCGGGTGCGTCGACAGGATCATGTAGGGGTCAGCGGAAGTAGGTGCTCGGGGTGGCGCCGAACTGGCGCTTGAACATGGTGGTGAAGGCGCTCGGACTGCCGTAGCCCAGGTTGAGTGCCACGTCGACCACCTTGGCGCCCGCAGCCAGCTGCTCCAGGGCGGTGATCAGGCGCGCCTGCTGGCGCCACTGGCCGAAGGTCATGCCGGTGTGGCGGGCGAAGCGGCGCTGCACCGTCTTGGCGTCGACGCCCAGGCGTGCGGCCCATTCGCCCAGGGTGGAGGGGTCGTCCGGCGTCTCCGCAAGGGCCCGGCAGATGGTCAGCAGGTCGGGGTCGCTCGGCTGCGGCAGGCGCAGCGGCAGGCTGGGCAGCACGGCCACCTCGTCGAGCAGCAGGCGCATCAGGCGGCCGTCGCGGGAGTCGTCCAGGTAGGGCTGGCGGATCTCGATGGCGGCCAGGATGAGTTCGCGCAGGAGCGCCGAGATGCCCACCACCTCGACCTCGCCGGGCAGGCTCGGGCTGGCGTCGGGGCGGATGTACACGGTGCGCACCTGGACGTCGCCGACCATGCGGATGCGGTGGTCGACGCCGGCCGGCATCCAGAGCCCGCGCGTCGGCGGCACCACCCACTGGCCGCCGGCCGCCGCCACCACCATGACGCCGCGCACGGCATGGATGAGCTGGTTGGTCGGGTGGCTGTGGCCGGGCACGCGCCAGCCGGAGGCATAGTCGATGGCCTTGCCGGTGACCGGCATGTGGCCTTGGTCGAGACCCTGGCCGTGGCGGTGTGGGGTGTCCATTTCGAAAGGATTGTTGCCTGAATTCAGCGAGACGGACAGCCATGTTAGCCCATAAAGTCGGCCGGACGACATCCACCTGAGTGTTTCCACATGACCGCCGCGACCACGCCGCCCGAACGCACCGTCTTCCCGGTGCTCGGGGCGATCAGCTTCTCGCACTTCCTCAACGACACCATGCAGTCGCTGATGATCGCCAGCTACCCGCTGTTCAAGACCGGCTTCGCCCTCAGCTTCGGCCAGGTCGGCCTCATCACCCTGGCCTTCCAGTTCACCGCCTCGCTCCTGCAGCCGGTGGTCGGCGCCTACACCGACCGCCACCCGAAGCCGTTCTCCCTGGCCCTCGGCATGGCCTGCACCCTGAGCGGCCTGCTCCTGCTCTCGCTCGCCTCGAGCTTCCCCATGCTGTTGGCGGCGGCCGCCCTGGTCGGCAGCGGTTCCTCCATCTTCCATCCGGAGGCCTCGCGGGTGGCGCGCATGGCCTCGGGCGGCCGCCACGGCCTGGCCCAGTCGATCTTCCAGGTCGGCGGCAACGCCGGCGCCGCCTTCGGGCCCCTGCTCGCGGCCTGGGTGGTCCTGCCGCACGGCCAGAAGAGCCTGGCGGTGTTCTCCCTGATCGCCCTGGTCGGCATGATCGTCCTCACCGGCGTCGGGTTCTGGTACCGGCACCAGCACCGCCGGCCGCGCAAGGCGGCCGCGCCGGCCGGTCCCGGCCTGGCGCGCGGCAAGGTGGCCGCCACCCTGGCCGTGCTCATGGCGCTGATGTTCTCCAAGTTCTTCTACCTGGCCAGCATCCACAGCTACCTGATCTTCTACCTGATGCAGCACTACCAGGTCGACACCCGCACCGCCCAGTACCACCTCTTCTACTTCACCGCCTCGGTGGCGGCCGGCACCCTGCTGGGCGGGCCGATCGGCGACCGCATCGGCCGCAAGCAGGTGATCTGGCTGTCCATCCTGGGCGTGGCGCCGTTCACCCTGGCGCTGCCCTACGTCGGCCTCGGCACCTCGGCCCTGCTCACCCTGGTCATCGGTTTCCTGCTCGCCTCGGCCTTCCCGGCCATGGTGGTCTATGCCCAGGAGCTGGTGCCCGGCCGGGTCGGCACCATCGCCGGCCTGTTCTTCGGCCTCGCCTTCGGGCTGGCCGGCGTCGGCGCCGCCGTGATGGGCCAGCTGGCCGACCACTGGGGCATCGAGGCGGTCTACCGGCTGTGTTCCTACCTGCCCCTGATCGGCCTGCTCGCGGTCTTCCTGCCCGACCTGCACCGCATGCGCGCCGCCACGCCCGCCGCCGCGCGGGCCTGACCCGGATGACAACCCCGGACCCGGGCGGGCAAACTGCCCGGGTCCGCCATTTCGAGGAGAGCATCATGTATCGACGCCTGACCCTCGCCTGCCTGCTGGCCGCCGCGGCCAGCGCCCAGGCCGGCGACTTCCGCCTGACCAGTCCGGAACTGCAGCCGGGCGCCCGCCTGGCCGACGAGCAGGTCTTCAACGGCTTCGGCTGCCAGGGCGGCAACGTCTCGCCGGCCCTGGCCTGGTCCGGCGTCCCGGCCGGCACGAAGAGCCTGGCGGTGACCGTCTACGACCCCGACGCCCCGACCGGCAGCGGCTGGTGGCACTGGCTGGTGTTCAACCTGCCGGCCGACACCCGCGCCCTGGCGAAGGGGGCCGGCGCCGTCCAGGCCGGGCTGATGCCCGCCGGCGCCGTGCAGAGCCGCACCGACTTCAACCAGCCCGGCTATGGCGGCCCCTGCCCGCCGGTCGGCGACAAGCCGCACCGCTACATCTTCACGGTCTATGCGCTGAAGGCCGACAGCCTGCCCCTGGACGCCAACGCCCCGGCCGCCATGGTCGGCTTCTACCTGCACCAGAACACGCTCGGCAAGGCGGTCCTGACCGGCCGCTACGGGCGTTGAGGCGGCCAGGGCGGCCCTGGCTGGCCTGCGCGAATGCCGGGCCCGCTTCGGCGCGCCGCCGGCCTAGGCGTCCGGCGCCCTGAGCAGGCTCGTTTCGATGATGCGCAGGAAGGTGTCGAGTATCTCGGGGTCGTGCTTGCCGCCGCGTTCCTCGTACAACACCGCGACGATCTGGCGGTGCCCGCGCGGGGCGTGGTAGGAACGCCGTTCGGCCATGGCGTCGTAGCTGTCCACCACGCTGATGATGCGCGCGGCGACCGGGATGGCGTCGCCGCTCAGGCCGTCCGGGTAGCCGGAGCCGTCATAGCGCTCATGGTGATGGCGGATGATGCGTGCGGCCTCGGCGGCGCCGGGCAGGCCGACCGCCGACAGGATCTCCTCGCCGATGAGCGGATGGCGCTCGATTTCCGCGCGTTCCTCGTGTTCCAGGCGTTCGACCTTGGCGAGCAGGCGGTCCGGGATGCCGATCTTGCCGATGTCGTGGAAGGCCGCCGCGATGCGCAGCTCCTCCAGTCCGTGCTCGTCCAGGCCGCAGGCCTCGCCCAGCAGGCAGGCCAGGTCGCGCACTCGCTCGGAATGCAGCTTGGTGTAGATGTCGCGGAAACCGAGGGCGACGGACAGTGCCTTGGAGAATTGGAACAGCAACTCGAAGTCGGCGCGCGATCGGGGCATCGGGTATGGCTTTCGGCGGTTCTGACGGGGTCCGGTCCGGCCGCGGCGTCGGCGTGCCCGCGGTCGGCTGTCGCCTCTCTGTATAGGCCACCCCGGCGATTTCGGCGCGGCGCGTTCAGTCGCCCGGTACCGGCAGGGCCGTCTTGTCCACCACGCGGCGCAGCACGAAGCTCGAATGCACCCCGGTCACGCCCGGGATGCGGGTGACCCGGTCGAGCAGCAGTTCCTGGTAGGCATCCATGTCGCGCACCACCGCCTTGAGCTGGTAGTCGGCGCTCTGGCCGGTGATGAGCAGGCATTCGAGTATCTCCGGGATGGCCCGCACGGCGGCCTCGAAGCCCTCGAAGCGTTCCGGCGTGTGCTGGTCCATGGAGATGTGGATCAGCGCCATCAGGCTGAGGCCGAGCGCCTTGGCGTCCAGCATGGCCCGGTAGCCGGCGATGACGCCCGCCTCCTCCAGGGCGCGTACCCGGCGCAGGCAGGGCGAGGGCGACAGGCCGATGCGGTCGGCCAGCTCCTGGTTGCTCAGGCGGCCGTCGTCCTGGAGCAGGCGGAGGATGTGGCGGTCGTAGCGGTCGAGTTGCATGGGATTCCCGTATCAGGCGACAGATTGGCAGAAACACTATTAGTGTCGAATTATATTGGCAGGATATTCCAAAACTCGGATTTTTGCGGCCGATTTCGCAATCCTGTGCCGGTGCCGTGCCGGTACCATTTCCGGCATCGAAATCGCCCGTCACGGAGCCCCCGAAATGATGCAAGACCCCGCCCGCAAGTACCGCCCGTTCCAACCCGTCGCCCTGGCCGACCGGCAGTGGCCGAACCGGGTCCAGACCCGGCCGCCGGTGTGGCTGAGCACCGACCTGCGCGACGGCAACCAGGCCCTCTTCGAGCCCATGAACGGGGACCGCAAGATGCACTTGTTCCGCACCCTGTGCGAGGTCGGCTTCAAGGAGATCGAAGTCGCCTTCCCGTCCGCCTCGCAGACCGAATTCGACTTCGTGCGCGGGCTCGTCGAGGGTGGCCACATCCCCGGCGACGTCACCATCGGGGTCCTCACCCAGGCGCGCGAGCACCTCATCCGGCGCACCTTCGAGGCCCTCAAGGGCGTGCGCCGCGCCATCGTGCACGTCTACAACGCCACCTCCGAGCCGTTCCGCGACGTCGTCTTCGGCATGACCAAGGCGCAGGTGCTCGACATGGCCGTGTCCGCCGTGCGCCTGATCCGGGAACTGGCCGAGGCCCAGCCGGAGACCGAGTGGGTGCTCGAATACAGCCCGGAGACCTTCACCGCCACCGAGCTCGAGTTCGCCCGCGAGGTGTGCGACGCGGTCACCGCCGAGTGGGGTGCCCGGCCCGACCGCAAGGTGATCCTCAACCTGCCCGCCACGGTCGAGGTCGCCACGCCCAACGTCTACGCCGACCAGATCGAGTGGATGCACCGCCACCTGGCCCGGCGCGACGGCGTGGTCCTCAGCGTGCACCCGCACAACGACCGCGGTACCGCGGTGGCGGCCGCCGAACTCGCCATGCTGGCCGGCGCCGAGCGCGTCGAGGGCTGCCTGTTCGGCAACGGCGAGCGCACCGGCAACGTCGACCTGGTCACCCTGGCGCTCAACCTGTACAGCCAGGGCGTCGCCCCCGGGCTCGACTTCGCCGACGTCAACGCGGTCGCCCGCACGGTCGAGCAGTGCACCCGCCAGGCCATCCATCCGCGCCACCCCTACGTCGGCGACCTCGTCTTCACCGCCTTCTCGGGCTCGCACCAGGACGCCATCAAGAAGGGCTTCGCGGCCCAGCGCCCGGAGGCGCCCTGGAACGTGCCCTACCTGCCGGTCGACCCGGCCGACCTCGGGCGCAGCTACGGCTCCGTGATCCGGGTCAACAGCCAGTCCGGCAAGGGCGGCGTGGCCTACCTGCTGGAGACCGAGTACGGCGTCGTCCTGCCGCGCCGCCTGCAGATCGAGTTCTCCGCCGAGGTGCAGCGCCACACCGACCGCCACGGCGGCGAGATGAGCGCGGCCGACATCTGGGCCCTGTTCGCCGAGACCTACCTCGACGCCGAGGCGCCGGTGCGCTACGTCGAACACCATCTCTACGAACGCGACGGGGTCCAGGGCATCCGCCTGAGCGTCGAGGCGGACGGCATCACCCACCTGCTCAGCGGCGAGGGCAACGGCCCCATCGACGCCGCCGTGCACGCCCTGCGCGGCATCGGCATCGACCTCCAGGTGCGCGGCTACGAGGAACGCGCCATGGCCAGCGGCGGCGACGCCCGCGCCTGCGCCTTCGTCGAGGTCGCGGCACCCGGCGGCGGCACGGAATGCTTCGGCGTGGCCATGGACGCCAACATCGTCACCGCCTCGGTCAAGGCGTTGGCCGGGGCCGCGGCGCGCCTGCGGACGCGTTTGCCGGCCGCGAGCCGGGCGGCCTGAGCCGGCCATGGAACAGCACCGCCTCGCGGCGCGCCAGTTCGGCGCCGTCGCCGACGCCTACCTGACCAGTGCCGTGCACGCCCGCGGCGCCGACCTCGAACGCCTGGGCGCGTTGGCGCGCGGCACGCCCGGCCTGGCCGTGCTCGACCTCGGCTGCGGTGCCGGCCACGCCGCCTTCGCCCTGGCCGCGGGCGGGGCCCGGGTCACCGCCTACGACCTGACCGAGGCCATGCTGGCGGTGGTCGAGGCGGAGGCCGGGCGGCGCGGCCTGGCCGGCCTGGCCACCCGCCAGGGGCCGGCCGAACGGCTGCCTTTCCCGGCCGCCGCCTTCGACCTCGTGGTCAGCCGCTACTCCGCGCACCACTGGGCCGACGTGGCCGGGGCGCTGGCCGAGGCGGCACGCGTCCTGAAGCCGGGCGGCAGCCTGATCATGATCGACATCGTGGCGCCGGAAACGCCCCGGTTCGACACCCTGCTGCAGAGCGTGGAACTGCTGCGCGACCCCTCGCACGTGCGCGACTACCGCGTCTCGGAATGGCACGCCCTGTTGCACCGGGCCGGCTTCCGCAGCCCGGCCGCCGAGGTTTGGCCGGTGCCCGCCGAGTTCCAATCCTGGACCGGGCGCATGCGCACCCCCGAGGTACGCGTCCGGGCGATCCGCGACCTGTTCGAGCAGGCGTCCGACGATGCCCGGGCGCACTTCCGGGTCCAGGCCGACGGCTCCTTCGAATTGCAGGCGGCCTGGCTGGAGGCGGCATTGGCCCGCTCGGTGGCCGACTGACCGGCGCCCGGGGCGGCGTGCTCAGCCGGCCAGCACGGCTTGGTTGCGGCCGTTGCCCTTGGCCCGGTAGAGGCGCTGGTCGGCGCACCTGAAGAGGTCGGCGATGCGCCCGGCCGCCCGGGTCTGGTAGGCCCCGCCCACCGAGACCGTGACGGTACCGATGCCCGCGTTGTCGAGGTGCTCGATGGCGAGCGCGCGGATGCCGGCCAGCACCCGCACGGCCACCGCCTCGTAGGCGGCATGGGCGGCGAAGGGCAGGACGACGACGAACTCCTCGCCCCCGTAGCGGGCGGCAAAGGCGTGCTCGGTCTCCTCGGGGGCGTTCCCTTCGGCGACGGCCTTGGCGATCGCCGCGGCAACCGCGCGCAGGCAATCGTCCCCGGTCTGGTGGCCGTAGTGGTCGTTGTACTTCTTGAAATTGTCGATATCGAGGATCAGCAACGCGAACGGCTTGCCCCGGTTCACCGCCTGTTCCCATGCGGCGTCGAGGCGCAGGTCCATGTGCCGGCGGTTGTACAGCCCGGTGAGGCCGTCCCGGCTGGCCTGCTCGCTCAGCCGCGCGTTCGCGACCGCCAGGCGCCGGCGCAGGGTGGCGATGCGCGCCATCGCCTTCATCTTGGCCTGCAGCACGGGTTCCGGCACGGTCTTGGCGATGAAGTCGTCGCCGCCGGCCTCGATCGCGGTGACGATGTTGTCGGAGGTGTCCGAGGCGGTCAGGAACAGTATCGGCGTCCAGGCCCAGGGCTGGCGCGCCTCGTGGGCGCGTATCCGGGTGGTGGCCTCGAAGCCGTTCATGACCGGCATCTCGATATCCATCAGGATCAGGTCGAAGCTCGCCTGGACGAACTTGTCGAAACCGATCTGGCCGTTCTCGGCAAGCGTCACCTCGTTGCCAAAGGACTCCAGCCGGGAACCGATGACGGCCGCGAGCGAACGGGAGTCTTCCACCAGGAGGATCTTCATGGCCGGACGAAATGTGGTGAGTAATACTGCTTAGCTTATAGGGCTTTTGGGGCGAGTGTATTAATTAAGCCGATATTCAGCTCGGTCGCCGGTGGCGCCTCTTTGGCCGCACCCCGCTACGCCCTGCGGCCTCGTTTCAGGGGCGCTTGCCCGACTCCCGCAGGCACTTCGCCAGCAGCGCATCCAGCCGGTTCGCGAAGGTCTGCCGGTCGGCGGCCGAGAAGGCGGCCGGCCCGCCCGTCTCCACCCCGCTGCCGCGCAGGTCTTCCATGAAGTTGCGCAGCGTCAGGCGCTCGGCGATGTTGCCGGCGTCGAGCCGTTCGCCGCGCGGATCGAGCACGTGGCCGCCCTTGGCGATGACCTGGGCGGCGAGCGGGATGTCGGCGGTGATGACTAGATCGCCGGGCTGCGTCGCCTCGGCGATGCGCCGGTCGGCGACGTCGAATCCGTGCGCCACCTGCAGCGCGCGTATCCATGGCGACGGCGGCACGCGCAGCAGCTTGTTGGCGACCAGCGTCAGGGGTACCTGGAGCCGGTTCGCGGCCCGGTAGAGGATGTCCTTGATGACGGCCGGGCAGGCATCGGCATCGACCCAGATGTTCATGGCGCAGCTTCGGTTTGCGGGACGCCACGATAGCATCCCGGCCGGTTGCACGTGGCGCGGCGGCGTCACATCGGAACTTCCGCAGACGCGTTGCGCATCAGCGCTTCCCGTATGGCGTTGCGCCGGGGAGGCCAAGTTGACGGAATTGCGGGAGAAGTGCCGTGGAAGACCGGACCCGCCCCACGGCGCCGGGGGCGGTTCGCAGAGCACCGGCGCGGGTGGCCGGTCGGAGAACCGTCCGGTTGGAGCCCAATGGGCCGGTCGGGCCGCGAGGGAAACGCAGACGCGGGCAGGGCGCATCAAGCAGGCCGCCGGTCAAAACGAAGCTGAGGTAAAAGTGAAGAAATGCCGAGGCCGCCATGTTGAAAGAAGCACTGACTACGGCTCGGGGCGGGAGGTGTTCGTGCGCGAACTTGGCCCGCAGGCACGTGGCGACCGAAGCGGCGCCTAGCCGGCCTTCCCGAACACGAAACGCGTGCCCGCCGGGGCTTCTGCGTAGCGATCCGGGAAGCGGCGGCGCAGATAACACTGGGCGTTCAGGCCGGTGCAGTGGTTGGGGGCGAGCAGGCGGACGTCTAGGCGCGCCAGCAGGTCCGCCGTCCGAGCCAGGCGTTCTTCCCCCGCGCGCAGCAGGTGGGTGCCGCCGATGACCGCGTGCACGGGCTGGCCGCCGGTCAGTTCGCCGATGTAGTCGAGGGTGTTGACGACGCCGGCATGGCAGCAGCCGAGCAGCACGACCACGCCCTCGGGCAGCAGGGCGTAGAGGGCCTGGTCGTCGGTGACCGGGTCCTCCTCGACCTTGCCCGGGTCGCGGTAGAACGGCCCGCCGGTGTCCTCGAAGGCATGCCGGCGCGGGACCGGGCCGCTGGCGTACAGGCCGGGCAGGATCTCGGTCGGGGCCGCCACCTCGTGTACCCGGGCCGCGCCGAGGGCGGCGAGGGCGGCGGCCGGCGCCCCGATGTCCTTGCCGTCGCGGTTGAACTTGGCCGCCAGGGCCGCGCGATGCAGGTAGACGTCGGCCGGGCCGCACCGCGCCAGGACCAGGGGCAGGCCGCCGGCATGGTCGTAGTGGCCGTGGCTGAGGACGACGGTCCCGAGCGCGGCGAGGTCGATGCCCAGCGCCTCGGCGTTGTGCGCCAGGGCCAGGCCCTGGCCGGTGTCGAAGAGGACCTCGCGGCCGTCGGCGCGCAGGTGGAAGGCGAGCCCGTGTTCGCCGAGCAGGCCGCGGCCCAGGGGCTGGTTTTCCACCAGTACGGTGACTTCGAGGCGGTTCGGCATGGCGGTCGGGGTGGTGATGGCAACGGTTCAGCCTAGCCCCGGCGATCCCGGCCTGGCAAGCCGGCACGCCCGGAAGGCGGCGGCTTACCCGAGTGGTGCGCTTGGGTATGATGTCGGCATCGCCACCGGGACGCCGCCATGAAAGCCGACAACTTCGACCTGCAAGCCTACCTGGACCGCATCGGCCACACGGGCGCCGTCGCGCCCGACCTCGCCACGGTGAGCGCACTCATGCGCCGGCAGTTGCAGACGGTGCCGTTCGAGAATCTCGACGTGCTCGCCGGACGCGGCATCTCCCTGGTCCCGGAGGCCATCGTCGACAAGCTGGTCGGTCGCCGACGGGGCGGCTACTGCTACGAGGTCAACGGGCTGTTCGCGCTGGCCTTGGGCGCGCTCGGGGTGGCTTACCGTTTCGTCGGCTGCCGGCCCATGATCCAGGCCCCGGTGCGCCGGCCGCGTACCCACATGGCCATCCTGGCCACGCTGGCCGGCGAGGAATGGCTGTGCGACGTCGGCTTCGGCAGCTACGGCATGCGGGCGCCCATGCGCCTGGCCGGCGCCGGGCCGGTGCGCCAGGATCACGACCGCTTCGAACTCGGCCCCCTCGACGCGCGCGAGTACCGCCTCAAGGCCGAGGTGGAGGGGCGCTGGGCCGACCAGTATTCGTTCGACCTGGGCCACCACGAGTGGGTCGACTTCATGCCCGCCAACTGGCTCAACTCGACCTACCCGGAGAGCCTGTTCATGAGGCACCGCATCGTTATGCGCCACACCCCGGACGGCCGCGTCATCCTGTTCGACAACCGCCTGAAGACCATCGCCCCCGACGGCGTCGGCAGCCGGCTGCTGGCCGAGGCCGAGGTGGCCGACGTCCTGCGCGACCAGTTCGGCCTCGACGGCGCGCTTTGAGCCGCACTGTAGCTTTTGCTACGGAACGGCCGCCCCGGCATGGCTAACCTGGGTGTCGCCGCCAATCCCGGCGCGACCACACAGGAGATGACCATGCAGTCCATGCGTTTCTACATCGACACCCACGACCGTGCCCGCCAGACCTTCCCGGAAAAGCTCTCGCCGGAGGATTTCGAGGGCTTCTACAGCCTCTACGAGATGGCCTGCGCGGAGGAGGGCGTGGTGCCCCTGCGCACCCACGTCGGCTTTGAGGAGGGGCGCGCCTTCTGCTTCAATATGGCGCCCGATGCCGAGGCGGTGCGCCGGGTGCACGAGAAGCTGGGCCTGCCGTTCGACTCCATCACCGAGGTGACCACGGCGACGCCCGGCGACATGTTCTTCAAGCGCCACGCCGCCTGAGCGCCGTATCGAACCCGTCGCCCGCCCCGGGCGGGCGACCCGAGGGAGCCGCCATGTCCACCCTGGCCGAACTGCAGCGTTTCGAACCCTTCCGCAGCCTGTCCGAGGCGAGCCGGGCCGTGCTGGCGCGCGGCCTGGTGCAGGCGGAGTGCCCGCGCGCCGGCATGGCCCTGCACAAGGGCCAGCCGGTCTCCGGCGCCTACGTCGTGCTGTCCGGCCGCCTGCGCGTGTTCGCCCTGGCGCCCAACGGCACCGAGGCCACGCTGTATTTCATCGACCCGGGCGAGACCTGCGTCCTCGCCCTCAACTGCCTGTTCAACGACCTGCTCTACCCGGCCTGGGTGCAGGCCGAGGCGAACACCACCATCGCCCTCATCCCGGGCGCCGTCTACCGAACCCTGTTCGAGCGCGAGCCGGCCATCCAGAACCTCACCGTGCACACCCTGTCGACCCTGGTGTTCCGCCTCATGTCGGAGCTGGAACTGGTGCACTCCAGCCACCACCGCCAGCGCCTGGCCAACTTCATCCTCATCCAGGCCGCCGCCGACGGCGTCCTGCGCATGACCCAGCAGCAACTGGCCCAGCACCTGGGCACCACGCGCGAGGTGATCGCCCGCCTGCTGCAGGAGTTCGTCGGCAAGGGCCTGGTCGACACCCGGCGCGGCGCCGTGACCATACGCGACCTGTTCGGCCTGCGCCGCCTGGTCACGGACGCCTCCGCCTGAGCCGGTCAGGCGGCCAGGGCGGGCGTGCCGACCAGGGCGCGGACCTGTTCCATCACCCGCTGGGCGCTCGGCACCATGGCCTGCTCGAGGGCCCAGTTGCCGGGCGCCGGGGCGTCCGGGCCGGTCAGGCGGGCGACCGGCGCCTGCAGGAAGGGGAAGCCCCGGCCCGCCGCCAGGGCGGCGATCTCCGCGGCGACGCCGCACAGGCCGCTGGCCTCCTGGACCACGACCAGGCGCCCGGTCTTGGCCAGCGAGCGCAGCACCGCGGCCTCGTCCAGCGGCTTCAGGGTGCGCAGGTCGACCACCTCGGCGTCGATGCCGTCGGCCTGCAGCCCGGCGGCCGCCTCCAGGCACACCGCCACGGTCTTGCCGTAGCTCACCAGGGTGACGTCGCGCCCGCTGCGCGGCACGGCCGCTTCGCCCAGCGGTAGGACCTGGTCGACGGCGTCGGGCACCGGGCCGGGCTGGTGGAGCAGGCCGATGTCGAGGAAGAACAACACCGGGTTGGCGTCCCTGATGGCGGCCTTGAGCAGGCCGCGGGCGTCGGCCGGGGTGGCCGGCATGACCACCTTGAGGCCGGGGGCGTGTACGAACATCGCCTCCAGGTTGTGGTTGTGCTGGCCGCCGACGCCCCAGCCGGCGCCGGTCATGCCCAGGGCTACCAGGGGGAAGCTGAACTGGCCCCCGGACAGGTAGCGCAGCTTGCCGGCGCTGTTGACCAGGGCGTCCATGGCGTAGGTCATGAAGGGGGCGAACAGCAGGTCGATCACCGGGCGCAAACCGCTCGCGGCGGCGCCCACCGCGGTGCCGGCGATGATGGCCTCGGCGAGGGGGGTGTTGCGGACCCGGTCGGCGCCGAAGTCGGCCACCATGTCGGCGTGCTTGGTGGCGACGCCTTCGCCCATGTAGAGGACGCTGGCGTCGCGTCCCATCTCTTCGCGCAGGGCCAGCTGCACGGCTTGTTCCAGAGTCATCGTGGACATCGGGTCCCCTTTCAGGCGTAGACGTGTCGGTCGAGGGTGTCCGGGCCGGGCATCGGGCTCGCCTGGGCGAAAGCCAGGGCGGCGGCGATGCGTGCGGCGACCCGCGCCTCCAGGGCGGCCAGCCCGGCGGCGTCCAGGCGGCCGGCCGCGCGCAGGCGCTCGGCCTGGCGCCGGATCGGGTCGCGCGCCAGCCAGGCCTGGCACTCGGCCGGGTCGACGTAGGCCTGGTCGTCGGGCTCGAAGTGGCCGCGCTGGCGGTAGGTGGACAGTTCCAGGAAGGCGGGGCCGCCCTGCGCCCGGATGCCGGCCACCAGGTCGGCGGCGGCGCCGTGCACGGCCTCGACGTCGTTGCCGTCGACCACCCGCACGGGCAGGCCGTGGCCCTCCGCCCAGGCGCTGATGGCCCGGTCGGACATGGTCTCCAGGCGGTGCACGTAGGCCTGCCACTGGTTGTTCTCGCACACGAACAGGAGCGGCAGGCGCCAGTGCACGGCGAGGTTCAGGGCCTCGTGGAAGACGCCCTCGCACGCGGCGCCGTCGCCGAAGAACACGGCGACGATACCGCCCGGTTCGCCGCGGCCCATCTTCTGGGCCAGGGCGACGCCCGGCGCCATGGACAACTCGCCGCCGACGATGGTCGAGGTGAGTACCACGCCCAGTTCGGCGGCCGAGATGTGCAGGCTGCCGGAGCGGCCGCCGCAATAGCCGTCGACCCGGCCGAGCACCTCGGCGATCAGGCGCCCGGGATCGGCGCCGCGGGCCAGCAGGTGGCCGCCGCTCCGGTGGTTGGTGAGGATGCGGTCGCGCCCATCCAGGGCCTGCACCACGCCGACGGCGCAGGCCTCCTGGCCGACGCTGGTGCAGGTGCCGGGGGCGCCGTCGCGGTGCAGGGCGACCAGCTGTTCTTCGTAGGCGCGGATCAAAAGCATGCCTTCCAGGCGTGCCAGCTCGGGGCTTGTCTCGGCCATGGCGACCTCCGGATCAGGGTTTGCCGGCCGAGGAAACCTGGCTGGGCAGGTTCTTCGGCGTGAAGTCGAAATACGGGGTGGCGACCTGGACGCCCGGCGCGGCGGCGGCCGGGGCCGGCGCGCCGGCCGGGCCGGCCGCGCGCAGGTAGCGGTAGATGGCCAGCAGGTCGCGTTCGCTCATCGCCTTCAGGTTGAACCAGGGCATGGGTGGGCGCATCGGCTGCCGTACCCGGGCCAGCCACTGCGCCTCGCTCAGGCGGTCGGCGAGCAGGCGCAGGTTGCTCGGGTAGCTGGTGCCCCAGGGGCCTTGGAAGCCGACCGCGCTGCCGGTCAGCCACTGCGCTGCCGGGGCCTTGCCGTCGTTCTGCAGGTAGCCGGGGGTATGGCAGTCGTTGCAGCCGGACACCTGGACCAGGTAGCGGCCGTGTTCGGCGAGCTTGGCGTCCTGGGCCGTGCCGGCCGACCAGGCGGCCGGGGCGCACAGGGCGGAAACGAGAAACGCGGCCAGGCCGCGGCGAGGGTGTTGCATGGAAACCTCCGTATCGGATCGCAAGGCGTATTGCCTGATGCGCAGATTAGGCACGGGCCCCGGCCGCCGCCGCTAAGTGTTTGCTAGGGAAATGCTAAAAATTTCCTAAGCGCCGCCGGGACCTATAATGGGCTCCACTAACCCGACTGTTTCGCTAGGTCATTCGCGTGCCCAGTAAGAAAACCGCCGCCCCGCTGCTGGATGCCCGGCAGGCCGCCTTCCTCGGCGGCCCGCTGTCGATCGGCCTGGCCTCCCATGGTGCCGACGGCCGGCCCTCGCTGAGCCGGGCCTACGGCTGCCGCGTGTCGGCGGATCGTCGCGAGGTGGTGATCTACGTTTCCCGGCGCCGCGCCGCCGAGCTGCTGCGCGACGTCGCCGCCGGCGCCCCGGTCGCCGCCGTGTTCAGCCGACCGGCAACGCACGAGACCCTGCAGCTGAAGGCGGCCCGCGCCCGGGTCCGCGCCGTGGCCGCGGCCGACGCCGCCGCCATGGCGGCGAGCGGCGCCGCGTTCGCCGCCGAACTGACCGCCCTGGGCTATCCGGAGGCGTTCCTCAGCGCGATGCTGGCACCGCTGCGCGACGAGGCCATGGCGGTGGCCTTCTGTCCCGAAGGCGCCTTCGAGCAGACCCCGGGGCCGGCGGCCGGGCGCCGCCTGGAGCCCGGCGCGTGAGCCTGCCGCTGCGCGCCCTGCGGCGTTGCTTCGAGGGCGCCATCCCGGCCACCATCGCCACCTGTGCGCCGGATGGCATGCCCAACGTGGCCAAGCTGTCGCACGTCCATTTCGTCGACGACGGCCACGTCGCCCTGTCCTACCAGTTCTTCAACAAGACCCGCGCCAACATCCTGGCCAATCCGCACGCCCTGGTCGAGGTGGTGGACCCGGTCAGCGCGGCCCACTACCAGCTGCGCCTGGCCTACCTGCGCACCGAGACCGAGGGGCCGCTGTTCGAGACCATGAAGGCCCGGTTGGCCGCCATCGCCTCGCATACCGGGATGAGCAAGGTGTTCCGCCTGCTCGGTTCCGACGTCTACCGGGTGCTCGACGTCGGCCTGGTACCCGGCGACCACGACCAGCCGGGCCCGCCGCGCACCGACCTGGTGGCGGCGCTGCGCGCCTGCCAGGCCGACCTGGCCCCCTGTTCGGACCTGGCCGGCCTGCTCGACGCCGCCCTGGCGAGCCTGGAACGCCACCTGGACATCCGCCACGCCATGCTGCTCCTGCTCGACCCCGGGCGGCGCTGCCTGTACACGGTCGCCAGCCGGGGCTACCCGGAGTCCGGGGTCGGTTCCGAGGTCGGCCTGGGCGAGGGCATCGTCGGGGTCGCGGCGGCGGCGCGGACGCCGATCCGCATCGGCCATGCCGTCGAGGAGTACCGCTACAGCCAGGCCACCCGGCGCCGTTTCGCCGACAGCGACGCCCGCATCGTCCTGGAGACCGAGATCCCGCTGCCCGGCCTGGCCGAGGCGGCCAGCCAGCTCGCCCTGCCGCTGGCGGTGGCGGGGCGCCTGATCGGCGTCCTCTACGTCGAGAGCCCGTCCGAACAGCGCTTCGGCTACGAGGACGAGGATGCCATGGCGGTCCTGGCCGGCCAGCTGGCGCTCCAGCTCGACTGGCTGGCGCGCGGCGCCGAGCCGGCCCAGGACAGCGCGCCGATGCCCGCCCCGCGGCCGGCCGCGCCGGTGCCGCCGGGCGCCACGGTGACCATCCGCCATTTCGCCGCCGACCACAGCGTGTTCGTCGACAACGACTACCTCATCAAGGGCGTCGCCGGGGCGATCGTCTGGAAGCTGCTACGCGAGTACCGCGATGCCGGGCGCGACGAGTTCAGCAACCGGGAGCTGCGCCTGGATGGCTCCCTCGGGCTGCCCGGCGTCACCGACAACCTGGACGCCCGCCTGATCCTGCTCCAGCGCCGCCTGGCCGAGCGCTGTCCGTTCCTGACCATGACCAAGACCGGGCGCGGGCGCTTCCGGCTGGCGGTCGGCCGGCCCTTCCTCCTGGTCGAAGACCCCGCACCCTGACCCGGCCGCGAGTGTAGCTTTTGCTACTGAACGGCCGCAGCGGCGGCGTCATCCTGGCCACCTCACTGGCATGCAAACGGAGGTGGAAGATGTACCCGGAATGGCTCGACTTCCTCGGCCTGCTCGCCCTGCTGGCCTTGCTCGGGGCACTGGCGGTGCTGGCCATCGTGCTGCGCGAACTGGCGCCCTCGGCCGGCCTGTCGGGCCGTGGCCGCTTCCTGCTCGCGGCCGGGCTGGGCATGGGCGTGCTCGCCTTCGCCGCCAAGGCGACCGCCATCACGCTGATGGTGACCCTGCCGCAAGCCACCCTGGCACCGCTGAGCGCAGTACACCACGCCGGGCGCGCGCCCGGGCGGACGCCGCCGGCCACGCCCGCCGCGGTCCCGGTCAAGGCGGTCTACGCCTGGCGGCCGTTGCCGGATACGGCCGCTCCGGCCGACGCCGTCGGCCCGGCCCGGGTGGCCCTGGGCGAACGCCTGTTCCACGACAAGGCGCTGTCCCGGGACTACAGCGTGGCCTGTGCCTCCTGCCACGACGTCGCCGGCGGCACCGGCGCGGACGGCCGCGCGACGTCGCTGGGCATCGCCGGCCAGGTTGGCCGGCGCAACGCCCCGACGGTCTGGAACGCCGCCTTCCAGGCCCGCCTGTTCCTGGACGGCCGGGCGCCGTCGCTGGAGGAACAGGCCAAGGGCCCGCCGGTGAACCCGGTCGAGATGGGCATGCACAGCCTGGCCGAGGTGGCCGCCCGGGTGGCCGCGCGACCCGACTACCGGGCCGCCTTCGCGGCGGCCTTCGGGCCGGCGCAGGCGGTCGACATCGACGCCGTGGTGGCGGCGATCGCCGCCTACGAGCGCACCCTGGTCACCGCCGACGCGCCCTACGACCGTTACGTGCGCGGCGACCGCGCCGCCCTTGACGCGGCCCAGGTGCGCGGCATGGCGCTGTTCGAGGAGGTCGGCTGCGTGATCTGCCACCACGGCCCCAACTTCAGCAGCGCCAGCCGTTTCGACGCCCGCGCGCCGTACCGGATGTTCCCGGCCTACGGGAACGCCTACGTCGCCCGCTACCGCCTCGCCGACGACCACGGACTGGGCGCCGAACGGGCCGGGCGCGGCGTCTGGAAGGTACCGTCGCTGCGCAACGTCGCGCTCACCGGGCCGTATTTCCACAACGGCGCGGTGACCAGCCTGGAGGAGGCGGTCCGCATCATGGCCACCTCCCAGCTCGGCCGCCGCGTCGTCCCGGGGGCGGCCGACCCGGCCGAGGCGGCCTACTGGTCGGCCGCCGACCGGGCCCTGCACCGGGTGCCGGGGCGCGAGCTGAGCGAGGCCCAGGTGCGCGACATCGCCGCCTTCCTGCGCGCCCTCAGCAGCGCGCGCCTGGCGGCCAGGGTGGCGGCCTCCGGGGGCTGAGGGCGGCCAGGCGCCTATTGGCGGACGATGTCGACCGAGATCTCCACCGCCGTCGTCGTGCCCCGGTTCTCGAGCCAATGCGTGGTGTTGCGGTCCTCGGGCCAGCCGACCCCGGGGCCGTAGTCGGTGGCGACGCCGTTGCGATGGTCGGTGATGGTCCCCTGCAGGATGTAGACGACGCCGGGCCGGTCGACATGGTCGTGGAGCGGCCCGAAGACGCCACCGGCCTCGATGGTGACCATGCGCATCCTGAGTTGGCGCCCGGCCATGCCTTCGATCTCGGGGCCGAGGTCGACCGTTGCGAGTAACTGCGTCGTGACGCCGTGGGTCTCGGGGGCGGGCTGTTGGTTGCTCATGGTGATCTCCTCTCGTCATGTCCAGGGCCTGGAGGTGGGTAGACGGTCGGAGGGGCTCCTCGGTTCAGGGGCGGCCGCCACGTCGCCGGTCGGCTCGCCGCGATCCGGCCTGCCGGAGGCTAGCGTGGCGTGCGGCCGTGCCGGGCCGCGTAGCCGATGCCGCCGCGGTCGAGTGCCAGGTCGCCGAGCTCGCGGGCGTCCATGGCCCGCAACTCGGCCTCGGCGCGCCGACGGGCGCAGAAGGCCGCCAGGCCCAGCCAGGCCCGGGCCAGCAGACCGGCGTCGCCGGCCCGGCCGGCGGGGCGGCGCGGTGGTGTCGGTCGGTGAGCGGTCATGGCCGTCTCCTGGTCGGGGCGATAAGGCCATCCTAGACAGCGCGGGGTGGGCGATACAGAGTCAGTGAAAGGCCAATTGCTGCACTACAGTTAAGGCGTTGCCGCGACTGTATCGCCGGTCCGGGCACGCGACTGTATCGGTGCCGATGCGCTACGAGCGGCTAGACTGGTTCCATCAGGAGGAGACGATGAACCTGTACGAGAATCTGGCCGCCCAGCTGAAGGATGCCATCCGCGAGGGCGTCTATCCGCCCGGCGAGCGGGTGCCGTCGGTGCGGCGCCTGTCCGAGCGCCACCGGGTCAGCCAGGCCACGGTGGTGGCGGCCTACCGGCTGCTGGAAAGCCATGGCTGGCTGGAGGCGCGGCCGCAGTCGGGGTTCTACGCCCGGCAGCCGGAATCGGCGCCGGCGCCGGCGCGGCCCGGTGCCGCGGCCGAGGGGCCGTGCCAGGTCAACGTCACCGAACGCACCCTGCGCATGCTGCGCAACACCCAGCGCAAGGACCTGGTCTCCTTCGGTGCCGCGGTGCCGCAGCCGGAATTCCTGCCCCTGGCCGACCTGCGCGCCTCGCTCAAGCGTTGCCTGCGCGCGGCCGAGGACCTGGGCAGCCGCTACAGCTTCCCGCCCGGCGAGGAGGCGCTGCGGGTGCGCATCGCCCGGCGCGCCGAGGATTCCGGCTGCCGCTTCGGTCCCGACGAGATCGTCGTCACGGACGGCTGCCAGGAGGCCCTCAACCTGGCCCTGCGCGCGGTGGCCAGGACCGGGGACATCGTCGCCATCGAGTCGCCGGCCTTTTTCGGCACCCTGCAGGCGATCGAGTCGCTCGGCATGCAGGCCCTCGAGATTCCCGGCGACCCCGACACCGGCATCAGCCTGGAGGCGCTGGCCTTGGCGCTGGACCGCTGGCCGGTCAAGGCGGTGATGGTGGTGAGCAACTACAGCAACCCGACCGGCGGCCTCATGCCGGACGCCAACAAGGCGCGCCTGGTCAGGCTGCTGGCCGCGCGCGGCGTGCCCCTGATCGAGGACGACATCTACGGCGACCTCTGCCACGGCCGCGACCGGCCGCTCGCGGCCAAGGCCTACGACCGCGACGGCAACGTCCTGCTCTGCTCGTCCTTCACCAAGAGCATCGCGCCCGGCTACCGGATCGGCTGGATCGTGCCGGGGCGCTGGCAGCAGACGGTGGAGCACCTCAAGTACATGAGCACCATGGGCAACGCCACCCTGACCCAGCTCGCGGTCGCGGACTACCTGGCCGACAGCCGCTACGAACGCCACCTGGGCCGGGTGCGCCGGGTGTACGCCGACAACCTGGCGCGCATCCAGGCCGGCATCGCGCGCTATTTCCCCTACGGCACGCGCGCCTCGCGGCCGGGCGGCGGCTTCGTACTCTGGGTCGAGTTGCCCGAGGGCATCGACACCGAGGACCTCTACGAGCGGGCGCTGGCGGCCGGCGTCAGCTTCACCCCGGGGCGCCTGTTCTCGGCCCAGGCGCGCTACGGCAACTGCCTGCGCCTGGCCGCGGCGCTGACCTGGGACGGGCGCGCCGAGGCCGCCCTGGCGGAACTGGGACGCCTGGCCGGGCGGCACTGAGGACACGGCTGGCGCGCGGGCCGGCGGCCCTGGCAGAATGCCGGAAAACCAAAAGGGAGATCCGGCGATGGCCAGTACCACCGAACAGCGTGAGCATTTCCAAGACCTGATCCGGCGTGCGGAGGCCCTCGGCGCCGCCGACCCGGCCGCCTACCGGCGCCGCCTCGCCCTCCTGGCCGTGCTCGGCTACGCGGTCCTGTTCGGCGTCCTGTTCCTCCTCCTGGCCCTGCTGGTCGGCAGTGTCTGGGGCGCCCTCGCGAGCACCGCACTGCTCATTCTGCTGATCAAGAAGAAGCTCATCATCCTGCTCGGCTATCTGGTCTACGCCATCGGCCGCGCGCTCTGGGTGCGTTTCGATCCGCCCGAGGGCCGTGAACTGGACCTGCGCCAATACCCGGCCCTCGCCGCCGTCCTGGCCGACCTGTCCCGGCAGCTCGCCACGCCCACCCTGCACTCGGTCATGCTTACCGACGAGTTCAACGCCTCGGTCGTCCAGACCCCGCGCCTGGGCGTCTTCGGCTGGCCGCGCAACACCCTCATGCTCGGCCTGCCGCTGCTCCTGGCGATGTCGCCGGACCAGGCCAGGGCGCTGCTCGGCCACGAGCTCGGCCACCTGTCCGGGAACCATGGCCGCTTCGGTGCCTGGATATACCGCGTCCGCCAGACCTGGGACCGGGTCATGCAGGCGTTCGACCGCTCGGGCGACTGGGGCAGCCGGCTGATGGCCCGCTTCTTCGACTGGTATGCGCCACACTTCGGCGCCTACAGCTTCGCCCTGGCGCGCGCCGAGGAATACCAGGCCGACGCCCTCTCGGCCCGCGTCACCTCGGCGGCGGACGCGGCGGCCTGCCTGGTCGCCAGCCACGTCGGCGCGGGCCACTTGGCCGAGGCCTACTGGCGGCCTTTCCTGGCCCGCGCCGACCTGGTGGAACGGCCCGAGGCGGGGCCCTACGGCGGCATGGCCCGCTTCCTGGCCGACTCGGCCGGGGAGCGCTTTGCCGGACTGCAACCGGCCCTGGCGGTCGAGACCGGCTATACCGATACCCACCCGTCCCTGGCCGACCGCCTGCGCGCCCTGGGCGTCCCCGCGCCGGAGGCCGGGCCGGCGCGGCCGAGTGCCGCCGAGGTCTGGTTCGGGGACCGCTGCGACGCGCTCCTGGCCGAGTTCGACCGCACCTGGCTGGAACGCAACGCCGGGCCCTGGGAGGCACGCTATCGCGAGACGGCCGAGATGCGCGCCCGCCTGGCCGAGCTGGAGGCCCGGCCGGAGGAGACGTTGAGCGCCGACGAGGCGTGGCAGCGGGCGGCCTGGAGCGAACGGCTCGGCCTCGATGCCCTGGCCCACTACCAGGCCTATGCCGGGCGCTATCCGGACGACCTCGACGCCGAGTTCAGCGTCGGCCGCCTCCTGCTGGCGCGCGACGATGCGGCGGGGCTGGCCCATCTGGAACGGGCGGCGGCCCGCTTCGACCTGGCGCTGCCGGTCTGCGAGGTAGCCTACGACTATTGCCGGCGCGTCGGCGACCGGGACGGCGCCGACGCCTGGCTGCGCCGGGGCGAGGCGCAGTTCGACCGCGAGGCCCGGGGGCGCGCCGAACGCGCCGGGGTGATGGCCAAGGACACCTTCGCCGGCGCCGTCCTGGCCGAGGCCGAGCTGGCCGCCCTGGCCCGCGAGCTGGCCGCCGTGGACGGCGTCAAGCAGGCCTGGATTTGCCGCAAGGTGGTCGAGGTCGATCCGGACAGTCCGGTCCACGTCATCGTCGTGCAACGGCGCGGCTGGTTCACCCGCGAGGCCAAGCTGCTCGCCCGCCTGGGCGAGCGGGTGTCCTGCCCGGGGCTGGCCTTCTTCATGATCAAGGGCGGCAGCGCCGGCCGCGTGGCCAAGCGCGCGATCGGGGCCGGCCGGCCGCTCCTGTGAGCGCGCGTCATGGCGTGCTTGCAATGTCGAGTGGATTGGTCAACTATTACGGCTAGGCTTAACTCGTAAGCCGAGCCGTCGTGTCCCGCGGCGGCCACTGACAGGAGGAGAACCATGAACTATTTCGCCGAAAGCTACGTTCGTCCCGGTTTCGAACCCATCTCCGATCCGGATTTTCCCCTCGCCCCCGCCGACTGGTCGCGTGCCGACGCGATCGCCCTCGCGCGCCGGGAAGGCCTGGCCCTGACCGAGGAGCACTGGCAGGTGGTGTGCGCCCTGCAGGAGTTCTACGCCCGCCACGACGGCCCGAGCGTGAACGTGCGCGAACTGCACGACGCCCTGGACGAGTTTTTCCACCCCGAGGGCGGCATCAAGTACCTGTACGAGCTGTTCCCCAACGGCCCGATCGCCCAGGGCTGCCGCCTGGCCGGCCTGCAGCCCCCGCCCGGTGCCGCCGACCGGGGCTTCGGCAGCGTCGTCTAGGCCGCGCCGGCGATGACCGGCGCGATCCGCCTGGCCGGCGCCGCCGAGGCCTGGGGCACGGCCGACTTCAAAGCGGTCCTGAAGCGGGAGGTGGAGGGCCTCGATCCGGCCCGGCTGCCCCTGCAACAGGGCCTGTCGACCTGCAGCCATGCCCTCGACGAGCCGGTCACCGCGCTGGTCATCGGTGCCGCCGAGGTCGGCGGCCGCATCCAGGCCCGGGTCGGGGTGTTCTACTCGGGCATCATCGCCGGCTGCAGTTGCGCCGATGATCCGACCCCCTTCGAGCCCCAGAACGAATACTGCGAGATGCTGTTCGAGATCGATCCCGCCAGCGGCGCCGCCGTGATCGCCCTGGCCGACGACTAGCCGGCCCCGGCCCGGCTAAGGCGGGCCCGGTTCGGACAGGGCGCGGGCGATGAAGTGGCGCGCGACGCGCGGCTTCGGCACCCGGTCGGCGAACCAGCTGCGCACGTCCTCGTCCAGGCCGATGCCGTGCATGTAGTTGTAGAGCGCCTTGCTGAGCGCCGTGCCGAGGCGCTCGTGGTCGACGCCGGTCGGGTCGGTGAAGCGGACGTCGTTCCGGGCGAAGCTGACCGGCGCCATCGGCTGCAGGGTGATGCCGTAGCGCTCCGGGTGGAGGCCGATCGGCGAGTGCGCGGTGCAGGCGAAACGGTGGAAGAAGCCGGATTGGATGCAGCCCGCCTCGAACAGCTGGCGGACGTATTCCAGGGCGTCGACGGTGTCCTGCACGGTCTGGCTCGGGAAGCCGTACATCAGGTAGGCGTGCACCAGGATGCCGGCGTCGCTGAAGGCGCGCGTCACGCGCGCCACCTGGGCCACCGAGACGCCCTTCTGCATGAGCTGGAGCAGGCGGTCCGAGGCCACCTCCAGGCCGCCCGAGACGGCGATGCAGCCGCTCGCGGCCAGGTCCTGGCAGAGTTCCGGGGTGAAGGATTTCTCGAACCGGATGTTGCCCCACCAGGAGATCGCCCGCTGCCGGCGCCGGAGTTCCTCGGCCAGCGCCTTGAGGGCCTTGGGCGGCGCCGCCTCGTCGACGAAGTGGAAGCCGGTCTGGCCGGTCTCGGCGACCACGGCCTCGATGCGGTCGACCAGCAAGGCGGCGTCGGCGGCCTCGTAGCGGCCGATGTAGTCGAGGCCGACGTCGCAGAAGCTGCACTTCTTCCAGTAGCAGCCGTGCGCCACGGTGAGCTTGTTCCAGCGTGCCTCCGACCACAGCCGGTGCATGGGGTTGAGCATGTCCAGGACGCCCAGGTAGCGGTCCAGCGGCAGGCCGTCCCAGGTCGGCGTGCCGACCTCGGCGAACGGCACGTCCGCCTCGCCGCAGTCGACGTAGCGCACCGTGCCGGCGTCGCGCAGGTAGGTGCGCACCAGGCGCTCGGGCGGCCGCTCGCCGCGCAGGTGTTCGAGCAGGGCGAGGACCGGCCGCTCGCCGTCGTCCAGGGTGACGTAGTCGAAGTAGTCGAACACGCGCGGTTCGGCCAGCTCGCGCAGCTCGGTGTTGACGTAGCCGCCGCCCAGCACGGTGACGACCTCGGGATGGCGCGCCTTGATCGCCCGGGCGATCCGGAAGGCGCCGTAGACGGAGCCGGGGAAGGGCACCGAGACCAGGACCACCCGGGGCGCGTGGCGCTCGACGGCGGCCTCGGCGAGTTCGCGCAGGCTGCCGTCGACCAGGGTCTCGGGCGCCGCCAGGGCCTCGGCCAGGGGCGCGAAGCTGGCCTGGCTGAGGGCCAGCGACTCGGCGTAGCGGACGAACTCGAAGCGGCCGTCGACGGCCTCGCGCAGGACGTCGGCGAGGTCGTCCAGGTACAGAGTGGCGAAGTGGCGCGCCCGGTCCTGTACGCCGAGGGCGCCGAAGGCCCAGGCCAGCGGGTCGCCGCCCTCGGGGTCGTAGTAGACGTCGAGCGATTCGAAACGCGGCCCTTCGGGCAGGAAGCGGCGGCCGGCGATGCGCTGGGCCAGGCTGGGGTCGCGGCCCTGCAGGAAGGCGACGGTCGGCCCGACGCTGGCCCGGTAGCGGGCGAATTCGCGCAGGAAGGCCTTGGCCCGCGGCGTCCGGCGCTTGTTCGGCAGGGCCTCGACGACGGCCCGGACGGCGTCCAGGCCGGCCGGGGAAAACAGGCGCAGGACCAGGGCCAGGGCGAGGTCCTCCTGGACCGCGTCGACGGCGCGCGCGCGCAGGAAGCCGGTCAGGTAGGCCGTCGAGGGGTAGGGTGTATTGAGCTGCGTCATCGGCGGGATGACGGACAGTACACGCATGGTCGGTTCCGGGTTGCCGTGCAGCCGCCATGATACCGGCACGGCCCCCGAACGGCGTCGCCCGGGGGGCGCGCCGGACCGCCTAGACGAACAGGCAGACGTCGGCGTTGCGCGCCTCGCCCAGGTAGGTCGTGGCGCCGATCCACTCGGCGATCTCCGGGATGAACTCGTCCTGGCGATAGTTGAACAGGTCCACCGTCATCTGGCAGGCCACCAGGCGGACGTCGGACTCGATGCAGATGTCGCGCAATTCCTTGATGCTGGGCACGCCCTTGGCCTTCACGGTCTGTTCCATCAGGCTGGTGGCCAGGCTCTCGAAGCCGGGCAGGTTGCCCGACACCAGGTTGGGGATGGGCATGTTGATGCGCTTCAGCCAGTCCGGCCCGAACGGCATCTTCATCGGCATGGCCGGGTTGCCCTGGGGCGAGACCTTCAGGTGCAGGTCCTTCCTGAGCAGTTCGAGGCCGTAGAAGGTGAAGAAGATGGAGGCGTTCCAGCCCAGGGCCGAGGCGGTGGAGGCCAGGATGAAGGGCGGGTAGGCCATGTCCATGGTGCCCTTGGTGGCGATGACGCAGAGCGACGGCACCTTGTTGGCCTCCCTTTCGGCCAGCTTCTCGTCCAGGCGACGGTCGAACCAGGCCTCCAGGGCGGCCAGGTCGGTGGGCAGGGTGTCGGGGGCGGCGGCTTGCAGCTTGGCGACGTTCATGATGCTCCTCCTTGTTCAGGCCTTGCGGATGAGGAATTCGTAGTCGCCGCCGGCCTGTTGCGACGACAGCAGGGTGTTGCCGGTCTGCGAGCAGAACGCGGCCATGTCCTTGAGCGAGCCGGGATCGGTGGCCACCACCTTGAGGGTGTCGCCGGGTTGCATGCCGTTCAGGGTCTTCTTGGTGCGCAGGATCGGCAGCGGGCAGTTGAGGCCGCGGGCGTCGAGGGTGTTTTCCATGGTGCATCTCCTTGTCACAAGTAGACCGGTCGGTCTAGTGCGGGTTCAAAAAAAGCCCAAAACGGGCCGGGGGTCGGTGCCCGTCCCGGTTTGGCCGGGACGGGCGGGAAAGCTCAGTGCGCCATCTCTATCCTCAGGGTCTTGATGGCAGGGCCCAGGCGCAGGATCACCTCCGGGTCGTTGCGCGTCTTGGCCAGCAGGATCACGCCCTCCAGGTAGGCCAGCATGGCGGAGGCCGTCGCCTCGGTGTCCATGGCGGCCAGGGCGCCCCGCGCGACCGCCTCGTCCAGGGTGGCGCGGAATTGGTCGCGCGCCTTGTCGAACACCGCGTTCAGGCGGGCGCGCATGACGTCGTCCCGGGTGCTCATCTCCAGGGCCAGGTTGCCGAACAGGCAACCGGGCATGCGGCCCTCCAGGTCGGCGGAGGCCTTCTGCCAGTAGTAGGCGGCGTCGACCATGTAGTCCAGGCGCTCCACCGGCGGCAGGCTTGGGTCGAAGGCCTCGGCGACGAAGCCGTGCGCCCAGTCGTCCGCCATGTCGTCGATCACCGCCAGGGCCAGATCGCGCTTGGACGGGAAAAAGTGGTAGAAGCTGCCCTTCTGCACGCGCGCCGCCTCGCAGATTTCCTGGATGCCCACGTCGGCATAGCTGCGGCCGTGGAACATGTCGCGGGCGACGGCCAGGATGCGGGAGCGGGTGTCGGATTCGGCGTTCATGTGGCGCATGATAATAGACCGGTCGGTCAAGTCAACCCCTCGTCCTCGGCCAAGCCGGCCATCACCCGGCGCCAGCCGGCCTCGTCCGCCGCGCCCAGGCGCGCGAAGACGCGCGCGAAACGGGCGCGCTGGTCGCCCGAGAGGACGGATTCCAGCGCCTGCCCGGCCGGCGTCAGCGAGAGCCGGCGCACGCGCCGGTCGGCCGCGTCGGTATCCGCCCGCACGTAGCCCAGTTCGGCGAGCCGGCGCATGGGCGCGTTGAGCGACTGCTTGGTGACCCCCAGGATGCCGAGCAGGTCGTTCACCGAGACGCCCGGATTGCGGCCGACGAAATACAGGATGCGGTGGTGCACGCGCGACAGGTTCTGTTCCGCCAGCATGGCGTCGGGGTGGGCGACCAGGGCGTTGAAGGCGTAGAAGAGGGCTTCCAAGGCCTGGTTGAGCGCCTGCTCGCGTTCCGGTGTCGTGTCAGATAGGTCAGTCATGTTGACATTTTAGCCCGGCCAGCCCTAAGCTGATAAGTCAATGTTGCTGACCTATATGGAGCGTTACCATGCATGAACATGCCGTGTGCTGGCTGAATGGCCGGCTCGTGCCCACCGGCGAGGCCCGCATCTCGGTGTTCGACCACGGCCTGCTGTACGGCGACGGCGTGTTCGAGGGCATCCGCTTCTACAACCGCCGGCCGTTCAAGCTGGCGGCCCACCTGGAACGTTTCCTGGATTCCGCGCGTGCCATCGCCCTCGACCTGCCATACAGCCGGGACGACCTCGGCGCCGCGGTGACCGAGACGGTGGCCGCGTTCGCCGGTCCCGACGGCTACCTGCGCCTGGTGGCGACGCGCGGCGAGGGCGCCCTGGGCATCGACCCGCGCAACTGCGCCCGGCCGAGCCTGTTCGTCATCGCCGACCGCCTGAGCATGGTCGCCCGCGAGTCGCGCGAGCAGGGCGCCCGCCTGATCATCGCCGCGACCCGGCGCCTGCCGCCCGACGGCCTCGACCCGCGCATCAAGAGCCTGAACTACCTCAACCACATCCTGGCCCGCATCGAGGCCAACCAGGCCGGTGCCGACGAGGCCATCCTGCTCAACGCCGCCGGCCGGGTCACCGAAGGCACGGCGGACAACGTCTTCGTGGTCCGCCACGGCCGCCTGCTGACGCCGCCGCCGGTCGAAGGGGCCCTGGCCGGCATCACCCGCGAAACGGTCCTGGAACTGGCGCTCGCCGCCGGCATCCCGGTCTCGGAAAGCGCCCTGGCGCCCTACGACCTGTACACCGCCGACGAGTGCTTCCTCACCGGCACCGGCGCCGAGCTGATCCCGGTCGCCGAGGTCGACGGCCGCCGCATGGCGGCCTGCCCCGGCCCGTTCTACCGGGAACTCGCGCGCCGCTACGAGGAGATCGTCCGGGCCTGAGCGCCGGCCGCGCGTGTATGCTTGGCGCCAGTGCCGCGCGCGGCGTCGGGAGGGCTGCATGAGCCAATTGGAAAAGCCGTTCAACGACCATTTCGCCCCGGTCTCGGGCGCCTACGCCGACTTTCGGCCGCGCTACCCGGCGGCGCTGTTCGACTGGCTGGCCGAGCAGGCCCCGGCGCGCGCCCTCGCTTGGGATTGCGCCTGCGGCAGCGGCCAGGCCTCGGTCGACCTGGCGGCCCGCTTCGCCCGCGTGGTCGCCACCGATGCCAGCGAGAAGCAGCTGGCCGGGGCCCAGGCCCATCCGCACGTCGAATACCGCCAGGCGCCGGCCGAGGCATCCGGCCTGGCGGACGCCTCGGCCGACCTCGTCACCGTGGCCCAGGCCCTGCACTGGTTCGACCGGCCGCGTTTCTACGCCGAGGTGCGCCGGGTCCTGCGTCCGGGCGGCCTCCTCGCGGTCTGGACCTATGGCGTCCAGCGCGTCGACGACCTGCGCGTCAACGCCCATGTCCAGCGCTTCTACCACGACGTGGTTGGACCGTACTGGCCACCCGAACGGGCGCTGGTGGAGAGCGGCTACCGGGACCTCGAATTCCCGTTCGCCGAGTTGGCGGTGCCGGCCTTCGCCATGACCACGCACTGGCGCCTGGCGCGCCTGCTCGGCTATTTCCGCAGCTGGTCGGCGACCGGCCGCTACCTGGCCGCCGTCGGCCGCGACCCGGTTGCCGCCCTAGCCGACGAGATCGCCGGCGCCTGGGGCGACCCGGAGGTGGCCCGCCAGGTGACCTGGCCGCTGGCGGTGCGGGTGGGCCGCTGCTGATCCGCGGCTGGCCGCCCGCCTGGGGCACCATGGTCCACCTTGCCCTGGGTGGAAGACGCTAGTTCGTGCGTATTCGTTGCGGATTGCGCGGTCCGTCTTGCGCCGAGTTCGGTGGGGCCGTTTTGGAAGTCCGACCCCTTGCGTAGTTTCAGGTGACTTTTCGCGCGCTCCACGCTCCGCAGTGCCGCTCAATGGCGGGGAAAAACGCCCAATCCGGTTCGGAATCATGACACCAAGTCCAGCGATGTCCGGTGCGACACCGTCGGCCGCCACCATGCGGACGCGATGATCCGGGTGTTGCTGCAAGTGGTCACGGGTCTGTGTGCGCGCAAAGTGGCGTGGTCGCCCACCCAGTCGCCAACGCAGGGGTATTCGCCAGACGACTTGGCGAGATGGGGTAATCCTTCCGTCAATGGGGCAGGCGCGTCGCTTCCCTCGCGCCCGGATCAGGCTCCGGCCTTAGCCGAACGTGGTGCCCGAGGCTGCGGCGAGATTGGGGCACAAAGCTCCCCGGCCTTGTCCGCCAAGCCGCAAGCTAGGCCCCAGTTCCTCGGGATTTACCGGGGGCCTGCCACATACGGCTGGTGCCGCCAACTAGCTTGTCGTCCGCCCGCGTTTCAACATTTAGCGCCCTGTTTTTCCAGATGTGCGCACCAACTAATGCAGATAAAATTCCTTCGGCTAGAAACTAACTTATTATCTTGAAATGATTTTTTGGACGGTGTTTTAGATAATTTTTTACGGTATTCGAGAAGCGTTGCGCCATGCCTCACTTTGTCCATCACGATCTCCGGTTGCTGAATCCGAGCTTCGACTCACCGCTGCTCGACGTGCTGACCGACTTGGAACACCTGCGCCGGCTGGAAATTCGCGGCACCACGCCGCCGCCCGTATTTCTCCAACTCAAGGAGGTGTTCCATCTGCTGGAAAGCCTGGCTTCGGCGCGCATCGAGGGCAACCACACCACACTCGCGGATTACGTTGAAATCCGCGTTCACCAAGGGGGCGCCGACAACGAGGCGTTGCGCGAAATCGCCAACATCGAACAGGCCATGCGCCAGGTGGAAGAAGCCATGCAGCCGGGCGAGGCGTTGAGCGAGCACCTGCTGCGCGGCCTGCATGCCACCACGGTCGATACGCTCGAGCGGGAAGGTGACCGCACGCCGGGGACCTACCGTGGTGGTCCGGTAAAGATAGCCCAGGCGGAGCATTTGCCGCCCGATGCGATACGGGTACCCGAGTACATGGCCGAACTGGTGGCCTTCATCAACCGGCCCGATCCGCCCAAGTACGACTTGATGAAAGTGGCCTTGGCGCACCATCGTTTTGCCTGGATTCATCCCTTCAGCAACGGCAACGGCCGGGTGGTGCGCCTGCTGACCTACGCCCAGCTGATCAAATACGGTTTCCGGGTCAGCTCGGCGGGCCGGCTGTTGAACCCGGCGGCGGTGTTTTGCGCCGACAGGGAGCGCTACTACGCCATGCTGGGGGCGGCCGATGTCGGTACGGACGCCGCCTTGGAGGCCTGGTGCACGTATGTACTGGCGGGCATCCGCGACGAACTGAACAAGATCGACCGGCTGGCGGACTATGCCCAACTCCAGGCGAGGATTTTGCTGCCCGCCGTGGCCTTCGCCCGCGACCGGCAGTTGGTGACGACGCGGGAAGCCTCGGTGCTCAACACGACAATCAAGCTCGGCATCGTCAAGGCAAACGATCTGGAACCGGTACTGGCCGGCCTGAATGCGAACCAACGCACCTATCAGATCCGCAAACTGGTGGAGGCAGGCATGCTGCAGCCCATCAAGGAAGGGGCGCGGCAATACACCATCGGCTTCGCGAACAACATGCTCCTGCGCGGCGTGGTGAAGGCATTGACCGACGAGGGATTCATCCCGCCGATGCTTGCCTCGCCTGTTCCGCCTGCCAGGGATGCGATTTGAACACTCTCGGCCAGCTTGGGTTGGGTGAGGATGCCTACTCGATCTGAGAGAACAATAGGGGTCTGACCCCGATGATTGTTCTGTACTGACCCCTTTTGCTGGGGTTGGCAGGTGGCGACAACCTACCTACCGGGGCGTAAGAGGTGGGGTAAGCCATAATGCATTCGGCAGAAGACGCTACGCTTTTCCGCCCTACGCGCGCTATGATTTCAACAAGTAAAACACAACGAACGAAACTCGCTCGTTACACTGTTAGGGGGTTACGGTGAGCGTACCTATTCTCGACTCATCTGCATGGCGTGAATATCGAGGAAGACCAGCTAGCTTGGGGGCCAACGGGACAGCGCATTTAGCAAAAATTGCCGACGGCACCGGAAAACTGCGAGATTGTTTCGTAAAACTCCTGCCGCTTACTTACCCTTCACTGCTTGGTGAAGCAATTGGTTGGCTGCTCGCTCGTGCAAGTGGTCTCACCTGCGTGCCGTTTGCGGCAATTGTTATCGTGCCCTTGAGTCAATTGCGGCAAAGCACGACGCTCCCGCTGGAGCTTAATGGTATCGACTATTGTCCAGCTTGGTGTTGCGAAGTCGTCGCCGGTAAATCGCTTCGCCAGATACATACATGGGCGTTCTGGCTTGCACGGCGACAATGCCTACACAGCAAAGATGCAAGGCAAATTGCATCATTTGATGTTTGGACAGATCTAAGAGATCGCAATTATGGCAATGTAATTCGCTCAGCAAACGGTGGTTATATAGCGATTGACCACGAGACCATTCTTCACGATCTGCTCTGGCCACGTACCGGAAAAGTATTCCATTCTAGAAGTTTGTTATCAGAAGCACGGAAGCACCTGTCTTATGGAGATTTTCGGCGCTTCCAGGTGGATATGGCAAATGCGGCAAGCAAGCACGCACCAGGGTTTAATTCAGTTCGCACGGATATCGCAGATATTGTCACAAAAATATATCCGCATTTATCGGCAACGCTAACCACCGAGGTATTAAAAACGCTCGACGAGCGTGCTCAGGCTGGGTGGCTTGCAAATACGTTGGGGGTGATAGCGTGAGCAATTCTTATTTTTCATCGAACGCCGACGTATCGCATCTACGAAGCATAGCTACAAAGATACCTGGAGTTGCGTTTTCGGGTGCGTGGAGCACCATCGAAATTCAGCCTGATGTGTTCGCGCCCCAACGCTTTACCGTTGGTGTGGTTGTCCAGTCTCCCGGTGAACGCTTGCATTTCAAGTTACTAGACGACCTAAGGAAATTTGATTGCATCTATCATAGTTATTTTCCGCAGAAGTCTATCCGAGAAATTATGGCTCATGCCGAGGAGACACTTCGCCGGGGCGTTCAGCAAAAGATCGCCATTCCAGAGATTGTCTTCGACACCTATTGCCTCAGTCTCTCTCAGCCACAGTATACATCAGGGGACGATTTAGAGCTAACCGTTGAAAGACTCTTCCGAGAAGTGGTGATAATGTCGCCAATTCCGAACAAGCTGAAGAGTGAATTTGAATCAATGGACACACCACATGCGAGAAAAATTGTAAACGACGAACTGAAACGCATAGCCCATCTTGATTTTGACCGAATCGTCAACGAAAACAACCAAGGGATTTTACTGGAAGAGGATGGAGTTAAGCATTATCTCGACCTTAACCTTCTTACTGCGCGGGCCTGCGGAAGCGTCACGTCCGCGGTCTATAAGACACCGCAAAGCGTTGAGCTTAATCTGCTTAAGTCAAGTCGGGATTTGACAACCTACTCTCGCGTTCGGAAGCTGAACGATGTCGGTCTTTTTCTGCTCCTGCCTAGCTCAGACTCAATCGAGCCAAAGGATTACAAGCGAATTGAGAATGTAATTGGCGAATACGAATGGAAATTGGAGCAAGATGGGTTCCGCGTAGTGAGTCTGCCGTCAGCAGCTGAACTGGCAAGAGAGATTTACGATTGGGCTAAACCTACCATCTCCTAGCCAGTTTGCAATCGTGACGATTAAGTTTGATCGTCACTATTTACATTCACTATGGACGATCCATTTATGGTGTGGAAACTCTCCGTCCCGCCAGATAAGCCCTCCACCCCCCCAACGCCGTGATGTCCTCCGCGCCGGCCGCCGCCGCGGCTTCGCAGACGAAGCCCTGTACCCAGCCACCGTCGGCTAGCTTGACCATGCCGATGCCGAGGGGGGCCGGGATGCCGGCGACGAAGGAGCCGAACTCGCGCGCCGGCACTTCCCAGATCTCCATCTCGACCGCGCCGCCGCCCTCGGCGACGCGCACCATGCCGGGTCGGTAGGGGGGCCGCCGGGCAGGGCGTAGAACTTGTATTCCGGGGCCGACTTGACCGCGGCGACCAGGCGACCGCCGCGCGAGGTGAGTTGGCCGTTGAGCGGCAGGCCGGACAGGTGGGCGCCGCAGACGGCCACGCGGACCTGGCCGCTGGGCAGGCGGGGCGCCGGCCAGGGCGTCGGCAAGGGCAAGCCGGTGGCACCGGCCTGGCCGCCCGCCGCGCGCTGCATCTTGGCGGCCAGGCGTAGCAGCGGGCCGTCCTGGTCGCGCTGGCCGAACAGGGTGACGCCGAAGGGCAGGCCGTCGGCCTGGAAGCCGGCCGGTACGGCGGTGGCGGCGTAGTCGAGCAGGTTCATGAAGTTGGTGTACCAGCCCAGGTTGCTGTTCAGGCGCACCGGGTCGGCCTCCAGCTCGGCGATGGTGTAGACGGTGCCGGCGGTGGGCATGAGCACGCAGTCGACCGTGGCCAGGATGGCATCGCATTGGCGCTTGTAGGCCTTCAGGCGGTAGCCGTGGCCGTAGGCGTCGGCCGCCGACCAGCGCGCCGCGCCGCCGACGATGTCCCGGATCACCGGCAGGGCGGCGTCCGGGTGGGCGGCCAGGAAGGCGCCCACGGCGGCCTGGCGTTCGGCCACCCAAGGGCCGTCGTAGAGCAGCTTGGCGGTGTCCAGGAAGGGCTGCAGGTCGATCTCGACGCACTCGCCGCCGAGCGCCCCGATGCGGGCGACGGCGTCGGCGAACAGGCGTTCGGTCTCGGAGTTGGCGAAGAAGTTGAGCTGTTCCGGGCGGGGCACGCCGACCCGGAAGGCCGGTGCCGAGCCGAAGTCGAAGCCGTGCCCGGCGAGCGGCCGCGCATAGGCGTCGGCGGCGTCATAGCCGGCCGCCGCGGCCATGACCGCCTCGGCGTCCTCGGCGGTGAGCGCGAACACCGAGACGGTGTCCAACGACCGGCAGGCCGGCACCATGCCGGTGGCCGACAGCCAGCCCAGGCTGGGCTTGTGGCCGACGAGGTTGTTGAAGGCCGCCGGCACCCGGCCGGAGCCGGCGGTGTCGGTGCCCAGGGCGAAGCTGACGTAGCCCTTCGCGACGGCCACGGCGGAACCGGAACTGGAACCGCCCGAGACGTACTCCGGATCGAAGGCGTTGCGGCAGGCGCCGTAGGGCGAGCGGGTGCCGTTCAGGCCGGTGGCGAACTGGTCGAGGTTGGTCTTGCCGACCGGGATCGCGCCGGCGTCGACCAGGCGCTGGACGACGAAGGCGCTGCGTTCCGGCAGATAGGCGTAGGCCAGGCAGCCGGCCGTGGTGGCCGCCCCGGCCAGGTCGATGTTGTCCTTGATGGCGAACGGGATGCCGTACAGGGGCAGGGCGGCCGGGTCCTTGTCGGCCAGGGCGTGGGCGTAGGCCAGGATGGCGTCGTCGGGGAGGCGTTCGATCCAGACCCGGTTCGGGTCGTCCGCGGTGCGCCGGATGACCTCCTCGGCGACCGCCTCGGGGGTCAGCGTGCCGGCCGCGTAGGCGGCCTTGAGGCTGGCGATGTCCAGGCTCAGGGGCGTCATTGGCCGGCCTCCTCGATCACCAGCAGGTCCTGGCCGGCCGAAACCGCGCCGCCTTCCTTGCAGAACAGGTGGCTGAGCCTGCCGGCGCAGGGCGCCACCAGGGCGAATTCCATCTTCATCGATTCGACGATGACCAGGGTCTGGCCGGCTTGCACCAGGTCCCCGACCTTGGCCTCGACCTTCCACACCGAGCCGGCGACGTGGCTGGCCACCGGCCGAGCGTTCTCGGGCAGGTCCAGCTCGCTGTCCGGGCCGGCCTCGGCGACCGTCTCGTCGGTCGTCACGACGTCCTGGCCGGCCGCCTTCCAGCGTTCGCGCTCGGCCTCGAAGGCGGCCTGCTGGCGGGTCTTGAAGGTGGCGATGGACTCGGCGTTGTCGGCCAGGAAGCGGCGGTATTCGCGCAGGCTGAAGCGGGCCGGCTCGACCTCGAGCTTGAAGCGCCCGCTGACGAAGTCCTCGCGCAGCTTGAGCAACTCGTCCTGGCCGACCGGGTAGAAGCGGACCTGGTCGAAGAAGCGCAGCAGCCAGGGCTTCGCGAAGTCGGCGGTGACCCGGTGGCGGTTCCACATCTGCGCCGTGCGGCCGACGAACTGGTAGCCGCCCGGGCCTTCCATGCCGTACACGCATAGATAGGCGCCGCCGATGCCGACCGCGTTCTCCGGGGTCCAGGTCCGGGCCGGGTTGTACTTGGTGGTGACCAGGCGGTGGCGCGGGTCCAGCGGCGTGGCCACCGGCGCACCGAGATAGACGTCGCCCAGGCCCATGACCACGTAGCTGGCCTTGAAGACGATGTTGAAGACGTCCTCGATGCTGTCGAGGCCGTTGATGCGGCGGATGAACTCGATGTTGCTCGGACACCAGGGCGCGTCCGGGCGCACCGACTGCATGTACTTCTCGATCGCCAGCCGGGTGGCCGGGTCGTCCCAGGACAGCGGCAGGTGGACGATGCGCGACGGCACCTCCATGTCGTCCAAGGGCGGCAGGCCTTCTTCCAGCGCGACCACGGCGTCGAGCAGGGTGTCCTGGTCGACGGCGCGGGGGTCGAAGTGGACCTGCAGGGAACGGATGCCGGGCGTGAGGTCGAGCACCCCGGGCAGGCGTCCGGCCGCGGTCTCGGCCTTGACCGCCTCCATCAGGGCCTGGATGCGGAAACGCAGCTCCATGTCCAGGACCAGCGGCCCGAGTTCGAACAGCAGGTTGGCGTCGCCGGACTGGCGTACCACCAGGGCCGGCTTCTCGCCCTCGGTGGCCAGGTGGCGCAGGACCGGGCTGGCGAGCGGCGCGTGCTGCGCCGGCAGGCTGGCGCAGGCGGGCCGGTCGAGGCCGGCGATGGCGGCGTCCTGGGCCCGCTGCAGGGCGTTGGCCTGCGCCCGGGTCAGGCGCTTGAAGCGGACGCGGTCGCCCGGCTTCAGCTGGCCCATCTTCCAGAGTTCCGCCTGGACGATGGTGGCCGGGCAGACGAAGCCGCCCAGCGAGGGGCCGTCCGGGCCGAGGATGACCGGCATGTCGCCGGTGAAGTCGACCGCGCCGATGGCGTAGGCGTTGTCGTGGATGTTGGACGGATGCAGGCCGGCCTCGCCGCCGTCGGTGCGCGCCCAGTGCGGCTTCGGGCCGATCAGGCGGACGCCGGTGCGCGAGGAGTTGTAGTGCACCTCCCAGGCGGTGGCGAAGAAGGTGTCGACGTCCTCGGCGGTGAAGAAGTCGGGCGCGCCGTGCGGGCCGTAGAGGACGCCGATCTCCCATTCGTCGGTCAGCTCCGGCTGCAGCGCGGCCGCGAGCCCGGCGCCGGCGGGGCCGGCCCCGGGCAGCAGGTGCAGGACGTCGCCGGTACGCAGGGTGCGGCCGCCGTGGCCGCCGAACTGGCCGAGGCTGAAGGTGGCCTTGGAGCCGAGGTAGTCGGGCGCCTGGAAGGCCCCGGCGACGGCCAGGTAGGTGCGCAGGCCGGGACCGTCGACGCGGCCAAGTTGCAGGACCGAGCCGGCCTTGACCGGGTGGGCGCGCCAGTAGGCCAGGACCTCGCCGTCCAGGCGGGCGGCCATGTGGGCGCCGGCCAGGGCGATGACGGCATCGCAGTTGAATTTCAGGGTCGGGCCGGCGGCGGTCAGCTCCAGCGCGGCGGCGCCCTCCGGGTTGCCGACCAGGCGGTTGGCCAGGCGCATGGAGAGGGCGTCCATGGGCCCCGAGGGCGGCACGCCGACGTCCCAGTAGCCGGTCCGGCCGGGCCAGTCCTGCAGGCTGGACTGGACGCCCGGTTCGAGCACGTCGACGCTGGCGGGCCGGTAGTGGAAGCCTTCCAGCATGCGGGTGATCTGGCGCCCGGCGACGAAGTCCGGATAGTCCAGGACCTGGGCCAGGTAGGCGCGGTTGGTCTCGATGCCGGCCACCTCCGAGGCCTCCAGGGCGGCGATCAGGCGGCTACGGGCGGTTTCCCGGTCCGGGCCGTAGGCGATCAGCTTGGCCAGCATCGGGTCGTAGTTGGGCGGCACCAGGGTGCCGTCCTGGACCCAGGCGTCGACCCGGATGTCGCTCGGGAAGCGGGCCGCGGTGAGCAGGCCGGCGCTGGGCTGGAAGTTCTTGTTCGGGTCCTCGGCGTAGAGGCGGACCTGGATGGCGGCGCCCTTGGCGGCGATCCGGAAGCTGTCCAGGGGCGCCATGTCGTCGGCCGCCTGGCGCAGCATCCACTCGACCAGGTCGATGCCGGTCACCTCCTCGGTGACGCCGTGCTCGACCTGCAGCCGGGTGTTCACCTCGAGGAAGTAGAAGGCGCCGGTGCCGGCGTCGTAGACGAACTCGACGGTGCCGGCGGAGCGGTAGTTCACGGCCTCGCCCAGGCGCACCGCCGTGGCCAGGAGATCGGCGCGCTGTCGGTCGCTCAGGCCCGGCGCCGGGGTCTCCTCGACGACCTTCTGGTTGCGCCGCTGCACGGAGCAGTCGCGTTCGCCCAGGGCCACCACCTTGCCGCGCCCGTCGCCGAAGATCTGCACCTCGATGTGGCGCGCCTTCTCGACGTATTTCTCCAGGTAGATGCCGGCTTCCTTGAAGTTGGCCCGCGCCAGGCGGTCCACGGAGGCATAGGCCTCGGCGAGCTGGTCCTCGCTCCAGATCAGGCGCATGCCGATGCCGCCGCCGCCGGCGGTGCTCTTCAGCATGACCGGGTAGCCGATGCGCCTGGCCTCGGCCTGGGCGTGGCCGACGTCGCCGAGCAGGCCGGAACCGGGCAGCAGCGGCACGCCGTTCCGCTCGGCCAGTTCGCGCGCCGTATGCTTGAGGCCGAAGGCGCGCATCTGGTCGCCGGTGGGGCCGACGAAGGCGATGCCGGCCGCCGCGCAGGCGTCGGCGAAGTCGGGGTTCTCGGACAGGAAGCCGTAGCCGGGGTGGATGGCCTCGGCGCCGCATTGCTTGGCGATGGCCAGGATCTTGTCGGCGCGCAGGTAGCTCTCGGCGGCCGGGGCGGGGCCGAGCAGGTAGGCCTCGTCGGCCTCGAGGACGTGGCGGGCGCCGGCGTCGGCCTCCGAGTAGACCGCGACCGAGGCCGCGCCCAGCTTCTTCAGGGTGCGCTGGATACGGCAGGCGATGGCACCGCGGTTGGCGATCAGGACCTTCTTGAACATCGGATTCCTCAGGCGGGGCGTCCCGCTCGCGTGGTTGTGCCGGTCCGGGACGTCCCGGGCCGGGTGTCGCGTCAGTTCACTGCGGGTTCCAGAGCAGGAACCGGGCCGGTGTCGGATTGTAGGCGTTGCACGGGTTGTTGAGCTGCGGGCAGTTGGAGACGAGCATCCAGATGTTCATCTCGGCGCGCAGTTCGACGTACTTGCCGGGCGCGGAGACGCCGTCCTCGAAGGTCAGCTTGCCGGCTTCGGTGACCGGCACGTTCATGAAGAAGTTGATGTTGGGCACCAGGTCGCGCTTGCCCAGGCCGATGTCGGCGTGCTGCAGGGCGGTCAGGTAGTTGTCGCGGCAGCTGTGCATGAACTTCTTCTGCAGGGCGTAGCGCACGGTGTTGCTCTCGGCCGCGCAGGCGCCGCCCAGGGTGTCGTGGCGGCCGCAGGTGTCGGCGACGATGGTCAGCATCGGGTTGCCGTCGTCGCTGTACAGGACCGAGCCGGTGGTCAGGTAGATGCCGCCCTGGCGCAGGATGGTCTCGGTGGCGCTGTAGTGCTCGGCGCCGTCGTCGGCGTTGTAGAAGATCACGTCGACGGCCTGGTTGCCTTCCAGGTCGACGATGCGCAGGGTCTGGCCGCGCTCGATGGCGAGCAGGTAGGGCTCGCCGGCCGGCACGACGTGGTCGAGCACGGCGGCGGCGGGATCGAGGCTGCTTTCCCGGATACGGATGGCGGTCGCGGTCATGGCGGTCTCCTCAGGCCAGGTAGAGCATGTCGGTGTTGAACAGGGCGCGCGCGTTCTCGGGCCGGAAGGCGCGGCAGTAGTCGTCGGCCGGGGCCGGCCCGGAGCGCCAGACCGCCAGGCCGATCTTGCCCGGCGCGTAGGCGGGCCGGGGGTCGAGCGGGTGCGGCGCGGCCGAGAAGGCGACCAGGACGTCCATGTCCAGGCGCAGGTCGACGTGGTCGCCGGCCCGGGCGTGGTCGGGCACGTAGTGGAAGCGGCCGTCGGCGTCCACCGTGACCTTGCTGAAGAAGTTCACCGGCGCCACCAGGTCGCGCTTGGCCAGGCCGTACTTGGCGATCTCGACCAAGAGGCCGTCGCGGCCGGAACGGTACATGCCGTTGCGGTAGGTCTGGTAGTCGTGCTGGCCGTACTTCTCCTTCATCAGGCGGTTGTCGAGCAGCAGGCCGAGGGGGTCGTGCCAGCCGACGCTGTCGCGGGTGATCGAGGCCATGCTCCGGCCCATGTCGCTCATGAGGACGTGGCCGCGGGTGTAGTGGGCGGTGTGCTGGGCCTTGAGGGAATCCGGCATGTTGTAGCGCTCCAGTTTCTCCTGGGCGGAGTAGAGCACCACGGACAGGTTGGCGCCGGCGTCCAGGGCGGTGAGGCGCAGGGTGGTGCCGCGCGGCAGCCGGTAGGACCAGTGGCCGCCGCCGGGCACCAGCTCGGAGAACAGCACCGTGGCCGGGTCGAGGTCGGGGGCGAAGCGGCGCCAGTGCTCGGGCGCGTCGACCGGGGCCGAGGCGGGCGGGTTGTCGATGAGCATTTCCGGATGTTCCATGGTTATTCCTCGATGGCGTCCGCGGGCGCGTGCAGGGGCGGGATGACCGCCGCCAGCAGTTGCAGGCGCCCGGTGATGACGCCGCGCTGGGCGAGCATCTCGTCGGCGATCGCCTGCAGCTTGGCGGCCGGGCCCTGGACCAGGACCACTTCCAGCATCTGGTCCTCGGTCAGGTGCACGTGCAGCGAACTGATGACTTCCGCGATGTGCTGGTACTGCAGGTCGGCCAGCTTGCCCTGCAGGCCGCGCGTGGCGCGGTTGTAGAGCAGGGTCAGGGTGCCGGCCATGACTTCGTTGCCGAGCCGCCGCTTGTGCTCGGCCAACTGGTAATTGACCATCTCGCCGATCGCCTGGGAACGGCTCAGGTAGCCGCGGCTCTCGACCATGGCGTCGAGTTCCGTGAGCAGGTCGGGCGGCAGCGAGACACTGATCCGGCTGACCAGGGAGGTGGGCTTTTCCAGTTGGCTCGTCTTCATGGCGCGGCTCAGAACATGTAGCTGTAGCGTTCGACTTCCCACTTGCTCACCGACAAGTGGTAGGCCTCCCATTCCTCGGTCTTGTAGCGGATGAACTCGTCGCGCAGTTCCTTGCCCAGGGTGGCCTCGACCAGCGGGTCGGCGGCGAAGGCTTCGACCGCCTCCTGCAGGGTCTGGGGCAGGAACTCGATGCCGCGCTCGGCACGCTCGGCCTCGCTGATGGCGTACAGGTTGTCCTCGTTCGGCTTGCCCGGGTCGAGGCCCTCGCGGACCCCCTCCAGGCCGGCGGCCAGGACCAGCGTGGCGGCCAGGTAGGGGTTGACCGCGCCGTCGGCGTTGCGCGACTCGCAGCGGCCGCCGCCGGCCGGGATGCGCACCGAGTTGGTGCGGTTGTTGGAACCGTAGGAGTTGAACACCGGGGCCCAGGAGAAGTAGCTCATGGCACCCCGGCGGACCAGGCGCTTGTAGCTGTTCACGGTCGGCGCGAAGACGGCGCAGAGGGCGCGGCCGTGCTTCAGGATGCCGGCCACGAAGCTGTAGCCGAGCGGGGTCAGGCCGATGCCGTTGGGGTCCTCCTCGGGCTTGCAGGCGAACAGGTTCTTGCCGGTGCCGAGGTCGTAGAGCGACATGTTGAAGTGGGCGCCGTTGCCGGTCTTGTCGGCGAAGGGCTTGGGCATCATGGTGGCGACCAGGCCTTCCTCGCGGGCGTAGTGCTTGGCCATGAAGCGGAAGAAGGTCAGGCGGTCGCAGGTGGTCAGGGCGTCGGCGTAGTTGAAGTCGAACTCGAACTGGCCGTTGGCGTCCTCGTGGTCGAAGGAATACAGGTCCCAGCCGAGGTCGTTGATGGTCGTGGCCATCTTGTCCAGCCAGCTGAAGTTGTTGGTGAAGCCGCGCACGTCGTAGCAGGGCTTGTTGAGCTTGTCCTCGGGGTCGGGCACGGACAGGCTGCCGTCCTCGCCCTGCTTGAGCAGGAAGATCTCGCACTCGATGCCCAGGTTCATGCCGTAGCCCATCTTGGCGGCCTCGGCCAGCTGGTTTTTCAGGGCGACCCGGGTGTTGAGGGCGTAGGGCTGGCCCTGGAAGTGGTTGTCGGCCGGGATCCAGGCGATCTTGGGCTCCCAGGGCAGCTGGATGGCGCGGTCGAGGTCGGGCACCGAGGTCAGTTCGTCGTCGTTGGGGGCCTGGCCGAGGCCGTCCAGGGCGTAGCCGGTGTAGCGCTCCGAGCCCTTGGCCATGTGGCCGAGGTGGTCGATCGGCACCACCTTGGCCTTGGGCACGCCGTGGATGTCGACGTAGGCGCCGATGCAGTATTTGACGCCCTTGCCGGTGAGTTCCTGCTTCAGGCTGGTGATCTGTTCCGTGGTGTACATGATGTCCTTGGTCTGTGGATGGCGGGGCCGCTCAGGCGGTCTCGAAATAGGAATGGGGCAGGGGCGGCTGCTCGCTGCAGCCGATGCGGACGCGCTCGGCCAGGTCCTCGACCAGCCAGTCGAACCAGACCTGGCCCTTGCCGCGGCTGGCCTGGCTGGGCGTGCCGGTGACGCCGTTCGCGCTGGTGCGGTTGACCGGATGGGCGAAGACGCAGCCGCAGGTGCGGTCGGGGTCGTCGGCCTCGGCGAACTTGTCCGGGCGCACCGAGTCGGGGGCGATGGCGAGCATGATCGAGGTCTCGGCGTCGTTGGCGTGCCAGTCCTCGGCGTCGGCGAAGTGGAAGTGGCGCACCCGCTCGCTGATGGTGGCGGTGTTGATCACCGCGACCATGAGGTCGTCGTGTTCGGCGCGCAGCATCTCCAGGGCGCAGCGCAGCGGCGCGGCGTTGGTGACGTGGGCGTTGACGATGAACAGGCGGCGGATGCCGGAGTGGTAGGCCCAGTCGCCGATCTGCTTGACCACTTCGATCAGGGTCACCGGCGGCAGGGCCAGGGTGCCCGGCCAGCGCCGGCTGTGGCCGAGCGAGCAGCCGTACGGCAGGGTCGGCAGCATGGGCACGCCGGTCCTGGCGGCCACGGCGGCGCACAGCCGCTCGGCGATGATGAAGTCGACGCCGGTGCCCAGGTGCGGGCCGTGCTGCTCGGTGGCGCCCACCGGCAGGATGGCGGCCTGGCCGCAGCGGGCCAGGACGTCGGGGATTTCGGACCAGGTCAGGTCTTGCCAAAGCATTGCGTCGCTCTCTCTATTCGACGTTGTCGTTGATGTCGGTGAGGCGGATCAGGTGCGGTTTCACCTTGTCGTCCTCCTCGTCCTCGGGGGCGTGCTCGGCGGCCGGGTGGATCAGTTCCTCCAGGCGCGCCTTGGTGGCCCGGAATTCCGGGCTGTTGAACTGGCCCGGCGTGCGCGGCCGCGGCACCGGCACCTCGATCACCTCCTGCACCTCGCCCGGGTGGGCCTTGAGGACCAGGATGCGGTCGGCCAGGTAGATGGCCTCGTCGAGGTCGTGGGTGATGAACAGCACGGTGATGTCGATGTTCTTCCAGATGTCGATCAGGTGGGTCTGCATCCGGGCCCGGGTCTGCGCGTCGAGGGCGCCGAACGGTTCGTCCATGAGCAGGATGCGGGGCTGGTTGACCAGGGCGCGGGCGATCGCGACGCGCTGGCGCATGCCGCCGGAAAGCTGGTGCGGGTAGGCGTCGGCGAACTTCTCCAGGCCGACCAGATCGAGCCACATCATGGCGTCGTGCTCGGCCTCGTCGCGGCCGCGGCCGTTCATCTGGGGGCCGAACATGACGTTCTTCTTGACGGTCAGCCAGGGGAACAGCGAATAGCCCTGGAACACCATGCCGCGGTCCTGGCCCGGGCCCTTGATCGGCTTGCCGTCGAGCAGGGCCTCGCCGTCGGTGTGCTGGTCGAGGCCGGCCAGGATGCGGATCAGGGTCGACTTGCCGCAGCCCGAGGGGCCGATGACGCAGACGAATTCGCGCCGACGCACGCTGAAGTCGATGCCTTTCAGGGCCTCGGTGTCGCCCTGGGGGGTGCGGTAGCGCTTGCCCAGGCCGCGCACCTCGAGGATGACCTCGCGGTTGCGGATGCGTTCGAAGCGGGCCCGGACTTCCGGCGACTGGTCGAGATGGCTGGGCAGGGTTTCCTGGTTCATGGCTCAGCTCCTATCCTGGGTGCGGTCCCAGGGGAACAGGCGCCGGCCCAGCCAGGCCAGCACCAGGTCGGTACCGAAACCGATGATGCCGATGGTCATGATGGCGGCGTAGACGTTGTCGAAATGCTGGTAGCGGGCCTGCTGGGTGATGAACCAGGTGATGCCCGAGCTGGTGCCGATCAGTTCGGCGACGATCAGGTAGGTCCAGGCCCAGCCGAGCAGGATGCGCTGGTCGCGGTAGAGGTCGGGCAGGATGCCCGGCACCACCACCTTGGTCAGCAGCTTGAGGTTCCTGGTGCCGAGCGTGCGGGCGGCCTCGATGATGGTGGCCTCCAGCTTGCGCGTGGTGTTGGCGATGATCAGCACCTGCTGGAACAGGGTGCCGATGACGATGATGGCGATCTTGGGACCGTCGTAGATGCCGAGGATGGCCACCGCCAGGGCGCCGAAGGCGGGCGCCGGCAGGTAGCGGAAGAATTCGATGAAGGGTTCGTTCAGCCGGCCGACCAGGTTGTAGGTGCCGGACAGGATGCCGAGCGGCACGCCGATGAGCGACGAGATCAGGAAGCCCCAGAAGATGATCTGGATGCTGTGCCACAGGCTGGCAGGCATCGAGGGCACGTCGGTGTTGGTCGGCGGATTCGCGAAACCGTTGTAGAAGGCCTTCGCCACTTCGTCGGGCGCCGGCAGGTAGATCGGGTTGGAGGGGTGGCCCACCGGCGGCGCCAGCTGGGACTGCTCCATGTTGGCGACTTCCTCGGCGAACATGGGCTTGTCCACCAGCATGCCGGCCTGTAAGTAGTCCACGTCGCCGGGGTCGGTGACGTAGACCTTGGGATGCCATACGAAAGGCACGTAGCTGACCAGGCTCCAGACCAGCAACGGGATCAGAAACGAACCGATGGCCAGCAGCGTTCGACTGCGTGCGTCGACGCTCATGCTGTTGGCGAACCAGTTGGCGATCGTGTTCATTTCCGCTCCGTTGTCAGTCTGTCTCGGTCAGGACGTCACTTCAGGGCGGCGTCGGTGAAGGACGGGTCGATGTAGCCGTCGACGTCCTGGTGGCTCTTGTAGACGCCGTTGGCGACGTTGAAGTCGTCGGCGACCTTGGAGGAGCCGTACAGCGAGCCGAAGCCGGGGCCCTTGGCCATGACCTTCTTGCCTTCCTCCAGGCTGAGCAGCTTGGTGCCCTTCAGGAAGCGGGTGTAGGCGGCCGGCGCGACGCCGACGCGGGAGGCCATGATCTTGACGGCGTCGGGCTGGGTCTTGGGATCGTTGATGTACTTGACGACCTTGTCCCAGACCTTGACCACCTTGACCCACTCGGCCTTGCGCTGCTTGGCGCTGACCGGGTTGACCGCGACCACGTCGTAGATCAGGCCGGGCTCGTTGGCCGAGGTGTAGACCGGGCGGGAGCCGGGCAGCGACTTCATGGCCTGGCCGGAGATGGGCTGCCAGGCGCCGACCGCGGCGACGTCGCCGGAGGCCAGGACCTGCGGCATCTCGTTGGTCTTGGCGTTCACCAGGGTGACGTCGGACTCCTTCATGCCCATCTTCTTGAGGCCGTTCAGGAGCAGCAGGTGCTCGACCAAGCCTTCCTCGACGGCGACCTTCTTGCCCTTGAGGTCCTTCAGCGACTTGATGCCGGGCTTCGCCACGATCATGTCGTTGCCGTTGGAATAGTCGGTGAGCATGATCATCACGCTCTTGCCGCCGGCGGCGCCGGTGACCAGGGCGTCGCCGTTGGTCATGGTGACGGCATCGATCTTGCCGGCCGAGAAGGCGTCCATGGAGGCCGAGTAGTCGAACCACTCGAAGTCGACGGCGACGCCGGCTTCCTTGAGCCAGCCCTTGTCGATGGCGACCTGCCAGGCCACCCAGCCCGGCCAGTCGCTGTAACCGATCTTGAGGGGCGGCGCGGCCTGGGCGGCGAAGGCCAGCGCGGCGGTGGCGGGCAGGATGACACGGGCCAGCAGGTGCTTCATGGTGCTTCCGAACGACTTCCGGTTCATGGTCGACTCCTTGTTCGTGGGTATTACTGAAATGAATATCCGTAATATTCGTCACCTGTTCAGCAAGCCCCGTGCCAGTGTCCGGGCCAATGCGTATCTGGCTGATATTTAATGGTTAAGTATTGATACGCAGGTTGTCCGGTGTGGTCATTGCAGGCCCGCCGCCGCATGGTTTCGGTGCGCAAGGCACCAATTTGGGCCGTTTCGGGCCTTGCCGGGGCCCGTCTAATACCCGACAAAAACAATCGGTCATTGCCCGGGCCGCGTTAGGCTGGCAAACTAGCGGGATTCCCTTTCATCACCGAGGTATCCGTATGGCCGGCCTGAGCAACCAAGTTCCCACGCCCACCGAGATCAAGATGCACCAGCAGTCGAAGGTCATGGAGATCGCCTTCGACGACGGCAGCCGCTTCAACCTGCCGTTCGAGTTCCTGCGCGTGTTCTCGCCTTCGGCCGAGGTGCGCGGCCACGGTCCGGGCCAGGAGACCCTGCAGGTCGGCAAGAAGAACGTCGACATCAGCGCGATCGAGCCGGTCGGCCATTACGCCGTGGTCCTGGTGTTCGACGACAAGCACGATTCCGGCATCTATTCCTGGGACTACCTGTACGACCTGGGCAAGCACCAGGACGTCTACTGGCAGGAGTACCTGCGCCGCCTCGAGGAGGCCGGCGAATCGCGCGAACCCAAGACCCTGCTGCCCTGAACCGGTGAGCGGGCTGGCCGAGGCGATCGGCGCCGCCACCGGGGCGGCGTTCGCCATCGCCACCCGGCAGCCGGTCGGCGGCGGCGACATCAACGAGGCGGAACGCCTGGTCGGGCGCGACGGCCGCCGCTACTTCGTGAAGGTGAACCGGGCCGAACGCCTGGCCATGTTCGAGGCCGAGGCCGAAGGCCTGGCCGAGATCCTCGCCAGCGGCGCGATCGCTGCGCCGCAGCCGGTCTGCAGCGGGGTCGACGGCGGCCGGGCCTTCCTGGTCCTGGAGTACCTCGAGCTGGACGGCCGCGGCGATGCCGGCGAACTGGGCCGCCGGCTGGCGGCCATGCACCGCCAGCGCCACGCGACGTTCGGCTGGCGGCGCGACAACACCATCGGGGCGACCGCGCAGGTCAACGAGCCGGCGCCCGCCTGGGTCGACTTCCTGCGCGAGCGCCGCTTGGCGTTCCAACTCGGCCTGGCCGCCCGCAACGGCGCGCCGCGCCGCCTGGTCGAGCAGGGCGAGCGCCTGCTCGCCGGGCTCGGCGGTTTCTTCCCCGGCTACACGCCGGTGCCCTCCCTGCTGCACGGCGACCTTTGGGGCGGCAACTACGGCTACGCCGGCGGGCGGCCGGTATTGTTCGACCCGGCCGTCTACTACGGCGACCGCGAGGCCGACCTGGCCATGACCGAACTGTTCGGCGGCTTCCCGGCCGCCTTCATGGCCGCCTACCACGAGGCGTGGCCGATCGATCCCGGCTATCCGGTCCGGCGCAGCCTGTACAACCTCTACCACGTGCTCAACCACTACAACCTGTTCGGCGGCGGCTATGCCGGCCAGGCCGAGCGCATGATCGCCATGCTGTTGGCGGAAAGCCGCTGACGGCGGCGCCCGGTTTTCGGATAATCGGGTCCCTTGTGCATGGACCCGACTGGACGGACCGCGCTTGAACATCGCTCCCTATCTATTGATGGCCGGCCTGCTGGCCGGCGTCGCCAACCACGCCGGCGCGGACGCCATGCCGCTCGGACCGGCGGGCGACGACCTGGTCGGCAGCATGAAGGCGGTGGCCAGCCGTGCCGACGCCACCCTGCTGGACATCGCCAGCCGCTACCAGTACGGCTACGAGCAGGTCCGCGTGGCCAATCCCAAGGTCGAGCCGGGCCAGCCGGTGGCGACCTCCTGGGTCCTGCTGCCCGGCCGCCTGGTCCTGCCGGCGGCGCCCCGCACCGGCATCGTCGTCAACCTGCCCGAGATGCGCCTGTACTATTACCCGGTGCCGGAGGCGGGCCGGGCCGCCAGCGTGCTGGCCTATCCGATCGGCATCGGCAAGGAGGGCTGGCAGGTGCCCACCCTGCAGGCGCGCATCACCAGCAAGGCGCGCGACCCGGCCTGGCACGTGCCGGCGGCCATACGGCGGGAGCAGGCGGAACTCGGCGAGCCGCTGCCCGCCGTGGTGCCGCCGGGACCGGACAACCCCCTCGGCGCCTACGCCATGCGCATCGGCGCCACGGACTACCTGATCCACGGCAGCAACCAGGGTTACGGCGCCGGCATGCGGGTCAGCCACGGTTGCCTGCGCATGGAGCCGGAACCCCTGCGCGACCTGTTCGACCGGGTCGCCGTGGGGACGCCGGTGCGCATCGTCAACCAGCCCTACAAGGTCGCCGTGCACGACGGCCAGCTCTACCTGGAGGCCCACCCGGCCCTGGCCGAGGAGCGGGCCGAGACCGGCAAGACCGCCATGGTGGCGGCGCTCATCCGGGCCACCGGCGAGCGCCCCTACCGGGTCGACTGGGACAAGGCCTTCCGGGTCGTCGAGCAGGCGCGCGGCGTGCCGGTCGTGATCGGCAGCCTGCTGCCCTAGAGCAGGATGATGTCGTACTGCTCCTGGGTGAACAGGCCCTCGACCTGGAGCGACACTGGTTTGCCGATGAAGTCCGACAACTGGGCCAGGTTCTGCGATTCCTCGTCCAGGAACAGGTCGATGACGGTCTGCGAGGCCAGGATGCGGAACTCGCGGGCGTTGAACTGACGCGCCTCGCGCATGAGGTTGCGCAGGATCTCGTAGCACACGCTCTGGGCGGTCTTGATCTGGCCGCGCCCCTGGCAGGTCGGGCAGGGCTCGCAGATCTGCCGGGCCAGGCTCTCCCGGGTGCGCTTGCGGGTCATCTCGACCAGGCCCAGGGAGGTGAAGCCGTTGATGGTGATGCGGGTGCGGTCGCGCGCCATGGCCTTGGTCACTTCGCCCAGCACGGCCTCCTTGTGCTCGGCGACGTCCATGTCGATGAAGTCGATGATGATGATGCCGCCCAGGTTGCGCAGGCGGAGCTGCCGGGCGATGGCCTGGGCCGCCTCCAGGTTGGTCTTGAAGATGGTCTCGTCGAAGGTGCGCCCGCTGGTGTAGCCGCCGGTGTTGACGTCGATGGTGGTGAGCGCCTCGGTCTGGTCGATGATCAGGTAGCCGCCCGACTTCAGGTCGACGCGCCGGCCCAGCGCCCGTTCGATCTCCTCCTCGACGCCATAGAGGTCGAACAGGGGCCGCTCGGCGGCGTAGTGGTTGATCTTGCCGGCCAGCTTGCGGGTGAAGTCCTCGGCGAAGCCCATCATGCGCAGGTAGGTCTCGCGCGAATCGACCAGGATGCGGTCGGTCTCGTCGTTGGCGAAGTCGCGCAGGACGCGGTGCGCCAGGTCCAGCTCCTGGTAGATCAGGCACGGGCCCTCGCTGGTGTTGGCGCGGTTCTTGATCGCGTCCCAGAGGGTGTGCAGGTACTCCACGTCGGCGGCCAGGTCGCAGTCCTCGGCCATGTTGGCCATGGTCCGGATGATGAAGCCGCCGTGCTCGTCCTGGGGCAGCAGGCTCTGCAGGCGCACGCGCAGCAGCTCCCGCTCGGCCTCGTCCTCGATCTTCTGGGAGATGCCGATGCGGGTCTCCTGGGGCAGGTAGACGAGAAAGCGCCCGGCCATGCTGATCTGGGTCGACAGGCGCGCGCCCTTGGCGCTGATCGGGTCCTTGATGACCTGGACCAGGACGTTCTGGCCTTCGTGCAGCAGGCGTTCGATGGGCCGCACGACGTCGCCTTCGCGGGCGTCCCAGATGTCGCCGACGTGCAGGAACGCGGCCCGGTCCAGGCCGATGTCGATGAAGGCCGATTGCATGCCCGGCAGCACCCGGCTGACCTTGCCCAGGTAGATGTTGCCGACCAGGCCGCGCTGGCTGGCCCGCTCGATGTGCAGTTCCTGTACCGCGCCCAGGTAGGTGACCGCGACGCGGGTCTCCTGGGGGTGACGTTGATCAATATCTCTTCGCTCATTCGAATTCAGCCCGGAGTAGATAGTCGAGAGCCGGGCAGGCGCCTGCCCGGCTCTCGACTCGCCACTCGCGTGCCCCTAGAGGACCGCCAGCCCTGCCCGGCCAGCAGGGCGCCGGTCTCGTACAGCGGCAGCCCCATGATGCCCGTGTAGCTCCCCGCGATATGCTCGATGAACAGCGCGGCCCGCCCCTGGATGCCGTAGCCGCCGGCCTTGTCGTAGGGCTCGTGGCTGGCCACATAGGCGCTGATCTCCGCCTCCGAAAGGGTCCTGAAGCGTACCTCGCTTTCCGAAACGGCAACCGCCACCTCGCCGGCCTGGGCGACGGCGACGGCCGTCAGGACGCTGTGCGTACGTCCGGAGTAGGCGCGCAGCATGGCGGCGGCCTCCTCGGCGTGGGCCGGCTTGCCGAGGATCTGGCCGGCCAGGGTCACCGTCGTGTCCGCGGCGACGACCGGGCCCTCCGGCAGGCGCCGGCCGCACAGCGCCAGCATGCCCGCCTCGGCCTTCATGCGGGCCAGGCGCCGGACGTATTCGAAGGCGGGCTCGCCGGGCAGCGGCGTCTCGTCGACGTCGGCGCGCGGCGGGGCGTGGCGCAACGGCAGGATGACCGGCACCAGGCCGATCTGGCGCAACAGCTCCAGGCGGCGCGGACTTTGCGAGGCGAGGTACACGGTTTTCGTCATGGCCGCCATTCTAACCCGTCAGTCCCGGTGGTACGGGTGGTTGGCCAGGAGGCTCCAGGCCCGATACAGCTGCTCGGCGAGCAGGACCCGGGCGAGCGCGTGCGGCAGGGTCAGGCGCGACAGCGACAGCTGGGCCGCCGCCTGTGCCAGGAGCGGGGCCGCGAGGCCGTCGGCGCCGCCGATCGCCAGGGCGACGTCGCGGCCGCTGCCGCGCCAGTCGTCCAGCAGTTGGGCGAGTTCGCGCGTGCTCACCTCGCGGCCGTGCTCGTCCAGCGCGACCAGGGTGCAGCCGTCCGGCAGCTTGTCCAGGACGCGTGCCGCCTCCAGCGCCTTGATGCGCTCCGGCGACTGGCCGGCGCGTTTCTCCGGCTTGATGGCCACGACCTCGACGCGCATCTCGCGCGGCATGCGCTTGACGTAGTCGGTGACGGCGGCTTCCGCCCAGGCGGGCAGCTTGTCGCCGACGGCGAGTATGAGTAGTTTCATGGCCCCGACTATAACCGCTTGCGGCCACGGATAAAAAAAGGCGCCTTTCGGCGCCTTTCGAAGAGCCAACCCTTGGGCGGGGATGGCGAAGGAGCAATCGTGCTCCGGTCGGGCGGCTGGCCCGCCCGACCGGTTGGCTTATTCCACGCGCTCGCCGTGCAGGGCGATGTCGAGACCTTCGCGTTCCTCTTCCTCGGAGACGCGCAGGCCGATCACCATGTCGAGCACCTTCAGGATGATGTAGGTGCCGATGGCGGTGAAGGCGATCGTGATCACGGTGCCCTTGAGCTGGATCAGGAACTGGCCCATGCCGCCGGCAGTGCCGCCGATGGCTTCGACGGCGAAGAAGCCGGTCAGCAGGGCGCCGACGATGCCGCCGATACCGTGCACGCCGAAGGCGTCCAGGGAGTCGTCGTACTTCATCATGTGCTTGAGCGAGGTGGCGCCCCAGAAGCAGGCGACGCCGGCGACCAGGCCGATGATCAGGGCACCGGTCGGATCGACGAAGCCGGACGCCGGGGTGATGGCGACCAGGCCGGCGACCGCGCCGGAGGCGATGCCCAGGACGCTGGGCTTACCCTTGCTGAACCATTCGGCGAACATCCAGGACAGGGCGGCGGCGGCGGTGGCGATCTGGGTGACCGCCATGGCCATGCCGGCACGGCCGTCAGCGGCGACGGCGGAACCGGCGTTGAAGCCGAACCAGCCGACCCACAGCATGGCAGCACCCATGATGGTCAGGGTCAGGTTGTGCGGCATCAGGGCATCCTTGCCGTAGCCGATGCGCGGGCCGAGGACCAGGGCGGCAACCAGGCCGGCAACACCGGCGTTGATGTGCACCACGGTACCGCCGGCGAAGTCCAGGACGCCCATGTCCCACATGAAGCCACCGTCGCCGGACCACACCATGTGGGCGATCGGGGCGTAGATCAGCAGGGACCAGAGGGCCATGAACCACATCATCGCGGAGAACTTCATGCGGTCGGCGAAGGCGCCGGTGATCAGGGCCGGGGTGATGATCGCGAAGGTCATCTGGAAGGTCATGAACACCGATTCCGGGATCGTGCCGGTCAGGCTGTCCTTGCCCATGCCGGCCAGGAAGGCCTTGGACAGGCTACCGAAGAAGGAATTGAAGTTGGTCACGCCCTTTTCCATGCCGGTGGTGTCGAAGGCCAGGCTGTAGCCGACGACCATCCAGAGCACCGAGATCATGGCGGTGATGGCGAAGCTCTGCATCATGGTCGCCAGGACGTTCTTCTTGCGCACCATGCCGCCGTAGAACAGGGCCAGGCCGGGAACGGTCATGAGCAGGACCAGGGCGGTGGAGGTCAGCATCCAGGCGGTGTTGCCGGTGTCGAGCTTGGGCGCCTCGGCGGCGGGGGCCGGAGCGGGCTCGGCGGCAGGGGCCGGGGCGGCCTCGGCGGGCGCCGCGGCTTCGGGGGCGGCCGGGGCGGCCTCGGTGGTCGCGGCCGGAGCGGCGGCCGGTTCTTCGGACAGGGCCAGGCCGGTAAAGCCCAACGTGCCTACCAGCAACAAACTAGCCAACAAGCGCTTCATGGTCATGTCTCCTTAAATCGCCGCTTCGCCGGCTTCGCCGGTGCGGATACGTACGACCTGTTCCAGGTCCCAGACGAAAACCTTGCCGTCGCCGATCTTGCCGGTCTGGGCAGCCTTCTGGATGGCCTCGATGGCCTGGTCGAGCAGGTCGGCCTTGACGGCGACCTCGACCTTGACCTTGGGCAGGAAATCCACGACGTACTCGGCGCCGCGGTAGAGCTCGGTATGACCCTTCTGGCGCCCGAAGCCCTTGACTTCGGTCACGGTGATGCCGGAGACGCCCAGGCCGGCCAGGGCCTCGCGTACTTCATCCAGCTTGAAGGGTTTGATGATGGCGGTGACAAATTTCATTACTGTCTCCTGTTGGTATCCTGTCCGCCCCGGTCACCCGGCCGGGAGTGGCCGGAGCGGTTGGGACCGGGTTAGAAAGACTTGTTGAAGGACAGGAACACGCGACCGTTGGCGACCTTCTTGGAATGGCTGCCATCGGCGTTGTCGGACCAGGTGTAGGTATCCTTGTCGGCATCGGTGTCGGAGTAGGCCAGGGTGAAGACGCCGAAGCCGACATCCTTGCTCACGCCGACCTTCCAGTCGGTGTAGGAGGCGTCGCCGTTGTCCTTGACGTCCTGGTAGCCGACGTGGCCGAGCACGCCCCAGCCGTCGCCCAGGTCATAGTTGGCGTTCAGCTCGACGTAGTAGCTGCCGTCGGTCTTGCCGCTCGGGTCCTTCTTGGTGCCCCAGCCGACGAAGTGGTCGGACACGGTGTAGCTGTACTTGGCGGAGAGGAACTTCCAGCTCGCGGCGACGTACACTTCGGTGGTGTCCGGATCGTTGGCGCCCTTGATCTGGTCGCCGGGGTAGTAGTAGGTGATCACGCCGACGTCGTAGCCGACGTCGCCAACCGCACCGCGGTAGCCGCCGTAGAGGTCGACTTCCATGCTGTTATTGTCCTTGAACCCGGTCGAGACCCAGTCCACGTTGGACGCCCAGGTGCCCACGTACAGGCCGCTGGAGTGAGCGTAGTCGAAACCACCCTGGATGGCGGGACCATTTTGGGTCTGCGAAACGCCACGGAAGACGTAATCGGTGGTCAGGCCGATGTTGCCGGTCAGGCTGCTGGCGGGAGCGTCCTCGGCGAGGACGGAGAAGGAAGCGGTGGCCAGGCCGGACAGGACAAGGGCGGAAACGAGTTTTTTCATCATTGGCTCCAAAGAGATTATTGCGGTGCAACAACGCACACCCCCCAATAGCATTTCCTATGCCAGCATAATTACTCCATTAAATCAGGTATTTAAAAAATAACACCGGAGGCGGGTCGGTATTGTGCACAATTCTGGTGCATTGCCGCTCCGGTTTGCACCATGCTGGCCGCTTTCGGGTGCGCTGGCCGGCGGGGCGGCCGGCTTTGGTACACTGTCCGCGAACAGTTGAACGGAGGTCGACGATGCTCAAGCAATCCCTGCTCGAGGAAATATCGGCGCGCATATCCGAGGTCATGGCCGCCTCGCCGGCGCGCGACGTGGAAAAGAATCTCAAGGCCAGCCTGGCCGGTCTGCTCGGCCGGCTCGACCTCGTCACCCGCGAGGAATTCGACGTCCAGGCGCAGGTGCTCGCGCAGACCCGCGAGCAGTTGCGCGTCCTCGAGGAGCGGCTCGCCCGCCTGGAAGGCGGCGGCACCTAACCCGGCCCGGGGCGATGAGCCTGGCGGTATTGCATACCCGGGCGCTGGCCGGCATGCAGGCGCCCGAGGTGACGGTGGAGGTGCACCTCGCCAACGGCCTGCCGGCCTTCAACCTGGTCGGCCTGCCGGAAGCCGAGGTGAAGGAGGCGCGCGACCGCGTGCGGGCGGCCATCCTGCAGTCGGGCTTCGAGTTCCCGGCCCGGCGCATCACCGTCAACCTGGCCCCGGCCGACCTGCCCAAGGAGTCGGGCCGCTTCGACCTGCCCATCGCCCTGGGCGTGCTGGCCGCCTCCGGCCAGGTGCCGGCCGCTCCCCTGGCCGGGCTGGAGTTCGCCGGCGAATTGGCCCTGACCGGTGCCTTACGGCCGATCCGGGGGGCGCTCGCCATGCTGCTCTCTGCCCGGGCCTCCGGGCGTGCCTTCGTGCTCCCGGGCCCGAGTGCCGCCGAGGGGGCGCTGGTCGCCGATGCCCGGGTATTCGCCGCCGACAGCCTGCTGGCCGTCTGCGCCCACCTGGCCGGGCGCGCCGAGTTGCCCGAGGCGGTCGCGCCGGCCCTCGCCGAGGCGGCCGCCTACGCCGATCTCGCCGAGGTGAAGGGCCAGTTGGCGGCGCGGCGGGCGCTCGAGGTGGCCGCGGCCGGCGCCCATTCCCTGCTCATGTCCGGGCCGCCCGGTACCGGCAAGTCGATGCTGGCCGGCCGGCTGCCCGGCATCCTGCCGCCGATGACCGACCGCGAGGCGCTGGAGTCGGCGGCGGTGCGTTCCCTGGCGGGCGACTTCCAGCCCGCCGACTGGCGCCAGCGCCCGATGCGGGCACCGCATCATTCGGCTTCCGCGGTGGCCCTGATCGGCGGCGGCGGCAACCCGCGGCCGGGCGAGGTCAGCCTGGCCCATCACGGCGTGCTGTTCCTCGACGAGCTGCCGGAATTCTCCCGTCAGGCCCTCGAGGTCCTGCGCGAACCCCTGGAGTCCGGGCGCATCACCATCTCCCGGGCCGCCCGCCAGGCCGATTTTCCGGCCCGCTTCCAGCTCGTTGCCGCCATGAATCCGTGCCCGTGCGGCTACCTGGGGCATCCGTCCGGCCGCTGCCGTTGCACCCCGGAGCAGGTGGCGCGCTACCGCGCCAGGCTGTCGGGTCCGCTGCTGGACCGCATCGACCTCCATGTCGAGGTCCCCGCGCTGCCCGAACAGGACCTGGTCGGCGCGCCGGCCGGGGAGGCGTCGGCCGCCGTGCGGGCGCGGGTGGTCGCCGCGCGGGCGCGCCAGCTGGCGCGCCAGGGCAAGAGCAACGCCGAGTTGACGGTCGCCGAGATCGACCGCTACTGTGCGGTCGATGCGGCGGCGGCCAACCAGCTGCGCCAGGCCATCGCCCGGCTCAACCTGTCCGCGCGCGCCTACCACCGGGTGCTCAAGTTGGCCCGCACGCTGGCCGACCTGGCCGGGCAGGAAGGCATCACCACCCCCACATCGCCGAGGCGATCCAATATCGACGCGGAGTCTTGCCATGAGCAACGGGCAGTATCTCGACGGCTGGCGCGAGGAGAAGCGTTCGGCGTGGCTGTACCGCATCCTCTCGGATGCCGAGTCGGGCACGCCGCGCCAGGTGCTTTTCCTGGAACTGGCGCGGGCGGCCGAGGAGCAGGCCGAATTGTGGGCGGCCGAATTGGCCAAGGCCGGCGGCACCGTCCCGGCGGCCTTCCGGCCGGACCTGCGCAGCCGCCTGGTGGGCTGGCTGGTGGGCCGGCTCGGCATCGTGCCCATGCGTTCCATCCTGTCGGCGATGAAGGTGCGCGGGATGGCCCTGTACAGCCCGGCCGAGACGGCCGACCGCGGCCACGGCGGCGGCGAGCGCCACCGGATGCCGGGCGGCGGCAGCCTGCGCGCCGCGGTATTCGGGGTCAACGACGGTCTGGTCTCGAATGCCAGCCTGATCCTCGGCGTGGCGGGGGCCTCGGGCGACCCCGCCGTGGTGGTGATGTCGGGCGTCGCCGGGCTGCTCGCCGGGGCCTTCTCGATGGCCGCGGGGGAATATGTCTCGGTGCGTGCCCAGCGCGAGTTCTTCGAATACCAGATCGGTCTCGAACGCGAGGAACTCGACCAGTACCCCGGCGAGGAGGCGGCCGAACTGGCCCTGATCTACGAAGCCAAGGGACTGCCGCGCGCCGAGGCGCGCCGCCTGGCCGACACCCTGATCGCCGACCCCGACAAGGCCCTGGATACCCTGGCGCGCGAGGAACTGGGCCTCAACCCCGAGGAACTGGGTTCCCCCTGGACGGCGGCGCTGGCCTCCTTCGGCGCCTTCGCCGCCGGTGCCGTGGTGCCCCTGCTGCCGTACCTGCTGCTGTCCGGCAACGTCGCCCTGAAGGGCGCCGCGGTGGCGACGGCGATCAGCCTGTTCGGCGTCGGTGCCACGCTGAGCCTGTTCACCGGCCGCAAGTCCTGGCAGGGCGGCCTGCGCATGCTGGCCATCGGCGCCGCCGCGGGGGCCGCGACCTGGCTGATCGGGCGGGCGCTGGGGGTGGCGCTCGGTTAGAATCGCGCCATCCCCAGACCGAGTAGCCGACATGAGCGAGCGCATCTACAGCATGGAGTTCTTCCCGCCCAAGACCGCGGAAGGGGCGGCCAAGTTGCGGGAGACGCGCCGGCAACTCGCCCAGCTCAAGCCCAAGTTCTTCTCGGTGACCTTCGGTGCCGGCGGCTCCACGCGCGACCGCACCCTGGAGACCGTGCTGGAGATCCAGGCCGAGGGCCAGGCCGCCGCGCCGCACCTGTCCTGCATCGGTTCCACGCGGGAGAACATCCGCGACATCCTGGAGACCTACAAGGCCAATGGCATCCGCCACATCGTCGCCCTGCGCGGTGACCAGCCCTCGGGGGTGGCGGACCCGGGCGAGTTCCGCTACGCCAACGAACTGGTCGCCTTCATCCGGGCGGAAACCGGCGACTGGTTCGACATCGAGGTGGCCGCCTATCCCGAGGTGCACCCGCAGGCGCGCAACCACGACGACGACCTGCGCAATTTCAAGCGCAAGGTCGATGCCGGCGCCAACGCGGCGATCACCCAGTATTTCTTCAATGCCGACGCCTATCTCTACTTCCGGGACGAGTGCGAGGCCGCCGGCATCGCCATCCCCATCGTGCCCGGCATCATGCCGATCTCCAACTATGGCCAGCTGGCGCGTTTTTCGGCCATGTGCGGGGCCGAGATTCCGCGTTGGCTGGCGAAGAAATTGGAGAACTATTACGACGACAATGCCGCGATCAAGGCTTTCGGCCTCGATTTCGTGACCGGCATGTGCGAGCGTCTGCTGGCGGCGGGGGCGCCGGGCCTGCACTTCTACACCCTGAACCAGGCCGGGCTGACCAGCACCCTGTGGCAGCGCCTGGGGCTCTGACGGGCAAAAAAAACCGGGCGGGTGCCCGGTCAGGTTGGGATTGCTACGTTTTGGATAGTGTCGCTGTTGGCTCCCCGACCACCAGTGTCCGACGCGTTTCTATCTACCTTAACCACATAGTAAATGGTGGCTAGGGATTGCCGCATCTGCAAAAGGTATAAACCTCATATATCGAAAGTTATATTCCTGGGTATTAAAACTCTAGGGAGATAGAATACGTTCATAATCAGGAAGGAAAGGGAGAGTATGACCATGCGCATCCTGTTTGCTGACGATCACCCGTTGTTCCGCGAAGGCGTCAAGCCGGTGCTGCTGAAGCTGGCGCCGGATGTGGAGATCATCGAGGCGAAGGATTACCCGGCGGCCTTCGAAGCCGCCCGACAGCATCAGGACATCGATCTCGCCCTTCTGGACCTGTACATGCCCGGCATGCCCGGCATCGACGGCATCGCCCGTTTCCGGGCCTCGTTCCCGCACCTGCCGGTCGCGGTCCTGTCGGCGGCGGACGAACGCGAGAACATCCAGCGCCTGCTCGGTGACGGCGTGCTGGGCTACATCAGCAAGGCGTCGCCCAGCGACGTCATCCTGAACGCCCTCAAGCTGATGCTGGCCGGCGGGGTCTACGTCCCGCCTTCCCTGCTCGACGACGCCCGCGACGGCGGCACCCGGCCGATCGCCCCCGAGGCCGGCCGCCACGAGGCACTCACCCGGCGCCAGGTCGAGGTGTTGCGCGAACTGGCCAAGGGACTCAACAACCGGCAGATCGCCCACAATCTCAACGTTACCGAGGGGACGGTGAAGATCCACCTGGCGACCATCTTCCGGGTCCTCAACGTGAACAGCCGGACCGAGGCGCTGTTGCTCGCCCAGAAGATGGGCCTGGGCGGCAAGGATTGAGCCGCGCCGGTGGCCGAGGTCCGGGCACGGCCAGCCACGGAGGGTAGCCGCGATGGCACCCCCTAGTCCGTTCCCGCGCGACCTGCGCGCGCGCATCATGGCGGTGGCCCTGGTGCCGTTGGTCCTGGCGGTCATCCTGCTGGCCGGCTATTTCGCCCACCGCGAGATCCAGTCGACCGAGGAGGCGCTGCTCGAACGCGGCCGGGCCGTGGCCTTGCGCCTGGCGGAAACGGCCGCCTTCGACCTGTACACCGGCAATACCCAGTACCTCCGGCGCATGCTGGACTACGAGATCGCCGCCAAGGACTGCAATACCGTCGCCATCGCCGCGCAATTCGGCGGCTGGCTGCACACCGCCGGTTCGATCGCCCTGCCGCCGCCGGCCTTCGCGCCGCTGAAGCGGGAGTGGCGCCACGGCGGCTACGTGTTCTTCGCCTACCCGGTGGTATTCCACAACCCGGAACTGGACGACCCCTACCTGGCCGGTGACGTCGCCAAGGAGGACGAGCGCATCGGCGAGGTCATGGTGGTGCTCGACCTGGCCCCGATCATCGCCGCCCAGCGCCGCTCCCTGCTCGTCGTCGGCGGCCTGGCCGGCCTGATGCTGCTGGTCGCCGGGGCGCTCGCCTGGCGCCTGAGCCAGGGCCTCAGCCGGCCGCTCAATGCCGTGATCGCCACGGTCCGCGACATCGCCGGGGGCGAATTGGACGCCCGCGTCCGGGCGCAGTCGCAAGGCCAGATCGGCGAACTCGAGCGCGGCGTGAACGCCATGGCCGAGGTCATGCAGCGGCACGCCGACGACCTTGAGCAACGAGTCAGCGAGGCGACCCGCGAGTTACGCGACCAGAAGGCCTCGGCCGACGCGGCGGTGATGGCGCGCTCGCGCTTCCTGGCCACCGCCAGCCACGACCTCCGCCAGCCCATGCATGCCCTGACCCTGCTGGTCGAGGCGCTCAAGGAGAAGCTGCAGCCGCGCGGCGGCGAGCCGACCCGACTGGTCGAGCACATCGAGGCCTCGGCCCATGCCATGGAGTCGCTGCTCAGCTCCCTGCTCGACATCTCCCGGCTGGACGCCGGCGTCGTCGTGGCGCATCTGGAATGCTTCCAGGTAGCGCCGGTGTTCGACCGCCTGGCAAGCCAGTACGGCCCGATGGCGGCGGAGAAGGGGCTCGACCTGCGCGTGCATGCCGGCAAGGTCGCGGTCTTCACCGACCGGGTCCTGCTCGAACGCATCCTCAGCAACCTGCTTGCCAACGCCATCCGCTACACCGACAGCGGCCGCATCGTGCTGGGCATGCGCCGGGTGCAGAAGGATTGGATCCGGTTCGACGTGTACGACTCCGGCAAGGGCATCCCGGAATCCTATCGGCAACGCATCTTCGAGGAATATTTCCAGCTCGAGAACCCGGAACGGGCGCGCGACAAGGGGTTGGGGCTGGGCCTCGCCATCGTCCGGCGCCTGGCCCGCCTGCTCGGCAGCCCGGTCGACGTGCGTTCCCAACTGGGCAAGGGCTCCTGCTTCAGCATCCGCGTGGCCCGCTGCGAGCCGCCCCTGGCCCACGCGGACGACCGCCTGGCGGGCGCCGAGCCGGTCGCCCCGGCCGGCCGGACGCCCCTGGTCGTCCTGATCGACGACGACGAGGCGATCCTGGAGGCCATGAACCTGGTCTTCGAGCAATGGGGCATCGACCTGGCGGCCGGCGCCGACGCCTGCGAGGTGAAGCAGGACCTGCTCGAACTCGGCCGCACCCCGGACGCCATCCTGAGCGACTACCGCCTGTGCCAGGGCCGGACCGGGATCGAGGCGATCGCCGAGCTGCGCGCCCAGTTCGGCCTCACCATCCCGGCCGCGCTGATCACCGGCGACACGGCGTCGACCACCATCCAGGCCATCGACGCGTCCGGGCTGCCGGTCCTGCACAAGCCGCTCAAGCCGGCCACCCTGCGCGCCTACCTGAACCACATGCTGAGCGGCGCCGGCAAGGACCGGGGCCAGGACCTCTAGGCCGCGGCAAGCCGGCGCCGGAGCGGGGATGCTGGCGGCAATCTTCCTGTGGAATAATGAGTTACAGCAAATCGCGGGAGCCTGGCATGCCGGAGCTGGTCGAAATATTTCCCTGGAACGAGAATTTTTCCTGCGGTATTCAGGAGATCGACGACCAGCACCGCAAGCTGGTCGACCTGCTCAACATCCTGGTCGGGCACATCGCCTTCCAGTCCGAGGCGCCCACCCTGAACAAGGTCTTCGACGAGCTGAAGGCCTACACCGCCTATCATTTCTCCACCGAGGAGAGCATCTGGCACCGGCATTTCTCCGGCGATCCCTGGGAGGAATGGCACAAGAAGGCGCACGAGGACTTCATCGCCAAGGTGCTCGACATCAAGGCGAAGGAATCCGAGGAATCCAGCGACGAGGTCATCGAGGAGATCGTCACCTTCCTGACCCACTGGCTGGCCATGCACATCATCGAGTCCGACAAGCGCATGGCCAAGGTGGTCCTGGCGCTGCCTTCCGGCGTGTCCCTGGCGCAAGCCAAGGAGATCGCCAACATGGAGATGTCCGGCGCCACCCGGGTGCTCATCGACACGGTCATGGGCATGTACGACAAGCTGGCCAACCGGACCATCCAGCTGACCCGGGAGATCGCCAAGCGCGTCAAGACGGAGCAGCGCCTGCAGGCCGCCCAGGAGGAGCAGATCCGGCTCCGCGAGGAGGCGGTGGCGGCGAGCCGGGCCAAGAGCACCTTCCTGGCCAACATGAGCCACGAGCTGCGCACCCCGATGAACTCGATCATGGGCATGGCCGGCCTGGCCCGGCGCCGGACCGGCGACCCGACGCTGCAGGGCTACCTCGACAAGATCGGCATCGCGGCCGTGCACCTGCTCACCGTCATCAACGACATCCTCGACCTCTCGAAGATCGAGGCCGGGCGCCTGAGCCTGGACAAGGTCGGCTTCTCGGTCGGCAGCGTGGTCGAGAACGTGCGCAGCCTGCTCGCCGAGAAGGCCGAGGAGAAGCGGCTCGCGTTCGACGTGACCCTGACCGAGGCCATCGCCGGCCTGCAGGTGCTCGGCGACCCCATCCGCCTCGGCCAGGTGCTCCTCAACCTGGTCGGCAACGCGGTCAAGTTCACCGACCACGGCACGATCAGCGTGCGGGCCGAACTGGCCGCGGCCGACGCGGAACGGGTGACGCTGCGCTGGCGGGTCACGGATACCGGGATCGGCATCGCCGCCGAGGACATCGGACGCCTGTTCGGCACCTTCGAACAGGCGGACAACTCGATCACGCGCCGGTTCGGCGGCACCGGCCTCGGCCTCGCCATCAGCAAGCGCCTGGTCGGCCTGATGGGCGGGGAGATCGGGGTGGAAAGCCGCCCGGGCGCGGGCAGCACCTTCTGGTTCGCGGTGCCCCTGGAGCGCTGCTGCGCCGGCCTCGCCGAACCGGTCCGGCACCCACCGGCCTCGGCCGAGGCCCAGTTGCGGGCGCGCCACGGCGGTGCGCTGGTCCTGCTGGCCGAGGACGAGCCGATCAACCAGGAAGTGTCGCGCGGCCTGCTCGAGGACGTCGGTTTCTGGGTCGACCTGGCCGGGGACGGCGTCGAGGCGGTCGCCCTCGCGGAGCAGAACCGCTATGACCTGATCCTGATGGACATGCAGATGCCCAACCTGAACGGCCTCGACGCGACCCGGGCGATCCGCGCCGGCACCTTGAACGCGGCCACGCCGGTCCTGGCGATGACGGCGAACGCCTTCGACGAGGACCGCCGGCGCTGCCTGGACGCCGGCATGAACGACCACATCGCCAAGCCGGTGGAACCGGACCTGCTGTTCGAGACCCTGCTGAAATGGCTCGGGCCCGGTCGCTGAGGCGGGCGGGCGCCGGCCTCTGAGCGGAGCGCGGGCCGCCCCTGGCGTCGTGAGCGCAACCCTCCCCGCGCACGGTGTACAAGCACCTGGAGCGCGTGCTCGGGAAGCTGGGCGTGGAGACGCGCACGGCGGCGGCGAACCTGGCCATGGGTGGGGCGGATCGGGGCCGTGCGGGGCGGCCAGGAATGGCCGGGCTGGCCCGGGCCGGCGCGCGCTTGCCCCGGCCTGGACGGTCAGCGGCCGGCGACGGCCGCCGCGATGCGCTCCAGGGCCTCGGCCACCACGGCGCGCGGTGCGCCGACGTTCAGGCGCATGAACCCGCTGCCGCCGCGGCCGAAGGTGTGGCCGGGGTTCATGCCCACCCGGGCCGTGCGGACGAAGAAGTCGGCCAACGCCCGGTCGTCGAGACCCAGTCCGCGGCAGTCCAGCCAGACCAGGTAGGTGCCTTCGGGGCGGATCGCCCTGATGCCCGGCAACCGCCGGTCCACGAAGTCGAGCACGAAATCGCGCGTCCCGGCCAGGTAGGCCATGAGCGCATCGAGCCAGGGCGCGCCGACCCGGTAGGCGGTCTCGAAGGCCGCGACGCTGAACGGATTGCTGGCGCTGACGTGCAACTGGCCGAACACCCGCTTCAGCGCCGCGCGCCGTTCCGGGTCAGGCACGACCAGCGCCGACAGGCCGAGGCCGGGGATGTTGAAGGTCTTGCTCGGCGCCACGGCGGTGACGATGCCGGATGGGTCGCCGGCCAGGGTGGCCAGCAGGTGATGGCGCTCGCCGGGGTAGACCAGGTCGTGGTGGATCTCGTCCGAGAGCACGGTCATGTCGTGGCGGCGGGCGATGTCCAGGACGGCACGCAGTTCGTCCGGCCGCCAGACCCGGCCGACCGGGTTGTGCGGCGAGCAGAGGAGCAGCAGCCTGGCGCCGGCCGCCGCGCAGCGTTCCAGATGGTCGAGGTCCATGGCATAGCGGCCGTCGGCCAGGCGCAAGGGGTTTTCGACGATGACCCGGCCGGTATCCGTGATGGCCGAGAAGAACGGGTGATAGACCGGCGGCTGCAACACGACACCCTCGCCCGGACCGGCGAACGCCTGCACGGCGGCAAACAGGGAAGGCACCACGCCCGGCGCCCAGAGCACCCAGTCGCGTTCGATGGTCCAGCCGTGGCGCTGGTGGAGCCAGCCGGCCAGGGTGTCGAACAGGCCGTCCGGATAGAGGGTGTAGCCGTAGACCGGATGCGCGGCGCGCGCGGCCAGGGCCTGGACCACCTCGTCGGGCGCGGCGAAATCCATGTCGGCGACCCACATCGGCAAGACATCCGCGCTGCCGAAATAGCCGGGACGCGCGTCCCACTTCACCGAGGCGGTGTCGGCGCGCGGGACGACGCGGTCGAAGTCGAAGCTCAAGGCAAGCGCTCCCACAGGGTCGCCTCGGACAGGGTGTGCTGGAACTTGCGCCGCGTCTCGCGGATCACGAAGGGCACGTCGAGCGGCCCCCTGACCAGGCGGAAATGCGCCCCGAGCAGGTCCTTGAGGCCGTCCAGGGTGGTGTGGTTCTCGCCGTCCTTCTTGTAGCCGCCCAGCCAGGCCTCGCGCGGGGTGTGTTCTTCCAACCAGGTATAGGGCGAGGCGATCAGCAGCAGGCCGCCCGGGTTGATGCGCTCGTGCACCGTGCCGAGGAACTTCGCCGGATCGTACAGGCGGTCGATCAGGTTGGCGGCCAGGATCAGGTCGTAGCCGCTGTGGATCGGCTTCAGGTTGCAGGCGTCGCCCTGGTAGAACGAAACCCTGTCGCGCACCGCGTCCAGGCCCAGGTCGGCCAGGCGGCGCTCGCGATACGACACCAGCTCGCCCTCGTCCGCGAGGACGTAGCGCAATGCCCCTGCGCGGCGATCTGCACACCCAGGTTGATGAAGCGTGCGGAAAAGTCGATGCCGGTGACCCGGTCGAAATGGCGCGCCAGTTCGAAGGTGGCCCGGCCTGCCGCGCAGCCCAAATCGAGCGCGCGTCGCATGGGTCGGCCGGCCATGGCCTCGACCGCAAGGTCGGCCAGGGCCTTGGGGAAGCTGGCGACGCCGAAGTATTCGTCGCCGTAATGGAACTCGGCATATTCGGACAGCAGCTTGTCGGTCTCGTAATGCGACGCCACCGGCGCCTCGGGCGCGTCGGCCACGACGTAGCGGAAGCCGGCATGCTGGAAGAAATGGCGCCGGAAGGCGTAGCGCGCGGCCTTGAGGCTCTCGTTGCCGCAGGCGATCCAGCTGCCGCCCTTGAACAGGTTGTGGCGCCCGTCGTAGGTCGGCACGGTGAAGTCGTCGTAGAGCGGGTGGACCTTGAAACCATCGAACGGATAGATCGGCGTCTCGGTCCACTGCCATACGTTGCCCGCCACGTCGTGGAAATCGCCCTGTTCGAACCGGTCGACCGGGCAGGACGAGGCCCAGTGGTCTAGGTGCAGGTTGGCGTTGGCCGGCGCGTCCACAGGCACCTCGGCCAGGCCGGCCACCTCGTACAGCCGATACCATTCGTCCTCGGTAGGCAGGCGCACCGGCCGGCCCAGGCGCCCGGCCTGCCAATTACAGAAGGCCTTGGCCTCGTGGTAGTTCACCTCCACCGGCCAGTTCCATGGCATGGCCACCTCCTCCAGCATCAGGCGCAGGTGCCAGCCGTCCTCGCGGCGCAGCCAGAAGCTGGGCTGGCGGGCCTGGCTGAAGTCGCGCCAGCCCAGGCCTTCCTCGGTCCAGCAGGCGTCGTCGCCGTAGCCGCCGGCCTCGACGAATTCGAGGAACTCACGGTTGGAGACCAGGCTGCGCGCGGCCTGGAAGGCCGGCACGTTGGCGGCATGGTGGCCGTATTCGTTGTCCCAGCCGTAGTGGGGATCGTCGGCCCAGTCCTTGCCCAGGGTCACCGTGCCCTCGGCCACCGGCACCAGTTCGTTGGCCGGCGGCTCGCCTGCGTCCGGACAGTGCGGCCAGGCCGGATGGGGCCGGACGTATTTCAGGGCGTGCTGGCGGATCAGCACCGATGAGGTCTCGAGATGGATGCGCTCGTGCTCGATGCCCATGAGGACGGGCCACCAGGGGCTGTCCCAGGTGATGGGCAGGCCGAGCGGCAGCCGGTCGATCAGGCTGTCCACGGTCTCGCGCATCCGCCGGCGATAGTCGCGCACCGCCGCGACCGCCGGCCAGTCGTAGTGGGCCTCGTCGAGGTCGTCCCAGCTCATCTCGTCGACGCCGACGGCGAAGACGGACTCCATGTGCGGGTCCAGGCGCGTTTCGAGCAGGCCGGCGAGCACCAGCTTGTTGACGAAGAAGGTGGCGGTATGGCCGTAGTAGAAGATCAGCGGGTGGCGCAGCGGGATGGGCTTGACGTAATACGCCGCGTCCTCGGCCAGGGTCTCGAACAGCGACTCGTAGCGGTCGAGCGTGGCGTGGAAATAGTCGCGTATCTCGCGGCGCTTGGCCTCGGGGTCGTCGCCGCTGAGGCCGGGGGTGCGCTGGAAAAGGGTTGGGGACATGGCCGGTTCGATCATACGTGGGAGGGCGTTTTATAGCCCTGACTTCGTGAAATTCAAACCGTTCGATGGGGGAGGGTGCCGACGGGGCGACAATCTAACTCGCTGGTTGGCAACCTGGGGCGGACTGTACCCGCTGGAGTCCTCGGCGGTGTGAAGGACAACTTTTCAATCCTGTGAATTCACCCATTGAGCCGCACCTGCTGCAAAGATATCCGTGGTTCCACTTGGGTGCTGAGTGCGGCAGTCATCGGGTGAGCCAAACGCCTCGGTGCTCGCCGGCCTGAGCGGACGTAGCTGCCTGTCGCCCCAACATCGCCTCGGAACTTAGTTCAGGTGTTCAGATTTGCTGCTTTGGAAGGTGGCGGTTGAATGCCCTAAATATCCCTCCAAACGGGGCTGAGATGACCTACTACCGCCGGCTTTCCGACACCGCCGGGAAAGCCACAAAAAACCAATCGGCCTCCACAGAAGCCGGGGCGGTTCATGTTTGAGTTTTGCGCCTTTTTTGATATCACTTCACGACGGCGGCCGAGCATAGGTTGCAGTAGTCGCATTGGCCGCAGGTTTTCTTGTGGGCTATTGGAGGCAGGGCATTGCTGCGCAGGGCTGTCGCTGCCGCCTGCACGTCGCGCTTCACGTCGGCGATGAAATCGTCGTCCACCGAGCGGCGCTTCTGCTTCTGTTCGTCCAACTCGTAGATCTCGACGTAATCCGCCGGTCGGCCAGTGAGCTCTTGGTAGCCGAGCGCGTAAATGTGGAGTTGGGTTTCCGTCACCGCCTCGGCTTGGGCGCGGTCATTCGACTTAAGGTCGACGATCGTCACCTCGCCATTGTCGATCCGGCGGACGAGGTCGATGCGGCCGGCCACCGAGACGCCATCGCCGAGGGCGATCTCGATCGCCTTCTCGGAAAACTCGAGGTTCTTGAACTCGGCGGCGTTCTTCTTGATGTAGCCCTCGACGATCCGCTCGGCTGCTCCCTCGAGCTGCTCGCGCAGGGTCGGGTAGGCGTAGGGTGCACGCAGGTGCCGGGCGATGAGTGCAGCAGCCTCGTCCGGCTTGATCTGCTCGCCCTGCAGCGCGCGGGCATGCACCTCCGCCAACGCGTCGTGCAGCGACTTGCCGAAACCTAGTGCTTCGTCCAGCGGTGCGTTGAACCCGTAGAGGATGCGCAGCTTGAACTGATAGGGACAGGCAAAGAAATACTTGAGGTCCGAGAACGATAGGGTGACGTTGGCGACCGATGCCTTCGGCTCGGCGGGGAGATGCTCACGATTCGCATAGTCCTGCCGACGGCGCTTGACGTACTTCGATGCCAGCACCTCGGTGAAGAAATCAGACGGCTGCTGGGCGTGGGTGTTGCCGGCATGTGGTGCCCAACTCAGGTGGAGTAACTTCTGCGCCCGAGTCAGCGCTACGTAGAAAAGCCGGCGCTCGTCCTCGACGCCCCCTTTGTAGCGTGCCGCGTTGTCGAAGGCGTCTGCCGGTAACAGATGCCAGGCCGTCCGCCCGCCGCCACCCTTGGCCGGGAAGCGGTTCCTCACCAGTTGCGGTATGAACACGGCCGGCCATTGCAGCCCTTTGGCCTGGTGCACCGTCATGATCCGGACTGCGTCCGGGCCGACGAAAGCGTTGTCCTGCCAGCCCTCCGGATACGCATTCTCGGCGTGATAACGCAGGAACCCGGCGAAGCTCTGGTATTTCTCGACCGGGCTCGAGTGGAAGTGAATACTCTCGAAGTCCGAGATCGCCTGACTGAACTTGCCGAGGTTGTAGAACACCACCTCACCCCGGCCGTCTGGAACATTCTCCTCCCGGATGCTGGCATTCTCGAGGAAGGCCATGTACTGGCGCTGTAGGTTGTACACCTTGAACTGCCCGACCTGGGCGTTCTGCATATCCTGTCTGGCTTGCGCAGCCGACTGGATCGCCTGCTCGAGTGCCTGCTTCGTGATCCCTAGATCAGCGGCCTGCCAATAGGGTCGCAAAGCATTCTCGTTGATTTCCCCGGCAAGAAAGTAGAACAACTGTCGCGCTGCCTCCGCCTCCGGTTTGGCGAAGAGGTTGTCCATGCCGGTGATGACGTAGGGCACGCCAGCCTCGTTCAGCGCTGCCATGATGGCGCCGCCATCGCGCCGAACCGAGCGCAGCAGGATAGCCATGTCCGACCACGAAATCCCGCGCGTCTCCTTGCCCTCGCGGATTGCCAGGCCATGCAGTGTCTTGCAGGTCTGCGCGATATATTGGGCTTCATCCTCCGGCGAGTCGAATCCAAGCGCGACGATGTCGCCTGCCTCATAGTCCTGTGCCGCCGTTGGCTTCATTTGCTTAGGCAGGCGCCGCACGAGTTGCTGTATAAAGTCACGCGCAACCGCCACGACGCCGTCGCTCGAGCGGAAGTTTTCTTCCAGCTTGACCGGCGTCACATCTTTATAGCGCTGATCGAAACTGAGGATGTTGCGCACGTCGCTGCCGCGCCACTGGTAGATCGTCTGGTCGTCATCGCCGACCACGCAGATGTCGGCACCAAGCGTGTGCAGTTCGCTGACGACGGCCTCCTGGATCGGATTGACATCCTGGTATTCGTCCACGATCACATGCCGGATGCGCTCCTCCAGGCGTTTGCGCAGGGCACCATTGCTGTGCAATTCGTTGACCGCCTCGCGGAGGATGCTCGAGTAGTCGAGGTAGCCTTTGTCGTGCAGCAGGTGCTCATAGGTCTGGAGCCCGGTCGCTACCGTGTTGCCCAGTAGTTTGGGCTGATCGATTGCCTTGTCCTCGCGCAAGATGGAGAGGGAGGACACATAGTGGCGGGTATCGGTGTAACGCTTGAGCGCAATTCCGGTGAGCGTGGTGCTCTGCGTTAGCCCCGAGGCTCTAGAATGACGATCCACGAACAGCGACTGCTGTACCTCGTTGAGTACTTCGTACTTCATATACTCGGGCACTTCGGATTTCAGCAACTCAAGGCAGAAACCGTGGATCGTGCCGACATACATATCGGCCAACCCCGTCACATCTCCTAGCGCTTCACGACACCGCGTGTGAATGCGCTCCTTGAGCTCGGCCGCGGCCTTGTCTGTAAATGTGAACGCGACGATGTTTTCCGGGAAACAACCTGCCCCGCCGCTTATCTTTGGCCGGAGTAGATTCACTACTCGCTGAGCTACAACCTCAGTTTTGCCTGATCCAGCACAAGCGATCAGCTGCAAGTTTCCAGTGACGTGATTAATCGCTTCAAGTTGTGCAGGGGTGAAATTGGACTTATCCACAAATACTCCTTCGCCGTCCGACTACGCCGGATGCCTCCATTGTCTTTAACCTAGTTGAGTCCATGGACTCCCTGATGATTTTTGCGGATGTGGCCCTAGAAATTTACTGCAACCAACTGATCTGGCCAAACCAAGCCTAGAAAAAAATGCTGGTTCCTGCCGGCGCAACGATTTCCCGCCTCCGGGCCACGGTGCTCACCCCGGCGCCGCCGGAACCGGGCCGCGAGCCGACGCGTCAGCGCGCCATCAGTGCGAACACGCCCCAGCCCAGGTAATCGCGCGTGTAGGTGGCGTAGCGCACCGGTTCCGAGCTCAGCTGGGCACGGACTTCCTGTGCCAACTCGTCGTCGGGATTGGCTTCCAGCCAGTAGCGCATGGTGAGCCACTTCGCCGCCTCGTATCGGTCCCAGCCGTCCTGGTCGGCCAGAACCATTTCGACGACGTCGTAGCCAAGCTGGCCGAAGGACGCGAGAAGCTCCGGCAGCATGAGAAAGTCGGAGAGGGCGTTGGCCAGGCAGCCCTTGGCGACCGCTTCGGTCGGCGGCAGCTGCCGCCAGTAGGGCTCGCCGACGAGGATGATGCCCCCGGCGCGCAGGCTCCGCGCCAGGAGTGCGATCGTCCCGGCGACGCCGCCGCCGATCCAGGTCGCTCCGACGCAGGCGGCCACGCCGACCTTCTCGGCGGCGACATGGCCGGCGGCGTCGCCGTGGATGAACTCGACCCGATCCGCGACGCCGAGCTCTTCGGCGCGGCGTTTCGCCTGCTCGCTGAACAACCGGCTCATGTCGACACCGGTGCCGACGACGCCGTGGTCGCGTGCCCAGGTGCACAGCATTTCCCCGGAGCCGCTGCCGAGGTCGAGCACCCGGGTCCCCGGTTGCAGACGCAGCGCGGCGCCGAGCGCGGCGAGCTTGTCAGGGGTGATCGGGTTGTGGATGCGGTGAGCGCTCTCGGTGATGTTGAATATCCGTGGGATGTCCATGGTGGGAAAGCTCCTTGCGGGCGTGATCGGGGACGGCCGGGGTCGGGGACGGCGTGTTGCCCTATGATCCATCGTCCTGTCTCCGAGGTGGGCGAAAATCGGGGGCTGCCCGCCGGCCTCGAGCGTCGATCCACGCGCGGTTCCTTCGTGACGGCCGAGGCGGTACCACTTCGACGGTGTGGCCGCTCATGGCTCGCTGCAGGTCGACGGGTCGTCTGGGGCGTCGAATGAGAGGCCGACTTCCCTTTCGCCGGCCGCACTACAACCGCGCCCGGATGCTGGGCAGCGGGCGGGAGAGCCAAAACGCGGTGTCAGGGCTGAAGGACTGGGGTCACATCAAGTAATCGCGCCTTCAGGCGGGAAAGGCATGCACGCGCGGAACCTGGACCGCCGGACCAATGGCGTGGCGTCCGGCTGCCTCGCATCAGGCCGGCGCATCCCCGCGCCGGCTCTCTGCCCGCCCGGCGTCTGCCAAGCGCTCACCAGCATTCGCCGCTGACGAACACCGGCGCTCTGGGCATCGATACCAGCGGCGGCGGTAGCACCCGTCTGAAGCCGGTGGTGTTGAGATGGGTCAGGGTATGGGATAGGTCAAAACGGCGTGTCCAATTGATTTTCGGCCGTGCCGCATCCACATTCAGGTATTGGATCGCCTTGGTACGGGGGCCGCCGCCAACCACGCCGCAATTGAAGATGAGCAGACGTTCTTTGTGCTCGCCGTTCTTGGGGTGGTTGATGGAGGGGATATCGTCGATCTCGATAAACATCACGCCGCCGTGTCTCTTGAGGTAGTCCCTCACCGCGTCCGCTTTGTCGCCGTCGTCGGTAAGGCCGCGCTCCAAGGCAGCCACCGGCACGGGCCGACCATTCTTGTCCATCAGCTTGGAACTGCCCTTGATCGTGGTGTCCGGCTGGCCAGCGGCATTGTCGTAGGCCTCGACGTAGCGTTTGGCCCAGATTTCCAGCGTCTTTGACAGCGGGTTGTGTTGATACATGTTGGCCTCGAACACCCAAGACTCGCCCTTGTGATGTTCGTTCATCATGATGATTTCGTGCCAGTCCAGCTTGGGCACTTCCTTGAAACCACCGAGGACAGCAGGCGTGTAGCGCAGCCGGAAATTGACGATGTAGTGGTTTCCGAACAACTCGGCGGTATCGTGCAGTCGCGTGGAGTGCAAGACGCTTTCAAGCGTCCAAGTTCCCATGTCGTGTCTCCATATGTTTGTTATCCATGCTTTTTTGTAGGCTTATCACCCGTGATGGGCAAGACCGTAGTGCGACCTCCTCGACCGGACTGGCTTGCGTATAGGCCATTCGGCAGGTTCAGCACACGCCGTGCTTCGGCGGGCCGCGGCAAGTATTTCGACCCGACTGGCTCCTTCGTGCCGGTCGACCGTTACCACACACCATGCCCGATGCCACTGTGGAAGTGCATGTGCCTCCCGGCGTCGGCATGAATGAATGTGCCAGTGGCCATGGGCCAGATGGGTGCGGTGCGGCCTCGACGGCCCCTACAAGACCGGGCGGATACACCGCCGGGCGCGCTGGAAGAGCCCGGAGTCCGTCGAACTGGCCACCTTGGAATGGGTGGCCTGGTTCGACCACCACCGACTGCTCGAACTCATCGGCCATGCCCCGCCGTGAGGTCAACCATTGCCGTCGGCTCGCCGGCGCCATCGTGGAAGGCACTTGGCTTGAACAGAACAGCCGCCACGGAACCCGGGGCGGTTCACACTTCCACCGGATGGCTTCGTCAGGATAAGGCGATGGGGATCAATAGGGCGACACGCGGACGGCGGGTCCATCGTGACGCCGGAAAGCAAAAAGGCCACCCCGAAGAGTGGCCCAAGTGCCTGAATAGGTGGTGGCCAGGGGCGGAATCGAACCGTCGACACGCGGATTTTCAATCCGCTGCTCTACCAACTGAGCTACCTGGCCAGCCTTGCTGCGCGGCCGGATTTCCCGACCGAAGAGCCGCGAATTAAAGCCCGAATCGGGACCGCAGTCAAGCGCGACGACGCCGGTTTTCGGGACAAAACGGCGCGAAAAGGCGAAAATCCCCCGGTCGCTTACATACGGAACCGGACTATGCGTACTCTGATCTGTGGCTCCATGGCCTTCGACACCATCATGGTGTTCCATGACCGCTTCAAGCACCACATCCTGCCCGACCAGATACACATCTTGAACGTCGCCTTCCTGGTGCCGGAATTGCGCCGCGAATTCGGCGGTTGCGCCGGCAACATCGCCTACAACCTGAAGCGGCTCGGCGGCGAGCCGGTGATCATGGCCACGGTGGGCGACGATTTCGGTCCCTATGCCGAACGCCTGGACGGCCTCGGCATCGGTCGCGAGCACGTTCGCGCGGTGCCGGGCAGCTATACCGCCCAAGCCTTCATCACCACGGACCTGGACGACAACCAGATCACCGCCTTCCATCCCGGCGCCATGAACCACGCCCACGAGAACCGGGTCGCCGATGCCGCTGGCATCAAGCTCGGCATCGTCGCCCCGGATGGCCGCCAGGGCATGCTGGACCATGCCCGCCAGTTCCACGAGGCCGGCATCCCGTTCATCTTCGATCCGGGCCAGGGCCTACCGATGTTCAGCGGCGTCGAATTGCAGCAATTCGTTGAACTGGCGGACTACGTGGCGGTCAACGACTACGAGGCGGAATTGTTGCAGGAACGTACCGGCCGCAAGCTCGAGGTCCTGGCGGACCAGGTCAAGGCCCTGGTCGTCACCCTGGGCGCGCAGGGTTCGCGCATCTATGCCGGCGGCAAGGTGCACGACATCCCGCCCGCCCGGCCGCATGCGATCATGGACCCGACGGGCTGCGGCGACGCCTATCGGGCGGGCCTGATGTTCGGCATGCTGAGCGGCTATGATTGGGATACGGCGGGTCGCCTGGCCGGCCTTCTGGGCAGCGTCAAGATTGCCAGCCGGGGCGGGCAGAACCACAGCTTCGATTTCGCGGAGATTTCGGATCGATTCAAGGCCGAATACGGCTATTCGTTATAAGGAGTGAAACATGAACCGCTATACCTTCCCCGCCCTGGCCATGGTGGCCCTGCTGGCCACTGGTTGCGCCAGCGGCCTGGGCAGCGACGACTATCAACGCAGTGACGCCCGGCGCGTCTACGAGGTCAAGATGGGCGTCGTCGAGAGCGTGCGCAACGTCAAGATCGAAGGCTCCAAGTCCGGCGTCGGCACGGCGACCGGTGCCGTGGTCGGCGGCGTCGCCGGCAGCAACATCGGCCAGGGCAAGGGCGCCATCGTCGGTGCCGTGCTCGGCGCGGTGGCGGGCGGCGTGGCCGGCAAGGCCATCGAGGAACACGCCACCAAGACCAACGGCCTGGAACTGACGGTCCGCCTCGACTCCGGCCGCACCATCGCCATCGTCCAGGAAGACACCGGCGAGAGCTTCCGGGTCGGCGACCGCGTGCGCCTGCTCGAATCCGGCGGCGAATCCCGCGTCACCCACTGAGCGCACCCGGTAACCGGTCTGTCACGGACCGGTTACCGTATCGTCACGCTGCCGGGCTAAGCTCCGCCGACCGCCAGCCCGTTCCCGAGCCATGCCCAGCCTAGCCGCCAACCTGCGCCAGATCCGCCTGGCCGGCCACCTCCTGGCCGGCGTCGCCACCGTGCTGTTCCTGTTTCCGTTCCTGGACCGGGGCGAGCGCGAGAAGCGCCTGGTGCGCTGGGCCGCCGGCCTGCTCGCCGTGGTCGGCGTGCGCATCGCGGTCAAGGGCCGGCCGCCGGCGGTGCGCGGCGGCGGCGCCCTGATCGTCGCCAACCACGTCTCCTGGCTCGACATCCACGTCATCCACAGCCTGTTGCCGGCCCGTTTCATTTCCAAGGCCGAGGTGCGCGACTGGCCGGTGATCGGCTGGCTGGCCGACAAGGCGGGCGGCACCCTGTTCCTCGAGCGCACCCGCAAGTCGGACGCCCGGCGCATGAACGAATTGATGGCCGGGCACCTGCGCGACGGCGATTGCCTGGCCCTGTTCCCGGAGGGCACCACGAGCGACGGCGGCGGTCTGCTGCCGTTCTATCCGGGCCTGTTCCAGCCCGCCGTGGCGGCCGAGGCGGCAGTCTGGCCGGCGCGCATCCGCTACCTCGACGCGCAGGGCGGGCACTCGACGGCGGCCGCCTATTTCGGCGACATGAGCCTGCTTACCTCGGTGCGCAACATCACCCGGGCATCCGGCCTGGTGGCCGAGATCGAATTCCTGCCGGCGATCGCCGCCCGCGGCCTCGGCCGCAAGGAACTGGCCGCCCGGGCGGAGTCGGCTATCCGTGCGGCTTTGGTTGCCGGCGCGCCTGGCAGCGCACCTGGAACAGACGGCTGTCTTCAAGCCGGATCGCGCTGAGCTGGCCGCCCCACAGGCAGCCGGTATCCAGCGAAACCACGTCCTCGCCGGCCAGCAGGCCGAGGGTGGACCAGTGGCCGAACAGGACGTGGACCCGGCGCGAGCGCCGGTCCGGCATGGCATACCAGGGGATCAGCTCGGCCGGCGCGTCGGCCGGGGCGCACTTGTGCTGGAATTCCATGTCGCCGTCCGGATGCAGGTAGCGCAGCCGGGTCATGGCGTTGGCGACCAGGCGCAGGCGGTCCTGGCCGGCCAGGCCCGGGTGCCAGCGGCGCGGCTCGTTGCCGTACATGCGGGCCAGGAAATCGCGGTAGCCGGGGCCGCGCAGCACCGTTTCCAGCTCGCGCGCCAGGGACTCGGCCAGGTCCGGGGTCCATTCCGGCAGCAGGCCGGCGTGCACCATCAGCCAGTCGCCCTCGCGGTGCAGCATGGGGCGCCGACGCAGCCAGTCGAGCACGGCGTCGCGGTCCGGGGCCTCGAGTATCTCGGTCAGGGTGTCGTTGCGGTGGGGCGGCACGAAGCCCTCGGCGACGGCCAGCAGGTGCAGGTCGTGGTTGCCCAGGATGGCGACGATGCGGTCGTCGTGGGCCATGCACCAGCGCAGCGTGCCGATCGAGTCTTCGCCCCGGTTGACCAGGTCGCCGCATAGCCAGAGGCGGTCCTCGGCCGGATTGAAGGCGATCGCGACCAGGAGTTCCTTGAACGCCTCGAAACAGCCCTGGATGTCGCCGATCGCATAGGTGGCCAAGCCGGTTTCCCCCGAATGGTAAACTTGGCCCCGATTTTACCGGGCCTGCCCCAGCCGTGTTATCCAATCTCAATACCCCCCAACGCGAAGCCGTGAAGTACCTGGACGGGCCCCTGCTGGTCCTGGCCGGCGCCGGCTCGGGCAAGACCCGGGTGATCACGCGCAAGATCGCCTACCTGGTCCGGGAATGCGACTTCGACGCCCGCCACATCGCCGCCATCACCTTCACCAACAAGGCGGCGCGCGAGATGCGCGAGCGGGTCGGCGAGCTGCTCGACGGCAAGCAGGCCAAGGGCATGACCATCTCGACCTTCCACTCGCTCGGCCTGGCCATCCTGCGCCAGGAGGCCCGCGCCCTGGGCTACAAGCCGCAGTTCTCGGTGCTCGACGCCGCCGACGCGGCCGGCATCCTGGCCGAGATCATCAAGACCACGGACAAGCAGGTGTTGCGCCGGGCGGCCGGCCGGATATCGAACTGGAAGAACGCCCTGCTCACCCCGGCCGGGGCCGAGCAGGCCGCCGAGGACGAGGCCGACGCCCAGGTGGCGCGCGCCTACCATTCCTACCAGGCGACCCTGAAGGCCTACCAGGCCATGGATTTCGACGACCTCATCCGCCTGCCGGTCGATCTGTTCCGCAGCGAGGCCGACGTCCTGACCCGCTGGCAGGGCCGCCTGCGCTACCTGCTGGTCGACGAATACCAGGATACCAACGGCGCCCAGTACGAACTGATGAAGCTCCTGGCCGGGCCCATGGGCCGCTTCACCGCCGTGGGCGACGACGACCAGGCCATCTACGCCTGGCGCGGCGCCGACGTCGAGAACCTGCGCCGGCTGGGCGAGGACTACCCGAACCTGAAGCTGATTCCGCTCACCCAGAACTACCGTTCCAGCCGGCGCATCCTGGATGCCGCCAACCGGGTCATCCGGCACAACAGCCGCCTGCACGACAAGAACCTGTGGAGCGAACTGGGCCATGGCGATCCGATCCAGACCGTCGAGTGCAAGGACGACCGCCACGAGGCGGAGACGGTGGCCGTGCGCATCGACGCCCACCGCTTCCAGGTTCGCGGCCGCTACGCCGACTACGCCGTGCTGTACCGCGGCAACCACCAGGCGCGGGTGATCGAGGAGGCGTTCCGGGCCGCCAAGATTCCCTACCTGCTGTCGGGTGGGCAGTCCTTCTTCGACCGCGCCGAGATCAAGGACATCACCGCCTACCTGCGCTTGATCGCCAACCCGGACGACGACCCCGCCTTCATCCGCGCCGCCACGACGCCGCGCCGGGGCATCGGGCCGTCGACCCTGGAACGCCTGGGCCACTACGCGGCCGAGCGCCACGTCAGCCTGTTCGCGGCCATGTTCGAGGAAGGCGCCAAGGCCGCCCTGGCGGCCAAGCAACTGCACCCGCTGCTCGAGTTCGGCGAGTTCATCAACCGCCTGGCCTTCCGGGCCGAGCGCGAGGCGGCCGGGACCGTGCTCGACGAAATGCTCGGCGCCATCCGCTACGAGACCTGGCTGTACGACTCCGAGGACGAGCGCGCCGCGCGCGGCAAATGGGAGAACGTGCGCGAGTTCGTCGACTGGCTGACCCGCAAGGGCGAGGAGGAGGGCAAGAGCTTGGTCGAGCTGTCCCAGACGGTCGCCCTCATGAGCCTGCTCGAAGGCCGCAGCGAGGACGAGGTCGACGCCGTCCGGCTATCGACGCTGCACGCGGCCAAGGGCCTGGAGTTCCCGCACGTGTTCCTGGTCGGCGTCGAGGAAGAGATCCTGCCGCACCGGGAATGCCTGGAAGGCAGCCGCCTGGAGGAGGAGCGCCGCCTGATGTACGTCGGCATCACCCGGGCCCAGCGCAGCCTGACCCTGACCTGGTGCAAGCGGCGCAAGCGCGGCCAGGAATGGCTGCCCTGCGACCCCTCGCGCTTCCTGGCCGAACTGGACGACGGCGACGTCAAGCGGGCCGGCGACACCCTCGCCCCCGAGGCGGCCAAGGCCGCCGGCAAGCGCCGGCTGGCCGACCTCAAGGCCATGCTGGGCGGCTGAGCGGCGCCGCCCGGGGACAAAAAAAGCGCGACCGGGGTCGCGCTTTTTCTTTGCCGGCGTCGCGCCTACTTCTTGGCGGCGGCCGCCGGCGCCTTGGCCAGGGCGGCCTTGGCTTCGTTGACCATGTAGTCGACCGCGACCTTGGCGTCGGCGTCGGACAACTGGTCGTTGCCGCCCTTGGCCGGGCCGCCGAAGGTGCCCTTGATGGCGGCGGTGTACAGGTAATCCTTGCCCTGCTTGATCAGGCCGGCCCAGGCCGGATCGGTCAGCTTCTGGGCGCCGGTCACGCCGGTGTCGTGGCAGTTCGCGCAGTTCTCGGCGTAGACGGTCTTGCCGCGCGCCAGCTCGGCGGCGGTCGGCTCCACTTCCTTCTGCAGGACGGCCTCGAACTTGGCGCCGCCGGCATTGGCCATGTAGACCATGGCGCGGGCGACTTCGAGGTCGGTCAGGTCGGGCTCGCCGCCGCGGGGAGGCATCTTGCGGATACCGTTGAAGGCGTGCAGGAGCAGGGTGTCGTAGCCCTGGGTGATGCGCTTGCCCCAGGCCGCGGTGTCCTTGAACTTGGGCGAGCCGAGCGCGCCGGACCCGTGGCAGGCCGAGCAGACTTCGGTGTAGACCTGCTCGCCGGTCATGTCGATGTGCGGCTTGTTGGGGTCGATGGCCACGGAGTTGCCGATCGGCTGGATGCGCTCGCGCACTTCCTGGTCACTGACGTCGGCCGGGTTGCTGTCGGTCTGCCTGGCCTGGATGCTGACCACCAGGCCGACGATCATGCTGATCGCCAAGAGTGGGGCGGCCAGCCCGCCCAGCAGGGCGAGCAGGAAATCCTTGACCGTCGTGGGGGTCATTTCGTGGTGGTCCGTCATTTTCTATTATCCTTTGCAGCGGGATTGCAAAACCGCCGCATTATAGAAGTAAAACAATGCCAACCGGAAGGCGCCTATGGTATCCTTCGCGCCCTTCCGGGGCATTCGCAAGCCGGTCCTTGGCCTATTGCAATGCCCGGTTGTCGCTCCACGCGCCCGTAGCTCAGCTGGATAGAGTACTGCCCTCCGAAGGCAGGGGTCGGACGTTCGAATCGTCTCGGGCGCGCCAATAAATCAATGGGTTAGTGACGCTAGCACTAACCCATTCGCCTCTTGTGCCAACCCGCGCCAACTTCTTTCGGGCCGCGCGGTACGCCTTCTGTTTGGGCCCCCGCGTTCTGTGCCATGAGTGTAGTTATTTCGCCTTGAGCTAAGGTTTGCCCTCAGGCTGCTTGGCTTCAGGAATCCATTCAAACAACTCGCCGACCGGGCACCTGAACAGTTCGCAATGCCGGTCTTCACCTTCCGGGTAGAACGGCTCGGTCAGTTCGGGGGGCGAACTTTCGCGATAACTCGGTCTGAGTGAGCTAGATTCGTGGGATTGCCGCAATTGCCTTGTTTATGGCTTCATCGGCTGTGATGCACCAGTGCACCCCCTCGTTGTTCTTCAGCAAGAAGGTGGCGCAATTCGGCATGGGAAGTCCTTGTTGGAAGCGCCGGAATCGGGCCATGTCGCTGGCGCTGTCGGCGCCATATCCCAGTAATCGCCAGTGCAGCAAGCCAAACCAAATCCCATGACCAAATACTACCGTTCGATCCGGCAGGTCCGGCATGAGCCTAATAAATTCGCTGACTCTCTCGTTGAACTCACGAAACGTATCGGCCATCGGCCCCTGTCGTAGCTTTGGGTCCTGGGCGTTCCAGTACGCGGTCACGAAAGGTTTTCGTTCTTCACCGCTCAGTCCGTCAATCAATACCGGATCGATCACGGAAAATTCGGCCAGCGCGGAGCATTGTTCGGGTTGTATGCCCCAGCGAGCGCAAAATGGTTCAGCTGTCTGTCCTGTTCGCACCATGGGGGACACCAAGGTTCGACTGGGTGAAACAGATAAGACCGCCGAAAGTGTTGCGGCCTGCATTCGCCCATGCGGGCTCAGAGGGATCGCATCGTGTGCCATCGTAATTCCCCCGGCGTTGGATACACTCTCCCCATGACGGACGAAAATGATGGTTTTCAATTGAAAAACCTAGTGCTTGCCATCAAAAGTCCTGACTGTTCCCAATACCGCATTCCAGTTCTCCCACGTCATTCGCGGTCCGTCGGCCTGACGGTTGTAGGGCTGGTCGAAGATCACGTGTTGCCAAGCGGGTGTGCGCGTGCCGGTGACGGACGGTTTGTCGTCCACCAATACGTCGCCAAGGATGACGGTCTTGTCCTTGGTGACGATCATTCGATGCACGAAATCAGGGCCAAGGTTTCGCTCAACCCATTCGTATTTCTCGGGCAGGCAAAAGCGGTACTGGTTCAACGGTGAAGTGCAGATGCGCACGTCATGGCCAAACTCCAGAAGCGCCTGTATGGCTTCGATAGCGCCTGAGATGACTGGTAGGTCACGATAGAAACCTTGAGCATGATAGACGGCCTCCACTTCATTGCGGTAGGTGTCCGGGTAATCATCCCGGACGTAGAAGGCGCGCCGCTGCTCAAGCGGCAATGCTGGGTGCAGGTTACCCATGCGGGTATCCCAGGCTTCGTGGAAACCACGTTCGAAATCGGCCAGCACGCCATCCTGATCAAGCAGGATCAACATCGAGGTCCGCCATCCGCAAGGCCGTGATATCGGCTTCGGCCAAGCGAAGCTGCTGGCTGTCCGTCAGGCCCATCCGGTTCTCTCGGGCAGCATTGTCGCTGTCCTGGATCGGGTTATCCCGGTAGTGCTGAATGACAAGTGCCACGGCCTCATCCGTGGTCCAGTGGCCACCGATCCATTGCTCGAACACGTTGCGGCCGAACTCGCTGGGCTGGAACCCACTCAGGCCATTGTTGGCGATAGCCTGATCAACTGCTCGGAGTCGTGCGTCAACTGCCGATAAAGTCATCATGAAATTCCTTTTCTCATTTCGAGAGGTGGCAAGGGTTAAGTCCGTTTGTCGGTGAATTTGTCCTGCCGCGCCTGAAGGCTGTTGCGGTTGATCACGATTTCGTTGCTGACCGCGCTTCCTTTGTAGACGAGCGACGTTTCATGCCGTTTGTAATCCCCTTCTCTGGCCGCACCGAACCAGTTGAATGACCCCATGCACAGAAGATCGTCATCACAGGCAACGATCTTGCTGTGGACTTTGTTGACGATCACCAGTTGAATTCCGGAGGATTCCAGGGCCTCCCTGGCTTCCATCAAGGTGCGTTCATTCGCTTCCTGGTCCTGCGCGCTTTTGTTTCCACGGTTGAATTCCAGATCGGTGTAGATCGCGATCTTCACGCCGCGCGATATCGCTGCGAGCATTGGGTCAAGAACGCCGGAGGCCGAAAGTTTTTCTTGCTTGAACCAGGGCGTCACGATCAACACCTCTCGCTTTGCCGATTCAATGGCTTCAAGCAGGAATGCATCGTGCTCTTCGGCATCGTGCAGCACCTGAATGGTCGCGCCCAAGTCAGCCATGTCCGCGCGTTGAATTGCTGGGTAGCTCAATTCATTACCCATGCTGCGGAAAAGATGCGAGGCCAACAACCCCCGAGGCTGTTGCTTCAACCGGGGATTGAACATGTCCATGTCCCCAAAGACGAGGAAACTGTCCTTGGCCCGGGAAACCGCCACATTCAACATGCTCGTATTGCGGTCGATGAAGCGGCCATCCGCGTGTTTCGAATACGTCGGGGAGAACACAATGACCCATCGCTCCGCACCTTGGAGCGCATGAACAGTGCCGATGGTCATCGACGACTCGCCGGGACCGACTGCGATACCTCGTTTCTTGCATTCGGCGGAGATGAGTCCAGCTTGGCCAGCAAAAGGCGTAACCACGCCGATGACTTTGTGCAGCGGTTCCCCGTAGGCTTGCTCAAGCATTTCGCGATGCTCGGAGATCCACGCGGCTATCGTTTCGGCTTCAACCTTGTTTTGCCTGCTTCCCGATTTTCCCTGCGTGCACATGCCGTCGATATGCAGATATCCCATGGCAGGGAGGTCAACCTTCGATGGATATTTGTTCTCGTCTCGGCTCGGAATCAGCTTCCCGTGGTAACAAAGCTGGTTGCAGTAATCAATGATTTCGCTGAGGCAACGTCGGTGTTCATACAGGAAAAGGCCGCGTGCCAGGTCGCGGTCATAGTGGTAGCGGGATGCGTTCTGGGCGATCTTCATCACACTGCCGGAGGATGCCGTAATGCCAAGCTCGCGCAGACGCTCAAATTCTGTACGAGGCGATGCTGGCGACATGATTTCTGCGGAAATGAGGTTGCCGACATCAACGGGGCCTGGCATTGCCCAGATGGGTTCGATTTGCAGCGTGTCGCCAATGACCAATGCCCGTTTCGCCAAAGCGAACGAGGCTCCCGCCACTTCGGGCAAAACTTGTCCGGCCTCATCGACGATGAGCAGGTCAGCGAAGTCGTAAAGGTATTCGTCGGTGAATCCTTCTCCCTCGCGGCGACGGCACTTAAGGTGTGTCGGGAGCATGAAGAACGTACTGACGACGCAGGGTGTCAGCATCATGCGCCGCCGCCACCGGTCCATGATGACTTGCCGGCCTCTCTTGCCTTTCAACTCTTCGAGCTGGGCACCCAGTTTCTCAATTTCCAGCAGCCAGCGGCCCTCCCAATAGTGCGTCGCCAGTAGAAACATCCGGAAACGGATGGTCGTATCGGCTTTCCGGTCGGCATCCGCCAATGTCCTGATGGGGTGCTCTTCGCTATCAATCTCTCTGACGGAGCCTTTCCAGTGACGATAGGCCGCTTCAAAGGCGTCAATGACCCGTTGAGCCGACATGGCGCAGGCAGCGCTGTTACTCGCCGCCGTGGCCAACTCCGCAGCGTGGCCCTTCAGTTGATGGCTGATTGAGTCCACAGAGCGGATGTCGTCATCAATGGCGATGCCCATCGTGCCAAGTTCTCTCCGGGCCATGGCAACGCGTTTCTTCTCGACGGCGGGAATCCAACTGAAAAATGTCAGCCAGAAGGACTCGCTGGCGAGGTGGTCATTCCAGTGCTTAAGCGTCTTTCGAACATCATTGAGCAAGGCTTCGTCACGCGCCGCTTCGTTCTTGAGATGGCCCAAGGTGGTGTAGGGATCGGTGCCGAGCGTATTCCGAGCACTGCGCTTTTCCGCCTGAAACCTGGTCCAAGTAGATGCCATTCGAGAGAGCTTGGCCGCTTCCGCGCGTAGTTCGGCGTGTAGCGCCTCGACGATGCTGGACACATCTGTCTTGGCCAGGCTTGGAAAAGCTTGCTTGCCGGCAGTGATGAACGCCTTGCTCGCCGACGCAAAATAATCCGGGGCTTCAACGGTGTCGAAAAACCCCGGAGTCTGGTATTTGGCGGCGGCCTCGCCGAGCTTGCTGGATGAAGGGAAATACGCACCGAAACTCTTGATGTCGGGTAACCATCTTCCAGCAAAGGGGCCATTTCCAGCCTTGAAATCCTTGCCGAACGCGTCAAGGATGTTGGTTACGGCCTGGTTGTTCGTCGAGGCCGCGACAATGACAGGCGGGTCGCCCTGCTCCAAAGCGGCTTGAGCCCACAGGGAGGCCACGGCCGAGAGCAACATCGTCGTTTTCCCGGTGCCGGGAGGACCATTGACCGCGACGATTTCACCAGGGACGGAAACCACCAGATGGGTAAGCGCGTCGCGCTGGGCATCGGCCAATGGGTGTTCGTCCCCCGAATGGCCGAGCCGCTTGCCAAAGGTGGCCTCGGACGCACGACACGGCTCATCCGGTGTGGTGCGGTCAAGCGCATAGGTGGCAAACAGCGGGGCGTCGGGCGTCGTCTGGCAGATGTCATCGTAGACAGCGATGATGTGTTTGCTGGGCGAACCCGTGTTGTCCACCTTCTTCAGATACCAAGTACCTGCCTTCACATGCTTGTCGGTGTCCTGGGGCCAATCTCCGATGACTGCATTCATGAATTGAGTGCAGTAGTTCAGGTATTCCTTCCATATCACGGCATGTGGGCGGTCATCTTCAGGATTGATTGAATGACCATGCCGGGTCAGGTATTCGTCCATCGCCGACACCTGGCCGATGGCAAATGCGCCTCTATCGACTGGATCGAGAATATCGCGTGCAATTACTGTCTTGCCGGACGGCAGCATCTCGCCAGAGCGATTGGCACGAACTGTGCAGGACAACGGGGTAACGATCTCGGGCAGGCCGCCTCCGGGACGTTTGCCATGCGCAAACTGCTGCACGAATGCCCAAGGCTTGATGATGAGATCAACCGCCTCGATGTGGTCGGGCTCGCCTTTGAAAAGGGCAGCCAATGTGTCCTCGTCGAGGACGCCATTCGTCAGCGAGTCCGATGGCCGCGCTGTGAATTCCTTGTCGAGCTCAGCCCTTTTCCAAGCGCCTTTTCCAAGTTCAGCGTCGGCGAGCGAGTGACGCCAATAGGCCGCATATTTATTCGTGTTGTTCATGGAGGCTCTGTCTTGGGCATCCTGCGTACGTCAAAGCAGTCCTGCCAGGCTATCGGTCCAACATCCTCAAGATGCCGCCCCCTGCCGGGGATGACCGCATCCGGACGCATTCGCAGTCGAAATCCTGGAACGAAACCACAACTATCGTGCTGGCCAGCTTGCCTGCTATAAACTCCACCCCATGTTGAAGTGGATGCCAGGCGTGAAGGAAAACCTGGGGTCAGCGATGATGAGCTTGTTCTCGCCCACCTTCCTGGCCATGCGTACCGTGAATTGCTGGGTGCCTGCAACCGTCTCGACCGTTGCCAGGCTGGCTTCCTTGAGTAGTTGTGGGTCCTTTGCCCAGTCGGCCACGCTTTGCGGCGCAATCTTGAATGACACGTACCACGCACCGGACAAGGCTGGCGGCAAGCTGCTCTTCGGCTCCTCCTTGACTACCGAGACATCTTTCACCAAGTAGTGATCCGTATAGCAGAAGCCTGATACCTTCGGGTCGTAGGCCGCCTTACCTCGGGCGGTCGGGGCAAATTCGCCACCTGTCTTCTCGATCAGCCCGACGTGGATGAACGCATCCAAGATGCCTTGATTGCTCGCAGCAAATGATCCTTTTACGGGGAAGGTCTTGAACAACACGGATGTGGCGCACCCTTTGGCGTTTGTATAGCCGGAAAGCGCCTTGAGAATCTCGCTTTCCGAAGGCCCGCTTGCACTACAGGCTGTGACTCCGAGCAGCAAAACCACAGGCAAAAATAATCTAAGCACGACACTACCTCCGTGAGTATTGGCCGACGAACGGCATTTCTTTCTTTTGTTGATGCTACCGCGAAATCACCGCCTGAGTGGCCATTGAATGGATTGGGTCGTGGACCCCGGCTCCGTCCGTAGTGAGTCGAACCAAGGCAGTAACAGGCGACGGATCAGGCTGCCAGTTGCCGTGACATCTCTGCAATCGCCATATGCCGTATTGCCCTCAAGGTCCTTTCTTCCCCGTGCCGCATCTCTCCCTGTATCCCTTCCAGCACTCGGTAGCTTTCCAGGACCGCATCCGCCCGTGTCGGGATATGGCGTAACAGTTCATCGAGATAGCCCGCCGCCAGCCTGGCTGGAATGGCCAGCGTTTCGGCTGCCTGCAGGACCTCTCCGCGCCGGATTTCAGCAAATTGCTTCGCGGTGCCCAGGGGCATGGACAAGGCCACTTCCGGCCAGTGGGGCGGCTGTGGATCCAGGTCCGGCGTGCTGTAGATGGCGGTGCTGACCAGGTCGTAATGCGGTGCAAGCCGCACGCCGCCGGCATCGAGATAGAACGACAGGTTCTTGAGGTGGGCATCCCCGTTTCCGATCAGTACATTAAACACCAGCCAACGGAACAGGTCGCGGCGGGTCTGCACCTTGGCTCGGCAGTGACCGATGATTGCGAGTAGCGAATCCAGGTTGTTCTCGGCGTATTTGTAATGCCCCGAGAGCGAGAGCAGTTGAGCGCCATCCAGGGTATGCAGACGACGCGTTTCGCCGGAACCGGGATCGATGCGCCGGTCGAAGCGGGCCACGCAATAGACCGCAGAGGGAACGTGCAACAAGCGGGTTTCAGGGACCGGCAGTTTCAAGGCCGCCGCCAACTGCATGCAGAACCATTCATTGACGGCGCTATGGGGATATCCGTACGCGGTGGTGTTAGGCTTCAGGATATGGGTCGAGGGTCTGCCGCCACTGGGTTCATAGAGTTGGTCACCCGTCAGGATGACCGCCAGCTTTTCCTGGGCACCGGCCAGGGACATGCGCTTGGGCGCGCCCATTTGCAGCGGTTGGCGCGGCAGGTCACGAATGCGGCGGTCCAGTTCGGCATCCGACAGGGGGACTTGGCCTGGCGCGCCGGTGGTGGCGCCGGGTGGCAACAGGGTGAGCGCGCCGGCCGATTCGGCGCCCAGCCAGGCCAGCAAGCCCCAGGCATCGGCCACGTCCGTGTTGGCGGCCTTGGCCAGAGCGAGGCGGGCGTTTTCCTCGGGCAACAGGTTGTCGAAGAACCATTGCACAGGGCGTTGGTTGCTGCCGTCAACGACGGGTGAGTCGGCCCGCTTCAATCCTGGAGAGAGATCGAAGCCCCGTGGATCGGACAGCCATTCGGCGGTATACGCGAATGACCAATGGCTACCTTCATCGTATAGGTTGCCGACGCGCACGCTGTCCAGCCAGACGACCAGTTCGCGTGTGCTCATCGCGAAATCCGCCTGCCGCGTATGTCGGAAAGATTCTCGGGCAGGGTTACATCGTCGGGAATGTCGAGATAGACGTGGATACCCAGTCCTTCCAGTACGGCCAACACCTTGCCGATTTGCGCGGTGGGCTTCCCTGCTTCCAAGTCGGTCAGAAAGCGTACCGAGGCGGTGCCTGTCAGATCCTGCGTGCGGATGCCTTGGGCAATACGGGTGGCGCGGACAAGCAGGCCAATGTCTTCCGGAGAGTGGACGATAGTGCGCATGGCTGCCCTATAAATGGCGAGAACACGCCATTTATAGCATTGAGCGCAGAGACTCCGCAATAAATAATCAGAGCGCGCTATTTAATATGGATTTGGAGTGCGGCGATAAACAAATAGCACGTCCGCACTAGTTAACAAAGGGGAGCCGAAATTTCCGATTGATGTGAAGGTGCTTGCGGCAGGCGGCGCGCCGCTGTCTTGCGACGTGAAAGCAGGGGTCAAAAATGACGTTCAAGTTAACAACATTAAAAAACCATCGATTTTTGGATTTATTTGTGTCATATGATCTTGATTCCGCATTGCAAGCAGCAGTGATTATAAAGTAAGTGTTTGTTATATATGTATTATCTACGCTCAGAACAACTTGATATTGATGTAGGACGGTAGACTAGTCTGGTCTCCGAAGGTTTCCCACCCGGCCCTGCCGGGCATCGCGCCCCGACGTCCGGGGCGGCACCCCGACCGCCCTTCCCACCGCGAGCTGGTACGGTTCCTGCTACGTGACCGTTATGTAGTACAGTGACATATCGAACGGCTCAAAACCTTTTTTGGCGAGGAGAACGGTGGCTACCCTTCCTTGTTTGCAATGTACCTTTTCGGTGAATACCGCATCCGGGGTGTTCCTGACCGAGACGCGGGTCCGCCTGCTCGAGAGCATCGAGCGCTGCGGCTCCATCTCGGGCGCCGCGCGCGCCATGGCGATGTCCTACAAGTGGACCTGGGACGAGGTCAACGCCATGAACCGCCAGGCGCCCGGCCCGCTGGTGGTCCGCAACGTCGGCGGCCGCCGCGGCGGCGGCACCTCGCTCACCCCCTACGGCGTGCGCGTCGTGGCCTTCTACCGGGCACTGGCGCGGGAATACCAGGATGCCGTCGAGGCCCTGTCGGAACACGTCCTGACCGATGCCCGTGCCGTGAACTTCCGCTACCTGCTGCGCCGGCGCGCGCTGGCCGGCACCTGGCACGGCCGGGAAGCGGCCTGAGGAATGGACATGGCGATAGAACCACACCTGTGCGAATGCAACCTGGGCGAGTGCCGCACCAACCTGCTGCCCCTGCTCTACGAAATGAGCCAGATCTCCAGCTCCAGCGGCGACCTGTCCGGCACCCTGAACATCCTGCTCCGCCTGATGCGCCGGCACATGAAGGTGATCCGGGGCATGGTCAACCTGTACGACACCGAGTCCGGCAAGATATTCATCCACGAGAGCTTCGGCCTCACCGAGGAGGAGGAGGCGCGCGGCGTCTACTTCCTGGGCGAGGGCATCACCGGCAAGGTGGTCGAGACCGGCCGCGCCATCGTCGTGCCGCGCATCGGCGAGGAGCCCAACTTCCTCAACCGGGTGGGCGGCCGCGGCGAGATCGCCGACTCGCCCCTGTCCTTCCTGTGCGTGCCGATCCTGCGCGGCAGGAAGGTGATGGGCACCATCTGCGCCGAGCGCATCTACGACGACAACCGCCTGCTCGACCTCGACGTCGAAATCCTCGCCATCCTGGCCGCCACCACGGCCCAGGCGGTCGAGCTGTTCCTGGTCGACAAGGTGCAGCGGCGCGCCCTGGAGGACGAGAACAACCGGCTCCGCAACGCCCTCAAGGAGAAGTTCAAGCCGGCCAACATCATCGGCAACTCGAAGGCCATGCAGGAGGTTTATGCGCTCATCGAGAAGGTCTCCCGGGCCAAGGCCACGGTGCTCATCCTGGGCGAATCCGGCGTCGGCAAGGAACGCGTCGCCAGCGCCATCCACTACAGCGGGCCGAACGCCTCCGGGCCGTTCATCAAGTTCAACTGCGCGGCCCTGCCCGAGAGCGTCATCGAGAGCGAACTGTTCGGCCACGAGAAGGGCTCCTTCACCGGCGCCACGGCCCAGCGCAAGGGCCGTTTCGAGGAGGCGCACGGCGGCACCATCTTCCTCGACGAGGTGGGCGAACTGTCCCTGCCCATGCAGGCCAAGCTGCTGCGCGTCCTGCAGGAGAAGACCTTCGAGCGGGTGGGCGGCAACACGCCCATCAAGGTCGACCTGCGCATCCTGGCGGCGACCAACCGCGACCTGCCGGACATGGTCGCCAAGGGTGGCTTCCGCGAGGATCTCTACTACCGGCTCAACGTCTTCCCGATCACCATCCCGCCCCTGCGCGAGCGCGGCAGCGACGTGGTCATGCTGGCAGACCACTTCGTGCGCGTGTTCTCCGAGGAACTGGGCCTGGAGATCAAGCGCCTGTCCACCCCGGCCCTCAACATGCTGCAGTGCTACCACTGGCCCGGCAACGTGCGCGAGCTGGAGAACGTGGTCGAACGGGCGGTGATCCTGGCCGAGGACGGCACCATCCACGGCTACCACCTGCCGCCCTCGCTGCAGGCCCCGGTGGTGTCCGAGGTGGACGACGCCGGCAGCCTGGACACCAAGCTGGCGGCGGTCGAGTACGAGATGATCGTCGAGGCCCTGCAGATCAGCCACGGCAACATGACCGACGCCGCCACCCGCCTGGGCCTGACCCGGCGCGTGCTGGGCCTGCGCATGGAGCGCTACAAGCTCAGCTACAAGGATTTCCGCTGAGCGTTCCGGCGCGTACACATCGCTGAAAATCGTACCGGCGCGAACCGCGCGTTCGGGCGCCGGTTTCCCGGATCCGGCCGGAAACGGCGCCGGGGCGGGCTTCCCGCCCCGCCGGGACGACTGGCACGGGCCTTGCGAAGGCGGTTGCATCGAGGAATCGGAGAACCGCCATGACCCCCAGCGAAATTCAGGCCCTGATGGACGAGCCGGCCTGCGCGCACAATGCCAAGGGCAAGACCGGCTGCGCCAAGGGCAAGCCCGGCGCCACCCAGGGCGGCTGCGCCTTCGACGGCGCCCAGATCGCCCTCCTGCCGATCGCCGACGCCGCCCACATCGTGCACGGCCCGATCGGCTGCGCCGGCAGCTCCTGGGACGCCCGCGGCACCCGGTCCTCGGGCGCCACCCTGTACCGCATGGGCATGACCACCGACCTGTCCGGCATCGACGTGGTCATGGGCCGGGGCGAGAAGAAGCTGTTCCACGCCGTCAAGGAGGCCGTCGACAAGTACGACCCGGCCGCCGTGTTCGTCTACCACACCTGCATCACCGCCCTCCAGGGCGACGACATCGAGGCCCTGGCCAAGGCCGCCGCCGAACGCTTCGGGGTGCCGGTGGTGCCGGTCGACTGCGCCGGCTTCTACGGCAGCAAGAACTTCGGCAACCGGATCGCCGGCGAGACCCTGTACAAGCACGTCATCGGCACGCGCGAGCCGGACCCGGTGCCGGAATCGGCCCAGCGCCCGGGCATTCGGGTGCACGACATCAACCTGATCGGCGAATACAACATCGTCGGCGAGTTCTGGCAGGTGGCGCCCCTGTTCGACGAGCTCGGCCTGCGCATCCTGTGCACCCTGGCCGGCGACGTGCGCTTCCACGAGGTCCAGACCATGCATCGGGCGGAACTCAACATGGTGGTCTGCGCCAAGGCCATGCTCAACGTCGCCCGCCGCCTTGAGGACGACTACGGCACGCCCTTCTTCGAGGGCAGCTTCTACGGCATCGCCGACACCTCCCAGGCCCTGCGCGACATCGCCGCCCGCCTGGGCGACCCCGACCTGGCCCGGCGCACCGAGGCGCTGATCGCCCGCGAGGAGGCCGCCGCCCGGGCCGTCCTGGCGCCCTGGCGCGAACGCCTGGCCGGCAAGCGGGCGCTGATCTTCTCCGGCGGGGTGAAGTCCTGGTCGGTGATCTCGGCCCTGCACGACCTCGGCATGGACGTGGTCGCCACCGGCACCGAGAAGTCCACCGAGGAGGACCGGGCGCGCATCCGCGCCCTCATGGGCGCCGACGCCCGCATGATCGAGGACAACGACCAGGCCGCCCTGATGGCCACCTGCCGCGACTACGGCGTCGACATCCTGATCGCCGGCGGCCGCTACCTGTATCCGGCCCTGAAGTCCAAGCTGCCCTTCCTGGACATCAACCACGAACGCGACTTCGGCTACGAGGGCTACGCCGGCATCGTCGAGCTGGCGCGCCAGCTCGGCCACGCCATCGCCAACCCGATCTGGGCCCAGGTGCGCGCCCGGCCGTCCTGGACGGCGCCCCGCCTGGCCCTGGTCGCCTGAACCCCGGGAGGCCGCCATGCCCACCATCCGCCAGTCCAACAAGGCCCTCACCGTCAACCCGCTCAGGGTCAGCCAGCCGATGGGCGCCAGCCTCGCCTTCATGGGCCTGGCGCGCGCCGTGCCGCTCGAGCACGGCGCCCAGGGCTGCACCGCCTTCAGCAAGGTGTTCTTCACCCGCCACTTCCGCGAGCCCATCCCCCTGCAGACCACGGCCATGGACCATACGGTCACGGTCATGGGTGCGGACGACAACGTCGTCGAGGCGCTCGCCACCGTGGCCACCCGGCACGCCCCCGAGGTGGTCGGCCTGGTCACCACCGGCCTGGCCGAGACCCAGGGCGTCGACATCCTGCGCTGCCTGGCCGAGTTCCGCGCCGGCCGGCCCGAGTTCGCCGGCCTGGCGGTGGTGCCGGTCAACACTCCGGACACCGAGGGCTGCCTGGAGTCGGGCTACGCCCTGGCGGTCGAGGCCATGATCGTCAACCTGGTGCCGGAGACCCGCCAGGCCGGCCGGCTGCGCGACCAGGTCAACGTCCTGGCCGCTTCCATGCTCAGTCCGGGCGACGTCGACGCCGTGCGCGACTGGCTCGCCGCCTTCGGCCTGCGCGCGCGCATCCTGCCCGACCTCGGCACCGCGCTGGACGGCCACTTGGATGCCGGCGGCTACAGCGACCTGACCACCGGCGGCATCGGCCGCGGCGAGCTGGCCGGCCTGGGCGAGTCGGCCGCGACCCTGGTGATCGGCGCCTCCATGGCGCGCGCCGCCGACCTGCTCAAGGCGCGCACCGGGGTGCCCGACTACCGCTTCGACAGCCTGATGGGCCTGGCCCGTTGCGACGCCTTCACCCAGGCTCTGGTCGACATCACCGGCCGGCCGGTGCCGGAACGCATCGAACGGGCGCGCGCCCAGCTCGCCGACGCCATGGTCGACTGCCATTTCCCGCTCGGCGGCGCCCGCGTCGCCGTCGCCGCCGACCCCGACCTGCTCCTGGCCTGGACCGACTACCTGGCCGGCCTCGGCGCCGCGACGCCGGTCGCGGTGGCGGCCGCCCAGGCCCCGTCGCTGCAGCGGGTCGCGGCCGAGGAGGTCGTCGTGGGCGACCTCGAGGACCTGGAGGCCATGGCCCGCAGCCTGGGCGTCGACCTGCTCGTCGGCAACTCCCACGCCGCCCCCTCGGCGCTGCGCCTGGCCAAGCCGCTGGTGCGCGCCGGCTTCCCGCTGCACGACCAGTACGGCGCCCATGCCCGCGCCCGGGTCGGCTACGCCGGCAGCCGGGACAGCCTGTTCGAGCTGGCCAACCTGCTCGCCGGCCAGCGCAACGAGATCGCGCCCTACCGTTCCATCTACCGCACGGACGCCCCGCGCGGTCCCGACGCCGCCGGCTGCTTCCGCGCCGACCCCTGCTGCTGATACCGGAGAACCGCCATGATCAAAGTCGCATTCGCATCCAGTGACCGTACCCACGTCGACCTGCATTTCGGCGCCGCCGAGACCTTCGTCCTCTACGACGTCGGCCCGGACAGTGCCGAACTGCTCGGCGTCGGCCAGTTCGCGCGCCGCGAGATGCGCGGCCAGCTCAAGGACTACGCCGTGCCCGAACTGAGTCCCGACGACCCCAATTACCTGGGCGAGCCGGTGATTCCGGAAGACCCCCAGGAACGCGAGGACAAGGTCACCGCCAAGCTGGAGTTCCTCCAGGAATGCGCCGCCGTCTACGCCGTGGCGATCGGCAACTCGTCGCTCAAGCGCCTGATGGGCGCCGGCATCCAGCCGGTCATCGCGCGCAACGGCCAGGACATCGAGAGCCTGTTGCGCGAGATCGCCGCGGCCCTCGACCACGGCGGCATGTCCTGGGTGGTGCGCGCCGCCAACCGGGCGCAGACGCGCCGGCCCGACCGCTTCGCGGCCATGGCCCGCGAGCCCTGGGTCGAGGACGAGTCCTGGCAGGCCCGGGCCTGATCCCCCCGTGCGCCTCGCCGCCAGCAACCTGGGCCTGCCGGCCGCCGGCCAGCTCGACCTCCTGCCCGCCCTGGCCGGCCTGGGCATCGGGGGCCTGACGGTGGTGCCCGACCACGCCTGGCGCGACACCTGGTACGGCCTCGCCGCCGCCGAGGTGGAACGCTACCGGCGTGGCGCGGCCCGGGCCGGGCTCGCCGTGGTCGGGCTGGGCGGCCTGTTCCGCGGCCGCCCCGAACTCAACCTCCTGGGCGACCAGGCCGAGGCCAAGCGCGCCGAGGCCCACATCGTGCATTTGTCGGCGGTCTGTCGCGACCTGGGCGGCCGCACCCTCACCCTGGCGGCCGGGCGCCGGCGCGGCGGGCTCGCCAAGCCGCGCGCCTGGACCCGCCTGGCCGCCGTCCTCGAACGCGTGCTGCCGCGCATCGAGGCGCACGGCACCGTGCTGTGCCTGGAACCCATGGCGGCCGCGGCGGGCGAGTTCTGCCACACCGCCCAGGAATGCCGGATGCTCGCCAACGCCATCGACCACCCGGCTCTGGGCCTGCAGCTGAACGCCGCCGCCCTGGCCGCCAACGGCGAATCCGGCCATGCCGTGTTCGCCGCCATCTACGGCCGCCTGGACCTGTTCGTCGCCGACGAGCCCGGCCTGGCGCCGCTCGGCAGCAGCGGCGCGGTCGACCATCCGGCCCTGCGCCGCCACCTGGCCGCGAGCCGCTACGACGGCTGGCTGGTCGTCGAGCAGGCGGCCGGGGAGGCGCCGCTCGCGGCCCTGACGGCCGCCCTGGAACTGTACGACCGGGTCTACCAGCGACCCGACAACCTGAGCCTGCGCCAGCACCAGGCGCGTCAACGAGAGGAAGGCCCATCATGTCCGACGCCACCGTCACCGAACTCGACCCCGCCGAACGCCTGCGCCTGATCCGGGAGACCGTCGAGGCCGCCCGTCCCGGCATCCAGCGCGACGGCGGCGACCTGGAACTGGTCGACGTCCAGGGCGACCGGGTCTTCCTGCGCCTGTCCGGCAAATGCACCACCTGCAGCCTGGCCGGCCAGACCCTGGGCGGCGTCCGCCGCCTGCTCATGGCCAAGCTGAACGAACCCGTGCGGGTGGTGCCGGCCCCGCTCGACTGAGCGTCCGCCGCGGCCGCCCCGGCGGTCAGAAGAAGCGGTCGAAGTGGATGCGTTCGGGCGGGATGCGGTGCTTGGTCTGCAGCAGTTGCAGCAGCGCCTCGATCATGCCGGGTGGGCCGGCCAGGTAGAACTCGCACTGCCCCAGCCGGTCGCCCAGGGTCGCCTCGACCAGTTCGTGCACCAGGCTGGTCCGGCCGGTCCAGCCGGCGGCCTGGGCCGCCTCCGCGTCCGAGACGGCGACCTGGAAGCCGAGGTCCTCGCCATAGCCCGGGAGCATGGCGAGCTCGGCCTGGCCGCAGACGTCGGCGGGGGTCCGGGCGCCATAGAAGAAGTCCAGGCGGCGGCCGTCCCGGGCCGTGCGCGCGGCGTAGCCCCGGGTCACCGAGAGCATGGGCGCCAGGCCCGAGCCGCCGGCGATGCAGACGATGTCGCGCGGGCTCTCGGCCCGCAGGTAGGCCTGCCCGTAGGGAGCGTCGAGGCCGACCTCGGCGCCCGGCTTGAGCGTATCGAAAAGCCTGCCGGTGGCGTCGCCTCCCGGCACCCGGCGGATGTAGAAGCGCCACTCGCCCCGGTCGTTGGCCAGGTTGGCCATGGAGTAGGCGCGTTCGCGCTCGACCCCGGGCAGGGACAGGAAGGCGAACTGGCCGGGCAGGAAGGCGGCCGCCTCCTCGCTCCTGAAGACGAACTCCCGGATGTCGTGGGTGACGTCGTTGACGGCGACCAGCGTGGCCGTCCGGCGCCGCGGCGGAATCGCCGGGACCGCGGCCGGGTCGAGCCGGAGGCGCAGTTGGACGTCGCCGACCGGGCTGCACTGGCAAGCCAATATCCGGCCCTTGCGCCGATCCCGGTCGGAAAGCCCCGGCGCCGCCGGCCAGTGGTCGATCACCTCGCCGGTCCCCACCTCGCCGCGGCAGCAGCCGCAGGCGCCGACGCCGCATTCGTAGGGCAGGCCGACCCCGCTGCGCAGGCCGGCACGCAGCAGCGTATCGCCGGGCTCGCAGACGAAGGCGGCCTCGCCGTCATTCACCGTGATCAGGGGCATGCCGTCTCGACCTCCTCGACGGCGGCGTAGACCGCCTCGCCCCGGATCTCGACCGGATAGACGCGCAGGGCGACCGTGCACGGCGCCCCGGCCGGACGCCCGGTGGCGATCTCGAAGGCGCCCTGGTGGTAGGGGCACTCGACCACCCCGTCGTCGGTGTCGATCTCGCCGTCGCACAGCGAGGCGTCGCCATGGGTGCAGGTGTCGTCGGTCACGTAGAAGCTGCCGTCGAGGTTGAAGACGGCCAGCGGCGGCCGGCCCGGCAGTTCGATGCGGCGACTTTCGCCGGCCGGGACGTCGCCCGTGTTGCATAGCATTTTCATGATTTCCTCCTGGCCGGGACGGGCATGCGCCCCGTCCCGGCCGAGCAGACCGTTACAGTTGCCGCCCCCAGGCGACCCCGACCCAGTGTTGCGCCATGTCGACGCTGACGCCCGTGCTCGGGCCGGTGCCGTCGACCTTGCTGCCGAAGGCCCGCGCGTAGACGAAGGAGATCTCGTTCTGGGCGTCGAGCGTCCAGGTCGCCCCCAGGCTCAGGTGCCGCTGCGGCGTCACCGGGGCCAGGTAGTCGAGGGTGGCGCTGTCCGAACTGACGATCTGGGTACCATGGCTGTAGCCGGTGCGCAGGACCAGGTCCGGGCGCGCCTGCCAGGCGACGCCGAGGCGCGAGACGGTCTGGTTGCGCCAGCCGAAGCCGGGCTCGGCATCGGTCAGGGCGTTGCCCAGGGAATCGATGTCGCCCCAGTTGATGCGCAGGACGTCGCCGGCGATGGTCAGGTCCTGGGTCGGGCGCCAGGCGAAGCCGACGCCGTAGCGCTCGGGCACGTCGAACTGGCCGGAATTGGCGAGCAGGTTCCGGTACTTGTCCAGCTTGCCCATGCGGACGCGGGAGGAATACATGGCGCCCAGGGTCAGTTGCTCGGAGACCTGGCCCAGCCAGCCGACCTTGAAGCCCACCCCGGTGGAGCTGTCGTAGCCCTGCCCCTCGACGCCCGTGCTGTCCGGCACGCCCTGGACGCGGAAGCGCTGGTAGGCCAGGTCGGCGGAGATGCCGATCGCCTGCCGGGGCGTGATGCGGTAGGCATAGGTCGGCGAGGCGATGATCTGGGTCAGCTGGGCGCCGTCGTCGCCGCTGCCGGGGCCGCCCAGGATGGAGGTGTCGTACTTGGTGCTGACGCCGTTGCCGTAGACGGACACCCCGACCGACTGGCGGTCGTCCAGGACGCGGTTGTAGCCGAACTCGGGGATCGGAATCGCCTTGTCGCCGTCGCCGTCGTATTGCACGCCGCCGAAGCTGGCTTCCGGCTTGGGCATGACCACGGCCAGGCCGAGGTCCAGGCGGTTGCCGACGAAGGCCATGCCGGCCGGGTTGTTGGCGGCCGCCAGGCCGTCCTGGGGCAGGGCGATGGCGACGCCGCCCATGCCCTGGGCCTTGATGCCATAGCCGTGCGGCATGGTGCCGTTGGTCGCCTGCGCGGAGGCGGCGCAGAGCAGGGTCAGGGCGCCGAGGACGGCCGTCGCGGGCCTGGGCTTGAAGATAGCGTGGGTCATGACAGGAGCTCCGTGATGGGGGAAAGGGCTTGCTCGGGGCCGAGGGCGGTGTAGCCGCCGTCGACCGCGAGGTTGGTTCCGGTGATGAAGCGGGCATGGCCGGAACACAGGAACAGGACGGCGTCCGCGACCTCGGCGGGATCGCCGATGCGGCCGAGCATGTGGAAGGGGCGGGCGACGCGTTCGACCCTGTCCCGGTCGCCGCCGGAGATCTGGTCGAGGATGCCGGACCAGGTCCAGCCCGGCGACACCGCGTTGACGCGGATGCCGGCGCCGGCCAGGTCCAATGCCGCGCTGCGGGTCAGCTGCAGCACCGCGGCCTTGCTCGCCGGATAGGTCCAGCGCCCGGCCTGGGCGACGCTGGCGCTGGTCGAGCCGAAGTTGACCACCGCGCTGCCCGGCGCCATGTGCGGCCGGCAGGCGTTGAGGAACATCGCGGCGCCGAACAGGTTGACGGCGAAGGCCTTCTCCCAGTCGGCCCGCGGGGAAAGCGGCCCCTGGTCGGCGTAGAGGGCGGCCACGTTGACCAGGAAGTCGATGCGCCCGAAGGCCTTCAGCGTGTCGTCCACGCAGGCCTCGATGGCCGCGTCGTCGGCCACGTCGGTGGTCACGAAGCGGGCCGCCTCGCCCAGTTCGGCGGCCAGGGCGCGGCCGCCTTCCTGGTCGATGTCGGCGACCACCACCCGCGTGCCCTGGGCGACGAAGGCGCGTGCGACCGCGGCGCCGATCAGCGTCGAGCCACCGCTGACGATGGCCACTTTGTCTTTCAGTCCTTGCATGTCTTTCTCCTCAAGCGGCCAGGGCCGGCGCGGCCGGCGCCGCGGCGCCCAGGCGACCCTGGCAGAACAGCAGCGGCGTCTCCTCGGACCAGCGGAAGCGCAGGACCCGGCCCAGGATGATCAGGTGGTCGCCGCCCGGGTAGGTGGCCTCGCAGGCGCACTCGAACTGCGCCACCGCGCCCGGCAGGAGCGGGCTGCCGCCGAGGCCGGCGGCCACCTCCAGGTCGGCGAACTTGTCGTCGAGCGGGCGGCCGAAGCGGTTGCACAGGTCGACCTGGCTGGCGGCCAGGACGTTGACGGCGAAGTGGCTGCCGTCGCGGAAGGCGGACAGGTTGGGCGAGCGGCTGGACAGGCTCCACAGGATCAGGGGCGGCTCCATCGACACCGAGTTGAACGAACTCGCGGTCACCCCGACCTTGCGGCCGTCCGGCGTCACGGTCGTGACGACCGTCACGCCGGTCGCGAAACAGCCCAGGGCCTGGCGCAGGGCACGCGGGTCGGCGTCCGAGCGTTCGCCCTGCCAGGCGTGGATGGCGGCATCATGCGGCACAGCGTTCCACCTTTCCGGCGATGAAGCGCTTCGCCTCTTCCAGGTCGGCGATCCAGGGCCAGTAGTTGCGCGGATTGTCGAAGCCGCGCATGAAGGCGTCGGCCACCGGGGCATGCACGGAGGCGGCGCCGAGCACCTCCATGACGGCGGGGCCGGGCGGGTTGAGCAGGGCGTTGGTGAAGGCCGTGGTGTATTGCGCCGAGCTGTCCCAGAAGGCCTCGAAGGTGGCGTTCATCCAGGCCGAGTCGAACGCCGCCGTGCCGTTGCCGACGATGCTCGCCACCAGGTGGCGCACCATGCGGATGGCGTTGTTCGAGCCCTGCCCGGCGATCGGATCGTTGAGCGCCGCGGTGTCGCCGATGGCCATCACCTGGGCGCCGGACGGCAATTGCCCGACCGGCTTGCGGATGGTCGGCACGAAGGAGCCCTTGAGCCAGGCATCGGTATCGGTCAGCTTGGCGTCGTCGAAATGATGCAGGTCGTCGGGCGCGAATTCGGCGGTCACCTGGCGGGCGATCTCGAGCAGCTCGGCACCGTCCTTGGCGTCCTGGAAGCGGTCCATGGGGCCGTCGGGGATCGCCTCGAACAGGAAGCTGCGGCATTCGCCCTTGGTGTGGGTGTAGAAGGGCAGCGAGAAGAACTCGCCGGCGCCGGCCACGAAGTTGAAGCGCAGGGGCCGGAACGGCACCCGCTGCCAGGGCCGGTCGCCGAGCAGGTTCGGGCCGGTCAGCAGCATGGCGGCCAGGTTGCGGGGCGGCTTGGCGTGCGCGCTGCGCTCGTCGTCGCGGGCAAACAGGGAGTTGATCTGGCCCTTGCCGGCGGCGACCATGGTGAGGTCGCTTTCGGCGGCGATCTTCTCCAGGTCGGCGACCGAGACCGCCTGGATGACCAGCTTGCCGCCCCGGCGCGGGAATTCCTGCAGCCAGCGCGAGAACTTGGTGCGCTGGTCGAGCGCCTGGCCGCGCAGCTCGTCCAGCCGGCCCTGCACGGTCAGGCCGATGCTGCCGTCCGGGCCGCGGAAATCGACGTGCATGCCTTCGCCGTAGGGGACCAGGTCCTCCCAGAAGTTGAGCCCGAGCTCGCGTTCGACGGTGAGGCCGCTGTCGAAGATGAAGGCGGTGCTCTGGATACGGCTGTTCAGGACCTGTTCCGCGCTGCGGTCGGTGTACAGGGTGACGGGATAGCCCTTGTCGAGCAGCGCGAAGCCCAATAACAGGCCACATTGTCCGCCGCCGATGATGGAAATTTTTCGCATAGTCTAAGACCTCTGTTCAATCTGGATTCAGTTCGCCGACGGCAGGGTTTTCCAGCCCTCGGCGTGCGGACTCATCAACTTCAGGTGCAGCCTGACGTGGCTGAACGACCAGCTGCCTGCCGCCTTGCTCAGCGTGCTTTCGTACCAGCCGCCGATCCAGTTGGCCTCGCCGTCCGCCACCCTGGCCAGTTCCCAGAGGTACCAGTGGCACCGGGCGGAACGGCCGTCCGGCGCCACCTCGACCAGGGGCGAGACCATGTAGTGCAGGGACCAGCGGATGGCCTCCCGGCCGATGCGCGCCAGTTCGTCGGCGATCTCGCGGCGGCCGCGGTAGTGGCCGAAGCCTTCGCAGACCCACTCGGCGTCGTCCGCGAACAACGGCCCGAGGATCGCCGGGTCGTTGTTGCGGTCGGCGCCCAGGGCGTAGGTGGCGACCATGGCCCGGATCGCCTCGATGTCCTCGAGGCGGGCGATGCGGTCGGCGAGGGCGGCTGGCGTGTCCATGTCAGACGGCCAGCGCGCCGTGGTCGGCCACGAAACGGGTTTCGTCGAAGCTGTGCGGGACCTTGGGGTTGCCGCCGTAGAGCTCGATGTGCGGCGCCACCTCGGCCAGCGACAGGGCCAGGCAGAACAGGCGTTCGGCCTCGGGCGGCAATTCGCCGAGCGGATACTTGTCGACGTAGGCGAGGATGTCTTCGAGGCGCGGCAGCATGGCTTCGTAGAAGGCCCGCAGCTCGCCCTTGCTGGCGCTGATCCGCTTCTGCTGGCGGGCGTTCTGGGTCGGCAGCGCCCAGCTGGCGACCAGCGGTTCGAGCACTTCGAAGGACTTGGGCAGGGACAGGTCGTTCATGATCGGATTCCTTATTTCGTTTCCATATAGGCTTCGAGGGCGTGGTAGCCGTGGCGGATCAGGACCTCGTCGTCCTGCAGGTGCATCCACTGCTTGGCGCCGGATTCGAGCGCGGTCTGGGTGTCTTCCATGGTCGCGGTGTCCTCCAGCCAGGCGTTGCGCTGCAGGCACTGCGCGTGTTCGAGGGCCCAGCGCTGGCTGTTGGTCTTGGCCGGGCGGACGTAGTACTTGCCTTCCCAGAGGGTACGGTTATGCGAGATCGGCCAGAACTGGTGGGTGAACCAGATGCCTTCGGAGATGTGCAGGAGCAGGTTGGGGAAGAGCACCGAGAGCTCGAACGAGAAGTCTTCCCGGCGCTCGGGGTTGACCGAGGGCGGCAGCATCGAGGTGCCGCGCCGGGCCACCAGGGAACCGGTCGCCAGGGCGTTGGCGATCTTCGCCACCGGCGTCGGATCGTTCTTCAGCGACAGGCAGATGGCGGTGGTGCGGTGCGGGCCGAACAGTTCGACGTTCTGCAGGCCGGACGAGAACACGTTCGGGAACGAGCCGGCGTGGATCGTCGCCACGTGGTAGGCCTCGGCGAAGGCGTCGTGCGCCACCTTCCAGTTGCAGTCCAGGTAGGTGTAGTAGCTGAAGCACTCGGAAATCTCGTGGTAGGGGAAGCCGGCCAGGTGGGTGCCGATGCCGTCCAGGTATTCCTTCAGGGGCACGACGCTCTCGGCGGGGTCGAGGTTGACGAAGATGAAGCCTTCCCAGACGTCGGTGTGGACGGCGGTCAGGGAATTCTTCTCGCGCTCGAAGCAGGCGTGGAACTTCTCCTCCTCGGGCACCTGCACCAGCTTGCCCTCGGCGTTGTAGACCCAGCCGTGGAAGCGGCAGGTGACCACGGCGGCCTTGTTGCGGCCGAAGGTCTCCTCGCCGGTCTCGACGATGACCTTGTTGCCGCGGTGGGAGCAGGTGTTGTGGTAGCCGCGGATCTGGCCGTCCTTGCCGCGGATGAGGATGACCGAGGTCTTGGCGAAGGCCAGCTTCTTGACCTTGAAGTCGCCGGGATTGGCGATCTCCTCGACGCGGCCGACCTTCAGCCAGGTCTTCATGAAGACCTTTTGGCGCTCCTTTTCGAAGAATTCGGGAGAGACGCAGGGTTCGACCGGGATCGGGCCGGTACCCAGTTCCGGGTACTTCGCCGCCCAGCGCAGTTCAGCGGGTGCATTCATGGAAAACTCCTTGAGTGGGAAAGGGGGAAGGGTGTCAGTTGCCGTCGAGGCCGTACTGGGCGCGCACGAGATGGCCGATGCCGAGGCGGTCGATGATGCTCATCGGGCACATGAAGGTGACGCGCACGACGCCGGGCAGGCGGCTGATCTCGATGGAACCGGTGATCGTCGCACGGTTGAGGATCTCGTCCGGCGCCAGGCCGGTGGTCCGGGCGGCGCGGTCGACGCCGTTGTGGGTGGCCTCGTTGAGCGTGCGGCCGCTGCCGATGAAGGTGATCGGGGCGTTCTCCTCGATGGTGGCCTGGCCGTAACGCTTGGCCAGCGCCTGGACCGCGGCGCGCTGCGCGGCGTTCATCGGCCGCGCCATGGGCGGCAGGTCGTCGGGACGCTGGAGCAGGATGGGGCCGTCGATCGCCAGGCCCTTGATGACCTCGACCTCGACTTCGGTGACCCCGGACACGTCGGTGGCGTGGCCGGCCACTTCGCCGTTGCCCTGCTGGGCGTGCATGTCGCCCATGTAGATGCCGGCGCCGGGCACCTTGACCGGGCAGATGACGATGGCGCCGGCGCGGACCGAGTTGGTGTCCATGTGGCCGTCGGTCTTGTGCGTGTCCAGCTCCTCCTGGGTCATCGCATAGGTGTGCGGGGCGTCGACCAGGAAGGCGCCGAAGTCGCCGGCGTTGTGCGAGTCGGGCATGTCCTTCGAGGGCGTGGTGCCGATGTTGCCGAGGAACGGCTGCATGTGGGCCGGCAGGCCGACGATGTCGGCGCGCGCCAGGGCCAGGATGGAATGCTGCTCGGCCGCCGCCGGCAGGCAGGACTTCTCGCTCGCCTGCTCGGCCAGCTTGTCGGCGATGCGCTTGTCGACCGTCAGGGAGACCTGGTTGTCCTGGTCGAGCACGATCACGTAGCCGTTGGCGAAGCGGAAGGCGTTCACCTCGGCGCCGCAGACGTCGCAATGGACGGCGTGGTCGCCGATGCCCTCGAGGTGGGTGGGCGGGCTCATGGTGCCGCAGTTGGGGCAGAGCTTGGCGACGAACGGATCGCCCAGGTAGCTGCCTTCGACGAAGGACATGACGCCCGACGAGGTGGCCAGCGAGGTGACTTCCATGGTCTTGATCTTGATCGCCACGGCATCGCCGATCTCGGCGCCGTCGACGGCGACCGGCTGGGACACTTCGTGGCCGCCCTGGAACTTGGGCGTGATCATCGGCCCCCAGCACCCCGGCGGGGTGCCGACCCGGATGGTGCCGCCGCTGGCGACCGGGCCCAACATCTTGTTGCCGGGGCCGACGATGCCCCGGGTGTAGCTGCTTACTGTCACCGTCTGCTGCGGCACGCTGTCATTCTGAGCCATAGGATGGTTCCCTTAACGGTTGCTGCCTTCGGCCAGCGAGGCCCGGTCGGGGCCTGCTAATATCCGAGAGGCAAGTTCGGTTTGCACTGCCTGGTCGCACCCCCGAAGCCCGCCTCGACATGCCGCCGGAAACTGGCCGGAACGGCGTTTTCGAGAGGGCCCGGAATGTGGTTCCAAGGCTAAGCAGGGCAGGAGAACCGGTAAATCGGGCGACTTATCTAAGCCGATAGGTACTAGTTCTTATCGGCATCGGGCTCCGGTCGCGGGAAACTATGCGGATGCGCAGCACAACCAACTATCAAGACGTCTTCGACCACGCGAACGACGCGATCTTCATCCACGACGAGGAGAGTGGCGAAATCCTCGATGCCAACCGGATGGCCGGCCGCATCACCGGTTTCCCCGTGCCGATCCTGCGCAAGATGCGGGTCGGAGACCTGAGCGCCCGCGACAAGGGCTGCGACAGCCTGGGCGCGCTGATGCACATCCACCGCGCCGTCGACGAAGGGCCGCAGCTATTCGAATGGTGGCTGCGCCGGCCGGACGGCAGCGAACTGCCGACCGAGGTCAACCTGAAGCGGATCATCTCGAACGGTTATCCGCGCGTGATCGCCCTGGTCCGCGACATCCGCGACCGCAAGCGCGCCGAGGAGCAACTGGTCGCGCGCGAGGCCTACTATCGCCGCCTGATCGCCAATATCGGCGACGGCATCGCCATCCTCGACCGCGAGGGCACCGTGCGCTGGGTCGGGCCGTCGATCCGCAAGGTCCTCGGCTTCCGCGAGCGCGAAGTGCGCGGCCGCGGCATCTTCGAACGCGTCCACCAGGACGACATCCCGCAGTTGCAGGAACAGCTCGCCCAGCTCGGCCGCTGCTCGGGCAACGAGGGCTGTTTCCGCTACAACATCCAGCACCGCGACGGCAGCTGGCGGATCATCGAAGGCACCTGCGTCAACCTGCTCGAGGACGAGCACGTCGACGGCCTGCTGGTGACCTTCCGCGACATCACCCTCCGCATCGAGGCGGAGGAGCGCATCCGCCAGCGCGAACTGGAGCTCAGCCACATGGCCCGGCAATCGACCACCGGGGAGATGGCCTCGGCCCTGGCGCACGAGCTCAACCAGCCGTTCTTCGCGATCATGAACTTCCTCGGCGGCGCGATCCGCCGCGCCAAGGCGGGCCGGCTGGACAACGACACCCTGCTCGAAGTGCTGGAGAACACACGCGCCCAGGCCGAACGCGCCGGGCGGATCATCCGCACCGTGCGCAATTTCACGCGCAAGAGCAACTTCCACCGGGAGCTGGTCGACATCCGGAAGATCGTCGAGGAGATCGCCCCGTTCATCGACATCGAGGCCCGCGCCCAGCGCGTGTCGGTGCGATATCGCCTGCTCCGCGAGGCCGCCATGGTCAACTGCGACTGGGTGCTGATCGAGCAGGTGATCTCGAACATCGCCCGGAACGGCATCGAGGCGATGGTCGACACGCCGATCGGCCAGCGCCAGCTCATCCTGAACACCCACATCACCGCCGCGCACAGCGTCGTCATGTCGATCGAGGACCGCGGCCACGGCCTGCCCTGGACCAACCCGGACCGCATCTACGACGCGTTCTACACCACCAAGAAGGAAGGCCTGGGCATCGGCCTTTCCCTGTGCCGCTCGATCATCGATTCCCACGGCGGCCATCTGTGGGCGACCAAGGGCAGCGGCGGGGGCGCCAAGTTCAGCTTCAGCCTGCCGCTCGTACCGGACAAGCCGGCATGACCAACAAGCTCGTCCACCCGCCCGCGACACCCTGCGTATACGTCGTCGACGACGACGACGGCGTGCGCGAATCCCTGCGCTGGCTGCTCGATTCGGTCGGCCATCCGGTCAAGGTGTTCCGCAACGCGCGCGAATTCCTCGACGGCTACGACCCCGAGCAACCGGGTTGCCTGCTGCTCGACATCCGCATGCCGCTGATGGGCGGCTTCGAGCTGCAGGAGCGCCTGCGCGCGGAAAACCTGCCGCTGCCCATCCTGTTCCTGACCGGCCACGGCACCATCCCGATGTCGGTGCGCGCCATGCGCGCCGGCGCCTTCGACTTCATCGAGAAGCCGTTCTCCGACCAGGCCCTCCTGGAGCGTGTCCAGGAGGCCGTCAACCATGCCGCCGAACTGTATCGCCAGCAACGCCACCTGCAGTACTTCAACCAGCACCTGTCGAAACTCTCGCCGCGCGAACACGAGGTCCTCGACTTGATGATGGAAGGCATGTCGAGCCGGCAGATCGGCGAGGAGCTGGGCATCAGCAAGAAGACCGTGGAAGTGCATCGCTGCCACATCCGGGAAAAGCTGGGCATCGACTCGATCGCCGAACTCGTCCGCATGGTGCTGAAGAACAACGGCATGCAAGGCTGACGGGGCCGTTGCCGCCACTAGGCGGGCCCGGTCGCGGCGGCTGCCGCCGGCTCAGTCCGGGGCCGGCCGCCCGGCCAGGTGGGGCCGCATGATCTCCTCCAGCCAGGCCATGAAGACGCGGGTCCGGGCGGCGACGTGGCGGCGGTTGCCGTACAGCAGGGTCACCGGGAGAGGGGCCGGCCGGTAGTCGGGCAGGATCTCGACCAGGCTGCCCTGGTCGAGGTAGGGCCGCAGGCCGAAGTCGGGCGCCTGGATGATGCCCAGGCCGGCCAGGCAGGCGGCGCGGTAGGCATCCGAGTTGTTGACCGCGATGCGTCCGGCCATGGCGACGCGGCGGGTCTCGCCGCTCGCCGCATCGAGGTATTCGAAGCCGCCGTCGCGGTCGCCCAGGGCGTCGGCGTAGTGCACCAGCCGGTGCCCGGCGAGGTCGGCCAGGCCCCGCGGCGTGCCCCGCTCGGCCAGGTAGCCGGCGCTCGCGCAGTTGATCTGGCGGTAGCCGCCGAGCGGCCGGGCCACCAGGCTGGAGTCGTCCACCGGCCCGGCGCGCAGGACGCAGTCGAAGCCCTCGCTGACGACGTCGACGCGCCGGTCCGTGGCGCTCAGCTCGATCTCGATGCCCGGATGCCGGGCCAGGAATTCCGGCAGCCGCGGGATCACGATGCCGTAGGCGGTGCCGACCGGCATGTCGACGCGCAGGCGCCCGCGCAGGTCGGCCGGCGCCGAGCGGAACAGGCCCTGCAACTCCTCCAGGTCGGCCAGCAGGTCCTTGCAGCGCTCGTAGTAGACCTGGCCGTCCTGGGTCGGGCGCACCCGGCGCGTGGTGCGGTGCAGCAGGCGGCTGCCCAGCAGCCCCTCCAGGTGCCGGACGGCCTGGGACACCGAGGACTTGGGCAGGCCAAGGTCCTCGGCGGCGCGGGTGAAGCTGCCGGTCTCGGCCACCCGGAGGTAGATGCGCATGGCCTCGAGCTGATTCATGTCATCCCGGCATTGTTCGGATTTTTCAAACAGTCCTATCAAGACTAGCCGATTTATCCGCGCATGGGCGGCCAATACAGTGGCGCCATGGCCCCGACGCGGGCCGATACCGACCATCCGAGACAGCAAGGAGATGAACATGGACAAGCGCATCGCCATCGTCACCGGCGGCAGCCGGGGCCTGGGCCGCAACACCGTACTGAACCTGGCGCGGGCCGGCGTCGACGTCATCCTCACCTACCGCACGCAAGCCGCCGAGGCCGCCGCCGTCGTGGCCGAGGCGGAACGCCTGGGCGCCCGCGCCCTGGCCCTGCCGCTCGACGTCGCCGACAGCGCCGGCTTCGCCGCCTTCGCCGAGCGGGTGCGGGCGGCCCTCCTGGAGCACTGGCAACGCGACCGCTTCGACTTCCTGGTCAACAACGCCGGCATCGGCGTCCACGCCGGTTTCGCGGAGACCACCGAGGCCCAGTTCGACCGCCTCTCGGCCATCCACTTCAAGGGGGTGTACTTCCTCACCCAGGCCCTGCTGCCCCTGCTGGCGGACGGCGGCCGCATCGTCAACGTGTCCAGCGGGCTGACCCGTTTCGCCCTGCCGGGCTACGCCGCCTACGCCGCGATGAAGGGGGCGGTCGAGGTGCTGACGCGCTACCTGGCCAAGGAACTGGGACCGCGCGGCATCACCGTCAACGCCATCGCCCCGGGCGCCATCGAGACCGACTTCGACGGCGGCGCGGTGCGCGACGACGCCCGGATCAACGGCTTTGTCGCCTCGGTGACGGCGCTCGGCCGGGTTGGCGTGGCCGACGACATCGGCCCGGTGGTCGCCCAGCTGCTCGGCGACGGCAACCGCTGGGTGACCGGCCAGCGCATCGAGGTGTCGGGGGGCATGTTCCTCTGAACGGCGGCTCGGGCGGGGTGCGAATCCGGGCCGCACATTCGCGAACCTTCGCGGCGGCATCGTTCGCCCAGGTACGTAAGGCGCCCGGCGCGGCTTCCGGTCGATCCGGCCGGAAGCCGGCGATATCCAGTGTTGAAGCGGCCTGCGGGCCATTTCCGGGCAGTTGGCACAGCCCTTGCGAAAGGGCGCTGGCTTGTTCATTCATTCACTCACAGGAGATCACCATGGCCCTGCGTCAATGCGCCATCTACGGCAAGGGTGGCATCGGCAAGTCCACCACCACCCAGAACCTGGTCGCCGCCCTCGCCGAGGCCGGCAAGAAGGTCCTCATCGTCGGCTGCGACCCGAAGGCCGATTCCACCCGCCTGATCCTGCACTCCAAGGCCCAGACCACCGTCATGCACCTGGCCGCCCAGGCCGGTTCCGTGGAAGACCTGGAACTCGAAGACGTCCTCGCCACCGGCTACGGCGGCGTCAAGTGCGTCGAGTCCGGCGGTCCGGAGCCGGGCGTCGGCTGTGCCGGCCGCGGCGTCATCACCGCCATCAACTTCCTGGAAGAGGAAGGCGCCTACGAGGAAGACCTCGACTTCGTGTTCTACGACGTGCTCGGCGACGTGGTGTGCGGCGGTTTCGCCATGCCCATCCGCGAGAACAAGGCCCAGGAAATCTACATCGTCTGCTCCGGCGAGATGATGGCCATGTACGCCGCCAACAACATCTCCAAGGGCATTCTCAAGTACGCCAAGACCGGCCAGGTACGTCTGGCCGGCCTGATCTGCAACAGCCGCAAGACCGACCGCGAAGACGAGCTGATCATGGCCCTGGCCGCCAAGCTGGGCACCCAGATGATCCACTTCGTGCCGCGCGACAACGTGGTGCAGCACGCCGAGATCCGCCGCATGACCGTGATCGAGTACGACCCGAAGGCCAAGCAGGCCGACGAGTACCGTGCCCTGGCGCAGAAGGTGATCAGCAACACCAAGTTCGTCATCCCCAACCCGCTCACCATGGACGAGCTGGAACAGCTGCTCATGGACTTCGGCATCATGGAGGCGGAAGACACCTCCATCATCGGCAAGACCGCCGCCGAGGAAACCACGGCCTGCGCCGCCTGAGGGGAACCGCCATGGCGATGACCATCGACCTCGACCAGTGCACCGCCTGCGGCGACTGCGAGCCGGTCTGCCCGACCGGCTCCGTCAAGGTGGTGAAGGGCAGCTACCGGATCGAAGCCGAGAGCTGTACCGAGTGCGTGGGCGACTACGACGACCCGCAGTGCCTCGCGGTGTGCCCGATGGAAGGCAGCATCCTGCCTTTGGCGGCCTGAGGCCGGCCATGGCCGGCCTGGCGCGCGAGCTCGCCCTGCGCATCGGCCTCGCGGCCCGGGCCCTGCCGGGTCCGGGCCTGCCCGGCCTGATGGCGGCCCTGGTCGACGCCCTGGGCGTGCCGTTCAGCGCCGCCAAGTTCGCCCAGCTCACCGTCGGCCGCCTGCGCACGGCGGCCGGCGGCGTGCTGGCCGAGGCGCCGCGCGCCGCCCTGCGCGAGGCCCTGGGCCACCTGCAAGGACGCATCCCGGTGGTCATCGCCGACGCCCCGGCGCCGGCCCTCGACCCTTGCCGCGACGGCGCCATGCCCGGTTCCATCCGGGTGGCCGTCGCCAGCGACGGTGGCGAGCTGGCCGACGGCCATTTCGGCCATTGTCGCGCCTACCTCGTTTACCAGGTTTCCGCTCGGGAACTCCGTCTCATCGATTACCGCTACGCCCCGGAGCCGGGCGCCAAGTCGGCGCGTGGCGCCGCCCACGTCGCCCTGGTCGGCGACTGCCATCTCGTCTACGGCCGGGTCCTGGGCAACCAGGCCACCGCGCAACTGATGCACGCCGGCGTTCATCCGGTGTGCGCACCGGAAGGCGGCCCCGCGCGCGACCGGCTGCGCCCGTTGCAGGCCATCCTGCGCGGCCACCCGCCGCCCTGGCTGGCGCGCGCCATGGGCACGCGCGGCTGGGTCATGCCGGCGTCCGGAAACGCCGGCCTGAGGCTGGCCGGCCAGCCGTCCGTGCGGGCCCTGCCGCACTGACTCAAGCGGCGGCGCGCCCCGCGTACCAAGCATTAGGCGAATCCAGCACGGCCCCGTACGGGTAGTCGTCCACCGCGGCGATGCCGGCCTCGGCCAGCCTGGCGCGCGGCCCGTCGCCGACCCGGGCGACGAAGCAGGCGACGCAATCCGCCAGCACGCGCACGATCACTTCCCGCTTGTCCTCGTCGCCGTAGCCGCCCTGGCAGTAATGTTCCACCTCGCGGTGTTCCAGGAAGCGCGCCCCGGCGCCGTCCACCTCGTAGATGTCGAAACGGTCGGCATGGCCGAAATGCACGTCGATGCGGCCTTCGCCCTTGCCGGCGACGGCGACGCGGAGGGGGGATTCGGACATGGTGGCCTCCTCGGCTGATGGATACCGGTGAGGAGGAGCAAGTTTCCTGCCAGCGGAAGGAGGGGAAGTGTTCATGCCGGGGTGGTCGGACGGATGATCCCCGGCATTCGGTCCCGCGGGCGTCGCGTGCTTGCGAGGCATGGCTGAACGCGCGGTGTCTGGACCTGACGGCAGAAGCCGCTTCCTCTTTCTTGGCACCACGCCACGCCACGCCACGCCGAATCGGGACTGCCGCCGTTCGGCCGATCCAGCCATTCCGATTCCCGCGGCCTCTTTGGTGGATAATCAATGACTTCATCCGCTGCTTTCAGAACCCTGGCAGCGGCTTTGACCTGGCTGGAGGTGGAAGCAGATGTTCCGCAAAGAATTGAAAGTCCTGGATTGCACCATTCGGGACGGAGGCCTGATCAACAACTACCGGTTTTCCATGGATTTCGTGAAAGCGGTGTGGCGGGCCACCTGCGATGCCGGCGTGGACATCGTGGAACTGGGCAAGAAGCTGGCCGAGAGCGACGAGTACACCCGCGAGAAATACGGCCGCTGGAATTTCTGCGACGACGACGACCTGCGCGAAGTGCTCGATTCCCACCCCTGCGACAAGCCGCCCATGGTGGCGGTGATGTACGACGTGGGCCGGGTCGACGTGCGCGGCATGCGGCCCCGCGACCAGAGTCCCGTGGACATGGTGAGAACCGCCTGCTACGTACACCAGATCGATGCCGGGCTGGATCTGGTCAAGCGCAGCAAGGACCTGGGTTACCTGACCACCATGAACATCATGGCCGCATCCGCTTCCATCGAGTCCGAGCTGATCGAGGGCCTGCAGGAAATCGAACAGACTCCCGAGCTGGACTACCTGTATCTGGTGGACACCTTCGGTGCCTTTTACTCGGAGCAGGTCACCTACTATCTGAAGCTGTACCAACAGCACGCGCCCAGCAAGCCACTGGGTTTCCACGCCCACAACAACCAGCAACTGGCCTTCTCGAATACCCAGCAAGCCATCATCGACGGGGTCAACCTGCTCGATGCCACGATCAACGGCATCGGCCGCGGCGCCGGCAACTGCAACCTGGAACTGCTGCTGAACTTCCTCAAGAACCCCAAGTTCGATGTGCGTCCGGTTTACAAGGTGATCCAGGAGGAGTTCGTGCCCCTGCGCCGAGAGATCGAGTGGGGCTTCAACGACATCTACGGCATCAGCGGTTTTCTCAACCAGCACCCGCGCGATGCCATGAAGATACGTGCCAATCCCGAGCTGAAGGACCGCTGCTATGACTTCTACCTCAAGTCATTGCGGCTGGACCAAGGGGACTGAGTTAGTCCAAGAAAGACTGTTTGGCTCATGCCGGAGTTTGCGATGGGGTTGGCCGGCATGGGACGGTGGTGGTTGACCCTCGGGGAGAGAATTTTCTAAGCAAACAGGGGTGGTCGGAGCAGTCCGCACGACACGATGCAGGGCCTGACATTGGATTGCTCTACGGGGAGATTCCAAGATGAAGGTGAAGTGGGGCCTGTTGTGCGTCGCATGGCGTGCGCTAACGGGATGTGGCCCTTCGCCCGCTCCGCCACTTGCGGTCACAGTGGATGCCCGTAGCCCCCCGAATACAAAGGAGGTCTTGCGTCTCTTAATGCAGAATCTGGATGTGCCGTTGACGGTAGCGCCTAAGGACTAACAAGGCGCTCCACCGGACGGCGATTCCGCAACGTTTCATTGCCGCGGGGTGGTCCTACGTTGAGGGTCCACTTTCCCTGTCAGCGAAGGACTGCAAGGGGTCGAAAGTGGCCGCACACCACTCCCACCTTGTAGGTTGGCTCAGAGGCGGCTGACGCCGAAACGGTATCAAAATCGGAGGCGGCTTTGGCCGTGGTCCGGCCCCAGTGACTGCTGGGGCTGAACGTCCGGGTTAGGTTCGGAGTACGCGTCCGGCGGCATACCCCATCAGCTGCCCCTGCGGGCTACCACATCAAGTCATCCGGAACCTTGAAGTCGGCATACGGGTCATCTACCTCCACTTCATCGGTGGTCTTGTTTACCCGGACGACAAGTGAAGCGTCCCGTTCGGCGATCTTGTCCGCAATGACCTTGGGAACCAGTTCGGTGACGCCGTTCTGGCAGACAATCACCAAGTGTCCGGCGACGAGTTGCACCTGCACTTCGGCCGAAACATAGATGCGGTATATCTTGTTGCCGTGGGTGTAGTTGTAGGCGATGTCGCCAGCCCCCTTGCTCTGGCGATTCTGCTGAACCATCTGAGCGATCTGTGCCGCGATCGCCTTCTGGGTAGAAACCTCGTCGCGCTGCGCATTGAGTTCCCGCGCGCGCTCAGCATGCTTGCGCTGATTTTCGATAGCGGCCTGGCGGGCCACGTCGACGGTTTCCGTACCGGTCCGTCGTTCCGCCTTCTTTTGATTGCTCTTCTCGTGGTTGGCCTGTTTGACCTTCTTCTTGTCCACCAAGCCCGCCTTCAAGAACTGATCCTGCAAAGAAGCCATCCGTCCTGCTCCGATAAATTTGTGTCCTCTAGTCCTGGTGGCGACGCAAGCCACAGGAAACGCTCCCGCATAATAAAGGCGGCACCTTGAAAACAGGATCATCGCCTTCTATGAAACGTCAGATTACCGGACTTTCGTCAGGCAGTACCGAACCGTGCTCTCCAGCTTGAAGGGGGTCCGATTGTTTGGCGAACCAGCTACGGCAGCTATCAGGAAGGAATGCGAAGGCGTACTCTGAACCTTGAGCTGCCGGTCATGCAGCCGCCAATTGAGTCATTCAACCGGCAGCTGTACTCAGGAACCTGTCCCAAAGCCTAGGCGTGCTGCTCGGCCAAGCGCGGCGTCGATCGCTGAGTCTGACATGATCCGCAATGCTCCAGCGAACTGCCACTCAAAGCCGGATCAAGGACCGCCTATTCAAGCTGCATAGCGTGGGCGACGACCATCGAGGCGATCTCATCTATTGTCGCAATCGATGAGTCGATCCGGACCAACCTCCCAGTAACTTGATGATTGGCGCGCCTTTCATAACCACTGAGAAGTTGAGAGTGGGCAAAGGCACTCAACGTTTCGCGGTCAGCCGCTGAACATCCCCGTCCAAGCACTCTGTCTTGTCTCACAGCCCAAGGTGCGTCGAGGAACACCGTCAGGTCTGCGGGTAACAAGAGCTTTCCTACCGCATCATCAACGTCGAGTGTCGAGCCACGAAATTCTGCGTAGACCTGAGTGGAGAGAAAATATCGATCAAGCACAACGGATTGCCCGGAGGCGAGAAGCGCCCGGACGTCGGCGGATGCGGCCATTACTGTCGCCAGATAGAACAGTTGTGCGGCCTCCTGGTTGCCCTTCAAACTGCCAATAATTTCGTCGCGGTATATGCGGACTGCTTGGGTTGGCGTCGTCATGTAATGCGCGCCAAGTAGACAGGCCGTTCTCTTAGCGGCACTACTCTTTCCGGCTCCGTCGAGCCCCTCGAACACGATGAATACAGGTCTTTCATCCAATCTATTCATCATGCTTTACCCAGCGCGCGCAATTGCGAAACGTTCGAGGGATAGTCCGCACGTCCGGACAGGCTCATCAAGGCACGCAAACAGTCGGGGTGGTTTCCTTCTGTTTGGGCCAGTGCGCTGGCTATGCGCTCCATTTCCTGCCATTCCATGCGGCTGAAACTCCTTGCACTCACTACAATTGGCACCCTCCCCTCCATGGTCATGAATGACCAGTCATCGCGCTTCGCTTCCAATTCAGTGCCACGGAGCAGCAGTAATGGAAAGGCCTTGATTACGGGGATGCGTTGTCTCAGACACCAGTCCACTGAGGATTCAAACGATTCCAGCGTCTGCTCAGGGAGCCCATAGATCAGCGAAACCTCATGCCTGATGTTCGCGCGCCTGACCTTTTGCAATGTCTGCTCGACCTTTCGCATGTTGTTCGGACGACCGACCGCGAGGTATTCGCGCTTATGTATCGATTGCAGTCCAAATTCCAAGCTCACGTTGAGTGTCTTTGCCGCTTCCAGAAACCGGTCGTCAACCATCTCCAGCCGGCACTGCAGCGACAGCTCACCTTGAAAACCTCGCTGAGCGAATTGCTGCAAGATGTGAGGCGCACGTACAGGGTCACTATTGAAGATGGGGTCTAGTACTGATATGCGCTTGACCCCTACGTCGCAAAACAAATCGATTTCATCTTCGACACGCGAGTTGGACATCCTTGAGACAATTGTGTGTGCATTCGGCTGGCGGTGCTGGCAAAACGAGCAATGGAAGTTGCATCCTCGCTGTGTTTCCCAGTGCACGGAAGACTGTTTGCCGAGCTGAATCGTGCCATTCAGCCACGGCGATGGCAGTCTCACCATGTCCGTTTCGGCCTGCTCGCACAAGTCATCCTCGCCTGAGTAATGGATGCCTTTGATTCGGGGTCGTCCACGGGCTTGAACAAGCGCACACAGTGCCAGTTCAGCATGGCCACGGACAAACACATCAGCTTCAGGATAAATGTGATCAATCCCCGCGCCAGCATATGAAACCTGCGGTCCCCCCATGATAATTCGGCCTTGAAAGCCGTGGCTGCGCAGGCTACGCAGCAGATATTTCACATATTCGTCGTTCCAAACGTAAGCCCCAATCCCAATATCAACATGCTCCTGTGGAATACCCTCCAATTCCGCCAGGACACCGGCTACCAAGCCGTCAAGCGAGAACCCATCGTGGTTGACAGGGTTGATAACTTGACGCACGTCCACGTTGGTACAAAGCCTGAGAGCGGCAACCAACGACGCATGCCCGAGTGGCGCAAGATCGTCGTGTTTGCGCATCCATGGAAGGGCAATGATTACTAAGCGGCGCCTCATTTCGGCTTTCCTCCAGGTTATCTGACTGGTAGCTGGCACCCGCTGCATTCAGGCGGATGCCGGCGAGCACCTATTTCTTCAAAGCGGGGGGGTGTTACCACGCCCCTTGCCAGAAGGGTTGGGGGTCTTGCTGGACCAGTTGGGGTTGCTGTTGCTCATGGAACTTCTCCTTATGTCCTCTCGATGAATTCTTTGCGTTAGCTAGAGGAGGCTCCCGCCAGGTCAGTCGCTCATGCGCCTGATGAAGAGAACACTAGATTGGAAGTTTCACCACCGCCACATTATCTGCACCCGCTGTGCATTGGTGCAATATCCGTGCATATCATGGGTCGGTATCGCTATAGTTCACATCACGTCAAGTTGGAGAAATGCGATGCCGGGGCCAATCCGTGATGCCAAGAAATTTTCAGAGTACGAATCTTTCAATGAACTGGGTAAGGCATTACTTGACCATTACCCTAGCTCCAAGTGGGGAATGAAGAACCGCTCTCTTGGGAACAAACTCGGTGAACTGGACAGAGGCACCACGACTTGGTGGCGCAACAACCCAGACAAGGCGAAGTGCCTGGCGGAACTCCTAGAAATCACCTTGGAAGACCTTGGGTTGCATGAGAAGGCTGGCAATAGTGACTTCCACTTTCTGGAGTTTCCTGAACTGCCACCGCTTGATTTGAAGCGCGATGACGGTTGGAAGATTGGAGTTGAGGAACTTGATCCACTTCAGGACGTGGGCAGTGAGGGATTTCGCAAGGAGACCCTAGACGATTGGCTGGGGCCTTACCCCGCCTGGATTAGGCACCCGCCGATCGGCTTCAACTGGCTGAAGGTTTCAGACGATTTGAGCCGGCAGCTACTCGTGCAGAAACTAAGGGCGTCTGGACGTTACGAAGTTGTAGTTGCGGAGACCCTGGCTGCCGTAGCAATACGGCTGAAGAACTCGAAGCCGATCATCGTCGCGTTGGAGAAGGATGAAGGGGGCGATGACTTGGCTGCATTGGTGGAGCGCCCGGAGGATGCTGGCATCCTGATTATTGCTTCCTTCATGTTTGAACCACGCGAGGAAATGAACCGCCCCGGGTTTTGAGGAGGCTTCATCTCTTGAGAGAATGAAGCCATGAAGAGCAAGAAACCCACTCCGCAGTATTCCCCTGAAGTCCGTGAGCGGGCCGTCCGCCTGGTGCAGGAACACCGTGGCGAGTATCCCTCGCTGTGGGCGGCCATCGAATCGATTGCCCCGAAGATCGGCTGCGTTCCGCAGACGTTGCACGAATGGGTCAAGAAGCACGAGATCGATACCGGCCTGCGCGATGGCGTCACAACCGATGAGCGCGAACGCCTCAAGGCCCTGGAGCGCGAGAACAAGGAGCTGCGCAAGGCCAACGAGATTCTCAAGCTGGCGAGCGCGTTTTTCGCCCAGGCGGAGCTCGACCGCCGACTCAAGTCCTGATCGACTTCATCGACCGGCACCGAGAGGTCTACGGGGTCGAGCCGATCTGCAAGGTCTTGCGGATTGCCCCGTCCGGGTATCGGCGCCATACGGCGCAGCAACGCGACCCCCGCCTGCTTTCGGCTCGGGCCCAGCGCGATGCTGAATTGATCCCCGAAATCCAGCGCGTCTGGCACGCCAACATGCAGGTCTATGGGGCCGACAAGGTCTGGCGCCAACTGAACCGCGAAGGCATCCAGGTCGCCCGCTGCACGGTCGAGCGCCTGATGAGGCGGCTGGGACTGGCAGGCGTGCGGCGCGGCAAGGTCATGCGCACCACAATTCCCGACCATGCGGCCCCGTGCCCGCTTGACCGGGTCAACCGGCAGTTCAAGGCGGACCGTCCGAATCAGCTGTGGGTATCGGACTTCACCTACGTCTCGACCTGGCAAGGCTGGTTGTATGTGGCCTTCGTCATCGATGTGTTCGCCCGACGCATCGTGGGTTGGCGGGTCAGTCATTCGATGCGCACGGACTTCGTCCTAGATGCCTTGGAGCAGGCGCTGTACGCCCGGCAACCGGAACGAGCCGATGCCTTGGTGCACCACTCCGACCGGGGCTCGCAGTACGTCTCCATTCGCTACACCGAGCGGCTCGCCGAGGCCGGGATCGAACCCTCAGTGGGTAGCCGTGGCGACAGCTACGACAACGCCCTGGCCGAGACCATCAACGGCCTGTACAAGGCGGAACTGATCCACCGTCGGGCACCCTGGAAGAGTCGGGAAGCGGTTGAACTCGCCACCCTCGAATGGGTAGCCTGGTTCAACAACCACCGGTTACTTGAATCGATCGGCTATATCCCGCCGGCCGAGGCTGAGGCAAACTACTACCGTCGGCTCGCCGACACCACCGTGGAAGCCTCTTAACTTAAACCAATCAGCCTCCACAGAACCCGGGGCGGTTCAGAAACAAGTTCTGCGGAATGGATTAGTTGGGAAGCGAGAACCGCCTGGGGAAAAGAAGGGCGGAAATTCGACCTTACGGCGAGGCGTTGGTCACTACGACATCCACTTAAACGATGGGAACTCAAGAAGATCATTGACTGGCGGGAGCAGTTGCTTTCTTGGGTTGAACATCGCCTAGACCGCCGCAATGTTGATACCCACTTTAGTGCGGAGGCTGTCCGAGAATGGCTGAAATCCTTTGATCCGGCGGAACTATGGTTCTGTACTACGTCCGACTTACTGCAACTGTGCCACCTTGTGCACCGCCACTCGGAGAAGCGTCTGCCGAAGGCTACAGATACACAAGCTGGCGCCCATTTGGCTCAGATGCTATTCGAGAAAGAACCGGTAGCCAAGCTGTACGCGATGGAAGAGCTGTCGGGGTTGCGGTGGCAAAGTAAGCTGCCTTGGGCGGGGACATTATCACTTAGGGAATGGCTAGAAATATCGGGGGGAACGAGAGCTATTGCTTCTCGAACAAATCTCGACGAGATCGTTGCCGGAAAGACTGTTCGGGAACGGAAAGAAATCGCGGATCACGTCGCTGTCTTGATGGCGCTCGGCAATCCGCATGCCCTACTAGAAAGCGGCCTGCTAAAGGAAGTTACGCGAGGGGCGTTCGATTACCAAAACCGTACCTTTGTTCGTTTGCTGGTCAGGGACAAACTGATGGCCCAAATCGCTAATGATCCATTAAGCACTTGGGCGCTGAATTGTTTCGACCCGACTCGGCGCACTCTTATCGATGCTGCACTGGACGCAGTCCCCATGGATTCACTGATCAAGGCCGCTAACCGTCTAAGAGACGAGTCCGGCGATTCGGCTCAGTCCTTGGCCGGCGCCGAGGCGCTGTTTATTGCAGTCGGAAGACGAATTGCAAAGCAGGAAGACATTCCGAGCACCTTACATTCCGTAGCGAGTCAGGTGATCCGGCACCTCGATACGTCTGACGATTTGATGTTGGTCAAGCCTTGGACCCACCCAATGGAAACCTTCGATGACCAGCTGGCTTGGCTATGTGCGTGCTGGTCATGGAGTCTGTTGCCGGAAACGGCTGTTGATGGTGTTCCTGGTTGGTTGTTTCCGGGTTGGGTGAAGGGAGCGACAGACGTGCCCTATTGGCTTGAGCAGTTGATGCCTGATAGGAAGGCCGAGGAATTGTCGTCTGGCTTGATGGCGTATTGGCAGGTGTTGGTTGAGTGGACCAAAGAAATTGACTGTCCCGGTGAATCATGGCCGGCGATGATGGTCGCCCCGTTCCTGGTCAAGGCAATGAAAGGCGGCTTGCCGGCCCAAAGTACTTGGTGGAGGAAATTGATCGGGCAGAATTGGGCTGAAAAGTTGCTCCTCGAATGCTGCAAGCAGATTGGTAAGGATGCCGCTTCGCACGTGTGGCCGAGCTTCGTTATGGCAGAGCGGGAAGTGGCCGAAAGACCAAACAAGGAAGAGGATAACGAACCACCCCTGTACAAGTTCGAGCATTCCCGTATTCGATTCTGGCTAGTTGGACACCTGAAGCCTGCAGAAGTACTGCGTGGGCTGAGCCAAGACGACCTCGTCTATCTGGCGCATCGGCCGGAATCTCTGCCACCGGAGGTAAGAGCGGACTTACTGTTGTCCGTGAAGGACTGCCTGCCCTTTATGGGGGGTCGAGAGAGTCGGAGTTTTTTCGAACGTTTCGGATTTCACGCTGCCTCTGCAGTAGAGGTTTTCCTCGGGCAGGAAACGCTGCTCGGCAGTCTCGCTGGTGAATATCTGTGGCGTTGGAATCCGAAGCGTGCGCTTAATCTTCTGGGTGACAAGGACGCTGTGGCCACTAATGTGCGGAATGCGCTGTATTGGGGTTGCACTCCACAGTATTTCCCCCAAGCCTTGGCGATACTCGCGAATGATCCCGAAGTTTTCGACCGGGAGGAGCGGCAACGTTGGGTTAGGAAATATTTACCTAATGCCGGACTGCATGCAGTTCCTGCGTTAGGGCTCTTAATGGCCGAGTAGACGATCGACATCGCGTGGATTTCTGTACTCATTGAGGCCAAGCGGCAGGTCATCGTCCTATTACCAACTGATTTGGGCCGCAGGCCCAAGGCCGGCTTTGGGCAACCAGCTTTCTGCTGGCAGATGCATTAGGCGACCGCTTCCCTCAGATACCGGCCCTACAGCCTTTCACGCAGTGGCAGTCCGGTGTGAGGCGAAATGGTGAGTTCGCTTCAGAGGAAAGCTGACGTTCCCGCCCCCGAGGTCGTGAACGACTGCAATCCGCACCAGAGCTGCCGCTCATCAGGCGCCTGCTAACGGACCGGATTGGCCAAGAGGCCGAAGTCCAGCGCACAGGCGCCTCACACCACCTCGGCCTTTTGGGACCTCCCAACTCCAACCGGTTCGGCCCGCGCCCGCGGCCCCCCACTCACAACGTCAGCGCGTCCGGGTCGGCTCGCATCAGGCGCTTGTTCATCTTGCCGATGCTGGTCTTGACCAGCGTCTTGACGAAGCGCACCTGGAGCAGCACGCCGTAGCGGGAGATGCCCTGGGCCTCGATCTCCTGGGCCGCGAAGTGGCGCAGGGCGTGCTCGGTGATCTTGCCGACGAACTCGGGGTTCAGCAGCACCAAGGCGAGCGGGCGTTCGCCCCACTTGTCGTCCGGGATGCCGATGACCGCGACTTCGTTGACCGCTTCGTGCTTGGCCAGCACGTCCTCGAGCTGGAGCGAGGAGGTCCATTCGCCGCCGGTCTTGATGACGTCCTTCATGCGGTCGGTGACCTTCAGGTAGCCGGCCGGGTCGATGTTGCCGATGTCCGCCGTGTGCAGGTAGCCGCCCGCCCAGAGTTCCTCGGAGGCTTCGGCGGCGCCGACGTAGCCCTGGGTCAGCCAGGGCGCGCGCACGACCACCTCGCCGGTGCTCTTGCCGTCGTGGGCGACGTCGCGCATCGCGTGGTCGACGATGCGCAGGTCGACCAGCGGCAGCGGCAGGCCGGTCTTGGCCCGGATGATGGCCTGTTCCTCGCTCGACCGGCCCATGTGCGCGCTGGACAGGTGGGCGACGGATAGCACCGGGCAGGTCTCCGACATGCCGTAGCCGGTGAACAGGTCGATGCCGCGCTTGGCCGCCGTCACGGCCATGGCCTCGGGCATGGCGGAGCCGCCGATCAGCACCTTCCAGCGCGAGAAGTCGGTGGTCTTGGCGAGGGCGTGGCCCAGCACCATGTGGAATATGGTCGGCACGCAGTGCGAGAAGGTGACGCCTTCCTCGCCGATCAGCCGGCAGATCACGTCGGGCTGGTAGCGCCCCGGGTAGACCTGCTTCAGGCCCATCATGGTGGCCAGGTAGGGGAAGCCCCAGGCGTGCACGTGGAACATGGGCGTCAACGGCATGTAGACGTCTTCGCGGTGGATGTGGCCCTGCCGGGGCGCCGGGCCGAGCGAGGCGGCGCAGCCCAGGGTGTGCAGCACCAGCTGCCGGTGGCTGAAGTAGACGCCCTTGGGTTCGCCGGTCGTCCCGGTGGTGTAGAAGGTGGTCGCCTGGGCGTTCTCGTCGAAATCGGGGAAGTCGTAGTCGGGGCTCGCCGCGGCCAGCATGGCCTCGTACTCGGCCGCCAGGGGCACGGGCAGGTCCAGGCGCAGGTCGTCGTCGGCCATCAGCACGAAGGTGCGCACCGTGGCGAGCCGGCTGGCGATCTGCTCGACGATCGGGATGAATTCCTTGTTGAACAGGAGCACGTCGGCGCGCGCGTGGTTCAGGGTGTAGAGGATCTGTTCCGGGCTCAGGCGCACGTTCACGGTCTGCAGGACGGCGCCCATCATGGGGATGGCGAAGAAGCATTCCAGGTAGCGATGGCTGTCCCAGTCCATCACGGCGACCGTCTGGCCCGCCTCGACGCCGAGCCCGGCCAACCCGCTGGCGAGGCGGCCGATGCGCCGGTCGAGCTCGCGGTAGGTGTAGCGCACCCGGCCCTGATAGGTGATCTCCTGATCCGGCGCGATCGTCCTCGGGGTGGTCAGCAGGTGCTTGATGAGCAGGGGGAAGCGGTAGGCCGAGGGGGCGGAGGGGACGAGCTTGATCGCCATGGTGATTTCCTCATTACGAGGCCACGCATTATTGCGCAAATTTCGGACGATCTACTCCGTTTTTGCGCCGTTCCCGGCCGGGCGGCTGGTCCGCATCTTGCGTGGGTGCCGGGGACGGCGGGGCGTTCCCGCCGACCCACCCGGACCCCCTTGGCGCCCATGACCGAAACGTTGCCTATCCCGCCCGACAGCGCCGCCGCGCGCCGGAACCGCCGCTTCCGCCGCCTGCTGGATACCCTGCCCATCCTGCTCGCCGGGCTGGTCTGCCTGAGCGAGTTGCCCCGGGCCGCCGGGCCGGCGCCCGCCGCCGCGCCGGCCGGCCCGGCCCGGGTGGCCGGGGCCGCGCAGCGGGTGGGCACGCCGGGCATCTCGCTCGCCTCACTGGTGCTGGCCCTGGGCGGCCGCGACAAGCTGGTGGCCATCACTCCGGAGGTGCGCGCCAACCCCTGGCTGAACCGGGTCGCGCCGGCCAGCGCCGGCCTGGCGACGCCGTTCACCCGGCCGGCCGGGGCGAACCTGGAGGCCCTGCTCGCGGCCCGGCCCGACCTGGTGGTCCTGTGGGGCGACGACACGCCCCTGGGCCGGCGCCTGGCGCAGGTCGGCATCCCCGTGCTGGGCCTGTCCTACACGACGCCGGAGGCTCTGATCGCCGCCGCGCTCCGGCTCGGGCGCGCGCTCGGTCCGGCCGAGTCCGCCCGTGCCGAGGCCTTCGCGGCCTATTACCGCGGCAACCTGGCCCGGGTCGCGGCCGGCCTCGCCGGCCTGCCCGAGGCGGCCAAGCCGCGCGTCTACTACGCCTCGGTGATGCCGCTCTACACCGAGGGCGCCGAGTCCATGGTGAACGCCTGGATCGAGGCGGCCGGCGGCGTCAACGTGGCCGCCCGGGCCGGCCTCCACGGCGACGGCCTAGTCCACCTGGAGGACCTGCTGGCCTGGAACCCGGACGTCATCGTCAGCCTCGACGCGGCCCAGCAGCGGGCCATCCTGGCCGACCCGCGCTGGCGCCGGATCAGGGCCGTGCGGGACGGCCGCGTGCTGGTCAATCCCAAGGGCATCAACGCCTGGTGCACGCGCGCCGCGGAGGCGGCCCTGCAGGTACTTTGGGCCGCCAAAGTGTTCCATCCGGAACGATTCGCCGACCTCGACCTGGACCGGGAAACGCGCCGCTTCTACGCAGAATTCTACGGTTACGCCCTCACCGACGATGAGCTGGCCCGGGTCTTGCAGGGACGGCCACCGAGACCTTGAACGCCGTCACGGCAAGGAGCCGCCCATGATCGCCAGCCCCCCCACCCGCCTAGGCAGCGGAGCCGCGCCCGACCTGGGCCGGCTGGATTTCCTCGGCCGCATGCCCATCCCCCTGCGCCGCGCCTTCAAGGCCGGCCTCGACCGCACGGTCGCCGAACGGCGCGCCGCCGACGGTACCGAACTCGATTGCTGCTTCCTGTCCGGCGCCGAGTGGTACACGCCCTTCGACGGCCTCGCCCGGGCGCCCGCCGAGGGCCTGCCCGGCATGCTGGTGACCACCTTCTACCACGACATCCTGGCGCCCGGCCTGCTCGGCCATTACGCGCCCGGCCCGGCGGCGCGCCGGAGCCCCATGCACCCGGCCTGCGCGGCGGCCGGCCTGGCCGACCCCGAGCACGTGTTCCGCACCTTCGCCGCCATCCCGTTCGTCTTCCTGGTCGACGAGAAGCGCCTGGCCGGGCGCCCGGCGCCCCGGGTCTGGGAAGACCTGCTGCACCCGCGCTGGGCCGGCGACGTCGTGTTCGGCGGCTGGCGCCCGAACGAACGCGTGCCCTACCAGGAATACAACAGCTACCTGCTACTCAACCTAGTGCGGGAATACGGCCTGGCCGGCCTGGAGGCCTTCGCCGCCAACGTCAAGCACCTGCAGCACAACGTGCGCACCGCCACCCAGGCCGGCTCCAACAGCCGCGACGTCGGCGCCGTGGCCGTGCTGCCCTGGCTGCAGGCCGAGCTGTGCCCGCGCCGGGAACGCACCCGCGTGGTCTGGCCCGAGGACGGCGCCATCGCCATGCCCATCGGCTACCTGGTCAAGGCCGCCGCCGAGGCCCGGGTCGCGCCCCTGGTGGACTACGTCGCCGGGCCGGAGCTGGGCCGGGTGCTGGCCCACAACCGCTATCCCGCCAGCCACCCGGACGTCGCCGGCGCCTTCCCGGACGGGGCGCGCCTGAAGTGGCCGGGCTGGGACTACGCCCGCCATCACGACGTCGCCCGCGAGAGCCGGCGCGCCGCGGACATCTTCTTCGCCGCCTGGCAGCGCGGCCGGGAGGTGCGGGCATGCGGCTGATCACCGTCGCCGGGTCGCCCTCGGTGGGCAAGACCTCGGTCATCCTGCGCCTGGCGGAGGTGCTGCGCGACGACGGCCTCAAGGTCGGCGTCGCCAAGTTCGACTCCCTGTCCACCTCGGACGACGCCCTCTTCGCCCAGAAGGGCTTCCCGGTCGCCACCGGCCTGGCCGGCGCGCTCTGCCCGGACCACTACTTCGTCTCCAACATCGAGGACTGCCTGGCCTGGGGCGCGCGCCAGGGCCTGGACATCCTGCTGTCCGAGAGCGCCGGCCTGTGCAACCGCTGCTCGCCGCACATCGACGGCGTCCTCGCCATCTGCGTGGTGGACGCCCTGGCCGGCGTGCACACGCCCAAGAAGATCGGCCCCATGCTGCGCCTGGCCGACCTGGTGGCCATCACCAAGGGCGACATCGTCTCCCAGGTCGAGCGCGAGGTGTTCGCCTACCACGTGCGCCTGGCCAACCCCGGCGCCCGTGCCCTGTTCTGCAACGGCATCACCGGCCAGGGCGCCGCCGACCTGGCCCGCGAGGTCCTGCGCGCGCCGGCCACCGACGCCCTGGAGGGCCAGCGCCTGCGCTTCCCCATGCCGGCCGCGGTGTGCCCCTACTGCGTCGGCGAGACCGCCATCGGCGAGAACCACCAGAAGGGCAACGTCAAGAAGATGCGCTTCGCCGACCTCGCCGAGGTGGCGCCATGAACGCCGCCATCCCGACCCGGACCGCCGCCGCCCAGCTGGCCCGGATTCCCCTCGACGCCCTGCTCGCCGAGCACGCCTGCGTCGCCGACTTCATCGCCTCCCTGGGCCTGGCCGCCGCGCCGGCGCCGGTGCCCCTCGGGACCTGGCTGGCGCGCCTGCCCGACGAGGCGGTGTTCGACGCCGGCATGGAGCGCGACCAGATGCTCGCCCACATCGGCCGCCTGATCGACGAGGTGGCGGCCATGGCCCGGCACGCCGGCGAGCGGGTCGCCAGCCTGACCCTGATGGGCGGGCGCGACAAGAGCGGTCGGCCGGAGAACGTCGAGCTGACCCTGCGGGCCGGCGAGATCGTCTGCATCGTCGGCCCCACCGGCTCGGGCAAGAGCCGGCTCCTGGCCGACATCGAATGCCTGGCCCAGGCCGACACGCCGACCGGGCGCCGGGTCCTGGTCGACGGCGCGCTGCCGGCCGAGGACCGGCGCTACGCCCTGGACCGCAAGCTGGTGGCGCAGCTGTCCCAGAACATGAACTTCGTGGTCGACCTGACGGTGCGCGAGTTCATCGACATGCACGCCCGCTGCCGCATGGTGGCCGACCCCGAGGCCATGGCCGAGCAGGTCATCGCCTGCGCCAACGACCTCACCGGCGAGAAGTTCGCCCCCGAGGTCTCGGTCACCCAGCTCTCGGGCGGCCAGACCCGCGCCCTCATGATCGCCGACGCGGCCCTGCTGTCGGCCTCGCCGGTGGTC
>NZ_SJZB01000018.1 GCF_004337445.1 Parasulfuritortus cantonensis | reverse complement strand
GATGGGGGCCTGGGCCAAGGCCCGGACCGGCGGCGCGAAGGCCGGCTCCTCGCTCTCGCCCGGGGCGAAGAAGCTGAGCAGCAGAACCAGGGCGAAGACGCCCATCAGGCCCTGACCGCGGCGTCCCGCCAGGTGGCGCTTGAAACCGTTGAAGTTCGCCACCACGTGCAATGCCACGCCGGCCAGGAGCGCCCAGCTGAGCCATTCGTGGGCGGCCTTGTTGAGGCCGGTGTCGATATGGAAGAAGATCAGCACGCCGGTCACGGCGGAAAGCAGGAAGGCGCCGGCGGCAAGCGGCGTCACCCAGTCGCGGGATAGTGTCATGGTGTCATCCTTGTTCTAAGCAGTTGAGGTAAACGATCTGAAACATTTATCTTCCCAGGAAGATAGTTTAAGGTAACCGACAATGATGCAAACAAAATGGATACCCGGCCGGCCGGCCGCTAGTGCGTGATCCGCCGTGGCGACTCCCTTCCCCACCCTGTTCCTCGGCCACGGCAGCCCGACCAACGCGCTCGACGACAACGGCGACAGCCGGACCTGGCGCGACCTGGGCCGGCGCCTGCCGCGTCCGCGCGCCATCCTGGCCGTCTCCGCGCATTGGGAACACGCCGGCCCGGCGCTGACCGTGTCGCCCCGGCCGGCCACGCTGCATGATTTCTACGGCTTCCCGGAAGACCTGGCGACCTTCGACTATCCGGTTCCCGGCGACCCGGCCCTGGTGGCCCGGGTCGCCGACCTGCTGGCACCCGGACCGGTCGCGGCCGACGGCGCCCGCGGCCTCGACCACGGCGTCTGGTCGCTGCTCGCCCACCTCTATCCGGACGCCGACGTTCCGGTCATCCAGCTGGCCCTCGACCGTACCCGCGCCGCCGCCGGCCACTACGAGCTGGCCCGCCGCCTGCGGCCGTTGCGCGACGAGGAAGTACTGATCTTGGCCAGCGGCAACGTCGTGCACGACCTCCGCCACATGGACTGGCGCCGCCCGGACGGCGGCTTCGACTGGGCCGCCCGTTTCAGCGCCGAGGTACGCACGCGCCTGGCCGCGGCCGACCACGCCGCCCTGGTCGACTACCTGGACCTCGGGCCCGAGGCGATCCGGGCCGTGCCGACGCCTGAGCACTATCTGCCCCTGCTCTACGTCGCCGCCGTCGCGGACCCCGGCGAAACGCCCGTCTTCGTCAACGACCACCTCAGCTACGGCAGCATCGGCATGCTCGGCGCCGTCTATGGCCTAGACCGGGCATGAGCGGCGCGGGGAACTGCGGGCGCGGCCTGCCGGCCTGGCTGGTGCTGCTCGGCGCCCTCACCGCCATCGGGCCGCTGTCCATCGACATGTACCTGCCCGGCTTCCCGGCCATGACCGCGGACTTCGCCGGCCAGGCCGGCCGACCCGAGTACACCCTGGCCGGCTATTTCGTCGGCACCGCCTTCGGCCAGCTCATCTACGGCCCGCTCAGCGACCGCTACGGCCGCAAGCCGCCGCTCTACGCCGGCCTCGCCCTGTACACCCTGGCCTCGCTGGCCGGCGCCCTGGCGACCGGTCTGGGCGAACTCACCTTCTGGCGCCTGACCCAGGGCCTGGGCGGCTGCGCCGGCATGGTGGTCACCCGGGCGGTGATCCGCGACCGCTGCGGCGTGCGCGACTCCGCGCGCGCCATGTCCCTGCTCATGCTAGTCATGGGGGTCGCCCCCATCGTCGCCCCCATGCTGGGCGGCTGGGTGGTCGCCAGCCTGGGCTGGCGCGCCATCTTCTGCCTGCTCACCGGCTTCGGCCTGGCCTGCCTGCTCGCCATCCGCCTGGGCCTGGCGGAAAGCCACGACACCCGGCACGCCCCGCCGCTCGGCTGGCGGCGCCTGGGCGAGGACTTCGGCGCCCTGCTCGGCGAGCGCGCATTCATGGGCTACTCGCTGGCCTCCGGCTTCGCCATGGCGGGCTTCTTCGCCTACATCTCGGGATCGCCGCACGTGTTCATGGAGCTGTACCACCTGAGCACCGAGCAGTACGGCTGGCTGTTCGCCAGCAATGCCGTGGGGTTCATCCTGGCCAGCCAGATCAACGCCCGCCTGATCCGCCGCCTGGAGCCGACCCGCGTGCTGCGCCGGGCCCAGACCGCGCTCGCCCTGCTGGCCGGCTGGCTGGCCCTGCTACCCCTGGCGGGCCAGCCCGGCCTGGTCGCCTTCGCCGCGCCGCTCACCCTGGCCATCGCCAGCCTGGGTTTCATCGTTCCCAACGCCACCGCCGCCGCCCTGGCCACGCACGGTCAGCGCGCGGGCACCGCATCGGCCCTGATGGGGGCGCTGCAATTCGGCCTCGCCACCCTGGCCGGCAGCCTGACCGGCCTGGCCCAGGGTGCGGAGGTGGCGCCGCTCGCCTGGATCATCGCGGCCTGCGCGCTGGCCGCCTGGCTCACCCACCACGCCCTGATCCGGGCGCCGGCGCACTAGCCACCGTCGCCGGGCGGTTCGGCATCGACCTGCGCCGACTGGGTCAGCGCATCGAGTTCGCCGCGCCGGTACAGCATCATGAAGGCCCGCACCACCTCGGGGTCGAACACGCTGCCGGCGCCGCGTTCGACCTCGGCCACGGCGTCGGCGAGCGTCCAGGCCGCCTTGTAAGGCCGCCGGCTGATCAGGGCATCGAAGACGTCGGCCGCCGTGGTGATCCGGGTCAACAGGGGCAGTTCGGCGGATGGCCGGCCTTCCGGATAGCCGCGCCCGTCCCAGCGCTCGTGGTGGCCGTAGGCGACCTCCTTGGCGAGGGCGAACGAGGGGTGGTGGTCGAGGATGCGGGCACCGATCCCGGTGTGCCGCTTCATGACCTCGAACTCCGCCGGGCTCAGGCGGCCGGGTTTGCGCAGGATGTCGTCGTCGATGCCGATCTTGCCGACGTCGTGCAGCCGGCTGGCCTTGCCGTACACGGCGGCATCCGTTTCCGAGATGCCCATTTCCAGGGCGATGGCGCGGGTTAGGCGGTCGATCCGGTTGACGTGGTCGCCCGTGGTCTTGTCCTTGAACTCGGCCACTTCCGCGAGCATGTCGATGGCGCTGTCGTAGGCCTCCTGCAGGTTGAAATGCAGGCGCAGGTTTTCCAAGGCGCTGGCGCATTGCTGAACCATCACCTGGATCAGCCTGCGGTCGCTTTCCGAGAGGCTGCCCTTCGGTTCGACGTAGACGAAGCCGACCGGCTCGGCATCGACCACGAGGGGCTCCACGAAGGCATCCCGGCGCAGGTCCGGGGCCGGCTTGCCGTTCAATACCAGGTCGGTGCAGGCGGCGCGGATCGACTCGAAGCGTTCGGAGCTGGAGAAGTCGTCGGTGACCGCCCGGACGGTGGTCTCGCCGCCGTCGAAGGTGGCGACGATTCCGTCGATGGTCTGGATGAAAGAGGCCTCGTCCAGCTTGCACAGGCCGACGATCTGGGTCAGGACGCCCTCGAAGAACGGCTGCAGGCTGGCATCGGCGGTGCGGTACAGGCTGGGCACGGCGACCAGGACCCGTTCCAGGCCGATGCGGTTGAGCTCGATGGCGCGCAGGTCGCGGTAGGCCTTGAGGGCCGAGCGCACGGTGGTGTAGAGCCGGGTGGCGCTCAGCTCGGTCTTGTCCTTGTAGTCGTCGATGTCGAAGTGGTCGATGACGTAGCGCTCGGGCGCCACGCCGGGCTGCCCGGTACGGATGACCAGGCGGACCATGGCGTTGCCGAGCTCGTTGCGGATGTATTCGACCAGGCGCAGGCCGGCGTCCTCGGTCTCCATGACGACGTCGATGAGGGCCATGGCGATGTCGCGGTGGCTCGCCAGGAGCGCTTTCGCCTCGGCGGCGGAGGCGGCCTCCAGGAATTCCAGGCCGCGACCGTCGAACTTGAAGTCGCTCAGGCTCAGCCGTGTCAGGGCCAGGATGTCCGGCTCGTCGTCGACGACCATGACCTTCCAGGGGTGGCGTGTCTTGCCGACGGCCAGCTCGGCAGCCGCGCCAGGCTTGCGGGAAACCAGTTTCACGGTGTCATCTCCAAGGCTGGATGGCGCATGTGGACCGGGAACTCGATATCCACGCGCATGCCGTCGCCGGGCCGGCTGGTGCAGGCGATGCGGCCACCCAGGCGTTCGCTGACGATGCTGTAGCAGAAGTACAGGCCCAGTCCGGCACCGCCGAGGTGGCGCCGGGCCGCGTAGAACGGCTCGAAGGCGTGTTCGATGACATCCTCCGGCATGCCGACGCCGTCGTCCATGTAGGCGATCCGGCAGTTGCCCGACGCCTCGACCGCGGCCTCGATCCTGATCGCGCCTCCGGGACGGCCGTAGAAACCATGTTCCAGACTGTTCTGCAGCAGGTTGGCGAGCACCTGCTCGACGAGCAGCGGGTCGCCGGAGACCGCCAAATCCGGGGCACAGGTCACGGCCACGGCCACGCCCGCGTCGCGCAGGCGCGGATGCCAGCCGAGCAGGGTTTCCCGGATGGCGTCGGCGAGCAGGTAGACCCGTTCCGTCTGGCCGGGCAGGTCGACGGACGTATGCCGGATGCGGTTCACCAGGGCCGCCGCCCGGTTCAGGTTGGTCAAGGCGAGCCGGTTGCCCTCGGTCAGGCGCTCGATGTAGGCACGCAGTTCGTCCTCGGCCACCTCCTCGCGGGAGAGCAGGCCGCGCAGCGCCGCCACGGTGTCGTCGCCGCTCGACAGGGCGCCCAGGGCAATGCCGAGCGGGGTGTTCATCTCGTGCGCCAGGCCGGCCACCATGCGCCCCATGGCCGCCAGCTTCTCGCCCGCCAGCTGTTGCCGCTGGGCCGATTCCACGGTGGCCAGGAGGTGGCGCAGTTCCTCGCCCTCGGCCGCCAGGCTGCGGTTTGCCTCGGCCAGGTCGCGGGTGCGCTCGGCCACCTTGGCCTCGAGCTCCCGGTTGGCGGCGTCCAGTTCGCGGTTCTTGTCGGCCAGCAGGCTGTACAGGTTGTGCAGGGCGTCGAGCAGGGTGGAGACGCTGTTGTCGACCGCCGCGTACTCCTTCTCGTAGGCCTCGGCGGCCGGCAGGCCGGCCTCGATGTCGGCCATCATCCTGGCCATGACCTGGTCCTCTCCCAGGATGTGCACGGTCAGCCAGGAGGACAGGAAACCCTGCAGCATCCCGGCCGGGTCGTCGCTCTGGTCCAGGCGCTGCCACATCAAGCCGACCTGCTCGACGAAGTTGTGGTGGTGTTCGGTGTGTTCGCGGACGTGCCGGGGATCGATGCCGCGCTTGCGCATCAGCCCCTCCTCGGTGGCGAAATGCACGCGCGCGTAGTCGGCCAGTTCGCCGAATATCCGATTGGCCTGCGCCTCGTCGCGGTCGCCCCGGACCAGCATCTCGCCGGTCTCGTTGACCAGATCGACCAAGTGGCGATGTTGGGCGTCGACCAGTTCGAGGCCGGTGACGAAGCGGTCGTCCCAGACGAATGCGGCGCTCATGGCAGTACCGTCCCGACGACGGTGGCGGGGAACTCGACGATGAAACGGGTCCCGGCACCCGGCTCGCTTTCGCAGACGATGCTGCCCTGCAGCCGGTGCTCGACGATGTCCTGGCAGATGGACAGGCCGAGGCCGGAGCCGCCGGAATCGCGCCGGGTGGTGTAGAACGACTCGAAGACGTGGCTACGCACCTCCGGCGTCATGCCCTGGCCGGTGTCCGAGTAGTCGATCCGGACCCGCTCGGGGGTCGCCAGGGTGACCACGATGCGAATCTCGCCGGCCTGGCGGTCGTCCGGGAAGCCATGGGTCAGGCTGTTGATGACCAGGTTGGTGAGCAGCTGCTGCATCTGGCCCGGCCAGCCGTCGATGCGGAGCTGCCGCGGACATTCGGTGTGCACCGTGATGGGCAGGCGCTTGAGGTAGTTGTGCAGCATGTACAGGACGTCCTGCAGGAGTTCCTTCATGTCGTAGACGCGTTTGGCGTCCGAGGTCTGGTCGACCGAGGTGCGCTTGAAGCTCTGGATCAGGTTGGCGGCGCGGACCAGATTGGCCTGGGCCATGTCGGCACCGCTCTTGAGCAGGCCCAGTTCGCGGCGCAGGTCTTCCTCGCTGACCTCCTCGGCGGCGAGCAGGGCATCGATGCGCGCCAGGGTGACGTCGCTGTTCGACAAGGCCCCCAGGGCCACCCCGATCGGCGTATTCACCTCATGCGCGAAGCCGGCGACCATGCGGCCGAGCGAGGCCATCTTCTCGTCGCGCAGCACGTGCTCCATGGCCGAACGCATCGCCACGACCTGCTGGTTGAGGTGCTGCATGCGCCAGCGCAGTTGCTCCAGCAGCCACCAGCCGAGCGCCACCACGAGCAGGTAGACGGCGCCGTGCAGGATGACGGTCTGGCGGATCCGGGCCGCCTCCAGCGCCATGGTACGGTCTTCGCTGAACGAGACGCTGATGCCGCCGCGCAGGTCGCCGATCTTGTAGCCCTGTTCGGCGTGGCATTGCAGGCAGGGCTTCTCCACCCAGAGCGGCGCCATGTACCGGAACAGCTGGCCGCCCTTGCCGTCGGCCTCGATCCAGGTCCGTTCCTTGCCGCCGGCCGCGAACGACTCCAGGGCCCGGGTCTCGCTGGCATCGGCCGCGTTGGCCGGGCGCAGGGGCTTCAAGCTGGTGATGTGGAGGCGGATGCCGTCCTTCTGTTCCGCGAGTTCGCCGACCAGCCGGGTCATGAATGCCGGGTTCACCAGGGTCAGCGGGCGGCCGTCCTGGGTGACCACGTCGCGCCAGGGCACCTTCAGGTAGGGGTTGGGCTGGAACTTCTCGGTGACCGGGACGTAGACCCCGCCGTGGTTGGCGTTCCAGCGCCGGACCAGGACCACCAGGTTGAAAATCTCGCGGGCCGAGCTCTGCGACAACTCGAAGCTGTGGCGCCGGATCGCGTCCGTCTGGTAACGCAGCGAGGCGCCCACCAGCAGCGTCCAGACGACCAGCGGCAGCCACCACCACAGGCGGCCCTGCAGGAGGGTCTGGAAATACCGCTTCACGGGCGACGGATCGCTTGCGCGGCGTGCTTCTTCAACGGCTGCCATGGACATGCTCCAAGGGGGTACCTCGACTCGACGCGGCCCGATCCCGGTCCGCGCAGGGCGCGGCGATACCAACAACTACGGCAGGAAACGCCGCAGATTTAGCCCGCCGTCCCGACCGACGCGGCGGCCGGCGGCCCGTCCCCCGGCAGGTAAGGAAAACCCTTACGGGATCACCGGGTTTTCGCCCTTGATCGCAGCCGGGACAATGAAAATCCATACGGGCTGCGGCCCGTTTTGTTTTTCCGAGGAGTCCGCTATTGCGTTACATCAAGAACCTCGCGGCCATTCCCGCGCTGCGGGCGGCCGGCGACCTGGCGACGCTCGAGCGCGTCGGCGCGCACTACGCCTTCCGCAGCAGTGAATACTACCTCGGCCTGATCGACTGGAGCGACCCGGCCGACCCCATCCGCCAACTCATCGTCCCGCGCGCCGAGGAACTCGACGCCTGGGGCGACCTGGACGCCTGCAACGAGGCGGCGGTCACGATCAGCCACGGCGTCCAGCACAAGTATGCCGACACCGTGCTGCTGCTCTGCAACGAGGTGTGCGGCGGCTACTGCCGCTACTGCTTCCGCAAGCGCCTGTTCATGGACGACAACGAGGAGGTCAACAAGGCGGTCTGGGACGGCCTCGACTACATCGCCGGCCACCCGGAAGTGACCAACGTCCTGCTCACCGGCGGCGACCCGCTCCTGATGAGCACCCGCCGGCTGGCCGAGATCATCGGCCGGCTACGCGAGATTCCGCACGTGCAGGTTATCCGCATCGGCTCCAAGATGCCGGCCTTCGACCCCTGGCGCATACTCGACGACCCGGAATTGCTGGCGATGTTCGAACGCCATTCGACGGCCGAGAAGCGCATCTACGTGATGGCCCATTTCGACCACCCGCGCGAACTGACCGAGCCGGCGGTACGCGCGCTCGACCAGTTGATCCGGCATGGCGTCGTCCTGACCAACCAGTGCCCGCTGATCGCCGGCATCAACGACGACCCGGTCGTGCTCGGCGAGCTTTACCGCAAGCTGTCCTGGCTGGGCTGCCCGCCCTACTACCTGTTCCAGGGCCGCCCGACCGCCGGCAACGCCCCCTACCGGGTGCCCATCGTGCGCGGCTGGCAGACCTTCCAGGAGGCCATCCACCGCGGCTCCGGTCTGGCCCGCCGGGCGCGCTACGTGATGTCACACGAATCCGGCAAGATCGAAATCCTGGCGGTCGACGAGACGCGCATCTACCTGCGCTACCACCGCGCCAAGGACCCGGCCCTGCGTGGCCGCTTCATGATCTACCACCGCAACGATGCGGCCTATTGGCTGGATGACCTGGACCCGGTGGACGCGGCCTTCGACGTGCGCTTCGGCCACGATTCGCTGTACGAGACGGCGGCGGGCCCGGAATGACCCGGGAGGCCTTGATAAGGGTTTCCCGTACGGGCATACCCCGATTCGACCCCGCAGGCGGCAACCTAGTATCGCGCCGGCACCCTGTATAGTTTTCGCTGCGACCAAGGAGTATCCATGAATCAGCAAATCGACATCTTCCTCGCCTCCTTGCAGACCTTCTGGAGCCAGATCGCCATCTTCGTGCCCAAGCTCCTGGCCGCCCTGATCCTGCTCTTCCTCGGCTGGCTCCTGGCGCGCGTCCTCAAGACCGGCGTCGAACGCCTGCTCAAGGCCCTGCAGTTCGACAGCCTGGCCGAGAAATCGGGCCTCGAGGCCCTGGCCAGCACGGGTGGCGTCAAGCTGACCCTGTCGAGCGTGATCGGCCTCCTGTTCTACTGGCTGGTCATCCTGGTGGTGGCGGTCTCGGTGGCCAACAGCCTGGGCCTGGAGACGGTCGCGGAGTTGCTCAACCGGGTCGTCCTCTACCTGCCCAACGTGGTGGTGGCCATCCTGGTCCTGCTGTTCGGCACCCTGCTGGCCCGCTTCGTCAACCGGCTGATCTTCGCCTGGCTGAGCGGCATCAAGGCGCCCAATGCCCTCGGCATCAGCACCGGGGCGGAATACGCCGTGCAGATCTTTGCCTTCTTCCTGGCCCTGGAGCAGTTGCAGATCGCCACCCAGCTGGTGACCGCGGCGTTCTCCATCGCCTTCGGCGGCCTGGTCCTCGCCCTGGCCCTCGCCTTCGGCCTGGGTGGCCGGGAATGGGCCGCGCAAAGGATCAAGTCGTGGTCTGAAAAATGACCCCGGCCGCCTGGCATGACCGGCCGGCGTCCGAGGCCCTGACGGGCCTCGACAGCTCCCGGCAGGGTCTCGCCCAGGCGGAAGCCGAACGCCGGCTGGCCCGGCACGGCGCCAACCGGCTGCCGCCGCCGCGCCGGCGCGGCCCCCTGCAGCGCTTCCTGCTCCAGTTCCACAACGTCCTCATCTACGTCCTGCTCGCCGCCGGCGCGGTCACCGTCCTGCTCGGCCACTGGCTGGACAGCGGGGTGATCTTCGGCGTCGTGGTGATCAACGCCTTCGTCGGCTTCGTCCAGGAAGGCAAGGCCGAGCACGCCCTCGAGGCGATCCGCAAGATGCTTTCGCCGGCCGCCCTGGTCCTGCGCGACGGCCAACGCCACAGCCTGCCGGCGGAACAGCTGGTACCCGGCGACATCGTCTTCCTGGCCTCGGGCGACCGGGTCCCGGCCGACCTGCGCCTTATCGACGTCAAGGGCCTGAAGATCGAGGAAGCCGCCCTGACCGGGGAATCGCTACCGGTCGAGAAGCAGGCAGCGGCGGTACCCGGCAACGCCGAACTGGGCGACCGCGCCTCGATGGCCTGGTCGGGCACCCTGGTGACCTACGGCCAGGGCACCGGCGTGGTGACCGCCACCGGCGCCGCCACCGAGATCGGCCGCATCAGCACCCTGCTCGCCGAGGTTCAGACCCTGAGCACCCCGCTCCTGCGCCAGATGTCCGGTTTCAGCCAGTGGCTGACCTGGGTCATCCTGGCCATCGCCGGCCTCGCCTTCGGCTTCGGCATCCTGGTGCGCGACTACGCCGTCGGCGACATGTTCATCGCCGCGGTCGGCCTCGCCGTGGCGGCGATTCCGGAGGGGCTGCCGGCGGTGATGACCATCACGCTGGCCATCGGGGTGCAGCGCATGGCCCGGCGCCGGGCCATCGTCCGGCGCCTGCCGGCGGTCGAGGCACTCGGTGCGGTGACCGTGATCTGCACCGACAAGACCGGCACCCTGACCCGCAACGAGATGACCGTGCAGCGCCTGCTCACCGCCGGCCACAGCTACGACGTCTCCGGGGTCGGCTACGCGCCCCACGGCGGCTTCAGCCTGGCCGACAAGGACGCCCCGGTGGCCGAGCACCCGGAACTGCTCGACGTCGCCCGCGCCGGCCTGCTGTGCAACGACGCCGTCCTGCACCGGAGCGGCGACGACTGGCAACTCGCCGGCGACCCGACCGAGGGCGCCCTGGTCACCCTGGCCATGAAGGCCGGCCTCGAGGCCGCCTTCGAACTCGAGGCCCTGCCGCGGGTCGACATCATCCCGTTCGAGTCGCAGCACCGCTTCATGGCCACCCTGCACCACGACCATGCCGGCCACGCCCTGATCTACCTGAAAGGCGCGCCGGAAAGCGTCCTCGAGCTCTGCCGTTGGCAGCGCGAGGCGGGCGAGGCGCGCCCCCTGGACCTGGCCGCCTGGCAACCCCGGCTGAGCGCCGCCGCCAACGCCGGGATGCGCCTGCTGGCCCTGGCCGTACGCGAACAGGCGGCGCCGAGCACCGGCCTGAACTTCGCCGACGTCGAGGCGGGCGGCTTCACCCTGCTCGCCATCGCCGGCCTGGCCGACCCGCCGCGCGAGGAGAGCGCGGCCGCCGTGGCGGCCTGCCGGGCCGCCGGCATCCGGGTGGCCATGATCACCGGCGACCACGCCGACACCGCGCGTGCCATCGCCCGCCAGATCGGCCTCAGCGACGCCCCGCAGGCGCTCACCGGGGCCGACCTGGAGGCCATGGACGACGCCCGCCTGCACGAGGCGGTGGCCCACATCGACGTCTTCGCGCGCGCCAGCCCCGAGCACAAGCTGCGCCTGGTCAACGCCCTCCAGGCCCGCGGCGAGGTGGTGGCCATGACCGGCGACGGCATCAACGACGCCCCCGCCCTAAAGCGCGCCGACGTCGGCGTCGCCATGGGCCACAAGGGCACCGAGGCGGCCAAGGAGGCAGCCGAGATGGTGCTCGCCGACGACCACTTCGCCACCATCGCGGCGGCGGTGGAGGAAGGCCGCACCATCTACGACAACCTCAAGAAGGCGATCGTCTTCATCCTGCCCACCAACGGCGGCGAGGCGGCCATCCTGCTGGCCGCCATCCTGCTCGGCCTGACCCTGCCCATCACGCCGGTGCAGATACTCTGGGTCAACATGGTGACCGCGGTCACCCTGGCCCTGGCCCTGGCCTTCGAGCCGGCCGAGGCCGACATCATGCGGCGACCGCCGCGGGCGCCGGCCGAACCGCTCCTGTCCGGCTTCCTGGTCTGGCGCACCGTCTTCGTCTCCCTGCTCCTGGTCGCCGGCGGCCTCGGCCTGTTCCTCTGGGAGACCGACCACGGCGCCAGCCTGGCGGTCGCCCGCTCGGCGGCGGTCAACGCCCTGGTCATGGGCGAGATCGTCTACCTGTTCAACTGCCGGCGCCTGACCGCGCCGACCTGCAACCGGGCCGGCCTGGCCGGCACCCCGCCGATCTGGATCACCACCGTCACCCTGCTGGTGCTGCAAGGGCTGTTCACCTACCTGCCCGTGATGCAGAAGCTGTTCGGCGTCGCCGGCCTCCCAGCCGCGTCCTGGGGCCGCATCGTCCTGTTCGGGCTGGCGATGTACTGGGTGGTGGAGCTCGAGAAGGCCTGGCTGAGCCGGCAGGCGAAAAGCACAGTGTAAGTAAATCCCTTACGTACATCCCCCAATTCGGGCGCGCGGCCGGATGGGTAGGATGCACGCCCACTGTGGATGCATCCGTAAATCATGACCGTTCGCGCTTTGCCCGTCTGCCCGCCCACCCTGACTTTGGCCCCCGAGGCCACGGTCGCCGAGGCCATGAGCATGATGATCCAGCGTGAAGTCAACCACATCCCGCTGTGCGAGCCGGGCGGTCGCTTCCTCGGCCTGATCAGCAGCAACGCCATCCTGCGCGCCCTGGTCCCGGCCAGCGCCCGGGTCGAACACGGGGTCGAGAACCTCAACTTCGTCGGCGACGCCCTGCCCATGCTGCTCGACCACATGAAGGGCAATGCCGACCGGCGCGTGGTCGAACTGGCCGACGCCAGCGTGGCGCCGGTGCGCATGGAGACGCCGCTGCTGGAGGCGGCCCTGCTCCTGTCGCGGACCAACACGCCGCTGCCGGTGGTGGGCGACGAGGGCCGCCTGCTCGGCATGATGAGCCGGCGCATGCTGCTCACCTACCTGCTCGACAAGTCGCGGAACGGCTGACCATGCACGGCGTCGTCCACACCACCAGCCAGGTCATCCTGGGGCTCTCGCCCCTGATGGTGTCGCTGGCCGTGTTCGTGCTGACCTACGCCGTCATCGTCACCGAGCGCATCAACCGCGCCATCGTCGCCCTGATCGGCGCCGGCGTGATGATCCTGACCGGCGTCCTGCACCAGAGCGAGGCCTTCGCCGGCATCGACTTCAACACCATCGGCCTGCTCACCGGCATGATGGTCATCGTCGCCATCACCCAGAAGAGCGGCGTCTTCCAATACGTCGCGGTGAAGGCCGCCAAGCTGGTCAAGGCGGATCCCTGGGGCCTGATGATGATGCTGGCCGTGGTCACCGCCCTGTTCTCCGCCCTGCTCGACAACGTCACCACGGTGCTGCTGATCGCCCCGGTCGCCCTGCTCATCACCGACGCCCTGCGCATCAATCCCTATCCCTATCTGTTCGCCATCATCTTCGCCTCCAACATCGGCGGCACGGCGACGCTGATCGGCGACCCGCCCAACATCATGATCGGCTCGGCGGTCGGCCTCACCTTCAACGACTTCGCCCTCCACCTCGCCCCGGTCGCCCTCGCCATCCTGGCCCTGACGATGATCCCGCTGTGGTGGTTCTGGGGCCGCAAGCTGCACGCCGAGCAGGACGCCCGCGACCAGGTCATGGCCTTCGACGAGCGCGAGGCGATCACCGACGCCCGCCTGCTCAAGCAGTCCCTGGCGGTCACCGCGCTGACCATCACCGGTTTCGTGTTCGCCCACTCGCTGGGCCTGGAGCCGGCCACCATCGCCATGTTCGGCGCCGCCCTGCTGCTCCTGCTGCGCGCCGCCGGGCACGATCCCGAGCACCAGACCGAACAGGTGCACAAGAGCTTCGCCGAGGTCGAGTGGGTGACCATATTCTTCTTCGTCGGCCTCTTCGTGGTGGTCGCCGGGGTCGAGAAGGCCGGCGCCCTGAAGATCGCCGCCGATGCCCTGGTCGACTTCACCGGCGGCGAACTGGCGCTCACCGCCTACGTCATTCTGTGGGCCTCGGCGGTCATCTCCGCCGTGGTCGACAACATCCCCTTCGTCGCGACCATGATCCCGGTGATCCAGAACCTGGGCTCGGTGGTCGGTCCGGAAAACCTCAACACCCTCTGGTGGTCGCTCGCGCTGGGCGCCTGCCTGGGCGGCAACGGCAGCCTGGTTGGTGCCTCCGCCAACCTGGTCGTGGCCGGCTTCGCCGAGCGCGCCGGCACGCCCATCCGTTTTCTACCCTTCATGCTGGCCGCCTTCCCCCTGATGCTGGCCAGCATCGCCGTGTCCAGCCTCTATGTCGGCTGGCGTTACCTGTAGGAGGTGGACGGGCGAGTACAGAATGTCTCTGAGCAGGACATCCGCGGAATGACGATCGCGGTTCTTTCGGGGCGGCCTTAGCCGCCCCCTTTTTTTTCCCGCGTGGCAAGGCGGGGACCATGCCCGGGCGCGGAGCCGGGAAAATAGTTTCGATTGAAACTATTTCGACTGGTACGATCTCCAACGGCATCCGACCCCATCCCGCCATGCACTACGACTTCGACTTCTTCGAACAGGGTATCGACCGCATCGCCCGGCAGTTGCCCGGCATGCCGCGCGAGCGCGTCGTGCTCAACCGCCTGTTCTTCTTCGTGTTCAAGGAATTGGACGAGGCCTACAGCCAGCACCTGGCCGGCTTCGGCCTCAACAGCACCGCCTTCCTGACCCTCGTCATGCTGATGAGCAGCGAGGAGAACCGGGTCAACCCCTGCCACCTGAGCGACGCCCTGATCGCCTCGCGCACCAACATCACCCGCCTCACCGACGAACTGGTGCACGCCGGCTGGGTGGAACGCCGGCCCAGCACCGAGGACCGCCGCCGGGTCGAACTGTCGCTCACCGACAGCGGCCGCACCCTGGTCCGGAAGGTCCTCCCGGCGGTCTGGTGGCTGGTCGAGCGGCAATGGGCCGACTTCAGCGCCGACGAGGTGGCCGAGTTCGACCGCCTGCTGCGCAAGCTGCTGTCCGGCCTGCACCGGCTCGGGGAGACGCCGTGAGGCGCCTGGCGGCCGGCACCCTGCTGGTCGGCCTGGCCGCCTGCGCGCCGCTGCCGGCCGACTTGCCGGCGCGGCCGGCCCTGAGCACGCCGTCGGCGGACGCCACCCTGGCCAACCTGGCCGCGCCGTTGCCGCATACCGCCGCCGACGCCCGCCCGGCGCCCTGGTGGCGGGCGTTCGGCGCGCCCGAGCTCGATCGCCTGATCGACACCGCCCTGCGCGACCAGCCCGACCTGGCGGCCGCGCAGGCACGCCTGGCCGCGGCCGGCCAGGCCGAACGCCTGGCCGCGCTGGATGCCGGCGCGCACTACGCCACCGACGTCTCGCTGAGCCGCCAGCGCCTGAGCGAGAACGGCCTCTATCCGCCGCCCATCGGCGGCAGCACCTACACCGAGACGCAGATCAGCCAGGGCGTCGCCTACAACCTCGACTGGTGGGGCCGCAACCGCGCGCTGCTGCGGGCCGCCGGCAACGAACGCCGGGCCGCCGGCTCGGAACTGGCGGCCGCCCGTCTGAGCGTGGCGGCGGCCGTGGCCGACACCTACTTCGGGCTCGCCGACGTCGACACCCGGCTGCGCCTGGCGCGCGACCTCGAGGCCTGCCATGTCCGCGAGCGCGACCTCCTGCAGGCCCGCCATGACCTCGGCCTGGATGCCGCCCTGCCGCTCATCGACGCCCGCCGCAAGCTCGACTACGACGCCGACCTGGTGCACCGCCTGGACTACCTCGGCCATGCCTGGCGCTACCGCCTGAGCGCCCTGCTCGGGTCCGACCCGGACCACGCCGGCGCACTGCCCATACCGCACGCCAACCCGGCTCCCCCCGCCCTGCCGGCCAGCCTGCCCGTGGCCTGGCTGGCCCGGCGTCCGGACGTCGCCGCCCTGCGCAGCCGCGTCGAAGCCGCCGCCGAACAGAGCACGGCCGCCAAGGCGGAGTTCTACCCGAACCTGGACCTGCGCCTGATGGTCGGCCTCGACACCCTGGAACTGGGCAAGCTGCTGCGCGCCGGCAGCCTGACCGCCGCGGCCGGCCCGGCCCTGCACCTGCCCATTTTCAACACCGCCACCCTGCGCGCCCGCCTTGGGCTGCGCGAAGCCGACTACGCCGGCGCGGTCGCCGCCTACAACCACGCCGTCCAGGAGGCGGCCCGCCAGGGCGCCGATGCCTATGCCCTGATCGCCAGCCTGGAGCGGCGCGCCGCCGCCCAGGACCAGGCGATGCAGGAGGCCGTGCGCACCCGGACCCTGGTCGGACAGCGCCGCGACGCCGGCCTGGCCGGGCCGCTCGACGCCCTGGAAGCCGATGCCGCCGTGCTCGGCGAACGCCTGAACGACAGTGAGATCCAGGCCGCCCGCCTGCGCGCCCGCGTGGCGCTCTACCAGGCGTTGGGCGGCGACCTCGAGGACGCCACGCCATGACCCCCTGCACACCCCGACGGCCAACCCGGCCAAGCGCAAGCGCCTGCTCCTGATCCTCGGTCTGGTCTTCCTGGCCGCCGCCCTGGCCTGGGGCGGCCACTGGTACCTGCACGGCCGCCACTACCGGAGCACCGACGACGCCTACGTGGCCGGCAACCTGATCCGGGTGACGCCGCGCATCGCCGGCACCGTGGTCGCCGTCCTGGCCGACGATACCGACACCGTCAAGCAGGGCCAGGTGCTCGTGCAACTGGACGACGCCGACGCCCGCCTCGCGCTCGACAAGGCCGAAGCCGACCTGGCCGAGACGGTGCGCCAGGTGGCGCGCAGCTTCACCCTGCCGGGCCAGGAGCGCGCCAACCTCGCCGTCAAGCAGCGCCGGCTCGACCAGGCCGAGGCCGACCTGGCCCGGCGCGAGCGGGCGGTCGCCCTCGACGCCGTGTCGCGCGAGGAGGCCGAGCACGCCCGTGCCGCCCGCGACCAGGCCCGTTCCGAGCTGGACCTGGCGCGCGCCCAGTTGGCCGCCGCCGATGCCGAGGTCGCCGGAACCACGGTGACCGGCCACCCGGCGGTCAAGCAGGCCGAGGCCCGCGTCCGCGAGGCCTGGCTGGCGCTCAACCGCTGCGCGATCCGGGCGGCGGTGGACGGCCAGGCGGCCAAGCGCTCGGTCCAGGTCGGCCAGCAGGTCAAGCCGGGCGACCCGCTCATGGCCCTCGTGCCGATGACCCAGCTCTGGGTCGAGGCCAATTTCAAGGAGGATCAGCTCAAGGGCATGGCGGTCGGCCAGCCGGTCACCCTCGTGTCGGACCTCTACGGCGACCGCGTGCCGTTCCACGGCACCGTGGCGGGCCTGTCGCCCGGCACCGGCAGCGTGTTCTCCCTGTTGCCGGCGCAGAACGCCAGCGGCAACTGGATCAAGATCGTCCAGCGCCTGCCGGTGCGCATCGCCCTCGACCCGGCCGAGCTGGCCCGGCATCCGCTCCGGGTCGGCCTGTCCATGAAGGCCGAGGTGGCGACCGCCGCGGCCGGCCGGGCCGGCGCACCGGCGGGCACCCGCTATGCCACGCCGGTATACGGCGAGGACCTCCAGGGCGCCGACGCGGCCATCCGCGCCATCGTCCAGGCCAACCTGACCGGCAAGGGCTGAGCGCGCGGCCATGAGCCAGGCGCCGCTGCACGGCTCGACGCTGCTCCTGCTCACCGTCGGGCTGAGCCTGGGCACCTTCATGCAGGTGCTCGACTCGTCCATCGCCAACGTCTCCCTGCCGGCGATTTCCGGCGACCTGGCGGTGAGCCCGAACCAGGGCACCTGGGTGATCACCTCGTTCGCGGTGTCGAACGCCATCGCCCTGCCCCTGACCGGCTGGCTCACGCGCCGCTTCGGCGACGTGCGCCTGTTCGCCACCTCGACCCTGCTGTTCACCCTGGCCTCCTGGCTGTGCGGGCTGGCGCCCAGCCTGCCCCTGCTGATCGCCGCGCGCGTCCTCCAGGGTGCCGTGGCCGGCCCCATGATCCCGCTCTCGCAGAGCCTGCTGCTGGCCAACTACCCGCCCGAGAAGAAGGGCCTGGCCCTGGCGCTGTGGTCGATGACGGTGATCGTGGCGCCGATCATGGGCCCCATCCTGGGCGGCTGGATCACCGACAACATCAACTGGCCCTGGATCTTCTACATCAACATCCCGGTCGGCCTGTTCTCGGCCTTCCTGGCCTGGAACATCCTGGGCCGGCGCGGCAGCGCGACGCGCTCGGTGCCGGTCGACAAGGTCGGCCTGCTGTTGCTGGTCGTGGGGTGGGGGCGCTGCAGATCCTGCTCGACAAGGGCAACGACCTGGACTGGTTCGAATCGGGCACCATCGTCGCCCTGGCCGCGGTCGCCGTGCTCGCCTTGAGCCTGTTGGTAGTCTGGGAGCTGACCGACCACCACCCGGTGGTCGACTTCCACCTGTTCGCCGAACGCAACTTCCTGGTCGGCACCGTGATCCTGAGCATCGGCTACCTGGTGTTCTTCGGCAACGTCGTCGTCCTGCCGCTCTGGCTGCAGACCAACATGGGCTACACCGCCACCTGGGCCGGCCTGGCGGCGGCGCCGATCGGGCTCGTGCCGGTCTTCCTGTCCGCCGTGGTGGGCAAGAACATGCACCGGGTCGACCTGCGCGCCTGGGCCACCTTCAGCTTCGCGGTGTTCGCCGCGGTGTCGTTCTGGAACAGCCACTTCAACACCGACGTCACCTTCGGCCAGATCGTCCTGCCCCGCCTGCTCATGGGCTTCGGAGTCGCCACCTTCTTCGTGCCGCTCACCTCGCTCACCCTGTCCGGCATCCCGCACGAGCTGCTGCCGAGCGCCACCGGCCTGTCCAACTTCTTCCGCATCCTGGCCGGCAGCTTCGGCACCTCGCTCAGCATCACCCTGTGGGACCGGCGCACCGACTACCACCACAGCATCCTGACCACGCACCTGTCGGCGTTCGACCCCGGCGCCACCGAGGCGCTCGCCGGCCTGACCGACCCGGCCAGCACGCCGGCCATGCTGGACCGGCTGATCGGCCAGCAGGCGGTGCTGATGGCGACCAACGACATCTTCTGGCTGTCCGGCTGCTTCTTCGCCAGCCTGATGCTGCTGGTCTGGCTGGCCAAACCGCCGGCGCACCCGGCCGGCGCGGCCGCCGCGGTGGCCGACTGAGGCGGCGCTCAGCAGGCCTGCAGGCGCAACTGCTCGGCGTCGGCGACCCGGATGGTGCGGCCGTGCATCTGGATGTAGCCCTGGCGGGCGAGCCGGCTGAGGACCCGCGAGAAGGTCTCCGGCGCCAGGTCGAGGTGGGAGGCGATATGCTGCTTGTTGACCCCAAGCTCGACCTCGAAGCTGTCGGCGTTGACCGGGGCCAGTTGGGTCAGGTAGTGGGCGACGCGCTGGTCGCTGCTGCGCTGGCTGCACGATTCCATGTTGTCGATCAGGTCCTGCATGCGCCGGGCCATGCCGGCCATGAGGTCGCAGCACAGGCAGGTGCTCTCGGCCAGGGCCGCCATCAGGGCCGGGCGCGGCACGATCAGGAGGATGCTGTCGCGCAGGGCCTCGGCGGTCATCGCGTGCGGACCGTCCGGGATGACCGCCTCCTCGGCGAACGCCTCGCCCGGGCTGGCCAGGCGGACGACCTTCTCGGTACCCTGCGGCGAGGGCAGGATGAGCTTGATCTGGCCGGTGACGATCAGGTACAGGCCGGCCGGCCGGTCGCCTTTCTGGAACAGCACTTCATGCTTGCCGACCCGGTATTCCAGGGTCGATTCGGCCAGGCGCCCGAGTTCTGCGCGACCGAGGTTGCGGAAGAGCGGTTGGCGGGAAAGGATTTCCGCGATCGAATGTCTGGTTTCCAGGATCATGGCTGTGCGTCCATATGTCGTTCACCTGGGCCAATTCTAGGAATCCGGTCGGGCGCGTAAACGGCGCCGCGTTCCCGAGCAATTCGCTCGACATACCACCTAAGTGGTAGTCGGGAAACGGCTGACACGTTTAGAATCAGGCCATTACAGGCCCCCTCCAAGGTCGCCGACTACCTCCTAAACTGAGGGGGTACCCCCAATAATCCGAGCCCGGCGTGTACTCCCGACCACAGCCATGTCGCTGACTGACCTGCCCGAGCGCCTGTCCAGGCGCGCCATCACCCTCGGCCTCGGCCTTGGCCTCGCCACCTTGTCGTTGATCGGGGTGATCGGCATGGCGACCTCGGTGGTCATCGTCGAGAACGTGCAGGGCAGCGCCAGCGCCATCAACGTGTCGGGCAGCCTGCGCATGCAGAGCCACCGCATGGGCGGCCTGGTCCTGGCCGCCATGATGGACGCCGACCCGGACCGCCAGGCCCTGGACGAGGCCATGGCACGCTTCGAGACCAGCCTGCGCCACCGTTCCCTGCGCACCATCCAGGAACGCGCGCCCGACAGCGAGTACGCCCGCCTGTACCGGCGGGTGCAGACGGAGTGGGAGACCGACCTCAAGCCCATGCTCAATGCCGAGGCGGACCGCAACGCGCCGGACTCGCCGCAGCGCCATCATGAACTGCTCGCCCGCATCGACGTCTTCGTCGCCGACATCAACCGCATGGTGGCGCAACTGGAGAACGACACCGAGGCCAAGATCGGCCAGCTGCACAGCCTGCTGGCCGTTTCCCTGACGCTCACCTTCGTGGTCATGCTGGCCGTGCTGTATGGCTTCAGCAAACGGGTCATCCTGCCCCTGAACCGCCTGGTCGAGGCGGCCAACGCGATCGCCCGGGGCGACTTCACGGCGCGCGCCAGCCATATCGGCCGCGACGAACTCGGCCGGGTCGGCGTCGCCTTCAATTTCATGACCGACGAACTCTCCAAGCTGTACGCCAACCTGGAACAAAGGGTCAACGAGAAGACCGAGCAGTTGACCCGGAGCAACCGTTCCCTGGAGTTGCTCTACCACTCCATCGCCCGCCTGTACAACGCCCCCGTCGCCCCCGAGACCTATCGCGCCCTGCTGACCGACCTGGAGCAGGTGCTCGACCTCAGCCACAGCATGGCCTGCCTGCTCCCGGAACCGGGCGGCCAGCCGCGCATCCTGGCCAGCACGGCGACCGGCGACGCCAGCCGGGGCATGTGCGCCGGCCAGGACTGTGCCGGCTGCGCCCACCACGAGGCCACCTGGGACCATGCCATGAGCGGGGGCGGCCAGGTGCACGCCGTCCCGCTCAAGGACGCCGAGCAGCGCTACGGCATCCTCCAGGTCGCCCTGCCGCCCGGACGCCATCTGGAAGCCTGGCAGGAACAGCTGATCGAGGCGCTCTCCCAGCACATCGGCATCGCCATCGGCATCGCCCGCCAGACCGAGCGCGAGCGCCGCCTGGCCCTGATGGACGAACGCTCGGTAATCGCCCGCGAACTGCACGACTCCCTGGCCCAGGCCCTGTCCTACATGAAGATCCAGGTCGTCCTGCTCCAGCAGGCCCTGCGCCAGGAGGCCGGCACCGCCAGTGCCGAGGCCATCCTCAAGGACCTGCGCGAGGGCATCAACGCCGCCTACCGCCAGCTGCGCGAGCTGCTCGCCACCTTCCGCCTGCGCATGGAGGGCGACTTCATGTCCCTGCTCGGCCGCACCACCGCCGAATACGCCGAACGCGGCGGCCTCGAGATCGCCCTGGATGCCCGCATGGGCGCCCAGTCCCTGGCGCCCAACCAGGAGATCCACGTCCTGCAGATCGTCCGCGAGGCACTCAACAACGTCCTCCGCCATGCCGAGGCGAAACGCGCCTGGGTGACGCTCGCCACCCACGGCACGGCCGTCGTGGTCGCCATCGAGGACGACGGCCAGGGCATCCCGGATGCCGCCGTGGCCGGCGACCACTATGGCCTGACCATCATGCGCGAGCGCGCCCACAGCCTGAACGGCGAGCTGCGCGTACTGCCGCGGCAGCCCTGCGGCACCCGCGTCGAGCTGAGCTTCGACGCCGGCGACGGCAGCACCCAGTCCGCCTTCGAAGAGGCCACGCCATGACCCCGCCCCGCCAGACCGTCGTCCTGATCGACGACCACCCCCTGTTCCGCCGGGGCCTGATCCAGCTGCTCGAAACCATCTCCGACTTCGAGGTGGTCGGCGAGGCCTCGAACGGCGCCGACGGCATCGCCCTGGTGCGCTCGCTGCAGCCCGACCTGCTCCTGCTCGACCTCAACATGAAGGACATGAGCGGACTGGAGGTGCTGAAGAAACTGCGCTCGGCCGATCTCGACACCCGCATCGTCATGGTCACCGTGTCGGACCAGACCGACGACCTGGTCGCCGCCCTGCGCCTGGGCGCCGACGGCTACCTGCTGAAGGACATGGAACCGGAGCAGATGATCGACAGCCTGGCGGCGGCGGCGGCCGGCAAGATCGTCGTCTCGGACGCCCTCACCCACCTGCTCGCCACCGCCCTGCGCGAGCAGCGCCAGCCGCGCAGCGCCCACGAGGCGGGCCTGACCGAACAGGAGCGGCGCATCGTCGAGCTGATCGCCGCCGGGCTCAGCAACAAGGTCATCGCGCGCGAACTGGGCATCACCGAAGGCACGGTCAAGGTCCACGTCAAGCACCTGCTGCGCAAGCTCGACCTGCGTTCGCGCGTCGAGGCCGCGGTGTGGGCGGTGGAACACCTGCACAAGGCGGGCTGAAACGCGCCCCGTGGCGGTAGCCGCCTTCGCCGGGACCGGTGCCCCGGTTGAGTAATCCTGCGGATTTATCGCTCGCTGCGGCCGTGTTAGCGTCCCTCCGGCTCGAACCGGCTGCCCCTGGCGACCGGTTGGCCGAGACGACTACACACCACAGGAAGGGAACCTCAATGAAATTCACAGCACTCGTGCTGGCTATCGCCGTGTCCGGCGCCGGCCAAGCCTTTGCCGACACGGACAATGTGGACATCTACGGGCAGGTACAGCTCCTCCCCGATCCGGGCTTGTCGGCAAGCGTCGACGGTATGGCGAGCTATTACTCCGCCGTCGGCGGCAACTACAGCAGCAGCAGCGTTTCCGACAACGCGGGCAACGATACCGGCAGCTATGTCAATATCGAAAACGCCAGCCATGGCCTTGGCTACAGTGCCCAGGCCTACGCCGAATACGGCGCCACCCACGCCGGCGTCAGCACCGTCTACGACCCCGCGCCGGTGGACGATGGCTACCTCAGCGCCACCGCCAGCGCGGCGGCCACCGCCGAGTACAGCGATTGGTTCATCATCACGGGCGGCAGCGGCGAGGCATCGGCCAGCGTGACGACGGTGCTGGAGGGCACGCTGTCGGGCGGCGGGACCGGCTACGCGGGCGTGAGCTTCGACGTCGCCTACACGCCGGACGACTATTGCTGGGACTGCGGCACCTCCTACGAGTACCAGAGCGTCGTCAGCGTCTACGACACCCTCGGCGGGCGGCAGACCAGCAGCTCGGTCGCCAACATCACCGGTGAATTCACCTTCACCTACGACGAGCCGTTCCAACTCACCACCACGCTGTCCGTCTTCGCCCAGGACGGCGGCTATGCGGATTATCTCGACACCGCAAGCCTGCTGAGCTTCGCCCTGCCCGCGGGCGCCAGCCTGCAGTCGTCGTCCGGCCTGTTCGTCGCCAGCGTGCCGGAACCCGAGACCTACGCGATGCTGTTGGCCGGACTCGGCCTGATGGCCGGCGTCGTCCGCCGGCGCAGGCTGCAGGTGGCCTGAGCGGTCCTCCGCCCGCCAGCTGTCGGTGCGAGGCCGACACGGCGGGACGGGGTCGCGCGGAGGCATGACAAAAAAAGGCCGCGGCGTATGCCACGGCCCCAACCCCGTCAGGAATCTACAGCAAATCAGTACGTGAAGGTCTTGCCCTCGGTGGCCGGCAGGCGCGGCATCTGCTGGCTCGGGAACTTGCCGGTCAGGGACTCGAGGAAGGCCACGATGTCCTTGGTGTCGGCGTCGTCCAGGGTCATGCCGAGCTGGGTCTTGGCCATCACCTTGACCGCCTCGTCGAGGTTCACCACGGCACCGTTGTGGAAGTACGGTGCGGTCAGGGCGACGTTGCGCAGGGTCGGCACCTTCCAGGTGTTCTTGTCCTCGTCGCGCTTGGTGACGTTGTAGTGGCCGAGATCGCTGCTGAAGCCGTACTTGGCCTCGTAGTCGCTGCCCGGCACAGCCGGGAACTTCATGAAGGCACCGGCACTGGCACCGGACTGGCCGTTGAAGGTCGGACCCGAGTGGCAGGCGACGCAGCCGGCGTCGGCGAACTTCTGCATGCCGCGCTGCTGCTGGGTGCTGAGCGCCTTCTTGTCGCCCTTGACGTAACGGTCGTAGGGGCTGTCCGGGGTGATCAGGGTGCGCTCATAGGCGGCGATCGCCTTGGCCATGTTGTCGGCGGTGATCGGCTGGCTGCCGCCGAACACCTTCTTGAACTCGGCTTCGTAGCCGGGAATCTGGCGCAGGCGGGCGACCACGTCGTCGAGCGAGCCCATGCCCATCTCCACGTCGGCCACCACCGGGCCCTTGGCCTGGTCTTCCAGGGTGGCGGCGCGGCCGTCCCAGAACTGGGTGGCGTTGAAGGCCGAGTTCCAGACGGTCGGGGCGCTGCGGCCGCCGGTCTTGCCGTGGATGCCCATGGCCACCGGGCGGTTGTCGTCGCCGCCGGCCATGACGTTGTGGCAGGAGTTGCAGGACACCGTGCCGGTGGCGGACAGGCGCGGGTCCAGGAACAGCTTCTGGCCGAGCGCCACCTTGGCCGCCGTGGTCGGGTTGTCCTTGGGCGCCGGTGCCTTGCCGGGCAGCGGTTGCCAATCCGCGGCGACGGCGGACTGGACGAAGGCGAGCAGACTGAGCGCAAACAGGCGTGAGGGTTTCATATCGATCTCCATGAGGTTTTTGCAGGGCTTCCAGGTGGTCGGCCGTCCCGGGGCAGGCGGTCGTTTCTCGTTCGCAGGAAGCTTTGCGCGGCCACCTTAAACCGACCTTAATCGGCGCTCCCGATAGCGCCATCGGGAAGACCGTTAGCAGTGCCCGGAAGCGGCACCGGGACTGGGTTTTGCCGGCGCACCGCGGGATTCCGGGGAGAGCCGCCGAAGGTCGGCAAAGCGGCAAAAAAACAACAGGTAAAACCACTCAAATAGGCTAGGATTTATATCAAACGTTATAAGTTTTCGACCGGCATCATGACGCTCATTCCCCGCTCGAACCACGCCATGGCGACGCTCGTCGACCAGGGCATCCTGATCGCCGAACAGTTCGGCAACGACAAGGGCAGCCGATTCATGCGCAGGCACAACGTGCCTTTCGAGGTCGCCCTGCGCGTCCTGTCGCGGCCAAGCGAGCGACGCAACGGCCAGTGAACGGCAACGCCCCGGGCCCGGGCACCTGCCCGGGTCACGAAGGTGTCAGGGATTTTTGGCACAATGGCAGGGTTGCCAGCGCCGCGGTATGCCATGTCCACGTCCATCAGCCTGCTCATCATCGGTGACGAAATCCTGTCCGGCAAACGCCAGGACAAGCATTTCGCGCGGGTCCGCGAAATCCTCGCCGAGCGTGGCCTACACCTGGCGCAGGTCAGCGTGCTGGGCGACGACCGCGCCCGCCTGACCACCTTCCTGCGGACCAGCTTCGCCGGCGACGACATCGTGTTCAGTTGCGGCGGCATCGGCGCCACCCCGGACGACCACACCCGCCAGGCGGCCGCCGCGGCCCTGGGCGCGCCGCTGGTCCTGCACCCCGAGGCCGAGGCCCTGATCAGCGCGCGCAGCCGGGAGGTCGGCCTGCCGGTGACGCCCGGTCGCCTGGAGATGGGCGAGTTCCCGGCCGGCGCGTCGATCATCCCCAACCCGGTCAACCGGATTCCCGGCTTCAGCGTCGGCCGGCACCATTTCGTCCCCGGCTTTCCGGAGATGGCCTGGCCGATGATCGAATGGGTGCTGGACACCCGCTACCGCGACCGGTTCCACGGCCATGACGAGGTCGAGCGCGCCTTCATCGTGCGCGGCCTGGCCGAGGCGACCCTGACCCCGCTGATGCTCGAGATCGAGCGCGATCACCCGGGCATCAAGGTGTTCAGCCTGCCCATACTGAACCCGGTCCAGCCGGACGACTACAAGATCGAACTCGGCGTGAAGGGCCCCGTGGCGACGGTCGACGCCGCCTTCGCCCGCCTGCGCGCCGGCACGCTGGACCTGGCCGGGCGCATCGAATAGTGGTCGACAGCTACGCCCAGCGCGTACTCAACCCGTTCCGCGGCGTCATGCAGGTCGTCCGCCACCAGGCCGCGGAGGCGGTCAGCATGGACGGCGTGCACTGGGACATCTACGTCAGCAACGACACGCTGCTGGCCGGAACCGAAGGCGCCAGCGGACCGGTCCAGGTCAGCGAGGCGCGCTTCGGCCGCTGGTCGGCCGGGACCGGCCTGGCGCGCGGGCCCCTGCATCCGTCGGAAGACTTCTACCGCATGGAACGCATGGGCATGGTGCTCTACGAACATCTGCGCCGGCTGCACGAACAGGTGCCGTTCCCGTTCCGCGACCGCTACGAACGCTGGCTGCTCACCCGCACCGGCGAACCGCTGGTGCTCCTCGACAGCAGCGTCGGCCGCCCGGCTGCCCGGTCGAACACCGGCGAGTTCGAATGGCGCATCGGCCTCGCCGCCCAGGCCCAGTTCGCCAGCCCGGCCGTGCCCGAGGCCATCGACAACGGCGGCCGCTACCTGATGGATTACGTCAACGGCATGGCGGGTTGCGCCGCCTGGTACCACCGCGAACCGGACGGCAGCGGGCAGGCCCTGGACGAGGTGGCCGGTGCGGCCGCCCGACTGCCGGCGGCCGCCTTTCCCGCCCTGCTGCTCCGGCGTACCGGCCACGACCTCGGACATGGCCGCCTGATCGACGACTTCATCGCCTGGCAGGCGCCCTGGCTGTTGCTGCTGGATGGCCTGGCGCACGAGGTCCGCGCGGACCTCGAACGGCAGGCGCGCCGGCGGGCGGCCGAGGTCGCGAAGCTGTATCGGTTGTATCCGGCCCAGGCCGACGCCGAGCAGATCCAGGCGGCACGCATCGAGGCCAGGCTCCAGGCCAGCCACAGCGAGCCCGGCAGCGCCTGCAACGACGACCTGTCGACCTTCTACATCGAACTCAACCCCGGCGGGGACGACTAGGCCCTCAGCTGCGTTGTCCGACCCGGCCCGGCGTGCACTCGTCAATGAGCCGGGCACCCTGGTCGTCGACGCTCTCGATGCGCACGATATAGCCCCACAGGCGGGCGACGTGGCGCAGCATCTCCTTGGTGCTGTCGCCCAGGGGCCGGCGGTCGTGCATGTAGTGGCGCAGGGTCAGGGAACGGTCGCCGTACACGTTGACGTCGTAGACCTGGATGTTGGGTTCCCGGTTGCCCAGGTTGTACTGTTCCGACAGCAATTGGCGCACCTGGCGGTAGCCGGCGTCGTCGTGGATGGCGGCGATCTCCAGCTTCTCCCGCTTGTCGTCGTCGACCACCGCGAACAGCTTGAACTCGCGGATGAGCTTGGGCGACAGGTACTGGGCGATGAAGCTCTCGTCCTTGAAGTTGCGCATGGCGAAGTCGAGGGTCTTCACCCAGTCGGTCCCGGCCAAATCCGGGAACCAGCGCCGGTCCTCCTCGTCCGGCTGCTCGCAGATGCGGCGCAGATCGCGGAACATGGCGAAGCCGAGGGCGTAGGGGTTGATGCCGCTGTAGTGGCGGCTGTGGAAGGGCGGCTGGTAGACGACGTTGGTGTGCGACTGCAGGAACTCCATCATGAAGCCGTCGGTGAGCTTGCCCTCTTCATAGAGATGGTTGAGCAGGGTGTAGTGCCAGAAGGTGGCCCAGCCCTCGTTCATCACCTGGGTCTGGCGCTGGGGATAGAAGTATTGGGCGATCTTCCGGACGATGCGGACGATTTCCCGCTGCCAGGGTTCCAGGCGCGGGGCGTGCTTCTCGATGAAGTAGAGCAGGTTCTCCTGCGGCTCGGGCGGGAAGCGGCTCGCCTGCTTGGCCTGCTCCTCTTCCGGCCGGGTCGGCAGGGTGCGCCAGAGGTCGTTGACCCGGGACTGCAGGTAGGCCTCCCGCTCGGCCTGGCGCAGCTGCTCCTTGGCCATGGACAGCTTGGCCGGCCGCTTGTAGCGGTCGACGCCGTAGTTCATCAGGGCATGGCAGGAGTCGAGCAGCTCCTCGACCGCCTCCTCGCCGTAGCGCTGCTCGCAGTCGCTGATGAAGTTGCGCGCGAACACCAGGTAGTCGAGGATGCCCTCGGCGTCGGTCCAGGTGCGGAACAGGTAGTTGCCCTTGAAGAAGGAGTTGTGGCCGTAGGCGGCGTGGGCGATCACCAGGGCCTGCATGGTCATGGTGTTCTCTTCCATGAGGTAGGCGAGGCAGGGACTGGAGTTGATGACGATCTCGTAGGCCAGGCCCATCTGGCCGCGCTTGTAGCTTTTCTGGGTGGCCAGGAACTGCTTGCCGTAGGACCAGTGGTGGTAGCCCACCGGCATGCCCACCGAGGAATAGGCGTCGATCATCTGTTCCGAGGTGATCACCTCGATCTGGCGCGGATAGGTGTCCAGGCCGTAGTGCGCGGCCACGCGGCCGATCTCGCGGTCGTAGAGGTCGAGCAGTTCGAAGGTCCACTCGGAACCTTCCGACAGGGGCTTGCGCGGCGGGGCGACGGGGGTGGGACGGGCTCTTCCATCTCAGGCCACCTTCTTCTTGAACAGGTCCCGGAATACCGGGTAGATGTCTTCCAGTGTCAGGATGCGGCGCATGGCGAACTGCCGGCTTGCGGCCTGCACCTGCTCGTATTCGCGCCACAGGCTCTGCGGCTCCTCGGCCTCGATCTCGACGTAGGCGAAGTACTGCACCAGGGGCAGGATGCCCTGGACCAGGATCTCGCGGCAACGGGGCGAATCCTCCTCCCAGTTGTCGCCATCCGAGGCCTGGGCGACGTAGATGTTCCAGGCCGCGCTGGGATAGCGCTCGAGGATGGTCTCGCGCGCCAGTTCCAGGGCCGAGGACACCACGGTGCCGCCGCTTTCCCGGGAATGGAAGAAGTCCTCCTCGTCGACCTCCTTGGCCACGGTGTGGTGGCGGATGAACACCACCTCGATGCGCTCGTAGCTCTTGGTCAGGAACAGGTAGAGCAGCATGAAGAAGCGCTTGGCGATGTTCTTGCGGTCCTCGTCCATGGAGCCGGACACGTCCATCAGGCAGAACATCACCGCCTGGCTGCTGGGCACCGGCTGGTCGACCCGGTTGGCATAGCGCAGGTCCCAGGTATCGATGAAGGGCACGGCGGCGACCCGGGCCTTGAGGCCGGCGATTTCCTCGCGCAGCTCGTCCGCCTCGGGGCTGTCGGCCAGGCCCTTGGCGACCAGTTCCTGCAGGCGTTCCTCCGCCTCGCGCAGGGCCTCGCGCGGCCCTGCCGCCATGGCCAGGCGGCGGCCGATGGCCTGCTTCATGGAGCGCACCACGTGCAGGTTGGAGGGGTTGCCCTGGCTGACGAAGCCGGCGCGCGACTTCTTCACCTCGGGCACGGCGGCGAGCTGCTTCTTCACCAGGTCCGGCAGGGCCAGGTCCTCGAAGAAGAAGTCCATGAACTCTTCCTTCGAGAGTTCGAAGACGAATTCGTCCTCCGACTCGCCGTCCTGGGAGGCGTTGCCGCCGCCCTGCCCGCCCCCGCCCTTGGGCCGGTCCACCTGGTCGCCGGCGATGAACTCCTTGTTGCCGGGATGGATGATGTTGCGCCGGCCGCCCGGGCCGTGATGGAAGAAGGGTTCGGACAGGTCCTTGGCCGGGATGGAGATCTTCTCCCCCCGTTCCAGGTCCGACACCTTGCGCCCGGACACCGCCTCGGTCACCGCCTTGCGGATCTGGCCCTTGAACCGGCGCAGGAAGCGTTGCCGGTTGACGGCGCTGCGGTTCTTGCCGGACAGGCGGCGATCGACGAACTGGCTCATGGCCGCCCCCCGATCAGGACGCCTTCCTCGCCCGCAAGTACCACTCGGCCAGCAGGCGCACCTGCTTGTCGGTGTAACCCTTGGCGACCATGCGCTGGACGAAGTCGTGGTGCTTCTTCTGCTCCTCGCTGGAGGCCTTGGCGTTGAAGGAGATCACCGGCAGCAGGTCCTCGGTGCTGGAGAACATGCGCTTCTCGATCACCGAGCGCAGCTTCTCGTAGCTGGTCCAGGCCGGGTTGCGGCCCTGGTTCTGGGCGCGCGCCCGGAGCACGAAGTTGACCACCTCGTGGCGGAAGTCCTTGGGGTTGGCGATGCCGGCCGGCTTCTCGATCTTTTCCAGTTCGCCGTTGAGCTGGGCACGGTCGAGGATCTCGCCGGTGTCGGGATCGCGGAATTCCTGGTCCTGGATCCACATGTCGGCGTAGGTGACGTAGCGGTCGAAGATGTTCTGGCCGTATTCCGAGTAGGACTCCAGGTAGGCGGTCTGCAGCTCCTTCTCGATGAACTCGGCGTAGCGCGGCGACAGATACTCCTTCAGATAGGCGACGTAGCGCTGCTCCACCTCGGGCGGCAACTGCTCCTGCTCGATCTGCTGCTCGAGCACGTAGAGCAGGTGCACCGGGTTGGCGGCGATCTCGCTATGGTCGAAGTTGAACACCCGGGACAGGATCTTGAAGGCGAACCGGGTCGAGATGCCGGTCATGCCCTCGTCCACCCCGGCGAAGTCGCGGTACTCCTGGTAGCTCTTGGCCTTGGGGTCGGTGTCCTTGAGGTTCTCGCCGTCGTAGATGCGCATCTTGGAGAAGATGCTGGAATTCTCCGGCTCCTTCATCCGGGTCAGCACCGAGAACTGGGCCAGCATCTCCAGGGTGCCCGGGGCGCAGGGCGACTCGGACAGGGAGCTGCCGTGGAGCAGCTTCTCGTAGATCTTCACCTCCTCGGACACGCGCAGGCAGTAGGGCACCTTGACGATGTAGATGCGGTCCAGGAAGGCCTCGTTGTTCTTGTTGTTGCGGAAGGCGGTCCACTCCGACTCGTTGCTGTGGGCCAGGACGACGCCGTCGAAGGGGATGGCGCCGAAACCCTCGGTGCCCTTGTAGTTGCCCTCCTGGGTGGCGGTAAGGAGCGGATGCAGCACCTTGATGGGCGCCTTGAACATCTCGACGAACTCCATCAGGCCCTGGTTGGCCAGGCTCAGGCCGCCGGAGTAGCTGTAGGCGTCCGGGTCGTCCTGGGAATACTTCTCCAGCTTGCGGATGTCGACCTTGCCGACCAGCGAGGAGATGTCCTGGTTGTTCTCGTCGCCCGGCTCGGTCTTCGAGATGCCCATCTGGCCGAGCACCGAGGGCCAGCGCTTGACCACGCGGAACTTGGTGATGTCGCCGTTGTACTCGTGCAGGCGCTTGACCGCCCAGGGCGACAGGACCCGGCCCAGGTAGCGGCGCGGGATGCCGTATTCCTCTTCCAGTATCTTGCCGTCCTCGTCGGGCGAGAACAGCGACAGCGGCGAGTCGTTCACCGGCGAGCCCTTGATGGCGTAGAACGGCGTCTTCTCCATCAGGTGCTTGAGCTTCTCGGCCAGGGACGACTTCCCGCCGCCTACCGGGCCGAGCAGGTAGAGGATCTGCTTCTTCTCCTCCAGGCCCTGGGCGGCGTGGCGGAAGTAGGAGACGATCTGCTCGATCGTCTCCTCCATGCCGAAGAAATCCCGGAAGGCCGGATAGACCTTGATGACCTTGTTGGAGAAGATGCGCGACAGGCGCGGATCCTGGCTGGTGTCGACCAGCTCGGGGGCGCCGATGGCCGCCAGCATGCGCTCGGCGGCGCTGGCGTAGGCGATGCGGTCCTTCTTGCAGATGTCGAGGTATTCCTCCAGGGAATATTCCTCTTCCACCCGGCGATAGCGTTCGATGTACTGGTTGAACAGACTCATGATGCTCTCCCGGTTGCGACCCGATTAAGTGGCTCATGCCATGTCCAGCAATGCCCATGCCATGGCGCAGGAACCGTCTGGATTCGACACCTTCCGGCCAAAATGGTGCCGGAAACTATCCGATGGGAGTATGCCTTGGTGCCGAGCGCACCATCATGGTGCAGCGACGTGGCGTATCTTCAGCACCAGCACCACGGAAGCCAGGGCCAGGGTGATGCCGTTGCCGAGCATGATGGGGACGCTGCCGAGCAGGACGCCGTAGGCCAGCCAGAGCGCCACGCCCAGCGTGAACAGGGCGTACATGGGCAGCGAGATACCGGACAGGTCGCGCGTGCGCCACGACTTCCAGGCCTGGGGCACGAAGGCCACGGTGGTCAGGAAGGCGGCGGGATAACCGATCAGGTTGTTCAGTTCGGCGGACATGGCGTGGCATCCGGATGCGATGGCCGCGATTCTCGCACGCCGGCCGGGGCGTCTGGCCAGGTCAGATCTCGACCATCATAAACTCGGACTTGCGCGCGCCGCATTCCGGGCACTCGTAGTCCTCGGGGACGTCCGCCCAAGGGGTGCCGGGCGCGATGCCATGCTCCGGATCGCCCTGGGCCTCGTCGTACAGATACCCGCATACGATGCACTGCCAGACTTTCATGTCGTTCTCCGGTGTCGTCGGCCGCCGGCTCAGGCGGCGACCTGTTTGAGTTGCGCCCAAGCACGCGCTGCGGCATCCACGGCCGCCGGGCAGGCGGTCGTCGGGGCGAAGCCCATGTAGCCCGCGGCCCAGGCGGTGGTGATCGAATCGGGGGATGGCGTCTGCGGCATTTCGGTCTCCTCGGGAGGGTGGCGCCGTACGGTCACGGCATGGGAGTCATCCTACGGGCCGGCAAATCATCACTCAAATTGATTAATTAAAATATATCGATAGCTATTGGTTATCCCGCCCGCCCGGCACGATCTTGCGCACGCAGCTGAGATCGGTCGCCAGGACCGCCTGGCGGATCGCCTCGATGGCGCGCGGGCGCGGGTAGCTCTTGCGCCAGGCGATGGAGACCAGGCGCGAGGGCGGCGTGTCCTTGAACGGCCGCAGCGTGAGCAGGTCGTCGTCGACGTAGTTCATGCGCGTCGCCGTACAGGGCAGCACGGTGACCCCGACCCCGCTCGCCACCATGTGCCGGATGGTCTCCAGGGACGAGCTCTCCAGGGTCTTGGCCAAGCCGCCGCTGGCGGCCCGGTTCAGGCACGGACAGGCCTGCAGGACCTGGTCGCGGAAGCAATGGCCGGTGCCCAGCAGGAGCATGTTCTCGGCCTCCAGGTCGGCGCTGGTCACGGCCTTCTTCTTGCGCAGCGGGTGCTCGGCCGGCAGGGCGACCTGGAACGGCTCGTCGTAGAGCGGCAGCGACAGCAGGCCGGGATCCTCCACCGGGGTGGCGATCAGCATGGCGTCGATCTCGCCCTTGCGCAGCCGCTCGGTCAGCACCTTGGTGTAGTTCTCTTCCAGGAGCAGCGGCATGCGCGGCGCGCTGCGGTTCATCTCCGGGATCAGCCAGGGCAGCAGGTAGGGCGCGATGGTGTAGATGACGCCCAGCTTGAGGGGGCCGACCAGGTCGTCCTTGGCGGCCGCGGCGAGGTCCTTGATGCCGTCGACCAGCTCGAATATGCGCGCCGCCTGCTCGACTACCCGTTCCCCCGCCGGGGTGACGCTGATGTCGCCGCCGCCGCCGCGCTCGAACAGCATGACGCCCAGTTCCTCCTCGAGCTTCTTGATCGCCACCGAGAGGGTCGGCTGGGCCACGAAACAGGAATCGGCGGCACGGCCGAAATGGCGTTCGCGGGCGACGGCTAGGACGTATTTCAGTTCGGTAAGCGTCATGGCGAATCCCGTCAATGGCCTAAGCGGACGGATATTCAGCCAAGTGGGGGTATTTGTCCATCATCCGGCCGGCGCGCCGGATCAGAGCAGTTCCTGCAGGTACTCCCGGTCGCTCCCGTGCGGGTCCAGTTGCCGCACCTCGACCTCGACCGGCGTCCCCGCGAGCGGCGAGGCTGCCTTCAGGCGGGTACCGTCGAGGTCCAGCGGCCGGCCGGCCAGGAGCACGAAGTCGTCGCCCATGACGCGGAACACGACGGCCTCCGGATAGGCCTCCGTGAGGGTCGCCGCGAAGCCCGCCAGGGCACTGTTGCCGGCCGCCCAGCCGGCACTGTCGTTGAGGTCGGCGAAATCGCGCAGGAGGACCGCATAGGCGTGGCCGTAACGGGTCGGCAGGCCGTTGCGCAGCATGAGCTGGAGATAGCTGGCGTTGTGCACGCCGGTCAGCTGGTCATCGAAGAAATAGGCGAAGCGCTGGCGCTCCAGGGCGGTCTTGGGCAACTGGTCGGAGACCGACGGCGGCTGCACCTCGCCGAGCACCGCGCAGGCCGCCTCGACCACCTCGGCGTCGAACTGCTCGCCGGCCATCTGGCGCAGTTCGTCGAGCGCCACCGGAACCTCCTTGCGCGGCTTGTAGATGCGGTTGGTAGTCATGGCGTCGAAGGCGTCCGCGACCGCCATGATGCGCGCCAGCAGCGGTATCTGGCCGTCGGTGAGGCCGTGCGGATAACCGGAACCGTCGAGGCGCTCGTGGTGGTAGCGCATGATCTCGGCCAGTTCCCGGTACATCTCGATGCCGGTCAGGGTGCGGTAGCCTTCTTCGGCGTGCTGCTTGATGAGGTCGTATTCCAGGGCCGTCAGCTTGCCCGGCTTGAGCAGCACCGCATCGGGGATGGCGATCTTGCCGATGTCGTGCAGGATGGCGGCGCGCTTGAGCTTCTCGATCTCCTCCGGGCTGCGCCCCATGCGCGTGGCGATCATCTCGCAATAGTAGGCGACCCGGCGGGTGTGGCCGGCCGTGTAGGTATCCCGTTTCTCGATCATGTCGACCAGGGACAGGATGGTCTCCTCGTAATTGTGGATGCGTTCCTGCTGCAGCCTGCGGGTCTCCTTGCGCTGGCCGAAGGCATGGATCGCGAAGCCGATGTCGCCGGCCAGCTGTTCGAGCATGGCCACCTCCTCGGCGTCGAAGCCCCGTTGCCGCGCGGTCAGCACGCCGAGCACGCCGAGCGGCGCCGAGAAGGCATCCTCGCGCAAGGGCAGGGCGATGAGGCCACGGCCGCCGGCCTTGGCCAGGTCCGGCGCGCGTTCGGCCAGGTCGGCCTCGACCACGGTACGGTTGCCGGCCACGGCGTCGACGGCCGGGCCGTGGTCGCCGGCCAGGGCGACGGAACGGATGAACTCCGCCGCCCCGTAGGAACGCGCCGCCACCTCCTGGCGACCGTCCACCGCCAGGCCGACCCAGGCGAAGCGGTAGTCGCCGTGGGCGACCAGGCGATCGCAGCAGGCCTTGAGCATCTCCTCCATGGAGCCGGCCGTGATCAGTATCTGGTTGACGTCCGCCACCATCTCGACCACCCCGCGCAGGAAGTGCTCGCGTTCGAGCAGGCTGGCCACCTCGGCGGTCCGTTCGCCGACCCGGGTTTCCAGGCCGGCGTTGAGTTCCTCCAACTGCTGCTGGTTCTGGCGCAGGCGCCGGTTGATGCGGCCGACGTAGACCACCGTCGCCAGGATGGCCAGGCTCAGCATGGCCGCCAGTGCCAGCCATTGGCCGTACTGGGCCAGGACTTCGGCTGCCGTCAACCGGCGCAGGTGTTCATAGGGGCCGATGCGCAGTTCCTTGAGGGCGTCGTGTACCGGCTGGTAGTTGAGCGGCAGGGTCCAGCCGGTGATCTGGGCGGCCCGCGCGGCCGGGGCGTCGGCCGGCATCTGCATGAGGGCGATGGCCACCCGCACGGCGAGGTCGTCAGGCACCTGGCGCAGCTTGGCCAGCGGCCATTCCGGGTAGAGCGCGGTACTGAGCAGGAGCGGGAACTCGGCGGCCGGCTGGCGGTTGAGCACGAAATAATCGCTCAGCTTGATGCGGCCCTCGGCCGCCATGCGTTCCAGGGTGTCGGTGCGCACGATGCCGGCGTCGGCGTGGCCGTCGCGCACGGCGTAGACGACGGCATCGTGGGTATGGGCGAAGTAAAGCCGGCGCAGGTCGCGCTCGGGGTCCACGCCCAGGCGCTTCATCTCGCGCCAGCCGGCCAGCCAGCCACCGAAGGAACTGGCATCCACCGCGGCAACGACGCGACTCCGCAGGTCGCCCACGGCCCGGATGTCGCCGCGATCGGCACGCGTGAAGATGACGCCGCCGAACTGGCTGAACCCCGGCCCGCCGTCGAAGCGGTTCTTCAGGGTGGCGACGGCGCTGACGCCGTAGTGCGACTCCAGCTCGACGTAGTAGGACGAGTTGCTGAGCACGAAGTCGACCCGGCCCTGGCGCACGGCCAGGCGCACGTCGTCGAAGCCGAGCGGGACAATGCGGAAGCGTTGGTCGGGCAGGGCCTGGCCGAGATAGGCCGCCGTCGCCGACCACATCGACAAGGCCTTGTCGGGACCGCGCATGGCCAGGACGCCGATGTTGACCACGTCGGCCGCCAAGGCCGGCAGGGCGAACGCGGCCAACAACAGGGCCTTGAGGAACATGGCCGCTGGACGGCCGGGAGACAACTGACGCAGCCGATCCATGTGCGATTCCAACTGATACCCGGGGAGATTGCCAACCCGGGCCGGCGATGCCGCCCGGGACATCTGGATTATCGCCAGGAAATCCCCACCGGCCAACAGGGTTTGTCCGGCCAGATCGACCGCTCGGGTAGCCCGCGGGCGGGCCGGCGCGCGCCCGAACCGGTCAGCCGGGGCGCGCCACCAGACGCAGCCACGTGTAGCCGGCCAGGCCGGCAACCAGGGAGGCGAGAATGATGCCGGTCTTGGCCATGAGCAGGTTCTCGGCTTCGGCGGCGAAGGCCAGGTCGGCGATGAACATCGCCATGGTGAAGCCGATCCCGCCCAGCATGGCGACCCCGGCGATCTGGCTGAACCGGGTGCCGGCGGGCAACTGGCCGAGGCCGAGCCGCAAGGCCAGCCAACTGGCCCCGGCGATGCCGACGAACTTGCCCAGGAACAGGCCGAGGCCCACCCCCAGGGTAACCGGATGCCCCAGAGTGGTGGCGAGGCCGCCGAAATCGACCGGTATGCCGGCGTTGATGAAGGCGAACACCGGGATGATCAGGTAGGCGACCGGCATGTGCATGGCGTGCTCGAGACGTTGCAGGGGCGTCTGCACCTTGAGCACGCCGTTTTCCAGGGTCGCCACCGTGGCGCGCAGGCCGTCGTTGGTCATGATGCTCTCGCCGGGCCGGTGGCTGGCGTCGAAGCGCTTCATCAACTCGCGCACCTGGACGCTGAAGCGGGCCGGATCGTATTTCGGCCGGGCCGGGATGGTGAATGCGGTCAGCACTCCCGCCAGGGTCGCATGTACGCCCGACTTCAGGAGGGCGACCCAGAGCAGGCCGCCGAGCAGGAAATACGGCAACGGCTGGCGGATGCCGGCCAGGTTGAGCACCACCAGGAGGGCGAGCAGGACGGCCCCGGCCAGCAGGGCTTCGACCACCAGCTGCTCGGTGTAGAACAGGGCGATCACCACCACCGCGCCGAGGTCGTCGACGATGGCCAGGGCGACCAGGAAGGTGATCAGCGCCTTGGGCACGCGGCCGGCGAGGAGGACCAGGGCGCCGATCGCGAAGGCGATGTCGGTGGCCATCGGGATGCCCCAGCCGCGCGCCGCCGCGCCGTCCGGATTGACCGCATAGTAGATCAGCGCCGGGACCGCCATGCCGCCCAGGGCGGCGACGATGGGCAAGGCGGCCTGGCGCGGCGCCGCCAGCTCGCCGACCAGTATCTCGCGCTTCAACTCCAGGCCGACCAGGAAGAAGAACAGCGCCATGAGGCCGTCGTTGACCCAGTGGTGCAAGGTCTTCTCGATCGCCCAGCCCCCACCGACAGGCTGACCGGGGTGTGCACCAGGTGGTGATAGGCCTCGGCCCAAGGCCCGTTGGCCAGGATCAGGGCGAACAGGGCCGATCCCATCAGGAGCAGGCCGCTGGTGGTCTGCCGGTGGACGAACTCTTCGAAGGGCGTCAGGAAGCGGTCGAAGGTCCGTTCCCAGGGCGCGTGGATGACACCGGTCTCGTCGGCGGCCGGGCTCGGATGGGGCGTGGGTTCGGCATGGCTCATGAGGGCAAGGATACACGTTTGACGATATATAGTTTTTTACTATTCACTATTTAATATCTATCAATTAGCTCAATTGATCGTCATCCGCTTCAATAACGACAACCCGGCCGCACCGGGACCACCCAAGCCGAAAGGAGCACGATCATGACTTTGAGCCTCTACAGCACCTACAAGGCCCTCCGCCGCGACGCCGCCGCCGAGAAGGCGAAGCAGACCAAGACCGCGGCAAGCCCGATCCAGAACAGCGTCTGCCACGCCCTCGCCCTGCTCGGCATGGGCGTGGAAGGCGTGAGCTGCGGCGGTGACATCACCGCCTCGCGGCGCCCCTGACTACTGCCCCTGCCCAGGGCCCAGCCACCGCATTGCGAAATGCGACTCGAAGCAGCGTGGCGCAGCGCCGGCTTTCGCCGGCCGGTACCCAGCAGCGCTCGCCAAACCCGTTGACCAACCCCGATTGGAGATCAAGATGACTGCAAGCAACGCAAACAGCGCCGGCAAGTGCCCGGTAATGCACGGCGGCGCCACCGCCACCGGCATGTCCAACATGGATTGGTGGCCGAAGGCCCTCAACCTGGACATCCTGCACCAGCACGACAGCAAGACCGATCCGATGGGCGCCGAGTTCGACTATCGGGAAGCCGTGAAGAGCCTCGACTTCGAGGCCCTCAAGAACGACGTCAAGGCCCTGATGACCGACAGCCAGGATTGGTGGCCGGCCGACTGGGGCCACTACGGCGGCCTGATGATCCGCATGTCCTGGCACGCGGCCGGCACCTACCGCATCGCCGACGGCCGCGGCGGCGCCGGCACCGGCAACCAACGCTTCGCGCCGATCAACTCCTGGCCCGACAACGCCAACCTGGACAAGGCCCGCCGCCTGCTCTGGCCGATCAAGAAAAAGTACGGCAACAAGATCAGCTGGGCCGACCTGATCGCCCTGGCCGGCACCATGGCCTATGAGTCCATGGGCCTGAAGACCTACGGCTTCGCCTTCGGCCGCGCCGACATCTGGCATCCCGAGAAGGATACCTACTGGGGCGCCGAGAAGGAATGGCTGGCCCCCAGCGACAGCCGCTACGGCAACGTCGACGACCCCTCGACCATGGAGAACCCGCTCGCCGCCGTGCAGATGGGCCTGATCTACGTCAACCCCGAGGGCGTCAACGGCAAGCCCGACCCCATCAAGACCGCCGCCCAGGTGCGCGAGACCTTCGCCCGCATGGCCATGAACGACGAGGAGACCGTCGCCCTGACCGCCGGCGGCCACACCGTGGGCAAGTGCCACGGCAACGGCAGCGCCGCCAATCTGGGCCCCAGCCCGGAAGGCGCCGGCATCGAGGAACAGGGCCTCGGCTGGCAGAACCACACCACCCGCGGCATCGGTGCCGACGCCGTGACCAGCGGCCTGGAAGGCGCCTGGACCACCAACCCGACCGAATGGGACAACGGCTACTTCCACCTCCTGCTCAACTACGACTGGGAACTGAAGAAGAGCCCGGCCGGCGCCTGGCAGTGGGAACCCGTTGCCATCAAGGAAGAGGACAAGCCGGTCGACGCCGAGAACCCGTCCGTCCGCCACAACCCCATCATGACCGACGCCGACATGGCCATGAAAATGGACCCGGTCTATCGGGCGATCTCCGAGCGCTTCTACAAGGACCCGGACTACTTCTCCGAGACCTTCGCCCGCGCCTGGTTCAAGCTGACCCACCGGGACATGGGCCCGAAGGCGCGCTACATCGGCCCTGACGCGCCCAAGGAAGACCTGATCTGGCAGGACCCGGTGCCCGCCGGCCGGACCGACTACGACGTCGCCGCGGTCAAGGCGCGCATCGCCGCCAGCGGCCTCTCCATCGGCGAGATGGTGGCCACCGCCTGGGACAGCGCCCGCACCTTCCGCGGCTCCGACATGCGCGGCGGCGCCAATGGCGCCCGCATCCGCCTGGCCCCGCAGAAGGATTGGGAGGGCAACGAGCCGGCCCGCCTGGCCAAGGTGCTGGCGGTGCTGGAGCCGATCGCCGCCGAGTCCGGCGCCAGCCTGGCGGACGTCATCGTCCTGGCCGGCAACCTCGGGGTCGAGCGGGCCGCCAAGGCGGCCGGGGTCGAGGTCGACGTGCCCTTCGCCCCGGGCCGGGGCGACGCCACCGAGGCGATGACCGACGCGGCCTCCTTCGCGGTCCTGGAACCGGTCGCCGACGGCTACCGCAACTGGCTGAAGAAGGACTACGTGGTCAGCGCCGAGGAGCTCATGCTCGACCGCACCCAGCTCATGGGCCTCACCGCCCCCGAGATGACGGTCCTGGTAGGCGGCATGCGGGTCCTGGGCAGCAACCACGGCGGCAGCGGCCACGGCGTGTTCACCGACCGGGTCGGCGTCCTCAGCAATGACTTCTTCGTCAACCTGACCGACATGGCCAACCAGTGGCGACCGGCCGGCAACGGCGTATACGAGTTGCGCGAGCGCAAGACCGGCCGGGTGAAGTGGACGGCGACCCGGGTGGACCTGGTGTTCGGTTCCAACTCCATCCTGCGTGCCTATGCCGAGGTCTACGCCCAGGACGACAACAGGGAGAAGTTCGTGCGTGACTTCGTCGCGGCCTGGACCAAGGTGATGAACGCCGACCGCTTCGATCTGCTCTAACCCACCTCCCCCGCGCCGCCATCCGGTGGCGCGGGGCCAGCCGGGTCATTGATTCCGGCTATCGGGTCGTTTGGCAGAATCAATTGGCCGGACCGTCGGCCGTTGCTTCTAATCGAGCTGACGCGCTGACAAGGCGTTCATCCGCCCGTGCGCGCAAGCCAAGGAGGAGACGCCCATGCATCAGATCAGCGAGCAATCCGTCGCCTGGAATCCGCCGGCCCCCGCCGAAGCGCCGGCCATCCTGCGCGAATTGGCGGCCATGGCCGGCGTCCGCTTCAATGGCGACCGGCCCTGGGACATCCGGGTCCACGACATGGATGTCTACCGGCGCATCCTCAGCCACGGCTCCCTCGGTTTCGGCGAAGCCTACATGGACGGCCTTTGGGACTGCGACCGCCTGGATCAACTCTTTCACCGCCTGCTCGCCGCCGACGTCGACTGCCGCCTGGGCGGCTGGGCGCGCGTCCGGCTGTTGGGCGAATACCTGCGCCATGGCCTGTTCAACCTGCAATCCGCCCGGCGTGCCTTCCAGGTTGGGGAACAGCACTACGACATCGGCAACGACGTCTTCGAGGCCATGCTCGACTCCAGCATGGCGTATTCCTGCGCCTACTGGCAGCGCGCCGACACCCTGGCCCAGGCCCAGCACGACAAACTGGACCTGATCTGCCGCAAGCTCGAGTTGAAGCCGGGCGAACGGGTGCTCGAAATCGGCTGCGGCTGGGGCAGCCTGGCCCGCTTCGCCGCCGAGCATTACGGTGTCGAGGTGCTCGGCGTCACCGTATCGAAGGCCCAGCGGGAACTGGCGCTGAAACGCTGCGCCGGGCTGCCGGTACGCATCGACCTGATGGATTACCGCGATATCGAGGGCCGCTTCGACAAGGTCGTCTCGGTAGGCATGTTCGAACACGTCGGGCAGAAGAACTACGCCACCTACTTCGACGTCGCCCGGCGCGTCCTCGATGACGATGGCCTGTTCCTGCTGCATACCATCGGCAGCCACGTCAGCGTCGGCCGGACGGACCCGTGGATCGACAAATACATCTTCCCGAACGGCAAATTGCCGTCCGCCCGGGAACTCGCGCAGGCCGTCGAGGGTCGCTTCGTGGTCGAGGACTGGCACAACTTCGGTACCGACTATGACCGCACCCTGATGGCCTGGTGGGCAAATTTCGAACGGGCCTGGCCGGACCTGGCCGGGAAGTACGGCGAGCGCTTCCGGCGCATGTGGAAGTACTACCTGCTGTCGTGTGCCGGTTTCTTCCGGGCGCGCCAGGGCCAGCTCTGGCAACTGGTACTGAGCAAGCGGGAACGCCGGCCCGTCTACCGCTCGGTACGCTGACCGCCCGGCCCGTCGGGCCTTGGCATCCGTGCAACATCGGCATGACGCTATCTAAATGATAGCGATTTTCATATTGCCTAATCGAGGAATAAATCCTCTAATCAAATCAACGATATCGTTCGCATATAAGGAGGTTGAAATGAGCCTGCAGATCTATTACCGGTTGAAGGCCTGGCACCGTGCCCGGCACGAGCGCAAGGACCACCACGCCGAGCCGGCCTACAAGCCGGCTGCCGCCGAGCCCTATGACGCCAACCCGGTGGTCTATGCGGCCGGCATCGCCTGCGCCGGCCAGGTGGGCGAGCGCAAGCGCTGAACACGATGGCCGACGGCAGCGCCGCGCTCGGGCGCGGTTTCGGGCAGGATTGGAACGCGCATCTCCAGCGTCACCCGTGGGCGGCCGGCGGTCTGGCGCTCGCCGGTGCCGCGCTGGTCTGGCTGCTCGGCGCCAGCCTGTGGCAGCAGGCCGAGGCGGGCAACGGCAACGTCCTCCGTTACGCGGCGCTGGGGGGCTTGGCCGGCCTCGCCGCGACCAGTCTCGGTGCCCTGCCCGCCCTGTTCCTGCGCGGCATCGCCCAACGCACCGAGGACGTCATGCTCGGCCTGGCGGCGGGCATGATGCTGGCCGCCAGTTCGTTCTCCCTCCTCACCCCCGGCCTCGAGGCCGGTGCCTCGATCACCGGCAGCGCCGGCCTGGGTGCCGCGACCGTGGTGGCCGGCATGGCCCTCGGCGTCATGCTGATGCTCGGCCTGGATGAATTCACCCCGCACGAACACGAGAACAGCGGCCCCTGCGGTCCGGGTTGCGAACGCATCGGCCGGGTCTGGCTGTTCGTCCTCGCCATCGCCCTGCACAACCTTCCGGAAGGCATGGCGATCGGCGTCTCCTTTGCCCGCGGCGACCTCAACGTCGGCCTGCCCCTGACCTCCGCCATCGCCCTCCAGGACATACCCGAAGGGCTGGCCGTGGCCATGGCCCTGCGCGGCGCCGGGCTCGGGGTCGGCAACGCAGTCCTGGTCGCGGCCGCCACCGGCGTGATGGAACCGCTCGGCGCCTTGCTCGGTATCGGCCTGACCAGCGGCCTGGCCATCGCCTACCCGGTCGGCCTCGGCCTGGCGGCCGGCGCGATGCTCTTCGTGGTCTCCCACGAGGTGATCCCGGAGACCCACCGCAACGGCCACCAGACCCCGGCCACGCTCGGGCTCATGGCCGGCTTCGCCATCATGATGGTGCTCGACACCACCCTGGGCTGAGTCGCCTCAGGCCGCAGCGGCCAGCGCCGTCTCCAGATCGGCCAGCAAATCCCGGACATCCTCCAGACCGACCGAAAGGCGGACCAGGCCGTCGCTGATGAGGTGGCGTTCGCGTTCCTCGGCGTCGTAGGACGAGTGCGTCATGCTGGCCGGGTGCTGGGCCAGGCTCTCGGCGTCGCCCAGGCTGACCGCGCGGGTGATCAGCTCGAGCGCGTTGATGAAACGCCGCCCGGCCTCCAGGCCCCCCTTCAGCTCGAAAGCGATCATCGCGCCCGGCTGAGCCATCTGGCGCCGGGCCAGCTCGTGCTGCGGGTGCGACGCCAGGCCCGGATAGTCGACCCGGGCCACGGCCGGGTGACCGGCCAGGAACTCGGCGATCGCCCCGGCGCTGGCGCAGTGGCGGTCCATGCGGATGGGCAGGGTCTTCAACCCACGCAGGACCAGATAGGCGTCCATGGGCGACAGGCAGGCGCCGGTCATCTCCTTGATGCCCACCCAGCGCATCGGATCGATGATCTCCTTGCGCCCGACCGCCGCACCGGCGATGACGTCGCCGTGGCCGTTGATGTACTTGGTCAGGGAATGCACGACGACGTCGGCGCCGAGATCGAGCGGCCGCTGCAGGTAGGGTGTGCAATAGGTGTTGTCGACCGCGACCAGGGCCGGGCTGGCCTCGTGCACCAAGGCACTGACCGCGGCGATGTCGGTCAGGCGCATGTTCGGGTTGGCCGGCGTCTCGAAGAAGACCAGCTTGGTACGCGGGCCCAGGTGGCCACGCAAGTTGTCCGGATCGGTGAAGTCGGCCGCCTTCACGACGATGCCGAACTCGGGCAGCAGGTGGTGGGCAAGGGAGTGGGTGCAGCCGTACAGGGTGAGGTCGACCAGCATCTCGTCGCCCGGCCGCAGCGTGGTCCAGACCAGGGACGTGATGGCCCCCATGCCGGAGCCGAACGCGACCGCCGCCTCGCCGTTTTCGAGCGCCGCCAGCCGCGTTTCCAGATTGGCCACGGTCGGATTGGTGACGCGGCTGTAGATCATGCCCGGCTCCTCGCCGGCGAAACGCGCCGCACCCTGCTCGGCGGACGCGAAGGCGAAGGTGGACGACCAGTAGATGGGCGGATTCAGTGCGCCCTGGTGGCCGGCGGCATCGTGGCCGCCGTGGATGGCGCGGGTGGCGAAACGCCAGGCGGAGTCTTGCTGGGACATGCGGGGGCTACCTCGTGGTTGGTGTGGTTTGGACGTGGTGGTAGGCCCCGAATTAATCATAGAATCGCCGCCATGCCTACCCTCACCCATCGCCCCCTTTGGCTGGCCGTCGGCTGGAGCCTGGTCGCCCTGGTGACCGTGCTCTCCCTGATCCCGGCGCCGCAACTGCCCCACGTCGGCTTCAGCGACAAGATCCAGCACGCCATCGCCTACTTCACGCTGATGGCCTGGTTCGGCCAGGTGTTGGGCGCCCGCCTGCGGCCCTTCCTGGCCCTGCTGGCGATGGGCGCGCTGATCGAAGTGCTCCAGGGCATGAGCGGATACCGCGAGATGAGCGCCTACGACCAACTCGCCAACACCGTCGGGGTCGGCCTCGGCTGGTTGTTCACGCGCCTCCTGCCCGACCTCCTCGAGCGCCTGGAGACCCGGCTGCCGTGAACCTGCAGTGCGCCGTCCGCGCCGTCCTCGCCGAAACCGACGTCGATGCCAAGCTGGCCGGCGCGGACCGCCTGTGGGCGGACTGGCAGGCCGGCCGCCTGGACCCGGTGGCGACGCAACGGGCCGACCCGATGCTGGTCGAGGCCGGCCGGCCACCCCGGCCGGAACTGCTGCCCGCCCGGGCGATGCCACGCCGCGAACTGAGCGGCCCCGCCGGACACCGGGCGCTGATCCACGCCCTCTGCCACATCGAGTTCACGGCGATCAACCTGGCCCTCGACGCCGCCTATCGTTTTCCGGGCATGGCGGCCGCGTTCTACGCCGACTGGCTGCAGATCGCCGCCGAGGAGGCCCTGCATTTCCGCCTCCTGCGCGACCATCTGCGTCACCTCGGCGGCGACTACGGCGACCTGCCGGCGCACGGCGGTCTGTGGGAGACGGCGATGGCGACGGCGCACGACCCGCTCGCGCGCATGGCGGTCGTCCCGCGCTATTTCGAGGCGCGCGGGCTCGACGTCACGCCCGGCATCCAGGCCAAGCTGCGCGGCTACGGGGATGCGGCCGGGGCGGCCATTCTCGACGTGATATTGCGCGACGAGGTCGGCCACGTGGCCGCCGGCGACCGCTGGTTCCGCCGCTTGTGCGGCGAGCGCGGCCTGGTGCCGGCGCAGGAATGGCCGCGCCTGATCGCCGCCGCCGGCCTACCCGCACCACGCGGCCCGTTCAACGCCGAGGCGCGCGCCCGGGCCGGCTTCCCGGTCACCGAGCTCGCCCCGACCGGGGCGAACTGAGGCAGCGGGCCAGCGTCCGTCTTCAGACCCGGTCGAGCAATACCGAGGCGCACAGGCCGCCGCCCGGGCGGTCGGCCAGTTCCACCCGCCAGCCCTGGGCGTCGGCGAGCTGGCGCACGATGGCCAGGCCGAGGCCGGAGCCGCCGGTGTCCCGGCTGCGCGATTCCTCCAGGCGATAGAAGGGCTGGAACACCTTTTCCCGCTCGGCCGGCGGAATGCCCGGCCCGCGGTCGAGCACCCGAACCACGGCCCCGGAGGCGTCGCACGCCAGTTCCAGTTCGACCGCCTGGTTGCCGCCGTAGCGCAAGGCATTCTCGACCAGGTTGCCGACCACGCGGTTGAGGGCCGCGACACTCAGGCGCCGGCTGCAGGGCACGGACGCCCGCACCCTGACCTGTTCCGGATGACTGCAACTCGCCGCCATCTCGGCCAGGGCCCGGTCGAGCGGGACCTCGGTCTCGCCTTCGCCTTTGAGCGAACGGGCGAAGTCGAGCATCTGGGCGATCAGCCGGGTCATCTCGCGCAGGTCGTCCTCCATGCGCGCCACCATGGCCGGATCGCTGTCGTCCAGCATGGCCAGGGCCAGCTGCATGCGGGTGATCGGGGTACGCAGGTCGTGCGAGATGCCGGACAACAGCACGGTGCGGTTCTCGAGCAGGGCCTGCACTTCGTCGGCCATGCGGTTGAAGGCGGCGGTGAGGTCGCGCAGCTCGGTTGCACCGGTCTCCGGCAGGCGTTGCGGCAGGCGGCCCTGGCCGACCTCGGCGGCCGAGCGCGCCAGCAGGCGCAGCCGCGCCGCCGTCCGACGGGCAAGGAACAGCGCCGCCGCCAGGGTCAGCAGGGCGCCGGCCAGGAACACCGCGCCCGCCTCCCAGGGGGCGTCGAGTTCGTAGCTGTCGCGCAGATAGCCGACCCGTAGCATGTTGCCGGCCAGGGTGACCTCCACCCAGGCCCAAGCCGGGTCCGGCCCTTGTTTGAGCTGGACGGCCTGGCCGGTACGCCGGCTCAGCGCATGTTCCAGCAGGTCGCCGAAGGCACTCGGCGGCAACCGCGTGGCGAGTGGCTTGTCGACCTTGCCGAGTTCCAGGTTGTGCTTCAGGAACAGTTCGATCTCATAGTCCGAGCGGGTCTCCGGCGGCAGTTCCACCCAGGTCTGCGCCGCCAACACCATGCGCGCCGCCAGGTCGTCGGCGGAGCGCTCGGACAGCGGCGACACCACCGTCTTCCAGACGGCGTACATGGCGGCGCCCTGGGCGAGCAGGAAGATGCCGAGCAGGATCGCCGCGGCGCGCCCGAACAGGCTGTTGGGCAGCAGAGTCAAGCCACCTTGCCCTTGGGCGCGAACAGGTAGCCCTGCCCCCACACGGTACGGATGTAGACCGGATTGGCCGGGTCGTCCTCGATCTTGCGGCGCAGGCGGGTCACCCGGACGTCGATGGAGCGGTCGAACGGGTCGCGCTCGAACCCCTTCAGCCAGTCCATGATCTGATCCCGCGACAAGGCCCGGTTCGGGTGTTCGCTGAATATCTTCAGCAGGGCGAATTCCGCGTGCGTGATGGTGATCTCCTCTCCCTCGCGCAGCAGGCGCTGCGCCGCCAGGTCCAGGCTGAAGGGGCCGAAACGGTATTGCTCCGGATCGTCCGCCTCGTCGGCCTTGGCCGGCGTGCTGTTGCGGCGCAACACGGCGCGTATGCGGGCGAGCAGCTCGCGCGGGTTGAAGGGCTTGGCCAGGTAGTCGTCGGCCCCGACCTCGAGGCCGACGATGCGGTCGATGTCCTCGCCGCGCGCCGACAGCATGATGACCGGCACGTCGCGTTCGGCCTTGACCCGGCGAGTCAGGGCGAGGCCGTCCTCGCCGGGCATCATCAGGTCCATCACCAGCAGGTCGGGCTCGAAGCCGGGCAGGCGCTCGTCCATCTCGCGGCCGTCGCGCGCCGTCTCGACCTCCATGCCCTGCTTGACCAGGTAATCCCTGAGCAGATCTCGGATGCCGGCATCGTCGTCGACGACCAGGATGCGGGGTTGTCGGGAGGATTCCATGTCTTGGCCTGTCTTGGTAACACTTGGTTACAAATTTACCGGAGGCGGAAACTGCCTGGAAACCGCCGGTGCCTATCGTGTGAAGCGTGCAAAGGAGATATGCCATGAACGCCACCTGCCACAAGCTGATTCTAACCGCCCTCGCCGTCCTGGCGACCGGCACCGCGTTCGCCGCCGACCGCTCCGGGTTCGGCGACCCGGTGTTCAGCGGTCAGGTGATCGGCCCGGTGGCGGATTGGGGTTCCGACGAGCGCGCCCGCTTCCGCAACCAGTGGGAACAACTGCCGCCCGACCAACGCGAGGCGATGCGCTACCAGTTGCGCCAGGAGTGGGACAACCTGCCTCCGGAAGCGCGCCAGAAGCGCCGCAACGAATTGATGAACCGCATGGAAGAACGGCAGGGCGGGCGCCGGCCGGAGGCCCAGGACGATGATTCCGGTTATGGCCAGGGTTACGGCACCCGGCCCTGGGGCCACCAGGACAAGAAGAAGGACGACGGCCGCCGCAACCGCTATCGCGACTAATTCGATCATTACGCATCACACGAGAAGGAGTACGTCATGAAAACCACGCAAATCGCCACCAGCCTCGCCCTCATCCTGGCCACGCTGCCCGCCTGGGCCGGCCATTACCCGCCGCCGCCGGCGACCGATGCCGCGCCCTTCGCCGATACCGCCCGCGTGGTATCCAGCGTCCCGGTCTACGAGGAATACAACGACCCCAGCCGCGAATGCTGGACCGAGCAGACCGGCTACAGCTACCGCAAGGACGACCGTTCCTACGGCGGTGCGATCCTCGGCGCCATCGTCGGCGGCGTGGTCGGCAACCAGATCGGCAGGGGCGGCGGCCGCACCGCCGCGACCGCCGCCGGCGCCGCCATCGGCGCCGTCACCGGCGACAACATCGACAACGACGACCGCGACGGGCGCCGCGTTCCGGTCAGCGAGGAGCGCTGCCGCACGGTGGACCACTGGTCCCGCCGCGTCACCGGCTACAACGTCGTCTACCGTTACCAGGGCAACCAGTTCTCCACCTTCCTGCCCTACGACCCGGGCCCGACCCTGAAGGTGCGCGTCTCGGTCAGCGTCGACGAACGCTGGTGAGCCGTCCCGGGCCGGTCGGGAGGGTGTGTTAGAGTGCGGCCTCGATAGAGTCAATTCACCGAGGCCGTGCGCTTTCTCCGTATCTGCTGCCTGCTGGTCCTGGGCCTGCTGTTCGCCGAAGCCGTACTGGCGTCGGCCGACAAGGACTTCCTGGCTGCCCGCGACGCCTATGGCAAGGGCCGTAGCGACCAGTTCTCGCGCTATGCCGCCCGGGTCCCCGAACGCTACCCGCTCAAGGTCTACCTCGACTACTGGCGCCTGAAGGGGGCCGGCCCGGCCGGCGACGACTGGCTGGCCTTCGCCGACGGCCACCCCGATACGCCCCTTTCGGAGCGCCTGCGCCAGGAGGTCGCCCGCAGCCTGGGCCGTTCCGAGGACTGGACCGGATTCCGCAACGTCGCCGGCAAGCTGGTCAAGCAGGACAAGGAAATACAGTGCTTCGACCTCCGGGCCCGCCTGGCCCAGGGAGCACCCGACGCCGGTGCCGCAGCCATGGCCCTATGGCGCACGCCGCAGGACCTGCCCTCCAGTTGCGATCCCCTGTTCATCGAACTGGCGGTGCGCGGCTGGCTCGGCACCGACGACCGCCTGGCCCGCCTGCGCCTGGCACTGGCCGCCGGCAATCTGCGCCTCGCCCGCGAGCTCCTGGCCACCCTGCCGGACGCGATCCGCCCCGATCCCAATCTGTTGGAGCGGGCCCAGCGCAACGCCGAGCAGATCCTGGCGACGCCGCCGACCGACCCGGCACAGCGCGAAATCCAGCTCTATGCCCTCGGCCTGCTCGCCAAGAACGACCCCGACCGCGCCGCGGCCATCTGGGAGATCAAGTCCGCCGACGCCCCGGAGGCCGACCAGGGATACGGCTGGGGCACCGTCGCGGTCGCCGCGGCCCGCCAGCAGAAACCGGAGGCGGCCGGCTGGTTCATGCGCGCGAACAACCGCCTGAGCGACAGCCAGCGGCCCTGGTTCATCCGGACGATGCTGCGGGCCGGACGCTGGGCCGACGTCTACCGCGGCATCGCGGCGCTACCGCCGGGCATGCGCGACGACACCGTGTGGCGGTACTGGCGTGCCCGTGCCCTGAAGGCGCTGAACGCCGGTTTCCAGGCCAACCAGCTGTTCGCCCAACTGTCGCAGGAAATCAACTACTACGGCCTGCTCGCCTATGAGGAGCTACCCGTGCGCATGGAGGCGCGGAGCGACGAGTTCCGGCCCGGCCCGGACCTCCTGAACGCCGTCGCCTCCCGGCCCGGCATCGTGCGCGCACGCCTGTTGCACAAATTCAACCTCAACGTCGACGCGGCCGCGGAATGGGAATGGGCCCTGCGCGACATGAGCGACGCCGAACTGCTCGCCGCCGCCGAACTCGCCCGGCGCGACGAATGGTACGACCGCGCCATCCTGACCGCGGAAAAGACCCGCGAACTGCACAGCTTCGACCTCCGCTACCTGACCCCCTACCGCGACCTCGCCGAGGCCCAGGCCGAGCGCAACGGCCTCGACCCGGCCTGGGTATACGGGCTGATGCGCCAGGAATCGCGTTTCGTCGACTATGCCCGCTCCGGCGCCGGCGCCCGGGGCCTGATGCAGATCATGCCCGACACGGCGAAGTGGGTCGCCCGCCAGATGGGCCTGGGCCGCAAGGCGCACGCCAAGGTCGGCGAGCCGGAGACCAACATCCGGCTGGGCACCTACTACCTGCGCAACCTGCTCGACCGTCTCGGCGGCTCGCCGGTCCTGGCCACCGCGGGCTACAACGCCGGGCCCGGACGTGCCCGCCGCTGGCAGGCCGAGGCGCCGCTCGAGGGCGCCATCTACACGGAGACCATCCCGTTCACGGAGACCCGCGAATACGTCAAGAAGGTCCTGGCCAACGCGATGTACTACAGCCGACGCCTGGGCCAGCCCAGCACCTCCCTGAAGGACCGGCTGGGGACGGTACCGGCGCGGGCGGGGACGGAACCGGCGACCGACGGCGATACCGACACCGAACCTTGAACCGGCCGCGCCGGGATGGTGTTTAATTACAGGTTCCCGTCACGACAATTGAACGAGCCATGCTGAACAAGAACGTCTGCATCCTGGGCGGCGGCGGCTTCGTCGGCCGTCATCTCGCCAGCCAGTTGGCCGCCCGCGGCTGGCGCATCACCGTGCCGGCCCGCCAGCGCCAGCGCGCCAAGGACCTGTTGGTACTGCCCGGCATCGAGGTCGTCCAGACCGACGTCCACGACCCGGAAGTCCTCGCCCGCCTGTGCGCCGGCCAGGACGCCGTGATCAACCTGGTCGGCATCCTGCATGGCAGCGAACGCGCCTTCACGGCCGCCCACGTCGAGCTGCCGGCCAAGGCCATGGCCGCCTGCCAGGCCGCCGGGGTGCGGCGCTTTCTCCACATGAGCGCGCTGGGCGCCGATCCGGCTTCGCGCAGCCTGTATCAGCGCAGCAAGGGGGAAGGCGAAAGGCGGGTCCTGGACCTCGGCCGCCAGTACGGCATCGACGTCACCGTGTTCCGGCCTTCGGTGATCTTCGGTCCCGGCGACAGCTTCCTGACCCTGTTTGCCGGCCTGCTCGGCATGGCCCCGGTGGTACCGCTCGCCAACGCCGGCACGCGCTTCCAACCGGTCCACGTGGTCGACGTGGCGCGCGCCTTCGCCGACGCCGTCGGCGATCCGGAGAGCCATGGCCAGGCCTACAACCTGTGCGGCCCCGAGGTCTATAACCTGGCGCAGCTGGTCGGCCTGGTTGCCGCCACCCTGGGCCTCAAGCGCCTCATCCTGCCGCTCGGCGCGGGCGCGTCGTACTGGTTCGCCCGTGCCATGGAACTGAAGCCCGGCACCAAGCTGATGACGCGCGACAACCACTACGCCATGCAGACCGACAACGTCTGCCCGGACGGTTTCCCGGCCCGGTTCGGCCAGCCGCGCGGCCTGGCGGCCAGTCTCGACTACCTGCGCGGCGGCCGCCAGGACCAGTACGACGGCTACCGCACCGTAGCCGGGCGCTGATGCGCTTCCCCGAGCACATCCGCGTCTACGTCGTGGGTGGCGCCGTGCGCGACGGCCTGCTCGGCCTGCCGGTGCAGGATCGCGACTACGTGGTCGTGGGCGCGACTCCGGAAGAAATGACCCGGCTCGGCTTCCAGCCGGTCGGCAAGGACTTCCCGGTCTTCCTGCACCCGGACACGCATGCCGAATACGCCCTCGCCCGTACCGAGCGCAAAACGGCACGGGGTTACAAGGGCTTCCAGGTCTACAGCGCGCCGGACGTGACCCTGGCCGACGATCTGGTGCGTCGTGACCTGACCATCAATGCCATGGCCATGGATGCGGACGGCACCCTCATCGACCCGCACGGCGGCCGTGCCGATCTGGCCGCGCGGGTCCTGCGCCACGTCAGCCCGGCCTTCTCGGAGGACCCGGTACGCATCCTGCGCGTTGCCCGCTTCGCCGCCCGCTTCGCCGACTTCACCGTGGCGCCGGAAACCATGGCCCTGATGCGTACCATGGTGACCAACGGCGAGGTGGACGCCCTGGTGCCGGAACGGGTCTGGCAGGAACTGGCGCGCGGCCTGATGGCGGCGCAGCCGTCGCGCATGCTGACGGTGTTGCGCGAGTGCGGCGCCCTGGCCCGCCTGATACCGGAACTGGACGCCCTGTTCGGGGTACCGCAGCCGGCCCTCCACCACCCGGAGATCGACACCGGCGTGCACCTGCTCATGGTGATCGATCGGGCGGCCGAGGACCGCCTCGAGCTGGCCGGCCGCTGGGCCGCCCTGCTGCATGACCTCGGCAAGGGCGTCACCCCGGCTGCCCACTGGCCCGCCCACCACGGTCACGAAGGCCTCGGCGCCCCGCTCGCCCGGGCGGTCAGCGAGCGCCTGCGGGCGCCGGCCGAGTGTCGCGACCTGGCCGTCCTCGCGGCACGCGAGCACGGCATCGTGCACCGCGCCGGCGCGCTGCGCGCGGGCACGATGGTCGAGCTGTTCGAACGTTGCGACGCTTTCCGCCGGCCGGAACGGTTCGCGGAGCTTCTGGCGGTCTGCGCGGCCGACGCCCGCGGTCGCGGCGGCGCCGCCGAGGCACCCTATCCGCAGGCCGCCCGTCTCGGCCAGGCCCTGGCCGCGGCGCGCGCCGTCGACGCCGGCGCGGTCGCGCGCGCGGCCGCGCCGGGGCGAATCCCCGAAGCGGTCCGCCAGGCCCGCGTCGCGGCCGTACGCGCCGCACTTCCGACATGCAGCTGACAACCACCGACCACGACCGCGATGCCGTTGGCCTGACCTACGTCTACCCGGTGCTGTCGCGGCGCGCGGGCGGCGTTTCCATCGGCATCAACCTGAACGTCAACCACGCCTGCAACTGGCGCTGCATCTACTGCCAGGTGCCGGACCTGACGAACGGCGGGCCGCCGCCGGTCGACCTGCCGCGCCTGGAGACCGAGCTGCGCGGCATGCTGGCCGATGTCCTGACCGGCGACTTCATGGCCCGCTCGGTGCCCGAGGGCCTGCGCCGGCTCAACGACATCGCCCTGTCGGGCAACGGCGAGCCGACCAGCGCGGCGGAGTTTGCCGCCGTGGTCGACCTGGTCGGCCGGATACTGGATGAATTCGGCCTCGCCGGCCGGCTCAAGGTCGTGTTGATCAGCAACGGCAGCCTGATGCACCGGCCCGCCGTCCAAGCCGGCCTGCGCCGACTCGCCGAACTGGGCGGCGAGGTCTGGTTCAAGATCGACCGCGCCAGCGTCGAGGGCCTGCGCGCCATCAACCACACGGACTCGACGCCCGCCCGGGTGTTGCGCAACCTGGGCCACTGCGCAAGCGCCTGCCCGACCTGGATCCAGACCTGCGTATTCAGCGTGGATGGCGAACCGCCCGCGGAAACCGAGCTGGCAGCCTACCTGGACCTGCTCGGCCAGGCCCTGGCCGACGGCCTGGCCCTGCGTGGGGTCATGCTCTATGGCCTGGCCAGACCGTCCACGCAGCCGGAGGCGCCCCGCCTGGGCCGCCTGCCCGAGGACTGGCTGACGAGGCTGGCCGGGCGCCTGGCCGCTCTGGGCTTGCCGGTCAGGCTATTTCCCTAGGCTCGCCTCGCCCTTGGCCAACTTCTCGGCCAGGCGTGCACTGGTGAGCGACATGGCGTCGTAGCCCTCCTCGTCGGCGAACAGGTACATGCCGCCCATCGGGCTGATCCATTGCAGGAACAACGGCTTCTCGCGGTCCGCAATGCGGAAGCGCACGCTGTCGCCGACCTGCAGGGCGGCGATGGCCGCCGCCAGGTCCTCCTTGCTGCGCCGGGAATCGGTCGCCTCCGAGACGCTGGAGGCCTCCAGCGAAGCGATCTCGGCCTCGGAAAACTCGAGATCCGCATCGCGCCCGAGCTGGGTGATCGGACCGTCCGGCGCGAGCGCCGCCTCCAGACCGGCGCGCGCCACGGCGGCATGCAGCAGGGCCAGTTGGGAAAACAGTTCGTCCCGTTCGGCCGGCGCCAGATTCATGGCGTCGCAACCGTCATGCAGGCGGCCGAGCAGGGTGGGCACGAGACGGAGGAACTGCTCCGTCTCCTCCTGGCCCTGTTTCGGCGTCAGGCTCCAGAGCAAGGCATTGACGGTATGCCAGCCGGCCTCCCAGTCGGGATGCTGGTCGCCATGGCTGAAGAACACCCCGGCCAGCAGATAGGACCAGTGGTTCAGCAGGAAATGGCGTACCTCCCGCGGCGCCCCGCTGCGGGTGAGGCGGCTTTCGATTTCCTGGCAGATACGCTCGTGTACTTGGCGTTCGCGGCTCTTGAATAACATCGGCAGACTCGATCCCAACCGGATCAACCGTGATCCCCCGGCATTCTACCTTGCCGCATAGCCGGCCGTGGCGCCCATATCCAGGGATAAAAGGTTCAATTGGTCGGATTTTTTTGGTACTCTTGTGCCGAATTTCCGCACAGGTACGGTTTCGGCATGCAGCACATAACGCGTACATTCGCCTTCTTGGCGCGCCATAAGCGCTGGCTACTGGTTCTCTCCGCCATCCCGCTGTTCGAAGTCGTCACCGCGTTCGGCGTCTCGCCCGATACCGTCACCCAGAACGTCCCCCAGACTACCGTCGTTGCCGACGTTGCCCTTCCGGAACCGGCCCAGGCCGACAGCGGGGCGTTCGACTTCTGGCGCGAAGAGCGCATCCAATCCGGCGATACCCTCGCCTCCCTGCTCGACCGCCTGGGCGTCGGGCCCGAAGACATGCCGGGGGCGCTGGCGGCGAGCCGCGGCCATGCGGCCCGGCTGATCGCCGGCCGCACCATCCTGGCCAAGGTGACCTCCGGTGGCCGTCTGTTGCTGTTCCGCTATCTCATCGACGACTCGAACCTGCTGACCATCGAGCGCGCCGGCGACGGCTTCGTCGCCAAGGACGAGGTCATCCAGCCGGAAACCCAGGTGGTCATGCGTTCCGGCGAGATCAAGTATTCGCTGTTCGGCGCCACCGATGCCGCCGACGTTCCCGATTCCATCGCCTCCCAGATGGCCGAAGTGTTCTCCGGCGACATCGACTTCCATCGCGACATCCGCCAAGGCGACCGCTTCTCAGTGGTCTACGAGGTCCAGTACCAGGGCGGCCGTGCCCTGCGTACCGGGCGCCTGCTGGCCGCCGAATTCGTCAACCAGGGCCATGCCTACCGCGCCGTCTACTTCCGCGACCCGCAGGGCCGGGAGAGCTACTTCACCCCGGACGGCAAGAGCATGAAGCGCGCCTTCCTCAAGTCGCCGATTCCGTTCAGCCGTATCTCCTCCGGTTTCTCGAGCGCCCGTTACCACCCGGTGCTGAAGGAATGGCGTGCCCACAAGGGCATCGACTACGCCGCCCCGACCGGTACCCCGGTGCGCGCGGTATCCGACGCCAAGGTCGCCTTCGTCGGCCGCAAGGGCGGCTACGGCAACCTGATCGTGCTCAGGCACCAAGGCCCCTACAGCACCGCCTACGGTCACCTTTCGCGCTTCGCCAAAGGCCTGCGCAACGGTGCCCGGGTCAGCCAGGGGGACATCATCGGCTATGTCGGTGCCACCGGTCTGGCGACCGGCCCGCACCTGCATTACGAGTTCCGGGTCAACGACGTGCAAAAGAATCCGCTTGCCGTCCGCATGCCGGCCGCCTATCCGCTCGAGGCCCGCTACCGCGCCCAGTTCGGTTCCGCCGCGGCGCCCCTGGTCAGCCAACTCAATCTGCTCCAAGGCCGCAACCTGACCTCGCTCGACTGAGCCCTGCCCTGGCCAGACGGGCTCGGCGTCTCAGATCGGCTGCACGCAGCAGCCGATGAGCGAGCAGAAGACCAGTTCGAACGTGACGTCCTGTTCGTAGGTCTTCGGCTTCTGGTTCTTCTCGACGGTGACGAAGCGCAGGTTGACGGCGTACTTGTTGGCGCTGACCTCGGGCACGCAGGGCCAGCGCTCGTCGAGCCCGACCCGCAGCATCTGGACGACGCGCCCGCCCAGCATGAGTTGGAAGGTGCCGTTCACGGCCGAGTAATGGCCTTGGTTGCCACTTTCCCGCAACAACTCCAGGATCAACTCGACCCCGCTCCGGATCGGCTGCAGGGGGGCCAGCCAGCGCTCCAGGTCGGCGACGCGGACGGCCGCGGGCTGGTTGAGCCAGTAGTAATAACCGGGCAGATCGAAGCCGCAGGCGCCTCCGGGGATGCCGGTCCGGCTCTTGATGCCGGCCAGCCAGTCGTTTTCCCGGATATGTTGGCCGAGCTTGCCGGACAGGCCGTGCAACGTGGCCAACGCGCTGGCGAGCCGCTCCAGCAGGGGCTCAAGGCGGTCCGGGTCCACCGCCGGATTACCGCGTAACGGTTCCAACGACAGTTTCTGGCGTTCCAGTTCCTGGATCAATTCGCTGCGCAACTCCGGCCGGGCCATGACGTCCGCCAGCTCGAACAGCGCGAGGAGGCCGGCATGGTGGGAACGGGAATCGCCGGCCCGGACGAAAAAGCCGGCCTTGCCGAACAAATCCTCCAGCCGCAGCCAGGTACGGATTCGTTCGTTCAGGGGATATTCGTAAACGATCACTAGGACCTATTCATTCCGGGATGGCAGTCAACGACGGCGGGGATATACACCGTCCAAGGTATTTCGCGCTTGCCGGAATTGTGCAGGATGGTGTCGGATGTATGCAATGCCCGGTTGCCCTTCAGTGGCGTCCGGCGGCAGCGGCATAGGCCCGATGCAGGACATCGACCTGGGTCGCGAGACTGGCGGCGGCGCCGCGGTTGTCGATGACATCGTCGGCCGCGGCCAGGCGCGCCTCCCGCCCGGCCTGGGCGGCCATCACGGCGCGTACGGTGGCCTCCGCCAAACCGTCCCGCTGGACCACGCGGGCAAGCTGCTGCCCGGGTTCGCAGTCCACCACCAGGACGCGGTCATAGAGCTCGCCGTAGGCGGCCGTCTCGACCAGCAACGGCACCACCAGCACCACGTAGGGAAACCGGCCGAGGTCGACCAGTTCGGCCGCCGCCCGGGCACGGATCATCGGGTGCAGGAGACCCTCCAGACGGTGCCTCGCGGCCGGGTCGGCGAATACCAGGGCGCGCATGCGGGCGCGGTCGAGGCCGCCATCCTGGGCGATGAAATCCGGGCCGAAGGCTGCGCGCAGTGACGCGATGGCCGCGCCACCCGGTGCGGTGATGGTCCGCGCGATGACGTCGGTATCGACGATGCCGGCCCCGCGCTCGCCGAACATCCGGGCGACCAGGCTCTTGCCGCTCCCGATGCCGCCGGTCAACCCGACACAATAGGGGCGCAGACGCGTCATGCGCCGAGGTATTGCCGCATCAGGGCCGTGCCCCAGAACAGCGCGACGAGCCCGGCAATGGAGAGGTAGGGCCCGAACGGGATGGGCCGGGCACGGTCGTGCCCGGCCAGGAGAATCATGGCGATGCCGACGATGGCACCGACCAGACTGGAAGCGAGAATGATCAGCGGCAACATGGTCCAGCCAAACCAGGCCCCGAGCGCGGCAAGCAGCTTGAAGTCACCGTACCCCATGCCTTCCTTGCCGGTCAGGCGCTTGAACATCTGGTAGACCAGCCAGAGCGCCAGGTAACCGGCGACAGCCCCGATCACGGCATCCGGCAGGGAAGCGAACATCCGGCCCAGGTTGAGCAGCAACCCGAGCCAGAGCAGCGGCAGGGTGATGGCATCGGGCAGATACTGGGTATCGAAGTCGATTCCGGCGAGGGCGACCAGGGCCCAGATCAACGCGAAGGCGGCCGCCGCCTGCCAGGTGAAGCCGAACTGCCAAGCGGCCGCGCCGGTAAGCAGGGCAGTGGCAAGCTCGACCAGCGGATAGCGCAACGAGATCGGTGCCTGGCAAGCGGAGCACTTGCCACGCAGGAAGAGATAGCTGAGTACCGGGATGTTCTCATGCCAGGCGATGGCATGGCCGCAGGACGGGCAGGCCGAGCGCGGCACAACCAGATCGTAGCGCGGCACCTCGTGCGCCGGTTCGCCGCGCAATTCGGCGCATTGTGCCTGCCATTCCTGTTCCATCATCCGGGGCAGGCGATGGATGACCACGTTGAGGAAACTGCCCACCACCAGCCCGAGCAGAACCGCGACGCCGGCCCAGATTGCCGGCGAGGCGGCCAGCACTTCGATCAAAACGCGGTCCCCAGCTTGAAGATCGGCAGATACATGGCGATCACGATGGTGCCGATCAAACCGCCCAACACCACCATGATCAACGGCTCGATGAGGCTGGATATGCCGGCGACGGCGTCATCCACCTCGCGTTCGTAGAAGTCGGCCACCTTCTCCACCATGGAATCCAGGGCACCGGACTCCTCGCCGATGGCGACCATCTGAATCAGCATGGTCGGGAATACCTTGGCGGCCTGCAGCGAAGACGTCAGGCTGGCGCCGGTCGCCACGTCGGTACGCAACTTCAAGGTCGCCTCCTCGAACACGGCATTGCCGGAGGCCCCGGCGACGGACTCCAGGGCCTCGACCATGGGCACGCCGGCGGCGAACAACGAGGAAAAGGTGCGTGCCCAGCGCGACACCGTGGCCTTCTCGATGAGCGGCCCGAAGATGGGCAGCTTCAGCGACCAGGCATCGATACGTGCCCGGAACGTCTTGGAGCGGCTGAACGCCTGCATGAAGGCGGCGATGGCGATGCCGATGACGCCGAATATCGCCCACCACCATGCCGTGAAGGCATCCGAAATCTTGATCACCAGCGCCGTGAGGGCGGGCAACTCGGCACCGCTGCCTTCGAACAGTTCCTTGAAGGTCGGGATGACGAACAGCATGATCCCGGTGGTGATGATGAAGGCGACCACGACCACGATGGCCGGATACATGAGGGCCGACTTGATCTTGCCCTTGATGGCCAGGATCTTTTCCTTGTAGGCCGCGATCCGGTCCAGCACGGTCTCGAGGATGCCCGCCGCCTCGCCGGCCTCGACCAAGTTGCAGTAGAGCGCGTCGAAGTGCTTCGGATGGCGCCGGAAGGCCTGGTTGAGCGAGGTACCCGACTCGACGTCGGCCTTGACCACCCCGAGCAGGCGCTGCAAAGAGGGGTTGGCGTGGCTGCGCGCCGTGATATCGAACGCCTGCAGCAACGGTACGCCGGCCTTGACCATGGTCGCCAACTGGCGCGTAAACAGGGCGATGTCCTTTTCCGTGATCTTCTTGCCGCGCGCCAGCATGCTCTGCTTGCGCACCTTGGTGGCATTGATGCCTTGCCGGCGCAGGCTCTGCTTGACCACGGCCTCGCCGGCCGCCAGCATCTCGCCCTTGATCTTGCGGCCGAGCTTGTCGGTACCTTCCCAGACGAACGGAATCTCCGCGGCCTGTTTAGCTATCCTGGCTACCGCCATGCTGTCAGTTCCTCATCATTCGTTGGTTACGGCCAGCACTTCCTCGAGCGACGTCATCCCGGACTTGACCTTGAGCAGACCGGCGCGGCGCAAATCAAGAACGCCCTCGTTGCGCGACTGCTCGGCGATCTCGTTATTGCTCGCGTTCTTCAGGATCAGGCGGTTGATCTCGTCGCTGATCGGCATGACCTGGTAGATACCCACGCGCCCCTTGTAGCCGGTGTTCTTGCACACGTCGCAGCCGACTGCCCCGTAGGCCTGCCAACTGCCGTCCAGATCGGCCTCGGAAAACCCGGCGTTGAGCAGCGCCTCCGGGGGGATGTCGATCGGCGCCTTGCAGTTCGGGCAAAGCCGGCGGCCCAGGCGCTGGGCGGTGATCAAGAGCACGGACGCTGCTACGTTATAGCTCGGCACCCCCATGTTGACCAGCCGGGTGAGGGTCGACGGCGCGTCGTTGGTGTGCAGCGTCGACAGCACCATGTGGCCCGTCTGGGCGGCCTTGATGGCGATGTCGGCCGTCTCCAGGTCGCGGATTTCACCGACCATCACGATGTCCGGATCCTGGCGCAGGAAGGAACGCAGCGCGGTGGAGAAATTCAGGCCGGCCTTGTCGTTGACGTTGACTTGGTTGATGCCGGCCAACTGGATTTCCACCGGGTCCTCGACGGTGGAAATGTTCACGCCCGGCTTGTTCAGCAGGTTCAGGCAGGAGTACAGCGACACGGTCTTGCCGCTACCGGTCGGCCCGGTCACCAGGACCATGCCGTAGGGCCGTTCGATGGCCTCCAGAAGATGGGCGAGCTGCTGCGCTTCATAGCCAAGGTCGTCGATCTTGGTATTGAGCGCCGTGTTGGAATCCAGGATACGCATGACGATCTTCTCGCCATACAGGGTCGGCAGGGTGCTGACCCGGAAATCCACCGTCTTCTTGCGCGAGACGACCAGCTTCATGCGGCCGTCCTGCGGTATCCGCTTCTCGGAAATATCGAGCTTCGAAATCACCTTGATCCGGGAGGCGATCTTTTCCTTGATCGCCAACGGCGGCTGCGCCACTTCGTACAGGATGCCGTCCATCCGGTAGCGGATGCGGTAGTACTTTTCATAAGGCTCGAAGTGGATGTCGGACGCGTTGCCGTTGATGGCATCCAGCATGATCTTCTGCAGGTAGCGCACCACCGGGGCGTCGTCGATGTCCTGGGCAGCGGCGGTATCGACGGCGGCCTGGCTGTCCTCGTCGGTGAACTCGAGGTTGAGGTCGTCGGTATCGATGCTCTTGAGGATGTCGTCCTGGCCGGTCTGGGCATTTTGCTCCAGGTAACGGGCCAATTTGTCCTCTTCGAGGACCACCAGTTCGACGGCCAGGCCGGTCTGGAACTTGACGTCGTCGAGTATCTGCAGGTTGCTCGGATCCGAAACCCCCAGATACAGGCGATTGCCACGCCGGGACAAGGCGATGACGCGATGCTTGTCGACCAGCTTCTGGTCCACCACGCCGGCCGGCATGACCATGGGATCGAGTGAATCGAGATCGAAGAAAGGCAGACCGTAGGTGATCGAGGAGAACGTCGCGATCTGAGGGGGCCGGAAACGCTTGGTACGCACCAGGTGCGTAACAATACTCTCGCCTGCCGCTTTCGCCTGGGCCTGCAGCGTTTCGCCTTCCTCCTGGCTGAGCAGGCCCTGCTGAACAAGGGCTCGGCACAGACCGGTCAAGTTACTGGCAACTGTGGCTGCCACGACGGCTCCCTTTTCCGCATGAATACAAGTATCTACGCTTGATAATGCATAGACTACATATAAATGTCAAAACTTCAGGACCGATTCTCCGGCCGTACCCGTGCCGTCTTCACCTTGCGCCCGGTCACCTGGACGATTTCGACGGTACAGCCGGCGACCTTGATCGTCACACCGGCCTCGGGCATCGCCTCCAGGTATTCCATGATCAGGCCGTTGAGGGTACGCGCGCCCTCCAGCGGCAAGGCCAGGCCCAGCTTGCGGTTGAGGTCGCGCAGACTGATGGTGCCCTCGACCAGATAACCGCCCTCCTCGTCGGCGACCCAGCCGTTCCCCTGCAGGGGATTGACGCCCGAGAACTCGCCGACGATCTCCTCCAGGACATCCTCGACGGTGATCAGGCCGAGCAGTTCGCCGTACTCGTCGACGACCAGGCCGAGCGACTGGCGATTCTCCTTGAACTGGCTCAACTGGGTGAGGAGCGGCGTGCCCGAGGGTACGAAATAGGCCGCCTTGAGCCCCTGCCGGAACGCTTCGGCGTCGAATCCGTCGGCACCGATATGGGCCAGGGCGCGACGCACGTGAACGATGCCGACGATCTCGTTGAGTTCATCGCGGTATACCGGCAGATGCGCGTGGTGACTGGTCTGGAGATGCTGGACGGTCTCGTCCGCGGCCGAATCCACGTCGATCGCCTCGATCTCGCCGCGCGGCAACATGACGTCGTCGACGGTCAGCTTCTCCAGATCGAACAGGTTGAGCAGCATGCTGCGATGGCTCTGCGGCAGGAAACTGCCCGACTCGGCCAGGAGCGTACGCAGTTCCTCGACGCCCATGCGGTTGCCGCCGCCTTCCTCGACCACCTTGAGACGCAACAACCTGAGCTGGCCATGGACGAACAGGTTGATGAACCAGATCACCGGATGGAGCAGCTTGAGCAGCAAGGCGAGCGGGTAGCTGACCACCGGCACGATGCGCTCCGGATAGGAGGCGCCGATGACCTTGGGCGTCACCTCGGAGAAGACCAGGATAAGAAAGGTGACCAGGACCGTGGCCAGGGTGAGCGATATCTCGTTCTCGCCGAAGACCCGGAACGACACCACGGTCACCAGGGCGGCGGCGGCCGAGTTGACGAGATTGTTGCCGAGCAGGATGACCGAAAGCAGCTTGTCGGTACGTGCCAACAGCCATTCAGCCAGCTTGGCGCCGCGGTTATTGCCCTTGGCGAGCGTTTTCAGCCGATAGCGGTTCACCGCCATCATGCTGGTTTCGGAGCCGGAAAAGAAACCCGACAGGATCAACAACAGGAATAGCGCCGCCAGCAGGACGCCTAAAGGTATCTGGTCCAAACCGTAAACCGGGCGAAGAACACCGCTTCAGTCTAGGGCCGTCGGCCCGCCTGTCAAGCCCGCCCGAGCAGCACCTCGAGGACGAATTTCACGCCCACGTAGGACAGCAGCAGGGTCACGAAACCGGCCAGGGTCCAGAAGATGGCGGTACGGCCGCGCCAGCCGTAGATGCGGCGCCCGGACAACAACGCGGCGTAGATCGCCCAGGAGGCGATGCCGAACACCGTCATGTGGGTGAGCGGGAAGGCCCGGCCGTAGATCGACTCGGAGAAGAAGATACCGGACAGCAGGGTCAGCGTGAGGATCAGGAAACCCAGTTCGACCATGCGGAAAAGCAGTTTCTCCAGCGTCAGCAAAGGCGGCAGGCCGGCGACCATGCGGGTCGGGACCGGCCGATGCAGATGCTTCTCGGCGATGGCGATGAGGGCCGCGTGCAGGGCGGCGACGGCGAACAGGCCATAGGCCGCGAAGGCCGCCAGCATATGCACCTTGAAGAGCGGCATGCCGGCGTCGGGGAGGACACGGCCGCCCGGCATCACGGCCTGCAGGAGGACACCGAAGGCACCGAACATCAGGACGAAGCTCTGCATGCCGGCGAGCGGGTAATGCCAGGCGGCGAGGCCGTAGAACAGCACCGTCAAGGCCGCCACGGCCGAGAACGAGGTGCCGAAGCCGAGGCTCAGGCCGGCACCGGGCAGGATCACCTCGTCGAGCAGGTAGAGGTGCAGGGCCAACGGCACGAACAACAGCAGGCGGCCCCATCCGGTCGGGCCGCAACAGGCCGGGCCGCCGGGACGGAAGTAGGCCGACAGCCCCAGGTAGGTGGCAACGGTGAGCAGGTACAGTAAGGCTTCAGGCATTATTCCGTGGTCAGCGCTTGGCCAGGTCGTCGATTTGATAAACTGCGCCAGTTTAGCCGATTCAATTGCGATAGCGTATGTTCGACAATCTCTCCGAACGACTTGGCCGGGTCGTCAAGAACCTGCGCGGCCAGGGCCGCCTGACCGAGGCCAACATCCAGGACGCCCTGCGCGAGGTGCGTGTCGCCCTCCTGGAGGCGGACGTCGCCCTGCCCGTGGTGCGCGAGTTCATCGCCAAGGTCAAGGACAAGGCCATGGGTCAGGAGGTCCTGCAAAGCCTCACCCCGGGCCAGATGCTGATCGGCATCGTGCACAAGGAACTCGCCGCCCTGATGGGCGAGCAGGCGGCGCCCCTGTCCTTCGCCAGCCAGCCGCCGGCGGTATTCCTGATGGCCGGCCTGCAGGGCGCCGGCAAGACCACCACCTGCGGCAAGCTGGTCCGCCTGATCCGCGAGCGCGGCAAAAAAAAGGTGTTGCTGGTCTCCACCGACGTCTACCGTCCCGCCGCCATCGACCAGTTGAAGACGGTAGCCGGCCAGGCCGAGGCCGATTTCTTCCCGTCGACGCCGGACCAGAAGCCGATCGACATCGCCCGTGCCGCCCTCGACCACGCCAGGCGCCACTTCCATGACGTCCTGATCGTCGACACGGCCGGCCGCCTGCACGTGGACGAGGCCATGATGGAGGAGATCAAGGAACTCCATAAGGCCCTGGACCCGGTGGAAACCCTGTTCGTGGTGGACGCCATGCAGGGCCAGGACGCGGTCAACACCGCCAAGGCCTTCAACGATGCCCTGCCCCTGACGGGTGTGGCGCTCACCAAGCTGGACGGCGACGCCCGCGGCGGCGCCGCCCTGTCGGTGCGCCAGATCACCGGCAAGCCCATCAAGGTCGTCGGCGTGGGCGAAAAGCTCACCGGCATCGAGGTCTTCCACCCCGAGCGCATGGCCAGCCGCATCCTGGGCATGGGCGACGTCCTGTCCCTGATCGAGGAGGCGCACAAGGCGGTCGACCACGCCGAGGCCCTGAAGACGGTGCAGAAGCTGAAGTCCGGCAAGGGTTTCGACCTGGAGGACTTCAAGGCCCAGATGCAGCAGATGAAGAAGCTGGGCGGCCTGTCCACCCTGATGGACAAGCTGCCGGGCGCCGGCAAGGCCAGCGCCGACCAGTTGGCCGAGGGCGAGAAGCAGATGAAGCGGGTCGAGGGCATCATCAACGCCATGACCCCGGAGGAGCGCCGCAAGCCCGAGCTCCTCAAGGCCTCGCGCAAGCGCCGCATCGCCGCCGGCGCCGGCGTCCAGGTTCAGGACGTCAACCGCCTGCTCAACCAGTTCGAGCAGGCCCAGAAGATGATGAAATCCCTGGGCAAGGGCGGCATGGCCAAGATGATGCGCGGCATGAAGGGCATGCTGCCGGGCATGCGCTGAGTCCGCCCGCGCCGTTACGTAACGGGCTCCGGATGTAACGTAACACCCGCCGGGCCGCAGGCCGCCCGGCCGCCGGAATTCGCCTGTCCGGGACGAAAATCCCGGCGGATCCCCCGCTTTCCCACTCGCCGTTACCCATTTCCCAGCCGAGCCGGGCGGTTTTCCGCCTCGGCGCGGGCTGGCACAGCCCTTGCTGAAACCCCTCCCACTCGACGCGGATTGCGCCGGCCCGGCCCGCCGACGGAGGAGCGGCGTGGTTGCCGGGCCGGCCAACGCCGCCACGGTTACCGCCTACTACCAACAAGGAGAAACAAAGATGGGATTGCTCGATGTCCTGCTCGGCGACAGCACTTCCGCGGCTGACGTGAATGCCATACTCGGGGCCAGCGCAAGCGATGCCGCCGCGTTGAGCAACGTCGCCGCGGCCAATGCCGGCACGCTGGTCGACAGCGTGATCGACGGCATGACCGCCATGGTCAACACCACGCTACAGACCGCCTTCGACGGCGTCACCGCCCTGGAGGAAAGCACCATCGCCGCCACCGCCGACGCCATGAACAGCGTCGCCGGCTCGGCGATCGACTTCACCGAATCCACCTACACGATGTATTACATCGGCTCGTACGACAGCCCGGACCACACGCAGGTGGTCCAGCAGTCGCTCAGCCATGACGGCGGCACCGCCATCATGTCCGCCTACGCCGCCTATACCCTGGGCGGCCTGACGGCGGGTGTCGGCGCCGGCATCGCCGGCATGATGACCGGCCTCGGCAACGGGGCCGGCGAGGCCATGGCCAATCTCGGCGCCCATGTCCCGGACATGCTGCCCATCCTGTCCACCAGCCTGGGCGGGACGATCTCGGCCAGCCTGGGCACGGCCGGCCTGCTCGCCAACAGCAGCCTGTAGGACGCCTTCGGACGAGCACCATGAAACCAGGGAGCCTACGGAACGCAAGCGGTTCAGCGGCGACGGCGGGGAGGCCGGCGTGGTGAGTCGGGGGCAGCGCCGGCCGGTCGACCGGATGCCGACGCCGCATCCGGCACCCGTGACGACGGCGCTGCCCTACGCGGCGGTCGTCCTGTTCACCGTCCTCCTGGTCGGCGCGCTCGTCAGCCTGTTTACCGGCTTACTTGGCGGACTCCTCGGCTGAGTCATGCCGGCAGGACGGGATGTTGACTCCCGGTATCCCGTCCTCTTTTCCAACACCGACCCGCCACGGTACCCGTCGGCCGCGCCCCGACCGCGGCCCGCGGGCCGCCACCGCGGCGGCGCCGGCCGCCGCGCGCCCGCACACCGGGCAGGGCGGCGGGCTCGCCGGGACCACGCGATAACCTCATACGAACAGGGAAACAGACATGGCCATCCATAGCCCGAGCCACATCCAAGCGACTGTCACGGCGTTGCGCGGCGAGGCATATGTACGAGACGAGGGGGGCAAGCTGCACAAGCTGCACCTGGGCGACACGGTACGGGACGGCGAGATCGTCGTGACGGCGGCGGGAGCGCAGGTGGAGTTGGCCTATCCGGACGGCAACACGCTGATCCTGGAACCGGGCGTGCACCAGATCATCGCCGGTCTCTTCGCGGACACCGACAATGCCGGCAACAACCTCGCCATCGGCACCACCGACCTGGGCCAGAACGCCTCCAGCGCCGATCTCGACAGCCTGATCCAGGCCATCGAGCAGGGCAAGCCGATCGACGACCTGCTCGAGAAGACCGCGGCCGGCCTGACCGGAGGCGAGACCCAGGAAGGCCATACCTTCGTCCGCCTCGACCGCATCGTCGAATCCGTCACCGGCGAAAGCTATGCCGGCCTCACCGCCGATGCCGGCGCCAACGTCACCGACCTGCGCGGCAACCTCATCGAGCCCCTGGCCGAGAACCAGGCCCCGACCGCCAACGACGACAACGTGACCCTGCTCGAGGACACCGTCCTCACCGGCAACGTCCTCGACAACGACACCGATCCCGACGGCGACAACCTCGCCGTCACCGGCTTCTCGGTCGGCGGCGACAGCTACCTGCCCGGCGACTCCGTCACCCTCACCGGCATCGGCACCTTCACCCTCGCCGCCGACGGCCGCTACACCTTCAGCCCCGCCAAGGACTACGACGGCCCCGTCCCGACCTTCACCTACTTCGTCTCCGACGGCCACGGCGGCACCGACTCCGCCAACCTCAACATCCAGATGATCGGCGGCGACGACACCCCCGTCGCCGGCGACGACCACGCCACCACCAACGAGGACACCGCCGTCACCATCGCCGTCCTCGCCAACGATTCCGACGTCGACGGCGATCCCCTCACCATCGTCAAGATCGCCGGCACCTCCGTCCAGCCCGGTGACTCCGTCTCCGTCAGCCACGGCATCGCCACCCTCAATGCCGACGGCACCATCACCTTCACCCCCGAGGCCAACTACTTCGGCGATACCAGCTTCACCTACACCATCTCCGACGGCACCACCCCCGTCCCGGCCACCGTCTACGTCACCGTCAACCCCGTCAACGACGCCCCCAACGCCGTCGACGACGTCGCCAGCACCCCCATCAACACCGCCGTCGACATCGACGTCAAGGCCAACGACAGCGACCCCGACAACACCCGCGACCAGCTCACCGTCTCCAACCCCGTCCTCGCCGATCCCAGCCAGGGCACCGTCTCCGTCAACCCCGACGGCAGCCTCCTCTTCACCCCCGCCAGCAACGTCTCCGGGCCCGTCCTCATCACCTACACCCTCTCCGACCCCGACGGCCTCTCCGATACCGCCACCGTCACCGTCACCGTCGGCGACAACACCCCCCCGGACGGCACCGACGTCACCCGTACCACCGACGAGGACACCCCCTACGTCGTCCAGTCCGGCGACTTCGGCTTCTCCGATCCCGATGCCGGACAGGCCTTCTATGCCGTCCGCATCGATACCCTGCCCGACCACGGCACCCTCTTCCTCGACGGTCAGGCCGTCGTCGCCGGCCAGGTCATCAGCGCCGACGACATCGCCGCCGGCAAGCTCTCCTATCTCCCCGACACCAACGAGAACGGCACCCCCTACGCCAGCTTCACCTTCTCCGTCCAGGACAGCGCCGGCGCCTACGACGACGTCCCCAACACCTTCACCTTCGACGTCAACCCCGTCAACGACGCCCCCAACGCCGTCGCCAACCACTACACCACCCCCGAGGACACCGTCCTCTCCGGCAACGTCATCACCGACGACGACAACGGCTCCGCCGCCGGCGGCCAGGATTCCGACGTCGACAACAGCCTCTCCGAACTCCGCATCACCCAGGTCAACGGCGAGGATCTGGTCTTCAACTCCGGCACGGCCACGGTCGCGCTCGCCCACGGCACCCTGGTGATCAGCGAGAACGGCGACTTCAGCTTCACCCCGGCGGCCGACTACAACGGTACCCAGAGCTTCACCTACACGGTCTCCGACCCGGGCGGCCTGACCGACTCCGCCACCGTCAACCTCACCGTCGATTCGGTCAACGATCCGCCCGTCGCCAAGGATGACGCCATCACCCTCGACGAGGACGTCACCAGCACCTTCGACCCGCTCGCCAACGACGTCGATCCGGATACCCCGCACGACCAACTCGCCATCACCAGCCTGAACGGCCAGGCCGTCGATCCCGACCATCCCGAGGCCTATGCCCCGAGCGCCGTCTACGACCCCGTCTCCGGCCAGTTCGCCGGCACCGTCAGCCTGACCGCCGACGGCCAGGTCAAGTTCGACCCCGCCGACGACTACAACAACGATGCCAGCCACCTCCTGGTCATCCCCTACACCGTCTCCGACGGCCAGGGCGGCTCCGACTCCGCCGACATCACCCTCGAGGTCCGCCCGGTCAACGACGCCCCGACCGCCAACGACGACAACGTGACGCTGCTCGAGGACACCGTCCTCACCGGCAACGTCCTCGACAACGACACCGATCCCGACGGCGACAGCCTCGCCGTCACCGGCTTCTCGGTCGGCAGCGACAGCTACCTGCCCGGCGACACCGTCACCCTCACCGGCATCGGCACCTTCACCCTCGCCGCCGACGGCCGCTACACCTTCAGCCCCGCCAAGGACTACGACGGCCCCGTCCCGACCTTCACCTACTTCGTCTCCGACGGCCACGGCGGCACCGACTCCGCCAACCTCAACATCCAGATGATCGGCGGCGACGACACCCCCGTCGCCGGCGACGACCACGCCACCACCAACGAGGACACCGCCGTCACCATCGCCGTCCTCGCCAACGATTCCGACGTCGACGGCGATCCCCTCACCATCGTCAAGATCGCCGGCACCTCCGTCCAGCCCGGTGACTCCGTCTCCGTCAGCCACGGCATCGCCACCCTCAATGCCGACGGCACCATCACCTTCACCCCCGAGGCCAACTACTTCGGCGATACCAGCTTCACCTACACCATCTCCGACGGCACCACCCCCGTCCCGGCCACCGTCTACGTCACCGTCAACCCCGTCAACGACGCCCCCAACGCCGTCGACGACGTCGCCAGCACCCCCATCAACACCGCCGTCGACATCGACGTCAAGGCCAACGACAGCGACCCCGACAACACCCGCGACCAGCTCACCGTCTCCAACCCCGTCCTCGCCGATCCCAGCCAGGGCACCGTCTCCGTCAACCCCGACGGCAGCCTCCTCTTCACCCCCGCCAGCAACGTCTCCGGGCCCGTCCTCATCACCTACACCCTCTCCGACCCCGACGGCCTCTCCGATACCGCCACCGTCACCGTCACCGTCGGCGACAACACCCCCCCGGACGGCACCGACGTCACCCGTACCACCGACGAGGACACCCCCTACGTCGTCCAGTCCGGCGACTTCGGCTTCTCCGATCCCGATGCCGGACAGGCCTTCTATGCCGTCCGCATCGATACCCTGCCCGACCACGGCACCCTCTTCCTCGACGGTCAGGCCGTCGTCGCCGGCCAGGTCATCAGCGCCGACGACATCGCCGCCGGCAAGCTCTCCTATCTCCCCGACACCAACGAGAACGGCACCCCCTACGCCAGCTTCACCTTCTCCGTCCAGGACAGCGCCGGCGCCTACGACAACGTCCCCAACACCTTCACCTTCGACGTCAACCCCGTCAACGACGCCCCCGACGCCGTCGCCAACCACTACACCACCCCCGAGGACACCGTCCTCTCCGGCAACGTCATCACCGACGACGACAACGGCGCCGCCGCCGGCGGCCAGGATTCCGACGTCGACAACAGCCTCTCCGAGCTGCGCATCACCCAGGTCAACGGCCAATACCTGATCTTCGACTTCAGTACCGGCACGGCGACCGTGCCGCTCGACCACGGCACCCTGGTGATCAACGAGAACGGCGACTTCAGCTTCACCCCGGCGGCCGACTACAACGGTACCCAGAGCTTCACCTACACGGTCTCCGACCCGGGCGGCCTGACCGACTCCGCCACCGTCAACCTCACCGTCGATTCGGTCAACGATCCGCCCGTCGCCAAGGATGACGCCATCACCCTCGACGAGGACGTCACCAGCACCTTCGACCCGCTCGCCAACGACGTCGATCCGGATACCCCGCACGACCAGCTCGCCATCACCAGCCTGAACGGCCAGGCCGTCGATCCCGACCATCCCGAGGCCTATGCCCCGAGCGCGGTCTACGACCCCGTCTCCGGCCAGTTCGCCGGCACCGTCAGCCTGACCGCCGACGGCCAGGTCAAGTTCGACCCCGCCGACGACTACAACAACGACGCCAGCCACCTCCTGGTCATCCCGTACACCGTCTCCGACGGCCAGGGCGGCTACGACTCCGCCGACATCACCCTCGAGGTCAGGGCCGTCAACGACGCCCCGGTCGCCCATGACGACAGTGCCGACATCGATGAGGATGCCAGCCAGCCGGCCACCGGCAACGTCCTCGCCAACGACACCGACGCCGACGGCGACAACCTCGACGTGCTCAGCTTCCAGCATGGCGGCACGGTCGATACCAGCGGCACCCTGCAAGGGACCTACGGCACCCTGACCTGGGATGCCGACACCGGGGCCTATGCCTATGCCCTCGACAACAGCGACCGGCGCGTCCAGGCCCTGGGCGAAGGCCAGACCCTGACCGAGAGCTTCGCCTACACCATGACCGACGGCACGGTCGACGACAGCGCCACCCTCACCGTCACCATCCACGGGACCGACGACGGCGTCACCTTCACCGGCCTCGGCGCCAGCGACGGCGACTTCACCGTCAGCGAGAGCGCCCTCGCCAATGGCAGCGCCCCCGATGCCGCCGCCCTGGTCAAGTCCGGCAGCTTCACCCTCGAGGCCCTCGACGGCATCGACACCGTCACCATCGCCGGCACCGAGTTGACCGTCGCCCAGCTCACCAACAGCGCCACCTATCCCATCAGCCTCGACACCGACTACGGCACCCTGGTCCTGACCGGCTACAGCGGCGACGGCCAGGGCGGCTCCCTCAGCTACCAGTACACCCTCACCCACCCGGTCGACAACGACAGCCAGGCCGGCGCCGACGGCGACCATTACGTCGACCAGATCGCCGTCTCCGTCTCCGACGTCGACGGCGATTCCGCCGCCTCCTCCCTCAACGTCAACATCCTCGACGACTCCCCCTCCGCCCAGCCCATCTCCGTCGACGCCGGCGTGCAGCCGATCAACACCAACCTGCTGATCGTCCTCGACACCTCGGGCTCGATGGGCGACCCGAGCGGGATGACCAACCTGACCCGCATGGAAGCCGCGGTGGCGGGGATATACGAATTGCTCGAGCAGTACGACAGCATGGGCGACGTGATGGTCAACATCGCCTATTTCTACGACACCGCCTACGTCCAGAACTATGGCAACCAGGGCGGGGTATGGCTGACCGTCGACCAGGCCAAGGCCTTCCTGGCCAACCTGGGGGCCGGCGGCTGGACCAACTACGACGCCGCGCTGGCGGCCGCCATGGACGCCTACGACAACCCGGGCAAGCTCGCCGACGCCCAGAACGTCGCCTACTTCCTGTCCGACGGCTATCCGAACTACAACAACAGCAACCTGGCGACCCTGGGCGTCACCCCGTACGGCGACGGGCTGAATTCCGACGATGGCATCCAGGACGCCGAGCGGGCGACCTGGGTACAGTTCCTCAAGGACAACGACATCAACGCCTTCTCGATCGGCATGGGCACCGGGGTCAGCAAGACCGCGCTCGACCCGGTCGGCTACAACGGCCTGGCCGAGACCGAGCAGCCCGCCATCGAGGTGCACGACATGAACGACTTCAGCTCCGTGCTGGCCTCGACCGTCAAATACACCTCGACCGGCAACCTGCTGGCCGGCGGCACCCTGGGCGCGGACGGCGGCCGGGTCGGCAGCCTGAGCTACCAGGGCGAGGTGTTCAGCTTCGACGGCAACGCCGTGACGGCGAGCGCCGGCGCGGCCACGGCCTGGCAGTTCGACGCCGCGACCAACCGCCTCACCCTGACCACGGACGCCGGCACCCTGACCGTCGACATGGACGACGGCGACTACGTCTACACCCACAACGACCCGGACGTGCTGCTGGCCGAGTTCCTCTACACGATCACGGACAACGACGGCGACAGCGCGTCGAGCAGCCTGACCTTCAACTTCGCCTATGCCGACCCGGCACCCCTGGTGCGCGACGATGCGGTCTACGTGGCGATGGACTACTACAGCAACCACCAGGTCACCATCCAGGACGCCTGGCTGCTCTGGAACGACAGCGACAAGAACGGCGACCCGATCACGGTGACCAGCGTCAACGGGGCCCTCCACAACGCCGGCGCCGTGACCGCCCCGGTGAGCATGATCGGCACCGGCGCCTTCAGCTACACCGGCACCACCTACGTCGACAGCACCCAGTCCGACACCGGCCAAGTCACCATCGTGGCCGACTACGAACTCGACGCCAAGGGCGACGGCCTCGACAACATCCTGATCGGCGGCGACGGCATCGACACGATCCGCGCCTACGAAGGCAACGACGTCCTGGTCGGTAACGGCGGCAACGACCGCCTGTACGGCGGCGGCGACCGCGACTGGCTGATCGGCGGTGCCGGCGACGACAAGCTCGAAGGCGGCGCCGGCAACGACCTGCTCGAGGGCGGCCTGGGCAGCGACACCTTCACCTGGCGCCTGGCCGACCCGGGCAGCGCGGGCAGCCCGGCCGAGGACGTCGTCACCGACTTCGGCAAGGCCGACGGCGACGTGCTCAACCTGGCCGACCTGCTGCAAGGGGAGACGCACGGCGCCGACGACTACGGCAACCTGGACCAGTACCTGGACGTGACCACCGACGGCGCCGGCAATACGGTGATCCGGGTCAGCTCCACCGGCGGTTTCACCGGCGGCACCTATGACGCCGCCGCGGAGGACCAGCGCATCGTCCTGCAGAACGTCGACCTGTACGACCAGTACGGGGTCAGCCACGGCCAGGACGCCGAGCTGATCAAGGTCATGCTCAAGCAGGGCGGGCTGGTTACCGACTGAGGTGCGGCCGGGCGGTCGACGGCCGCGCCGCGCCCGGCGCCGCGCTCAGCCCGGCTTGCCGGCCGGCGCCTCGCCGTCGGCGCGGAACATGGCCGGCATCAGGTTGTACTTCTGCAGCAGGCGGTAGAACTCGGTGCGGTTGCGGTCGGCGATGCGGGCCGCCTCGGCGACGTTGCCGTTGGTCAGCTTGAGCAGCTGGACCAGGTAGTTGCGCTCGAAACGCTGCTTGGCCTCGGCATAGCTGAGCGCCTCCATGGTCGGCACCCGGAGCGCGCGCTGGGCCAGGGCGAGCGGGATCAGGGGCGTCGCGGTCAGGGCGCAGCACTGCTCGACGACGTTGTACAACTGGCGCACGTTGCCCGGCCAGGCGGCGGTCGCCAGCGCCTCCAGCGCCTCCGGGGCGAAGCCGCTGACATGCTTGCCATACTTGCCCGCCACCTGGTGGACAAAATGGGCGGCCAGCACCGGGATGTCCTCGCGCCGCTCGTCCAGTCTGGGCAGGACCAGGGTGACCACGTCCAGGCGGTAATACAGGTCTTCCCGGAACTGCCCGCCCGCCATGGCCGACTCGAGGTCGCGGTGGGTGGCCGAGAGGACGCGCACGTCGACCGGCTCGGCGCGCAGCGCGCCGAGCGGGCGGACCGCCCGTTCCTGGAGTACGCGCAAGAGCTTGACCTGGAGCGCCAGGGGCATGTCGCCGATCTCGTCGAGAAACAGGGTGCCGCCGTCGGCGGCCTGGAACAGGCCCGAGCGGGCGGCGTCGGCGCCGGTGAAGGCGCCCTTCACGTGGCCGAACAGCTCGCTCTCCAGGAGCGGCTCGGGGATGGCGCCGCAGTTGATGGCCACGAAAGGGGCGCGCGCCCGCGGGCTGGCCAGGTGGATGGCACGCGCCAGCATCTCCTTGCCGGTGCCGCTCTCGCCCCGGATCAGCACGCTGGCGTCCGAGGCGGCGACCATGCGCGCCTCGTTGAGGAGGTCGGCCATGCGCGTGCTGCGGAACACGATGCCGGCGCACCAGGCCTTGTCGTCGGTGCCGGCCGGCGCCGTGGACAGTTGCAAGGCCTGCTCGATCTTGTCGAGCAACACCCGGCTGTCGAACGGCTTGGTCAGGTAGCCGAACACCCCGCGCGAGGTCGCCTGGACGGCATCCGGGATGGAGCCGTGGGCGGTGAGCAGGATGACCGGCAGGGCCGGCCGGGCGATGCGCACCTCTTCGAACAGGGCAAGCCCGTCCTTGCCCGGCAGGCGCACGTCGCTGACCACCACCTGGGGGGGCTCGACCGCGATCTTGCTCAAGGCCTCCTCGGCCGACGAGGCCGTGGTGACCCGGAAGCCCCAGGCCTTCAGGCGCATGGCCAGCAAGCGCAGCAAATCCTCGTCGTCGTCGACCGCGAGGACATGGCCACCCCGTCCCGCCATATCCGCCGTCATCGGCGCGTGGTCGCCATGCCCGGCCGCATCGGCAACGAGTGCTCGATGTTGGCGATGGCGTCCAGCTTGAGCTGGAGTTGTTCGGCGCGGACCTGGTCGGTCCGGACCTGCTGGCCGAGGCGGCCCACCTCCTGGACGAGCTTGTCGTAGACCATGGCGTTCTTCATGTAGTCCTGGTAATGGTCGCTGAGCAGATCGGCCAGCGGATGCAGGGCCAGTGCCGGCGGCCGGTCGGATTTCAGGATCTCGTCGAGCAGGGCGAGCGCGCGCTCCATGTTGGCCGCGCCGCGCGCCTGGCCGTAGGCCATGGCGAGGCGGACGCGGTTGTCCGGGAAATGCGGCTCGCCGGACAGGAACAGGCGTTCCCATTCCAGGTCCTGGGCCGACAGGCCCTGCAACTGGCGGTGGTAGTGGAGCAGGTCCGCGACGGCGGCGTCGTTGCGCGCACTGGCCGCCGGCTCGGCCGCCGCCGGCACGCGGCTGCCGGCGGTCAGGCGCTGGCGCAACTCCGCGCAACCCGACAGGGTGAGCACGAGGAGCATGGCCAGGGTGGCGAGGAGGCGGGCCGGACGGTCAGCGTTCATCCGGCACCTCGACGCGGAAATGGGCGCCGCGCTGGCTGGCCCGCAACTCGACCCGGCCCGCCATGGCCTGCACCAGTTCCTGGACGATGGACAGGCCGACGCCGCTGCCCTGGCGAGGCACGGGGGCGGAGCGCCGGCCGCGCACGAACGGCATGAAGATGCGTTCGGCGTCCTCGGCGTCGACCCCGGGGCCGGCGTCGACGACGTCGATCAGCACCCGGCCCCGGTCGTGCCCGAGCACGACGCGCACGGTACCGCCCTGGGGACTGAAATCCAGCGCGTTGGAAAGCAGGTTGTCCAGCACCACCAGCATCTTCTCCTCATCCAGATAGGCCGTGCCGGCATCGCCGTCCACGGTGACCGTCACGTTGCGCGCCTGGATCTGCAGGTCCCGCTGGGCGACCGCCGCACGCACCATCTCGGCCACCGCGACGGGCCGATAGCGCAGCCGGTGGGCGTCGTGGGCCACCGCGTTGAGGGCGAGCAGGCTCTCGATCTGGCGCTGCAGCTGGAGCACGTTGTGCTGCAGGATGTCGACGACCTCCTGCTGCTCCCCCTCCAACTGCCCGAACACACGCTCCTGAAGCAGGGCGACCCCCTCGCGCAAGGCGGTCAACGGCGTCTTCAGCTCATGCGAGACATGACGCAAGGATTGCTCGCGCCCGGCCTCCAGTTCCGCGAGGCGCAGGCGCAGCCACTCCAGGCGGCGGCCGAGCCGGTTCAGGTCGTCCGGCCCCCTGACCACGACGGGCACGTCCAGCCGGTTCTCGCCCAAGCGCCCGATGGCCTGTTCCAGGCGCAACACCGGCCGCCCGAGCCACCAGCCGAGCACCAGCGTCACCGCCAGGCTGACCGATACGGCGGCCAGGAACTGCCAGGCGAAATGGCGTCCGCTGACGTCCAGGCGGGCGAACAAAGTGGCGTTCTGGTCGTCGATCCAGCGTTTGCCCCAGCCGCCGAGGCTTTCGTTCACCTCGCGCAGGCGCATCAGCAACCGGATCAGGTCGACCTCGCCGATGCCGCGGCCGAGGCGGTCGCGCAACTCCGCCGAGGCGCGGCGCCAGTCCGCCGGCAAGGGCGCCAGGGAGGTGCCGGAGAGGCCTTGCATGCGCTCGATGGTGGCATAGGACTGGCTCAGGTTGACGTCCAGCCGGTCAAGCAGGTGACTGTCGTGGAGCACCCGGTATTGCCGGGCGTTGCGCTCGATGTCCACCGTGCGGGCCGCGAGCTCCTGCGTGAGTTTGCTGATTTGGAGCGATTTTTCGCCGCCCTGGCGGCTCTCCCGGACGAACTGTTCGACCAGCAGCCAGCCGCGCGCGGCGGCACCGCCGAGGAGTAGCGAAATCAACACGAAGCCCGCCAACATGCTCTGACGAAATGAAACCCGGACCATCGTGCCGCTTACATCCCCGTTTGATTAATAAATATAGCCACCGGACACGACCGGCATGTCGGCGCGATATTTTTTCATATATTGGTTTTTTCGCCAACAAGAAGCAATAAATAGAAATAAATCATATAAATTAGTATGTTACTGATCATGTCGTATTTTGCCGACACGATAAACCGGCCTTCCTGCGCAATTTCCCTGGCAAAACAAAAATATGCGTCACTTTTTCACGACAAGGGTGCCGTGCGGCACCGGAATTGAAGTGAAAAATATGCTCTTTATAATCACCAAAATGATAAATCTTGCAGATAAATGCTAACCGGCCAGGCTGGCACGCGGCTTGCGTAGGGCTGCCCGGAATACGACGGCCGGCGACCCGCGCGGCCGGGTTGGCGTGCCGCCCGGTGCCTGTCGCCGACACACCGGGGCACTTGAACGGGAGGCAGCATGGCATCACCACAACAACTGACGCTCGCCGCGAGCACGCCGGCGAGCGATATCGCCGTGCGCGGCATTGTCGCGCGCTCGCAGCAGATGCGCGATCTGCTGCGCGACGTCGTGCTGTATTCGAACTGCGACGCCAACGCCCTGATCCTGGGCGACACCGGCACCGGCAAGGAGTCCATCGCCCGGGCCCTGCACCAGGGCCATGCGACGCGCTGGCGCGGGCCCTTCGTCTCGGTCAACTGCGGCGCCATCCCGGACGGCCTGTTCGAGTCGGAGTTCTTCGGCTACACCAAGGGCGCATTCACCGGCGCGGTGACCGACCACGCCGGCTACCTCGAGCAGGCCCACGGCGGCACCCTGTTCCTCGACGAACTCGGCGAACTGCCCCTGCACCAGCAGGTCAAGCTGCTGCGGGTGCTGGAACAGCGCACGGTCACCCGGCTCGGCTCGCGCACACCGGTCCAGGTCGATTTCCGCCTGGTCGCCGCGACCAACCGCGACCTGCGCCGGATGGCCGCCCAGGGCGGCTTCCGTACCGATCTCTACTACCGGGTGGCGGTCCTGGTGTTCCGCCTGCCCAGCCTCGACGAACGCGGCCCCGAGGACAAACGCGCGATCTTCGAGACCATCCTCCGGCGCCTGGCCGAGCGCAACGGCTATCGCCTGGGCAACGTCCCGGAATGGCTGCTCGACGCGGTCGAGCGCTGCCATTTTCAGGGCAACGTCCGCGAACTGATCAACCTGGCGGAACGGGTCGCCATCACCTGCCAGGCCACCGGCGGCTGGAACGCCGACCTGCTGACGGCCATGCTGCACCACCCGCCGGGCGCCGATACCGCGCCGGCGCGCAGCTGGTCGGCCCGCGAGGAGGCCGAGCGCGACCGCATCCTGGCCCATCTGGAAAACCACGGCTGGCGCCGCCAGGTGACCGCCACCGCCCTGGGCATCAGCCGCAAGGTGCTGTGGGAGAAGATGCGCAAATACTGCCTGTTCGAGGCGCCGTCCCTGGACGCCGGCAACGGGGGACGTCTTGGCAGTTGACGCCGCCATCGCGGGGCACCTCGCCCCGCCCGCAGGACCTTCGACAACGACGCAGGAGAAGCCCCGGGACAGCCAGGCGCGGCGTGCCCACTCGGGCATCTACGCCTTCTGCCTGGTGTCGGCCTTCCACCAGCGCCCCTGCGACCCCGAACTGCTGGCCCTGGCCGAAGGCTTCGAGCAACGTCCGGCCGGCATTGCCGACCTCCTGCTCATCGCCCGCCGGCGCGAGTTCAAGGCGCGCGCGGCGCGTTTCGCCTGGGCCGACCTGCAACGCCAGACCTTCCCGGTACTGGCCGAACTGGCCAACGGCGACTTCCTGGTCGTGGCCCGGGTCGAGGCGGACCGCGTCGTCCTGGTCGAGCCGCGCAAGGGCCAGCCGCTGGTCGCCACCCAGGCCCAGTTCGAGGCCATCTGGACCGGCCGCCTGGTCCTCCTGCGGCCCAAGCTGAGCTGGGACGACCCGAACCGGCGCTTCGGCCTGGCCTGGTTCCTGCCGGTGGTGAAGAAATACCGCAAGGTGCTCGTCGAAGTCGCCCTGGCGGCCTTCGTGATCCAGCTCTTCGCCCTGTCGACGCCGCTGTTCACCCAGTTGGTCATCGACAAGGTCCTGGTGCACCGTTCCCTGTCGACGCTCAACGTGCTGGGCATCGGCATGCTCATGGTGGTGGTGTTCGAGGGCATATTGAACGTCCTCAAGACCCAGCTGCTCACCCACACCACCAACCGCATCGACGTCACTCTGGGCGCGCGCCTGTTCAACCACCTGCTGCGCATCCCGTTGCGCTATTTCGAGGAACGCCGGGTCGGCGACACCGTGGCCCGGGTGCGCGAGCTGGAGAGCATCCGCCAGTTCCTAACCGGGTCCAGCATGGTGGCCCTGATCGACGTCCTGTTCCTGGGCGTGTTCATCGTCGTCATGCTGTTCTACAGCGTCGAGCTGACCCTGGTCCTGCTCGGCACCCTGCCGCTCCTGGCCGGGCTCTCCCTGGCCGCCTTCCCGACCCTGCGCAAGCGGCTGTCGGACCGCTTCGACCGCGGCGCCGAATACCAGTCCTTCCTGGTCGAGACGATCACCGGCATCCTGACCGTCAAGGCACTCGCCCTGGAGAACCAGATGTACCGGCGCTGGGAAGGCCTCCTGGCACGCTACGTCATGGCCTCCTACCGGACCGACCTGCTCGCCGGCGTGGTCGGTTCCCTGGGCCAGGCGGTGCAGCGCCTGATCACCCTGACCCTGCTCTGGTACGGCGTCCACCTGGCCCTGGACGGGCGCATCACGGTCGGCCAGCTGATCGCCTTCCAGATGATCGCCGGCCAGGTCACCGGGCCGGTCCTGCGCATGGTGCAGACCTGGCAGCATTTCCAGCAGGTCGGCGTGTCCATCCAGCGCCTGGGCGACCTCATGAACACGCCGGCCGAGCCGATCCTGAACACCGCCCGCAGCAACCTGCCACCCCTGCGCGGCCGGGTCACCCTGCAGGGCGTGCGCTTCGGCTACCGCCACGACGCCCCGCCGGTGGTGCGCGACGTCGACGCGGACGTGGCACCCGGGACCTTCGTCGGCATCGTCGGCCGCAGCGGCTCGGGCAAGAGCACCCTGGCCAAGCTGCTGCAGCGCCTGTACCTGCCGGACGCCGGCGCCATCCTGCTCGACGGCATCGACCTCAAGGAACTGGACCCGGTCTGGCTGCGCCGCCAGATCGGCGTGGTCCTGCAGGAGAACTACCTGTTCAACGGCACCATCCGGGAGAACATCGCCATCCACATCCCGGACATCGCCATGGAACGCGTGCGCGAGGCCGCCGCCCTGGCCGGCGCCGACGAGTTCATCACCAACCTGCCGGACGGCTACGACACCGTGGTCGGCGAGCGCGGCGCCGCCCTCTCGGGCGGCCAGCGCCAGCGCATCGCCATCGCCCGCGCCCTGCTCACCAACCCGCGCATCCTGATCTTCGACGAGGCCACCAGCGCCCTCGACTACCGCTCCGAGCGCATCATCCAGGCCAACCTGGGCCGCATCTCTGACGGCCGCACGGTGTTCATGGTGGCGCACCGCCTGTCCGCCGTGCGCCATGCCGACGTCATCCTGGTCATGGACGAGGGCCGGGTCGTGGAGCGCGGCAGCCATGACGCGCTGATGGCCATGGACGGCGCCTACGCCGCCCTGTTCCGCGAGGACGGCCAATCGTGACCACCTTGCGGAAGCGCCTCGCCGCCCGCCTGGAACACCTGCGCCGGGCCCTGCTCGAGGGCCGCGAGGCGGCCCGGGTGCGCGAACTGCGCCGGCTCGAACAGGACTTCCTGCCGCCCCTGCTGGAGATCCAGGACACGCCGCCGTCGCCGCACAAGCGCATGGTGCTCTGGGCCCTCCTGGCCCTGCTCTCGCTCGCCCTCCTGTGGAGCTGGCTCGGCCGCGTCAGCGTGGTCGCCACGGCGGCCGGGCGCTTCATCCCGAACGGCCGCCTGCAGGTGGTGCAACCGCTCGAACTGGGCGTCGTCAAGGCGATCCGCGTGCAGGCCGGGCAGCAGGTGCGCGCCGGCGACACCCTGGTGGAACTCGACACCGAGGCGCTCGACGCCAGCCAGGCCGCGGTGGCCGGCAACCTCGAGCTGAACGAGGCCAGGCAGCGCCGCCTGGCCGGGCAGCTGGCCGGCCGCGCCCCGGACGCCGGGCTCGCCGACGCCGGCGAACGCGGCCTCTGGCAGGCCGAGCTGGACGCCCACCGCAACCAGGTCGCGATCGCCCGCGCCGCCGTGCGCGAGGCCGAGGCCGACCTGGCCGCGGGCGAAGCCATGCTGGCCAACCTGGCCAACGCCGTCGCCATCGCCGACAGCCAGGTCGCCGACGCCAAGGCCCTCGCGGACCTCGGCGCCCTGGCCCGCAACGACTACCTGCGCGAGGAACGCGACCGCCTGGCCCGGCACGGCGACCTGGCCAGCCAGCGCGGCCGGGTGGCGGCGGTACGGGCCCACCTCGCTTCGGCGCGCGCCGACCTGGCGCGCCTGGACGCCGAACGCCGCGTGCGCCTGTTCGACCAGGTGGAGAACGCCCGTCAACAGCAATATGCCCTCGCGGAAAGCCAGGTCAAGGTCGCCCACGAACTCGCCGCGCAGCGTCTGCGCGCCCCGGTCGCCGGCACCGTCCAGGCGGTCAACATCACCTCCCTGGGCGAAGTCGTCTCGCCCAAGCAGGACGTGGTCACCATCGTGCCGCGCGACGTGCCCCTCATCGTCGAGATCCGGGTCGCCAACCAGGACGCCGGCTTCGTCAAGGTCGGCCAACCGGTCGAGGTCAAGGTCGACGCCTTCCCGTTCATGCAGTACGGCGTCCTGCCCGGGCGCCTGACCTGGATCAGCCCGGACGCCGAAACCGACAACCAGCAGGGCCTCTACTACCGCGCCTGGATCGAGACCGACGCCCTCGCCCTCGCGCGCGACGGCCGGACGCTGCCCATGCGCCCCGGCATGGCGGTGACCGTGGACGTGAAGACGGGCGAACGACGCATCATCGAATTCTTCCTGTCGCCGCTGCTGAAGAACCTGAAGGAGAGCGTGTCGGTGCGTTGACCGGCGCCGCGTTACGTTACATCGGACGCCGCGTTACCCGATGTTCCGTAACACCCGGGCCGCCGACGTCCGCCCCTTTCCCCGGCAAGCGGATATAGGCATCTGAATTCACTGGTTTTTTTGTTCTAAAGGTAAAAAACAACAACTGGCACGTACATTGCTAATAAATATATTGTGCAGATTGTGAACGTGCACACCGAAACCAGGCCCCGTAGGCACCCTGGAACGGTTTTCAGACAGCCTGCATTTCCATATCACTAAGGAGAAATACTATGGGACTTCTTGATGCCTTGTTCGGTGGCGGCGTGTCCGCTGACGACGTGAACTCCATCCTCAGCTCCACGGCGTCCAACGCCTCCGCGCTGAGCAACGTCGCCGCGGCCAACTCCAACACGCTGGTCAACAGCGTGATCGAAGGCATGACCAACATGGTCAACACCACGCTGCAGACCACCTTCGATGGCGTCACTGCCCTGGAGGAAAGCACCATCGCCGCCACCGCCGATGCCATGAACAGCGTCGCCGCTTCGGCCATTAGCTTCACCGAGGCCTCCGCCACGACCGTCTATGACAGCGCCGGCAACGTGCTGCAGGAAACCCAGTCGGTCAGCCATGACGGCGGCGCCGCCATCATGACCGCCTACGCCACCTACACCCTGGGCTCGCTGACCGCCGGCATCGGCGAAGGCATCGCCGGGATGATGACCGGTGTCGGCAACGGCGCCGGCGCGGCCATGGCCAACCTGGCTTCGCACCTGCCCGACGCACTGCCCAGCCTGTCCACCTCCCTGGGCGCGTCGATCTCGGCCAGCCTGGGTACTTCCGGCCTGCTCGCGAACACCTCGCTGTAAGCGATCCGACGGGGGAAATGAAGGCCCGGCCCGATGGACCGGGCCTTTTTCCGATGCACGACTGACACGAACTAGGTACGCAACAAATGCTAACCAGCCTATTGAACGCGGTGGGCGGCCTGCTCGGCTCGGTGGTCGACCTGTTGGGCGGCATCCTGGGCAGCCTGACGCGCGCACTGGCGCCGGCCTCGACCACGGATCTCGTCGCCACCGTCGCGAGCACCGACACCGCCTCGGCAAGCGCGACGGAACAGATCGACACGGCCATCGACGCCACCTCGTCGGCGGCCACCGACCTGCTCGACACCGCCATCGACGGCACCGACCAGCTGCTGGAGACCGGCCTGGTCGACAGCGCCCACGCCCTGGGCGATCTCGCCGAGGACCTGGCCGACCTCACCATCACCACCATCACCACCAACTACCGCGAAGACGGCACGGTATCGAGCGTGGTAGAGGAGGTTTCCCACGCCCCCGGCGCCCTGGTCATGATGCAGTACGTCAGCGAGGTGCTGGCGCCCCAGGTCGACGGCATCGGCGACGGCGTCAGCCAGTTCATGCAGGAGACCGGCACCGGCGTCGAGACCGCCTTGGGCAACCTCACCGCCTACGACCTCAGCTATTCCACGACCATCTTCGGCACCAGCCAGCTGGTGATCGAACGCACCTGACCGGGCGTCGCCCCGGCTGAACGGATTTCGAGTTGACCATGGACCTAACCACCACCACCAGCATCCAGAGCATCATCGAACAAGGCCTGCAACAGCAGATGTCAATCTCGCAGGAGGCCAGCCTGGCGCAATTGAACAGCACCCAGGCGGCCCTGGTCGCGGACGGCCGCGTCGACGCCGTGATCGCCAACATGAGTGCCGCCCAGGCCTGGAACATCGACGACAGCCTGCTGGACAGCACCGACTCCGCGCTCGGCAACGTCCTCGGCAGTACGGTCGCGCTCAGCGAACTGATGAGCAACGGCATTGTCATGGTCGCCGCCGGTTCCGAGACGACCGTCAACGAAGACGGCACCGTGACCGTCACCCGCAGCGTCAGCCACGCCCCGGGCGTCGCCATGATCCTGGACGAGTTCACCGACCAAAGCGTCGTCCCGGCGCAAAGTGCGGCCGGCCTCCTGGCCGCTTCGCTGAGCCAGCAGGGGAGCAACGTGGCGGACAACATGAGCGCCTTCGCCAGCGGCCTGGTCGACCAGATCGACGACTTCGTCACGGCCGGCCTGGCGAGCAGCGCGCTGGGTGCCGGCCTGGTCATCAACCTGTCCGCCTACTATTGACCTGATCCTTGTCGCCCAGACGCGCATCTCCGCCGGTTCCCGCCGACGGCCGGGGACCGGCGTGCCCGCGGCCGCCCGGCCCGGCACGCCGCCTGCTGGCCATGGCGGCGTGCCTGTTTCTGGTCTGTGCCGCCCTGCCCGGCGCGGCGGCCGCGCGCAGCCATGCCGGCCGTGCCCCGGCGTCGCCCCGGCCACCGGCGCTGCTCCTGCGTTTCGACCTCGCCCTGGCCGGCCAGGCGCTGGTCACGCCCTGGCTGGATTCCGCGCGCGCGCCCGCCACCGAGGCGGACCTGCCGGGTGGCCTGCGGCCGCGCCCGCTGACCTTGCGCCAGGCCCTCGACCAGGCCATGGCCGACGCGCCCGCCCTGGCGCGCGGCCTCGCCGCCGTGGACAAGGCCGAGGCCGGGCTCACCGGCGCCGGCAACGCCTTCCTGCCGCAGCTGGACCTGCAGGCCCAGCTGGCGCGCTACGGCAACCCGGGCAAGCAGGCCACCCTGATCGGCTCCACCGTGGTCCAAGGCGAGGCGGCGTTCTACAGCAGCTACGCCGCCCTCTCGGCCAGCCTCAACCTGTACGCCGGCGGCCGCAACCGGGCCGGCTACCTGGCCGCCCACGCCGAGTTCGACGCCGCGCGCGAAGACCTCGAGGACCTGCGCATCCGCCAGCTCACGCGCGTGCTGGAGGGCTACACCGCCCTCGTCAAGGCCCAGGAAAGCTATCGCAACCAGCGCGAGGCGGAAGCCCGCTACGCCCGGCGCACCGAACTCGTCGCCGCGGCCCAGCGCCTGGGCGAGGCCAGCCGGCTGGACCTGGGAGCCGCCCGCCAGGAACTCGGCAAGCAACGCCAGCTGAGCCTGCAACAGGCCGCCGAACTGGAAGCCCAGGCCGGCCAGCTCGCCGTCGGCCTGGGCGCGGAGTTGCCGGCCGGCGTCCGTCTGCAGGCGTTGGACATGATCCCGGAGCCGCCCGCCCTGCCCGACCCGTCCGCCTTCGACCCCGACGCCGCCCTGGCCGACCATCCCGCCCTGCGCGCCGGGCGTCTGCGGGTCGAGGCGGCACGCAACAAGGTCGACGCCGCGCGTGCCCTGAGCCGGCCCCGGCTGGACCTGGTCGGCAGCTACAACTGGGTCGGCCGCGACGCCAACAGCGCCGGCGGCGCCATCGACGCCACCCAGGCGAACAGCTACACGGTCGGCCTGGCGCTGCAGCAGAGCCTGGCACCGCTGGTCCAGAAGAACACCGCCCTGCAGGCTGCCCAGGCGGAGCTGAGGGACGCCGAGGCGCAGTTGCGCGAGACCCGGCTGGGGCTCTGGAACGCCCAGCGCCAGGCCCTGGCGGAGGTTGCCCGGGGGCGCGCCGCCCTCGCCATCGCCCGGGAAGCGGAGGCGGACGCGACCGAAGCGCTGACCTTGCAGCTGGCCCGCCAGCGCCACGGCCGTGGCAGCGAACGCGAGCTCATCGACGCGCGCGGCAACGCCGCCGCGCGGCAACTGGAGCGCCTGTTCCAGGATTGCAACTACCGGCTGACCGCCTGGGCGGCCTTCGCCGTGCTCGATCCGCGCCGCTATGCCGCCACCCTGTTGGCGAACGCGCACTGAGCGGCGCCGCGCGCGATACCGCTCCGGACAACCTAATTGTTTGATTTTCTAGACGGCTTTATCTAGAATCTCGTGCTTTTCCGCGCGCCCTCCCGCGCGCCCCGGAAACTGACTAGGAATCACAGGATTATGGTAACCATTCGACTGGCCCGCGGCGGCTCCAAGAAGCGTCCCTTCTACAACATCGTCGTCACCGACTCCCGCAACCGTCGCGACGGCCGCTTCATCGAGCGCATCGGCTTCTACAACCCGGTCGCCTCCGGCAGCGCCGAAGGCCTGCGCATCAACCAGGAACGCCTGTCCTACTGGACCGGCGTCGGCGCCCAGGTTTCCGACACCGTGACCCGCCTGACCCGTGGCGCGCAACCCGTCGCCGCCTGAGGATCTGGTGGTCATGGGGCGGATCGCCGCCCCGTATGCGGTACGCGGCTGGGTCAAGGTCCAGCCGTTCACGGAGTATCTGGACAACCTGCTGGACTACCCGGTCTGGCATCTGGGCAAGGCCGGCAGGTGGCGCGAGTACAAGGTGCTGGAGGCCAAGGTGCACAGCCAGTTCCTGCTCGCCCAGTTGGACGGCGTTGCCGACCGCGACGCCGCCGAGGCCCTGCAGGGCCAGGAGGTCGCGGTGGCGCGGGCGGAATTGCCGGCGCCCGAGGCGGACGAGTATTACTGGGACGACCTGGTCGGCCTGGAAGTGGTGAACCTGGCCGGGGAAGCCCTGGGCCGGGTGGCGGAGATGCTGGAGACCGGTGCCCACGACATCATGCGGGTGACCGCGGGCGACACGGAGCGGCTGATCCCGTTCACGGCACCGATCGTCGCCACGGTCGACATCGCGGCCGGGCGCATCGTCGTGGATTGGGGCACCGACTGGTGACACCGCGGTACCACGTGGTGACCCTGTTCCCGGCCCTGTTCGCCGCCCTGACCGAATACGGCATCAGCGGCCGGGCGGTCAGGAACGGCCTGCTCGAGTTGAGGTTCTGGGACCCCCGGGACTTCACCTCGGACAGCTACCGGACGGTGGACGACCGCCCGTTCGGCGGCGGTCCCGGCATGGTGATGCTGGCCGAACCGCTGGACCTGGCGCTCACCGCCGCGAAAACGGCGTTGCGCCGTGACGGCATCGCGCAGCCGCGCCTGGTTTATCTTTCGCCGCAGGGGCGGACGCTAAACCAGGCTCTGGTTGAGGAACTGGTGCAGGAACCGGCCCTGGTGCTGCTGGCCGGCCGCTACGAAGGCATCGACGAGCGCGTGTTCGCCCGTCACCCGGTGGAGGAGGTCTCCATCGGCGACTATGTCCTGTCGGGCGGCGAGCTGCCCGCCATGGTGTTGCTGGATGCGTTGATCCGGCAGTTGCCGGGGGCGCTGGGCCACGCCGGCTCGGCGGCCGAGGACTCCTTCGCCGACGGTCTGCTGGACTGCCCGCACTACACGCGGCCCGAGGTTTACCTGGGTCTGGGCACGCCGGCCGAGTTGCTTACCGGCAACCACGCCGGGGTGGCGCGCTGGCGGCTCAAGCAGTCGCTCGGGCGGACCTGGCAACGGCGGCCGGACCTGCTCGACCGGCGGTCGCTGAGCCGCGAGGAATTGGATTTGCTCGACGAATTTCGTCGGGATGTAGCCGATCCGGGTAAACCGGGTCATTAGAAACCGCGCCATGTATCCGCCGGATACCTATAGCGCGAACCTGAAAGGAACCGACGATGAACCTCATCGCCCAACTCGAAAACGAAGAAATCGCCCGTCTGGGCAAGACCATCCCCGAATTCTCCCCCGGCGACACCGTCGTGGTGCAGGTGAAGGTGAAGGAAGGCAACCGCGAACGTCTGCAGGCCTATGAAGGCGTCGTGATCGCCAAGCGCAACCGCGGCCTCAACTCCAGCTTCATCGTCCGCAAGATCTCCGCCGGCGAAGGCGTCGAGCGTACCTTCCAGACCTACTCTCCGCTGGTCGCCGCCATCGAAGTCAAGCGCAAGGGCGACGTCCGCCGCGCCAAGCTGTACTACCTGCGCGGCCGTACCGGCAAGTCCGCCCGCATCAAGGAAAAGCTGGAAATCAAGAAGGCCTGAGCCTGACTGTACCCCGCTGAAAAGGCCGCCCCCGGGCGGCCTTTTCCATTGCCGTCCGCCCTAGAGCAAGTCGGCCAGCCCGAAGGTCGCCGGCAGGCCGGCCAGGACGCCGGGACCGAGGCGCCGGAGCAGGTCGCGGGCCTCCTCCCGGTGCCGCTCATCCACCCGCGTGACCTCGGCGTTGCGATTCCGGGCCGGCGGGACGACGAGCCGGCCGGAATCCACCGGCAGGCCGAAAAAGGCGAACAACTCGGCGATCCGGGCCGGCTCGTTGAGATCCGGAGTGAGCAGCCTGAAACAGCGCACCGCCGGGTTGCGCTCGAGGAAACGCAAGCGCCGCCGCTCACACTCCAGCCAGACCCACAGATAGTACTGGAAGCAGGTCAGGTCCCCTGCCGGCGGCACCAGGCAGTTGCGTCGCGCCTCCGGGTGCGGGTGCCAGGCGCCCAGCGCGCGCAGGAAGTCCGGGCTGCCTGCCGGCCGGGTGTTGCGGTTGCAGTGGCTGACCGCCACCTCCATGGGGTCGCGCACCAGGTGGATCAGCCCGAGGTTCGGGAATTCCTCGACCAGGGCGTCGCCCAGCGAGGACAGGAAGGCGTGATTGGATTCCAGATACACCCGGCAGCCCAGGCGCCGGATACGCCGGGCGCGCAGGTGCACGAGCCGGTCCAGGACGCGTTCGCCACGGTCGTACCATTGCAGCGCGCGGCCGAAACCACGCCGGTCCAGCTTGCGGACGCGGCGCAGAAACAGGGCCTCGTAGAGGCGTTCGTAGACCGTCTCGGGCTGGTAGCCGGGCTCGTGCTCGGCGACGCAGCCGGGCACGTTGCGCTGGAACAGCTCCACCAGCGAGGTGCTGCCGGTACGCCCGGTGGTGGCGGTGAAGAGCACGAGTTCGGGACTGGCACCGCGCTTCGTCATGTCAGTGCGCCGCCTCCCAGTTCGGCCCGACGCCCGCTTCCACCTTGAGCGGCACCTTCAGGTCGGCGACCCCGCCCATCAGTTCCGGCAGCCGGGTCCTGACCCGGTCCAGCTCGGCCTCGGCCACTTCCAGCACCAGTTCGTCGTGCACCTGCATGATCAGCCGGGTCTGCAGGCATTCGGCGTCGAGCCAACCCTGGACGGCGATCATGGCCAGCTTGATCAGGTCGGCGGCGGTGCCCTGCATGGGCGCGTTGATGGCGGCCCGCTCGGCGCCCTGGCGACGCTGCGGGTTGCCGCTCCTGATCTCGGGCAGGTAGAGCCGGCGCCCGAACAGGGTCTCGACGTAGCCTTCCATCTTGGCCTGCTCGCGGGTACGCGCCATGTATTCGGCGACGCCGGGATAGCGGGCGAAGTAACGGTCGATGTAGGCCTGGGCGGTGGTCCGGTCGATGTTCAGCTGGGCCGCCAGGCCGAAGGCCGACATGCCGTAGATGAGGCCGAAGTTGACCGCCTTGGCCATGCGGCGCTGCTCGGGCAGGACCTGCTCGGGGGCGAGGCCGAGCACCTCGGCGGCGGTGGCGCGGTGGATGTCGGCATCCTCGGCGAAGGCCGCCAGCAGGCGCTCGTCGCCGGACAGGTGGGCCATGATCCTGAGCTCGATCTGGGAGTAGTCGGCCGAGACGATGACGCAGCCGGGCTCGGCGACGAAGGCCTCGCGTATCTTGCGGCCTTCCTGGGTGCGCACGGGGATGTTCTGCAGGTTGGGGTCGTTGGAGGCCAGGCGGCCGGTCACCGCGACGGCCTGGCTGTAGGTGGTGTGCACCCGGCCGGTGGCCGGATTGACCATCAGCGGCAGCTTGTCGGTGTAGGTCGACTTCAGCTTGGCCAGGCCGCGGTAGTCCAGGATCAGTTTGGGCAGCGGGTAGTCCTCGGCCAGCTTCTCCAGGACCTCCTCGTCGGTGGAGGGTGCGCCCTTGGGCGTCTTCTTGAGCACCGGCAGTTTGAGCTGGTTGAAGAAGATCTCGCCGAGCTGCTTGGTCGAATTCAGGTTGAACGGCTGGCCGGCCGCGGCGTGGGCCTTCTGCTCGATCTCCAGCATCTCCCGGGCCAGGAAGTCGGAGTGCCGGCGCAGCAGTTCGCAGTCGAGCTTGACGCCGGTGCGCTCGATGCGCGCCAGGATGGGCAGCAGCGGCATCTCGATGTGCCGGTAGACGTGGTCCAGGCCGGCCTCGGCACGGACGCGCGGATACATGGCCTGGTGCAGGCGCAGGGTGATGTCGGCATCCTCGGCGGCGTAGGCGGTGGCGCGCTCGACGTCGACCTGGTCGAAGCCGATCTGGCCGGCACCTTTGCCGCACACCTCCTCGTACTTGATCGTCGTCTCGCCCAGGTGGCGCTCCGCCAGGGTATCCATGTCGTGGCGCTCGTGCGCCTCGAGGACATAGCTCTGCAGCAGGGTGTCGTGGACGATGCCCTGGAGATCGACGCCGTGGTTCTTCAGCACGTGCCAGTCGTACTTCAGGTTCTGGCCGACCTTGGCCCGGTCCGGGTCTTCCAGGATCGGTTTCAGGTGCGCCAGCGTGGCCGCCAGGTCGAGCTGGTCGGGGGCGCCGGCATAGGCATGGGCGAGCGGCAAATAGGCGGCCTCGGCGACCGGCGCGTCGAAGCCCAGCTCGGCCTGGGGATGGGCCCGGGCGGGAACGACCGAGAAGGACATGCCGACCAGGCGCGCCTGCATCGGGTCCAGGCTGGTCGTCTCGGTGTCCAGGCAGATCAGCTCGGCGCCGGCGAGCTTGTCCAGCCAGCGTTCCAGGTCGGCCGCGCCGAGCAGGGTCTCGTAGCGCCGCTCCACCCTGGCCCGCGGCGGCGCCACCGCGCCGCCCTCGGCCGGCGCGGACGCCGGGGCCGCGGCACCGGGCGCCTGCAGCTCGCGCAGCCAGGTACGGAAGTTGAAGCGCTCGAACAGCTCGAACAGCTTGTCGCGGTCCTCGGGCTGCCAATGCAGCTGGTCGAGCGCCACCGGCAGGGCGACGTCGTCCTTGACCGTGACCAGGGTGCGTGCCGTGGGCAGCCAGTCGAGGGCCTGGCGCAGGTTCTCGCCGGCCTTGCCCTTGACCTCGCCGGCCCGGGCCATGAGTTCGTCGAGGCCGCCGTATTCGGCGATCCACTTGGCGGCGGTCTTCGGGCCCACCTTGTCCACCCCCGGCACGTTGTCCACGGCATCGCCGACCAGGCTCAGGTAATCGACGATGCGCGCCGGCGGCACGCCGAACTTGGCCTGCACGCCGGCCTCGTCCAGGGTCTCGTTGGTCATGGTGTTGACCAGCCTGACCCGGGGCGTGACCAGTTGGGCCAGGTCCTTGTCGCCGGTGGACACGATGCTGGCGAGGCCCTCGGCCTCGGCCCGGCGCACCAGGGTGGCGATGACGTCGTCCGCTTCCACGCCCTCGATCATGAGGATCGGCCAGCCGAGCGCGCGCACGGCCTCGTGGATGGGTTCGATCTGCCGCGCCAGGTCCTCCGGCATCGGCGGCCGGTGGGCCTTGTATTCGGGATAGAGGTCGTCGCGGAAGGTCTTGCCCTTGGCGTCGAACACGCAGGCGACGAAGGCGGCCGGATTCTCCTTGTGCAGGCGACGCAGCATGTTGATGACGCCATAGAGGGCGCCGGTGGGGAAACCATCCCGGTTGCGCAGGTCCGGCAGGGCGTGGAAGGCGCGGTAAAGGTATGATGAGCCGTCCACCAGCAACAGGGTATGGTCCATGAAGAAGATTCCGAATGTGGTCGATCCAGAGGGCAGCAAGGAGGCCCTGCTTTCGGCGCGCGAGTCCTGGCGCATGTTCGAAATTATGGCAGAGTTCGTCGAGGCGACCGAACGCCTGGCCCCGATCCGCCCCGCCGTGACCATCTTCGGCAGCGCCAGGGTGAAGTCCGGCAACCCCTATTACCAGCTCACCGAGACCATCGCCCACAAGCTGTCCAACGCCGGCTTCGCGGTCATCTCGGGCGGCGGCCCCGGCATCATGGAGGCCGCCAACAAGGGCGCCTACTACGGCAAGTCGCCCAGCGTCGGCCTCAACATCCAACTCCCCCACGAGCAGCACGCCAACCCCTACCAGGACGTCTCCCAGACCTTCCGGCACTTCTTCGCCCGCAAGGTCATGTTCGTCAAGTTCGCCAGCGCCTACGTCATCATGCCGGGCGGCTTCGGCACCCTGGACGAACTCATGGAGGTGCTCACCCTGGTGCAGACCGGCAAGATCCGGCGCATCCCGATCATCCTGGTGCACGGCCCCTTCTGGCGCGGCCTGCTCGACTGGATCAAGGGCACGATGGCCGCCGAGGGCATGATCGATCCCGAGGACGCCGGCCTGCTCCAGATCATCGACGACCCCGACCAGATCGTCGAGGCGATATTCCGCCACTACGAGAATTCCTGCCTGACGCCGACCCCGCGCGATCGGGAGATACTGCTGAGCCTGTGAGGTACAATTCAATACACAGTCATTGGGAATTCATCATGCGCACAACCCTGTTAGTCCTGACCGCCGGTCTGGCCGTGTTCCCGCTCGCCGCCGGCGCGGTCGACGACAAGCCGCCCCAGCTCCAGCCGGTGCCCGAGATCGCGCCGCCGCCGGGCGTCCAGGACCCGGACCTGGAACCGAAGGTGACGATCAGCCGGCGCGGCGACGACAAGGTCGAGGAATACCGCCTGCACGGGCGCCTGTACATGATCAAGGTGACGCCGCGCCACGGTAAGCCCTATTACCTGGTCGACCAGCGCGGCGACGGCCTGATGCGCCGCTACGACGACCTGTCGCCCAACCTGGTCGTGCCGATGTGGATGATCAAGGAATTCTGATGCCCGCACCGGTCCACGGGCGCCGCCGCGTGGCGGCGCTCGTCGTTTCATGAGCGGCTCGCTCGGTATCATCCGGCCGCCGGCGGGCGCCGGTCTGGACTGGCTGAAGGCCGGCTGGGGCTGGTTCAAGCCGGTGCCCGTTCCCTGGATGGGCATGACCGCGCTGGTCTTCCTCGCCCTCATGGGGGTCGGCGCCATCCCCTACGTGGGCGGATACGCGATCGAGATCCTGTCGCCGTTCCTGGTTGCCGGCTACATGTCCGCGAGCCGGGCCGCCGAAACCGGCCAGCCGGTCACCTTCCTGCACCTGGGCGCCGGCTTCGCCGACACGCGCGGCCGCCTCGGCCTCGCCGTCATGGGCACCGTCTACCTGGCCGGCATCCTGCTCATCGACCAGATCATGCGCCAGATGGGCGGCGACGGCTTCCAGCAGATGTCGCAACTGGCCGCCAACCCGGCCGGCCAGGACCCGGCCCAGGTCGAGGCGGTCATGGGCCAGGCCCTGCCCGCCGTGTTCACCGGCCTGGTCCTCCTCACGCCGCTGGTCATGGCCACCTGGTTCGCCCCCGCCCTGGTCCTGTTCGACGGCTTCTCGGCCGTCAACGCCATGTGGTGGAGCCTCTGGGCCTGCGCCGTCAACTGGCGCCCGATCCTGGCCTACAGCATGCTGCTGGGCCTGCTCGGCGTGGTCGCCATGCTGATTCCGTTCGGTCTCGGCCTGCTGGTCTTCCTGCCCTGGGTCCTGTGTTCCACCTACGCCGCCTATCGGGCCATCTTCCAGCCGGTCGCCGCCGTACCATGAACCCCTGGCTCGCCCCGCTCCTCGCCCTGGCAGTGGCCGCCTCCGCGGCGGCCGGCGCGGAACCGGTCAAGTTCAGCGATGCCCTGTACGCCAAGTTCCAGGACGCCCGCTGCCTGCAGTGCCACCAGTTCAACAGCCGGCGCAGCAACGGCCGCGCCTGGACCTCGCACCGTACCCGCTACCTGTGCGAGAACTGCCACAAGCCGGCGCTGACCGGGCTGCTGGGCGGAGAGTGGATGGCACCGCCCGGCGAGAAGATGGATTACACCGGCTACTCGGCGCGCGAGACCTGCGAGTTGATCAAACGCAACACCCCCACCGGCGACAAGGCCGAGGTGCTGTCCCACCACCTGCTCACCGACTCGCGCGTGCTCTGGGCCATCAAGAGCGGCATGACCCCGGCCGGCCGGCGCCCGACCATGCCGGGCGGCTACGACGAATGGGCGCGTGACGTGCGCGCCTGGGTGGCGGACGGCATGATCTGCGACTAGCCGTACCTGGGGCCCATGCCGGAAATCAGCCTGATCACCGCCTTCCTCGCCGGCCTGCTGGGCGGCGCCCATTGCGTCGGCATGTGCGGCGGCATCGTCGCCGCGATGTCCCTGCAGGGCGGCCGGCGCCAGCCCCTGCCCTTCCATCTCGGCTACAACCTCGGCCGCCTGGCCAGCTACACCCTGGCCGGCGCCCTGGCCGGCCTGGCCGGCTCCGCCGCCTTCCTGTCCGACCGCCTGCTGCCGGTGCAGACCGGCCTGTTCGTCGTGGCCCAGGTCGTGCTGATTCTGATGGGTCTCTACCTGGCCGGCCTGAACCGTGCCGTGCTCTGGCTGGAGCATGCCGGCGGCGGCCTCTGGCGCCGTCTGCAGCCGGTATTCGGGCGCCTGCTGCCGATCCGCGACTTTCCCGGCGCCGTCGCCGCCGGCCTGGTCTGGGGCTGGCTGCCGTGCGGCCTGGTCTACAGCGTCCTGGTCACCGCCCTGGCCAGCGGCGGACCGGTTTCCGGCGCCCTGCTGATGCTCGCCTTCGGCTTCGGCACCCTGCCCAACCTGCTGGCCATGGGCTGGGCCGCCGAGCGCCTGCGCGCCCTGGCCGCGAACCGCGCCGTCAAGCTCGCCGCCGGCCTCATCGTCGCCGGCTTCGGCGTCTGGGGCCTGCTCGGCCTGGTCCGCTGAGGCTACACTTAGACAACCCCGATTCGAGGCCTCGCCGCCATGTCCCAGATGACCCCCCAGGAGATCGTCCACGAACTGGACAAGTACATCGTCGGCCAGACCGAGGCCAAGCGCGCCTGCGCCATCGCCCTGCGCAACCGCTGGCGGCGCATGCACGTGGCCGACGGGCTGCGCCAGGAGATCACGCCCAAGAACATCCTCATGATCGGCCCCACCGGCGTCGGCAAGACCGAGATCGCCCGCCGCCTGGCACGCCTGGCGCGTGCCCCCTTCATCAAGGTCGAGGCGACCAAGTTCACCGAGGTCGGCTACGTCGGCAAGGACGTCGACAGCATCGTCCGCGACCTCGTCGAGATGGCGGTCAAGCAGGCCCGCGAGGCGGCCGCCGAGCAAGTCCGCTTCCGCGCCGAGGAGGCCGCCGAGGAGCGCGTCCTCGACGCCCTGCTGCCGCCGGCGCGCGAGGCCTGGGGCGAGGAACGCAAGGCCGAGGATTCCGGCACCCGGCAGAAATTCCGCAAGATGCTCCGCGAGGGCCAGCTCGACGACAAGGAGATCGAGCTGGACATCGCGCTGCCGGCCACCAGCATGGAAATCTTCGCGCCGCCCGGCATGGAGGAGCTCACCAGCCAGTTGCAGGGCATGTTCCAGAACCTCGGCCAGAAGCGCAGCAAGACCCGCAAGGTGAAGATCGCCGAGGCCATGAAGCTGCTCGTCGACGAGGAGGCCGCCAAGCTGGTCAACGAGGAGGAGATCAAGGCCGAGGCGGTACGCAACACCGAGCAGAACGGCATCGTCTTCCTCGACGAACTGGACAAGATCGCCAGCCGGGCGGAAGGCCAGGGCACCGACGTCTCGCGCCAGGGCGTGCAGCGCGACCTCCTGCCCCTGGTCGAAGGCGCCACGGTGTCGACCAAGTACGGCATGATCAAGACCGACCACATCCTGTTCATCGCCAGCGGCGCCTTCCACCTGGCCAAGCCCTCCGACCTGATTCCCGAACTGCAGGGCCGCTTCCCGATCCGGGTCGAGCTGCAGAGCCTCTCGGTGGCCGACTTCGAACGCATCCTGACCGCCACCGACGCCTGCCTGACCAGCCAGTACCGGGCCCTCCTGGCAACCGAGGGGGTGGGCCTGGAGTTCGCCCCCGAGGCCATCCGGCGCCTGGCCGAGATCGCCTGGCAGGTCAACGAACGCACCGAGAACATCGGCGCCCGGCGCCTGTATACGGTCATGGAACGCCTGCTCGACGACCTCTCCTTCGACGCCGACAAGCGCGGCGGCGAGACGATCACGGTCGACGCCGCCTACGTCGACACCCGCCTGGCCGAACTCGCCCTGAGCGAGGACCTGGCCCGCTACGTATTGTGAAACCATGAAGATTGCCGACAACACCGTGGTGACCCTGGACTACCAGGTCGCCGACCCTTCCGGCCACGTCGTCGACCCGGGCAAGGAGCCGCTGGTCTACCTGCACGGCGGCCACGGCGACCTGTTCGCCAAGCTCGAGGACGCCCTGGCCGGGAAGACGGTCGGCGACGCGGTCAAGGTCAACCTGCTGCCGGAGGACGCCTTCGGCCTCTACGACAAGGAACTCATCCTCAGCGAAAGCCGGGCGGGCTTCCCGGACGAGCTCGAGGTCGGCATGCAGTTCGAGCTGACCAACCCCGAGGACGACCAGGAGACCCTGTACCGGGTGGCTGAGTTCGACGCCGACCAGGTGGTCCTGGACGGCAACCACCCGCTCGCCGGCCTGGCCCTGGTGTTCACCTGCACGGTGACCGGCCTGCGCCCGGCCACGGCCCAGGAGATCAAGCGCAAGCGGGTCCTCGGCCCCTAGCCGGGCCGGCGCCGGCGCGGTGCCTGGGCCGGCCGCCCGGCTTCCGGTAAGGTATCCGGCCAGACATAAACAATCGACCATGGGAGGTTGATCATGAAAGCGCTCCAACGCCTGCTGGCGGTCCTGTTCCTGGTGATCGCGGCCACCGCGTCGGCCGACGAATTGACGGCGGCGAAACGGCACGACATCGAGACCCTGCTCGACATGACCGGCGGCCTGGCGGTCGGCCAGCAGTTCTCCGCGGCGATCACCAAGCAGCTCACCGAAACCCTCAAGCGCAGCCGCCCCGACATCCCGGCCCACGTCTTCGAGGTGCTCGGCCAGGAGGTCGAGGCGGTGTTCGCCGACCACCAGTCCGAACTCAAGGCCGCCCTGGTGCCCATTTACCACGAGCATTTCAGCGCCGCCGAGATACAGGAACTGATCCGCTTCCATTCCACCGCGGTCGGCCGCAAGGCGATCCGGGTGATGCCGAGCCTGGTCGAGGCGGGCATGCAGGCCGGCAAGCGTTGGGGCGAGGCGCTCGGGCCCGAACTGAACCGCCGCGTCGCGGCCCGGTTGCGCAGCGAAGGCGTCCGGCTCTGAGCCCGGCCGGCGCGCCGCCCTACCAGTTGAGCGGGCCGATGGCCTCGAACAGGTCGGCGTTGGCCTGCCGGTAATACTCGGCCAGGAAGCGGGCGTCCGCGTCGGCCATGGCCGCGGCATAGGGCCTGGCGTTCTCCGGCCGGTAATCGAAACGGCCCCAGTCCAGCGCCGCGGCACCGATGAAGCGGGTGACCCCGGCAAGGGTATCGACCGGGCGCTCGACCAGGTCGCGAAATCCCAGTACCAGCATGCGGTCGCGCCCGAACAGGCGCCAGTAGCGTTCCAGCTGCGGCAGGTACAGGCCCCGACGCAGGATGGCCGGCTCGCAGCCGGCCCCCCGCTCGATCATCTCGAGTTCCAGATCGAGGCAGGCGCGAAAGTCCGGAAAGCTCGACCGGCCGGCGAAGAAGGTCTCGTACAGGCGGTCGCCCGGATGCCGCGCGGCCGTCTCGGCCGGCGCCGTCACGGCGCCCTGCTCGAACTGCAGGCGGTAGTGGTTCCAGGCCGAGTAGGCGCGTTTGACCGGGTCGCGCAGCATCACCACCAGCTTGACCTCCGGGAGCCCGGCATGGATGTGCTCGGCGGCGTCCGGGGCATACAGGTAGGCCGGCGTCGACTCGAAATAGAGCCGCCCCCGGGGGCCGACGAAATGGCGCCGGTAGGCGTCCAGCGTCATGCCGGCGTGGATGTCGCGGTCGAAGTAGTGCAGCTCCTTGGGCTTCGAGCCGACCAGGCCGGGATGCCGGCGCAGGTACTTGTGCAGCGACGTGGTGCCGGCCTTCTGGGCACCGATCACCAGGAAGTCCGGCAGATGCGGCCGCTCGACCAGGCGACGCGCCAGGCGGGCCAGGTTCATCGCCGCGGCCGCGCCGGGTCAGCGCACCCGGTCATAGACGACGAAGTCGTAGGCCAGCCCGGCCGCGCTGCGCTGGTGCGCGCGGCTGCTCTCGCGCCAGGTCGCGCCCCGGTCGAACTCGGGAAACCAGGCATCGGCCGGATAGTCGGCCTGGATCTCGGTGATGTACAGGCGGTCGACCCGGTCCATGGCCTGGGCGTACAGGCTGGCGCCGCCGACGAAGAACATCTCGGCGTCGCCGGCGGCCAGGCGCTGCGCCTCGTCCAGGCTGTGGGCGACCAGGCAGCCGTCCATGCGGTAGCCCGGGTCGCGGCTGACGATCACCGTGGTGCGCCCGGGCAACGGCCGGCCGATCGACTCGTAGGTCTTGCGGCCCATGATCAGGTGGTGGCCCATGGTCAGGTTCTTGAAATGCTTGAGGTCCTCGGGCAGGTGCCAGGGCAGCTGGTTGTCGATGCCGATGGCCCGGTTGCGTGCCATGGCGACGATGAGACTGAGTCTGGACGTGGTCATCTCGCGTTCCCCCTCACACCGCCACCGGCGCCTTGATGCCCGGATGGGGGTCGTATCCCTCCAGGGTGAAGTCCTCGTACCGGAAGGCGAACAGGTCGGTGACGTCGGGATTGAGGCGCATGCTCGGCAGCGGCCGGAAATCGCGCGACAGCTGCAGGTCCACCTGCTCCATGTGGTTGAGGTAGATGTGGGCGTCACCCAGGGTGTGCACGAAGTCGCCCGGCTTCAGGCCGGTCACCTGGGCGATCATCATGGTCAGCAGGGCGTAGCTGGCGATGTTGAAGGGCACGCCCAGGAAGATGTCGGCGCTGCGCTGGTAGAGCTGGCAGCTCAGGCGGCCGTCGGCGACGTAGAACTGGAAGAAGGCGTGGCAGGGCGGCAGCTTCATGTTCGGAATCTCGCCCACGTTCCAGGCCGAGACGATGATGCGGCGGGAATCCGGGTTGTGCCTCAGGGTATCCAGGATTTCCTGGATCTGGTCGACGTGACGGCCGTCCGGCGCCGGCCAGTTGCGCCACTGGTAGCCGTAGATGGGGCCGAGGTCGCCGTTCTCGTCGGCCCATTCGTCCCAGATGCTGACGCCGTTGTCCTTCAGGTACTTGATGTTGGTGTCGCCCTGAAGGAACCAGAGCAATTCGTGGATGACCGACTTCAGGTGCACCTTCTTGGTGGTCAGGAGCGGGAAGCCGGCCGCCAAGTCGAAGCGCATCTGGTAGCCGAACACGGAGATCGTGCCGGTGCCGGTGCGGTCGGCCTTGCGGACGCCATGGGCGAGGACGTGCTTGAGCAGGTCGTGGTAGACGCGCATCAGTCGGTTTCCTTGAGCAGGTACTGGTAGACCAGGTTCATGATGAGCAGGCGCTGCTGCGGGTTGAGTTCGCCGAACTGCACGCCCAGGGCGGTGGCCGGGCGGCCCTCCTCGTCATCCTCGTCGGCGACCGAGCGCATGGCCGCCGAGGTCTCGACGATCTCCTCGATGTCGTCGAGCCGGATCTTGAAGGCCAGATACACCTGCTCGCCGGGGACCGGGAAGCCGCGCGGGACCTGGATGCGGGCACCGCCGACGCTCAAGTCGACGATGCGGCCGGCACCGATCTGGCGGCCGCCGGCGCGGTCGTAGAGCGCGGCGATGATCTGGACGCGCGCGCGCACCGCCTTGCGGATGCGCATCAGCTGGACGGTTTCCGGATAGGACAGGTGCAGGTAGGGGAACGGCGCATGCTGGGCCTTGAGCACCTTGGCCTTGAAGGCGCACACGTTGAGGCCCGAGAAGGCGCGCACCAGGAACGGCTGGCCGTCGCGCACGAAGATCAGCTTGCCGTCGATCATGGGTGCCGTGACCAGCACGCTCTTCGGCTTCATGACGCCGATGATGCGCACGGTCAGACGTTCCTGCGGCCCCTCGACCAGGGGCTGTAGCTGCAGGGCGTCGCCCGGCATCAGCTTCACCTCGTCGAGGGTGGCGGTCTTCTCCAGCCCCGGGGCCGGCCCGGGTCGCGTCTTGTGGGCGGTCATACCTATTTAATATATGTGTGGATGGCAAGCCGTCGCCGGCGCTCAGTGCAACGTGGTCCGTTCGAGTTCGGCGAGCAGGTCGCGCACCAGCTTGCGGCCGAGTTCGCCCATCCCCTTGGTCAGGCGCGCCTCGTCCCGTTCGCCGTCGATCAGGCGCCGCATGATACCGCCCAGGCGGGCCATGTCGCCGCCCGCCTTCATCATCTGCTCGGCCATGTTGGCCAGGGTGGTGAAGGCCTCGACGTTGCCGCGTGCCGCCAGCATGACCATGGTCGCCAGGCCCGGTGCCGCGGCCTGGGCGTCGCCGGCGTTGCCGAGCGCCGGCAGGGTGGCGGGATTTGCGATGCCGGCCAGGATGGCCTCGACGATCACCTTGTCCTCCTCGTCCAGGCCCAGCATGAGGGTGCGCTCGCGCTGGCCGTCGAGGATCTGGCGCACCACCGAGACCAGCAGGGCCCAGCCCCGGCTCTCGGCCTCGCGCAGCATCTCCAGCAGCGCCGGGATGCGGCTGCGGTCGCGCACGGCGTCCACCACGGCGTGGATGAAGGGGGCGTGCATCTTCAGCACTTGTTCGGCGGCGGCGGGCAATTCGGCCATGCAAGGCTCCTAGGCAGGCTCGGTGTCGATGAAGGGTTTCCAGATACCGTAGCGGAAAATCTCCAGCGGCCGGTAGTCGGACTTGTAGGCCATCTTGGCGCTCTCCTTGATCCAGTAGCCGAGGTAGACGTAGGGCAGGCCCATGCCCCGGGCCAGGTCGACCAGGGTGAGCACGTTGTACACGCCCAGGCTGCGCGCCGCCAGGTCCGGATCGTAGAAGGCGTAGACCGCCGACAGGCCGTCGAGCAGGCGGTCGAACAGGCTGACCATGACCACCTCGCCGGCCAGGCTGAATTCGGCCAGGCCGCTGTCCACCCCGCTGGTGAGCAGGAAGGCGCGGTACTGCTCGCGGTCGTCCATGTCCATGCCGCCGCCCTTGTGGCGGGCGGCCTGGTAGCGCCGGTAGAGCTGGTAATGACGCTCGTCGAATTCGAGCGGGCGCAGGACGCATTTGAGGTCGGCGTTGTGCTTGCGGCAGCGGCGCTGGCTGCGCCGGGGCACGAAGCCGTCGATGGCCAGGCGCACGGGATGACAGGCGGCACAGTTGTCGCAGCGCGGCCGGTAGACGTAGTGGCCGCTGCGCCGGAAGCCCAGGTGGGCCAGTTCGCTGAACACCGGGGTGTCGATGAGCGCCGCCGGCGTGGCGACCTGGGAGCGGGCCTGGCGGTCCGGCAGGTAGCTGCACGGGTAGGGCGCCGTCAGGTAGAACTGGAGGCGCTGGATCGGCAGTTCAGTCAACAAGGCCATCGGCGAAGGACCACTTTCCGGGTAGACCAGGCAAGTTTACCAACACTCGCAGGCGATCCAGGAACTCGCTGCGCGCGATCGGCCTGGCCCCCAGGGAGGCCAGGTGGGTGGTTTCCATCTGGCAGTCGATCAGGCCGAAACCCCAGCGCTCGAGCTGGCGGCACAGGTGGGCCAGGGCGATCTTGGAGGCGTCGCTGACCCGGCTGAACATGGACTCGCCGTAGAACATGCGCCCGACGGCCACGCCGTACAGGCCGCCGACCAGTTCGCCATCCAGCCAGGTCTCCACCGAATGGGCGTGGCCGAGCGCATGCAGGTCGCGGTAGGCGCGCACCATGTCCTCGACGATCCAGGTGCCGCGCTGGCCCGGCCGGGGCGCCGCGCAGGCGCGCATCACCGCCTCGAAGTCGCTGTCGACGCGGACCTCGTAGTCCGGCCGGCGCAGCCGCTTGGCCAGGGAGCGCGAGGTCTTGAACGCCGCCGGTTCCAGGACCATGCGCGGGTCGGGCGACCACCACAGGATGGGCTCGCCCGGACCGTACCAGGGAAAGATGCCGTGCCGGTAGGCCGAGAGCAGGCGCTCCGGGGCCAGATCGGCCCCGGCTGCCAGGAGACCGTTGGGGTCGCGCAGGGCGCGCCGGACGTCGGGAAAGGGGTCGTCGAGACCGAGCCAGGGAATCATGGCGGACATTTTAGGGGATAGAATGCCGAGCCATGCCTGAAGCCACCGAACCCATACACTGCTTCCACTGCGGTGAACCCGTTCCGGCCGGAACGGACTACCCGATACGCTACGAATCCGAGATCAAGCCGGCCTGCTGCCGGGGCTGCCAGGCGGTGGCCCAGACCATCATCGATTCCGGCAACGCCGACTACTACCGACTGCGCACCGACATGCCCAGGACCCCCGAGGCGGCCCTGGAGGAACTCAAGCAGCTCAAGCTGTACGACCTGCCGGAGGTGCAGCAGAGCTTCGTGAAGACCGAGGGCGAGGTGCGCGAGGCCAACCTGATCCTGGAAGGCATCGTCTGCGCCGCCTGCGTCTGGCTGAACGAGCGCCATCTGCGCCAGCTGCCCGGCGTGCTCGCCGCCGACATCAACTTCTCCACCCACCGCGCCCGGGTGCGCTGGGACAGCGGCCGCATCGAGCTGTCGGAGATCCTGCACGCGGTGCAGGAGATCGGCTACCTGGCCTACCCCTTCGACCCCGGCCGCCAGGAAGAGCTGTTCCGCAAGGAGCGGGAGACGGCGATCCGGCGCCTGGCCATCGCCGGCCTCGGCATGATGCAGGTGATGATGTACGCGGTGCCGGTCTACCTGGCCGACGCCGGCACCATGGGCCTCGACCTCCAGGCCCTCATGCGCTTCGCCAGCCTGATCCTGACCACGCCGGTGGTGTTCTATTCGGCCTGGCCGTTCTTCCAGGGTGCCTGGCGCGACCTCAAGCTGCGCCGCGCCGGCATGGACGTGCCGGTGGCGCTCGGGGTCGGCTCCGCCTACGTGGCCAGCATCTACGGCACCTTCACCAGCAGTCCCGACGTCTACTTCGACTCGGTGACCATGTTCATCTTCTTCCTGCTCACCGGCCGCTTCCTCGAGATGAACGCGCGCAAGCGCTCGGCCGAAGCCGCCGAGTCCCTGGTCAAGCTCATCCCGGCCGCCGCCACCCGGTTGCCGCACTGGCCCGGCGGGCGCGACGAGGAACTGGTCGCCGCGGTCAAACTGACCCCGGGCGACCACGTCCTGATCGGGCCGGGCGACAGCTTCCCAGCCGACGGCACCGTGGCCGAGGGCGAATCGAGCGTCGACGAGTCGCTGCTCACCGGCGAATCGCACCCGCTCGCCAAGCACCCCGGCAGCACGGTCATCGGCGGCACCATCAACCTGGCCAGCCCGCTGGTCATCCGGGTCGACAAGATCGGCGCCGACACCGTCCTCTCCGGCATCGTCCGCCTGCTCGACCGCGCCCTCGCCGAGAAGCCCAGGCTGGCCCTGCTGGCCGACCGGGTGGCCTCGTGGTTCGTGCTCGGCCTGCTGGCCGTGGCCGCCACCGTCGCCACCACCTGGTACTTCGTCGACCCGGGCCGGGCATTCTGGATCACCGTCTCGGTGCTGGTGGTGTCCTGCCCGTGCGCCCTCGCCCTGGCCACGCCGGCCGCCCTCACGGCGGCACTCGGGCGCCTGACCCGCATGGGCCTGCTGTCCACGCGCGGCCACGCCCTGGAGACCCTGGCCCACGCCAGCGACTTCGTGTTCGACAAGACCGGCACCCTGACCACCGGCGAGTTCCAGTTGCGCGCCTGCGTCGTCGAGCGCGGCGACCGGGCCGCCGCCCTGGCCCTGGCGGCCGCCCTGGAACAGGGTTCCACCCATCCGGTCGCGACCGCCCTGCGCGAGGCGGCCGGGCCGCTGACGACGGCCGCCAGCCAGCTCCGCTACCAGCCCGGCCAGGGCATCGAGGGCCATGTCGACGGCCGCGTCTACCGGCTCGGCACGCCCGCCTTCGTGGCCGCCCAGGCCGCCGCCATGGAGGCCGGCATGACCGTGGTCGGCCTGGCCGACGCGGACGGCCCGATCGCCTGGTTCGGCCTCGGCGACGAGGTACGCCCGCAGGCGGCCGAACTGGTCGCCCGCCTGAAGGGGATGGGCATGCGCCTGCACCTGTTCTCCGGCGACCGGCCCGAGAACGTGGTCGCCCTGGCCCATCGCTTGGGCATCGAGGACGCCCGCGGCGGCATGCTGCCGGAGGACAAGCTCAACGCGGTGAAGGCCCTGCAGGGCGCGGGCGCCGTGGTGGCCATGACCGGCGACGGCGTCAACGACGCCCCGGTACTGGCTCAGGCCCAGGTCTCGGTGGCCATCGACCAGGGCGCCGAGGCCGCCCAGGCCGCGGCCGACATGGTCCTGCTGTCGAGCGAGTTGTCGCGCCTGGCCGACGGCGTCCGCGTCGCCCGCAAGACCCAGACCATCATCAAGCAGAACCTGGCCTGGTCGGTGCTCTACAACGGCATCGCCATCCCGGCCGCGGCCATGGGCCACGTGACGCCCTGGCTGGCCGGCATCGGCATGTCGCTGTCGTCGTTGCTGGTGGTGCTCAACGCCATGCGCCTGTCCGGTTACAAAGGCGACCCGTCGGAGTACAGTCCGGCCACCGGAACCCAGGAAGGCTGAGGAATGGAAATCCTATACATGCTCATCCCGATCAGCGTCATCCTGGTCGGCCTCATCGCCCTGCTCCTGCTGTGGGCCGTCAAGCACGGCCAGTTCGAGGACATGGAGGGCCCGGCACACCGGATCCTGCTCGACGACGACTCCCCGGTCATACCAACAACAGAGGAGGAACGCGACGCAAAAAAATAGGGAAAATGATCGAATTGTCAATATGACATTTAGCCGCATTTTGATTGACATCAGTCAACCCCGTTTATTAGGATGCCGAAGTCGATTTTCGGCGCTGCAAAAGTAGAACCCCGTCATCACCTGCGAAGGAGACCCCGTATGGAAGCGACATACAACTACAAGGTCGTCCGACAATTTGCCATCATGACCGTCGTCTGGGGCATTGTTGGGATGCTGGTTGGCGTACTCATCGCCGCCCAGTTGATCTGGCCTGATATCACCCTGCAACTACCCTGGCTGTCTTATGGCCGACTGCGTCCCCTGCACACCAACGCGGTCATCTTCGCGTTCGGCGGCTGTGGCCTGTTTGCCGCCTCGCTGTACTCCGTGCAACGCACCTGCCAAACCCGTCTGCTGTCCGACGGCCTTGCCTCCTTTGTATTCTGGGGCTGGCAACTGATCATCCTTTCGGCCGCCGTTTCCTTCGTCCTGGGCATCACCTCGGGCAAGGAATACGCTGAGCTGGAATGGCCGATCGACCTGATGATCGCCGTGGTCTGGATCGCCTACGCCATCCTGTTCTTCGGCACCATCATCAAGCGCAAGACCCAGCACATCTACGTGTCGAACTGGTTCTTCGGTGCCTACATCGTGACCATCACCCTGCTGCACGTGGTCAACAACCTCGAACTGCCGTGGATCCTGGGTGGCAGCACCTCCCTGTTCGGCATTTTCAAGTCCTATCCGGTCTACGCCGGCGTCCAGGACGCGATGGTGCAATGGTGGTACGGCCACAACGCCGTGGGCTTCTTCCTGACCACCGCCTTCCTCGGCATGATGTACTACTTCGTGCCCAAGCAGGCCGGCCGTCCGATCTTCTCGTATCGGCTGTCCGTCGTGCACTTCTGGTCGCTGAACTTCATCTACATGTGGGCCGGTCCGCACCACCTGCTGTACAGCGCCCTGCCCGACTGGGCCCAGTCCCTCGGTATGGTGTTCTCCCTGATGCTGATCGCTCCGTCCTGGGGCGGCATGATGAACGGCATCATGACCCTGTCCGGCGCCTGGCATAAGCTGCGTACCGATCCGATCCTGAAGTTCCTGATCACCTCCCTGTCCTTCTACGGCATGTCGACCTTCGAAGGCCCGATGATGTCCGTGAAGACCGTGAACGCCCTGTCCCACTTCACCGAGTGGACGGTCGGCCACGTGCACTCCGGCGCCCTCGGCTGGGTCGCCATGGTGACCATCGGCTCCATGTACTACCTGATCCCGCGCCTGTTCGGCCGTGAAGAGATGTACAGCACCCGCCTGATCAACGTCCACTTCTGGTGGTCCACGATCGGCGTCGTCCTCTACATCGCCTCCATGTGGATCGCCGGTGTCGCCCAGGGCCTGATGTGGCGCGCCACCAACGCGGACGGCACGCTGACCTACAGCTTCGCGCAGTCGGTCAACGCCATGTACCCGTTCTGGACCATCCGTCTGGTCGGCGGCACGATGTTCTTCCTGGGCATGCTGATCATGGCCTACAACGTCTGGAAGACCGTCGCCATGGGCAAGGCCGTCAACGACGCCGCCATCCCGCAAGCCGTCCACGCCTGATCGAATAGGAGAGACGAAACATGTTCTCGCATAAGCTGATCGAGAAGAACATCGGCTGGCTGATCGTGCTGACCTTCCTGGTCGTCAGCGTCGGCGGCCTGGTCCAGATCGTGCCGCTGTTCTTCCAGAAATCCACGACCGAACCGATGCCGGGCCTGAAGCCGTACACCGCCCTGCAACTGACCGGCCGTGACGTGTACATCCGGGAAGGCTGCTACCTCTGCCACTCGCAGCAGGTGCGCCCGTTCCGTGCCGAGACCGAGCGTTACGGCCACTTCTCCGTGGCCGGCGAATACGTCTACGACCGCCCCTTCCAATGGGGTTCCAAGCGGACCGGTCCGGACCTGGCCCGGGTCGGTGGCCGTTACTCGGACAACTGGCATTACGTGCACCTGATGAACCCGCGTGACGTCGTTCCCGAGTCGAACATGCCGGCTTACCCCTGGCTGGCCAATTCGGCCGCCGACGTTGCCGACATCCAGGCCAAGATGCGTACGCTGAACGTCGTCGGTCACGGGTACACGGAGGAAGAAATCGAGGCCGCGCCTGCCGCTCTGGAAGGCAAGACCGAGTTGGACGCCCTGATCGCCTACCTGCAGAGTCTGGGCACGACCCACGGTCCGAATCCTGAACCCCTGAAATTCTGAGGCAAAGCGAATATGGACTCCGGCATCATCGGTTCCGTCGTCACGGTGGTCTTCTTCCTGCTCTTCGTCGGCATCGTCTGGTGGGCCTACCACAAGGACAACCGGCAGAAGTTCGAGGATGCGGCCAACCTGCCCTTCGAGGAGGGCGACGACGGCATCGACCGCCGGCGTTCCTGACCCGATCGCGAGGAGATATAAATGATTGCAGGCTACGCAGTACCTGACTTTGTCAGTGATTTCTGGCACTTCTACATCGCGGGGATCACCATCGTGTCGATCATCGCCGTGATGTGGTTCCTGAAGGCCCAGACCACCCAGAAGCTCGCCCCCGGTGAAAAGGCCGAGCTGATGGAGCACGCCTGGGACGGCGACCTCCAGGAGTTCAACAACCCGCTGCCGCGCTGGTGGCTGTATGGCTTCTGGGGCCTGATCGTCTTCTCGATCATCTACCTGGTGCTGTACCCCGGCCTGGGCAAGTTCGCCGGCGTCTGGAACTGGTCTTCGGCCACCCAGTACTCCGAGGAAAAGTCCCGCGTCGACGCCGAGTTCGACAAGGTGCTCGAGCCCTTCAAGGGCAAGGACATCATGGCCGTGGCCGCCGACCCGACCGCCAAGGAGATGGGCCAGCGTCTGTACCTGACCTATTGCATGCAGTGTCACGGTTCCAACGCCCAGGGTGACGGCAAGAACTTCCCGAACCTGACCGACGGCCAATGGCTGTTCGGTGGCGATCCGGACAGCATCCAGGCTTCCATCTCCGGTGGCCGTCTGGGTGAGATGCCCGCCAACCTGCTCGGCGACGAGCAGAGCGCCAAGGAAGTGGCCAACTACGTCCTGTCGCTCGGCGGCAAGCCGCACGACGCCGCTCTGGCCGCCGCTGGCCAGGCCAAGTTCGCCGCCTGCGCCGGCTGCCACGGTGAAGACGGCAAGGGCATGGCCGCTGCCGGCTTCCCGAACCTGACCGACGACGCCTGGCTGTACGGTGGCAGCGAAGCGGCCATCGAGGAAAGCATCATCAAGGGTCGCAAGGGTGGCATGCCCGCCTTCCAGGACATGCTGGGCGACGCCAAGGTGCACCTCCTGACCGCCTACGTCTGGGGCCTGGGTGGTGGCGAGAAGCCGGCCGCCGCGCCTGCTCCGGCCGCCGCCGCTGAAGCCGCACCGCAGCAGTAAGCAAAGCTAGTTCCGTTCGGATGCCCCCTTCGGGGGGCTCCGCGGGCAAGCGGATTGTCCCAGTCCCCTTACCCGCGGGTTCCCGCGCAATACACATAAAAAGCCCGCGTCCCTTTGTTTGGAGGAGAACCAGACAATTGGCAACTACGCAGCAGAGAGAGAAGGAGCCTCAAGGTGGCGGAAAAGGATACCAAGCAACAAGAAATGAGCACGGAACCTGAAGAGATTCAGCTTTACGAGGTAAAGCAAAAGATTTACCCGCGTGCCGTTCAGGGCGTGTTCAACAACTGGCGCATCGCGCTGGTCCTGTTCACCCAGATCGTCTATTACGGTCTGCCCTGGCTGACTTGGGACGGCCGCCAAGCCATCCTGTTCGACCTCGGGGCGCGCAAGTTCTTCCTGTTCGGCTGGGTGTTCTGGCCGCAGGATTTCGTCTGGCTCGCCGCCATCCTCATCATGTCGGCCCTCGCGCTGTTCCTGTTCACCGCGGTCGCCGGACGTCTCTGGTGCGGCTACGCCTGCCCGCAGACCGTCTACACCGAGCTGTTCATGTGGGTGGAAAGCTGGATCGAGGGCGATTACAAGAAGCAGCAGAAACTCAACGGCCAACCCTGGAACGCCGAGAAGATCGTCAAGCGCGGCGGCAAGCACGTCGCCTGGGTGGTCCTGTCGCTGTGGACCGGCTTCACCCTCGTCGCCTATTTCACCCCCGCCACCGCCCTCCTCCAGGAACTGGTCACCTGGACCCTCGGCCCCTGGGAAACCTTCTGGATCTTCTTCTACGCCCTGGCCACCTGGGGCTTCGCCGGCTTCATGCGTGAGCAGGTGTGCAAGTACATGTGCCCGTACGCCCGCTTCCAGAGCGCGATGTTCGACGACGACACCCTGATCATCACCTACGACTACCAGCGCGGCGAACCGCGCGGCTTCCGCAAGAAGGACGTCGACCACAAGGCCCAGGGCCTGGGCGACTGCGTCGACTGCGGCATCTGCGTCCAGGTCTGCCCGACCGGCATCGACATCCGCAACGGCCTGCAATACATGTGCATCGGCTGCGCCGCCTGCATCGACGCCTGCGACCAGGTGATGGAGAAGGTCGGCTATCCGAAGGGCCTGGTCCGTTACTCGACCCAGAACGTGATCGACGGCAAGTACCCGGACCAGGACATTCTCAAGCACGTCTTCCGGCCGCGCACCTTGTTCTACACCGTGGTCTTCTCCGGCATCATCGTCGCCTTCCTGGTGACGCTGGCGATGCGCATACCCCTGCGCGTGGACGTCATCCGCGACCGCCTGACCCTGTCGCGCGAGAGCGCCAGCGGCGGCATCGAGAACATCTATCGCCTGCAGATCATCAACATGGACAGCAAGCCGCACCAGTACACGATCTCCGCCAAGGGCATCGACGGCATCAAGGTAGCCAGCGGCGACAAGATCGACATCCCGGCCCTCGGTACCGAGAACCTCAACGTCACCCTGGAAGCGCCCCGCCTGTCGATCAACCGGCCCACCCAGCCGGTCATGTTCGAGGTCCGCGCCCTGGATGACGAGCGCTTGGTCCGCGAGGCCAAGTCCAGTTTCCTGAAGTGAGCCGAAAAGACATGAATACGACCATGCTGGAGAAAAAGACGGTCTGGTGGAGCGAGCCGATGGTGTGGCTGCTCATCACTTTGCCGCTGACCGCCGTGATCGCCGGCACGCTGACCGTGTGGATCGCCGTCAAGAACGCCGACACCCTGGTCAAGGAAGAACATGTCAAGGACGGCATGGGCATCGCCAAGGTCGCCGATCGCGACATCAAGGCCGCCCAGCTCGGTGTCGTCGCCACCCTGCAGGCGGAGCCCGGCCGGCTCGTGCTCAAGCTGAGCGGCCACTTCGCCAAACCGCAGAGCGGCCTCACGCTCACCCTGGTGCATCCGACCGACGAGCGCCAGGACATGGTGCTGCTGTTCAGCCCGGCCGGGCCGGACAGCTACGCCACCGCCTACGCCAGCCTGCCGGCCGGCAAGCGCCTGCTCGAACTCGCGCCGGGCGACCGCTCCTGGCGGCTCGCCGGGCAATGGCAGGCCCCCTTCACCGGGACGCTGCAGCTCGCTGCCGCGTCCCAATTTTCCTCAACGCAGCACTCACCAAACCAGCCTTAAGGCATAGCTCTAGGAGAAGACGATGGACGTCGTAATGAAGGAACTTTTCGGCAGCGATATTGGCCTGCTCAGCCTGTTCACGATTGGCTTCATCATCGCCATGGGCCTGTTCATCTGGTATCGCCTCGCCAAGAACTCGCACGAACAGTGATCCCCCTTGCCCGGCCGGTGTCCCGGCACCGGCCGGCAAGCCTTCAAGCCAACAGCGCGGACAACTGCTCGCGACTGGCTTGGTAGTTCTCCCGATCGAAGAAGTCCTGCATCAGGAAGGCTTCCATGCGGGGGTAGAGGCCGATGGCCTCGTCCAGCTGGGCATCGTTGCCCTTGGCGTAGGCGCCGATGGTGATCAGGTCGCGGCTGCGCTGATAACGCGCATATAGGCTCCGAAAGCGGCGCACCTGCGCGAGTTGTTCCCGACCCAGCAATTCCGTGATGACGCGCGAGATCGACTGTTCGATGTCGATGGCGGGGTAATGCCCCTGGTCCGCCAGATGCCGCGCCAGGACGATGTGCCCGTCCAGGATGGCACGGGCGGCATCGGCAATCGGGTCCTGCTGGTCGTCGCCTTCCACCAGCACCGTGTAGAACGCCGTGATCGAGCCGGTGCCCGGGCGGCCGTTGCCGGCCCGCTCGACCAGCTGCGGCAGCTTGGCGAACACCGAGGGTGGGTAGCCCTTGGTCGCGGGCGGTTCGCCGACGGCGAGGGCGATTTCCCGCTGGGCCTGGGCATAGCGGGTCAGCGAATCCATGATCAGGAGCACGTTGAGACCCTGGTCGCGGAAGTATTCGGCGATCGCCGTGGCATAGGCGGCGCCGTGCAGGCGCTGCAGGGGCGGCGAGTCGGCCGGCGCGGCCACCACCGCGGCCCGGCGCAGGCCCTCGTCGCCGAGAATGTTCTCGATGAATTCCTTCACCTCGCGGCCGCGTTCGCCGATCAGGCCGACCACGACGACGTCGGCCGAGGTGTAGCGCGCCATCATGCCGAGCAGCATCGACTTGCCGACGCCGCTGCCGGCGAACAGGCCCATGCGTTGTCCGCGTCCGACCGTCAGGAGGGCGTTGATGGCCCGGATGCCGACATCCAGGACGTCCTTGATCGGCTCCCGTTCCATCGGATTGAACGGCCGGCTGTACAGGGGCACCCGCTTGGACGGCTCCAGGCCGCCCTGGCGGTCGAGCACCCGGCCGACCCCGTCGACCACCCGGCCGAGCATCTCCGGCCCCACCGCGACCTGGCGGATGCGGTCCTCGATGCGCCGTTTCCGGGTGTAGGCGATGCCGATCCGGGGGTAATCGAAGTTGCAGCTGCGGTAGGGTTCGACGATGGCACCCGGGCCGAGGCCGTAGACGTCCGTGGACGGCATCAGGTACAGGCGGTCGCCGTGGAAGCCGACCACCTCGGCGTCGACCTGCTGCCCCTCGGGCATGTACACCTTGCAATTGACGCCGGTCGGCAGCTTGATGCCGGAGGCCTCCATGACCAGGCCGGCGACCTTGGTCAGGCGCCCGGTGACGCCCCAGGGCGAGGCCTGGGCCACGGCCTCCTGGCAATCGCGCAGATAACCGGCGAACGCCTCCGCCCTCACTCCAGCCATTCGGCGTCGCTACCGAGACAGTCGACGATCTCGCGCCAGCGCACCGGCAGGCGGGCGTCCACCTCGCTGTGGCTGGACTCGATGCGGAAACCGCCGCGCTCGATCCGGCTGTCCGCCACCACCTTGAACGAGAAGTGCGCGTGCTCGGTTTCCATGAACTCGCGCAGCGGCTCGACATCGTCCGGGTGCGCCAGGATGCGCAGGTGTCCGGTCAGGCTGGGCAGCGCCGTCATGGCCTCGCGGACGATCTCCTGGATCATGCCCTGCTTGACCCGCAGGCTGGTGCGCACCATCTGGCGGGCCACCGCCAGGGCCAGGTCGAGCAACTCGGCGGCGATCGCCTCGTCCTGGCGCACGCCCTCCTGGTCGAGCGCGTCGGCCAGCGCAGCGAGCTGCGCGGCGACGGCAGCGGCAGCCGCGCGACCGGCCTCGTAACCGACCTTGTAACCTTCCTCGTGGCCGATCTTGAAGCCCTCCTGGGCGGCCTGCTGGTGCATGCGCTCGAGTTCCTCGGCGGTCGGCAGGGCCATCGGCAGCTTCTCCTCGGCCGCCGCCGGCTTGGCCGCCGGGCTCTCGTCGAAGCCGAGCAGCTCCCAGCGCTGGTAGGCGGTGAGGCTCTCCTTCGGGATCACGGGCGAGGCCATGCTACTCGACCATGCCTTCCTCGCCGCCCTTGCCGCCGAGGACGATCTGGCCCTCGTCGGCGAGACGGCGGATGACCTTCAGTATCTCCTTCTGTTCCGCCTCGACCTCCGACAGGCGCACCGCGCCTTTCGACTCCAGGTCTTCCTTGAGCGCCTCGGCGGCCCGGCTGGACATGTTCTTGAATATCTTGGCCTTGAGTTCCTCGGAGGTACCCTTGAGGGCGATGATGAGGGACTCCGACTGGATCTCGCGCAGGAGCAACTGCACCGAGCGGTCGTCGAGGTCGAGCAGGTTGTCGAAGGTGAACATCTGGTCCTGGATCTTCTGCGCCAGGTCGGGATCGTTCTCGCGGATGCTGGCCAGGACCGAGGCCTCGATCGCCCCGCCCATGTAGTTGAGTATGTTGGCGGTCGACTTGACCCCACCCAGGGCGCTCTTCTTGCCCCGTTCACCGCCGGCGAGCAGTTGCGTAAGGACTTCGTTCAGCTCGCGCAGGGCCATCGGCTGGACACCTTCCAGGGTGGCCACACGGAGCAGGACGTCGTTGCGCAGGCGTTCCGGCAACAGGTTGAGCACCTCGCTGGCGTGGTCCGGCTCCAGGTGCACCATGATGGTGGCGATGATCTGCGGGTGCTCGTTGCGGATCATCTCGGCCACGGCCGCGGCGTCCATCCATTTCAGGCTCTCGATGCCGGCGTTGTCGTTGCCTTGCAGGATGCGGTCGAGCAGGTGGGCGGCCTTGTCGTCGCCCAGGGCCTTGGTGAGTACGCTGCGGATGTATTCGTCGCTGTCGGCCAGCGAAACGCGGCCCTCGGTCTCCTTGCGGAAGTCGCTCAGCACCGTCTCGATCTGGCCGCGGTTGACGTTGCCGATGTTGGCCATCGCCGCGCCCAGGCGCTGGACCTCCTTGGGGCCGAGGAACTTGAATACCTCGGCCGCCTCGTCGTGGCCGAGGGCGAGCATGAGGATGGCGCTCTTGTGGATGCCCTCTTCGCTCATTCCTTGGCCATCCATTCCTTGACCACTTCGGCGACGATCTTCGGATTCTGCTTGGAGAAGTCGCGCACCGAGTTGAGGTTGTGCTGGTAGGCATCCACCTGCGAGCGCACCTCGGGCGCCATGGTGTCGCCGTAGTCTTCATCGAGCCCAGCGCCGGCACCGCCGTGGCCCTCGCCGGGCAGCGTCTCGGGAACGCGTACCAGGTCGCGCAGGAGCGGCCGCAGGACACCGAACACGAGATAGAAGGCGAGACCGAAGATGAGCAGGTTCTTGAGCAGCTCCTTGGCCAGCGAGATGTTGTCCGGGTCCTTCCAGACCGGCGCCTCGACCTCCTCCGCCTTGGCCTCGGTGAAGGCGGCGTTCACCACGTTGACGGTATCGCCGCGCGCCTGGTTGTAGCCGAGCGCCTCCTTCACCAGATTGTTGATCTGGTCCAGTTCCTGCGCCGGGATCGGGGTCGGCTTGGCATCCGGCTCGTTGCTGGCGCGATAGTTGACCACGACGGCCGCCGACAGGCGTTTGATGCGGCCGAGCGACTCGCGCACGTGGCGGATGGTCTTGTCCAGTTCGAAGTTGGTGACGCTGTCGCGCCGGCTGCTGCCGCCCGCCCCCGCCGCCGCGTTGGCGCCCCCGGCGGCCCCCGCGTTGGCGCCTGTCGGGGCCGTCAGCGGGGCGGTGGCCGGGCCGGGCGGCTGGTTGGACAGGGCGCCGGGGATGCCGCCCGCCTGGTTGCCGCCGCCACCGCTCTCCTGCGACGACTGCTGGCTGCGCACGGCCTGGGTTTCCGGGCTCGGATTCGGCTTGTACGACTCGCTGGTCGACTCGTCCTCGGAGAAGTCGAGATCGGCGCGCACCTCGGCCTTGACGTTGTTGGCGCCGACGATCGGCACGACGATGGCCTCGATACGCTGGGCGTAATAGCCCTCCAATTCGCGCACGTAGTCGAACTGACTGGAACTGAGGCCGCGCAGGGAGGCGGAATCGCTGCGGCTGGTGAGCATGTTGCCGGCCTGGTCCACCACGGTGACGTGGTCGGCGGCGAGGTCCGGCACGCTGCTCGACACCAAGTGGGCGATGGCGCCGACCTGGTTGGTATCGAGGGTGCGCCCGGCGTACAGGTTGACCAGCACGGAGGCCGACGGCTTCTGCTGCTCGCGGATGAACACCGAGGGCTTGGGGATGGCGAGGTGGACCCGGGCCGCCTCGACCGGGGCCAGGGTCTGGATGGTACGCGCCAGCTCGCCCTCGAGGGCGCGCTGGTAGGTCACCTGCTCCTGGAACTGGGTCATGCCCAGCTTCGGATTGTCCATCAGCTCGAAGCCGACCGAACCGCCGCGCGGCAACCCCTGCGAGGCGAGCTTGAAGCGGACGTCGTAGACCTGGTCGGACGGCACCATGATGGCCCCGCCGGCCTCCGTCTTATAGGGCACGTTCATCTGCTGCAGGGTCGCGACGACGCTGCCCGCGTCGCGCTCGGACAGGCCCGAGAAGAGCACCCGGTAGTCGGGCGTGCGGCTCCACAGCACGGCCCCGACCAGCAAGGCGATGGTCGCGGCCAAGGCCACCACCACCCCCATCTTGCGGGAGCCGGGAAGGGCGTTGAATCGTTGGAGCGGGTTACTGGGGAATTGCTCTTGAGGTGTGGCCATCCGCGCGCCGTGTCAGGTCTCAGATCGTTCGGCCACAGGCATCAGACCTGCATGTTCATGACTTCCTGGTAGGCGGAAACCAGCTTGTTGCGGACCTGCACCATGGCCTGGAAGGATAGGCTGGCCTTCTGCAGCGAAACCACCACGTCCTGCAGGTTGGCGGCATCGCCGGCGGCGTATTGTTCGCTGAGCTGCTTGGCCTCCTGCTGGGTGTTGTTCACCTCGGCCACGGCGGCCTGCAGGAGCGCGGAGAAGTCCTGCCCGGCACCGGCATCCTGAGCGGGCGTGACGTTGCCGGCGGCCTGCGAGGCCACCGCGCGCAACTGATTCACCATTTGCTCGATGCCTGGATTCACCATGGCCCCATCTCCGCTCGGACTGCCTGCATTATAGGCCGCAATCCTCCTCCAACTCACCATCCTCGCGATATTTTTGCAGCTTGTAGCGCAGCGTGCGCTCGCTGATCCCGAGCGCCTCGGCGGTGCGCTTGCGCGATCCCTGCAGGCGGCGCAGGGTATCCAGGATCATCGTCTTCTCCATGTCCTTGATCTGGCCCGGCCGGGCCTCCGGCTCGGCGTCGCGCTCGGCAACCGGGGCCGCCTGCGGCCGGCGCGGCAGCATCAGGTGTTCCGGGTCGATCCGGCTGCCGGCCGCCAGGATCATGGCACGCTGCACGACGTTGCTCAGCTCGCGTATGTTGCCCGGCCAATCGTGGTTGCTGAGTTCCGTCCCCGCCGCCGCCGACAGGCTGAAGCCGTCGCGCCCGACCAGGCCGGCATGCAGCCTCAGAAAATGCCGGGCGAGCGGCAGGATGTCGTCGCGCCGGGCCCGCAACGGCGGGATGTCGATCGGGAAGACGTTGAGGCGGTAATAGAGGTCTTCGCGGAAGCGGCCTTCGCGCACCCAGGCGGCCAGGTCGCGGTTGCTGGCCGCCAGGACGCGCACGTCGAGCGGGGTCGGGCTGCGCGCGCCCAGGCGTTCGACGGCCTTCTCCTGCAGCACGCGCAGCAGCTTGGCCTGGACGTGGAGCGGGATCTCGGAGACCTCGTCGAGCAGCAGGGTGCCGCCCTGGGCCTGTTCGAACTTGCCGGTATAGGCGCTCGCGGCACCCGTGAAGGCGCCCTTCTCGTGGCCGAACAGGGTCGACTCGACCAGATTCTCCGGAATGGCGGCACAGTTGACCGCCACGAAGGGCCCGGAGCGGCGTGCCGAATGCTCGTGCAGGTAGCGCGCCACCACTTCCTTGCCGACCCCGGACTCGCCGGTCAGCAGGACCGTGGCATCGGTGCCGGCGACCCGGTCGGCGATGGCCAGCAGGGCCCGCATGCGGTCATCCTCGGCGATCAGCTCGGCGCTCCCCGCCAGCCCCGGCGCCGGCAGGTAGCGGGCCACCACGGCGAGCAAGCGGTCGGGCTCGAACGGCTTGGCCAGGTAGTCGGCGGCGCCGTCCTTCATCGCCTCGACGGCGCGCTCGATCTGGCCGTAGGCCGTCATCAGGATGAATGGGATGCCCGGGCGCAGCGCCTTGACCCGGCGCAGCAGTTCGTGGCCGTCCAGGCCCGGCATCTGGACGTCGGACAACACCATGTCGACGTTGCCGCGCGCCAGGGCGGCCAGGGCCGCCTCGCCGTCGGGCGCCACGACGACGGCGTGGCCGGCCAGCTCCAGGGTATCGGCCAGGGCCTCGCGCAGGGCCGCGTCGTCCTCCACGACCAGGATGTTCGGGCGCCGCTCAGGCATCCTGGCCTCCCTTCGCATCGGCCCGGCCGGCGACCGGCAGGAAGAGCGCGAAGCGGCTGCCCTGCCCCGGTTCGGACTCGACCTCGACCCAGCCGCCGTGGGCGTCCGCGGTCTGCTTGACGATGGCGAGGCCGAGGCCGCTGCCTTCGCCGCGGGTGGTGAAGAACGGCTCGAACAGGCGTTCGCGATCGGCCTCGGCGATGCCGTGGCCCTGGTCCGCGACCCGGAAGGCGACGAAGGCGGTGCCGGTGACCACGGTGAAAGTGACGGTGTCGCCCGGCCGGCTCGCCTGGACGGCATTCTCGAGCAGGTTGATGAGGGCGCCCTGGAGCGCCTGGCGGTCCGCCTCGATGCGCTCGTCGTCACCCTCGCGATGCAATTGCACGGCCACCTCCAGGGTGGCCGCCTGCGGCTCGATCGCCTGCCAGACCTCGTCGGCGAGGGCGTGCACGGCGAACAGAGTGCGCCGGCCCTGCTGGCCCTTCACGAAGGCCAGCATGTCCTGGATCAGACGTTCCAGGTAGCGCAGCCGGCCCAGCGTCTTGTCGGCGAAGCGCACCCGGTCGGCCTCGGCCAGGCCCGGCCTGGCCAGGTGGCCGACGTAGAGCAGCGCGGTGGCGAGCGGGGTGCGCAGCTGGTGGGCCAGCTTGGCGGCCACCTCGCCCAGGATGGACAGGCGCTCGCGCCGGGCCAGCTCGCCGTTGGCGGCGGCCAGTTCCGCCGACAGGCGGGCGACCTGGCCCTGCAGCTCGGCATAGGCCCCGGACAGCCGTTCCGAGGTCTCGCTGAACAGCTTGAAGGCCTCGCGCAACTGCTGGTCGTCGAGCGGCGGGATATCGGGTTCCATAGCGGCGATTGGATACCCGATTGCCGGAGCCGCGTCAAACCCGGCCGCGCCGGTCACGGCCCGAATACGAACACCGCCGCCGCCTTCGCGAACAGGGCATCGCCGGAGGCGTGGCCGTCATCCGAGGTGCGCACCCGGGCCACCAGAACCAGTCTGCGGACCTCCTTGGCCTTGGCCTGGGCGGTCTGGACGGTCTGCTCCCAGGCCGCCGGCAGGGGCAGGAGGACACGCTTGGCCAGCTTGCCGCCGGTTGCCGCCGGGAATTCCCCGGCCGTCACGCGCAGGGGCGCGGGCGCCGGTCCCGGGCCGACGCCCGGGCAGGCCATCTTGGCGAGGTCGGGCAGGCCCGCCACCCCGCGCGCCTCCAGGTTGTCCAGCCAGCGCACCACCTCCAGGCGCGGCGCGCACACGGCGGCGAGCTCGAGGTCCACGTCCAGGCCGCCGGCGGAGGCGAGGCCGACGGTCTCGGCCGCGAGGTCGAGGTCCACCGCCAGGGCCTCGCCGGCCGTCCAGGTCTCCGGCACGGCGCGCCAGGCCACCCGCCAGTGGCGCCGGAACATCTCGCGGTGCTCGTGGCCACCGTCGTCCTTGCGCCACAGATAGCCTTCGAGGAAGCCGTCCAGGGCGTTCGCCTCGCCGCTCAGGCCGAGGCCGGTGACCGGACCGTCACTGCCGAGCAGGCGGCCTTCCGCTTCGGCCAGGGCGGGCCATTCCTTGCCGCCGGGCGCGACCATGACGCTGCGCAACAGGCGCCATTTGGCGGCCGCCTGGACCGCCGGAACGGCCTTGGCCGGTGCCGCGGGCGGGGCGGCCGGAGCCGGCGCAGGCGGCACGGCCGCGACCGGCGCGCTGGCCGCCGGCACGGGTGCCGGCGTGCCGGCCGCGGGGGCGGGCATCGGCTCCGGCACGGCCGCCGGCGTCGCCGCCACCGGCGCTGCGGGCACTGCTGCCGGTTTGGCCGGCGCTTCCGGCGCGCGCGGGGGCGGCGGCACGTCGGGCTTCGCAAGCATGGCCGCGCTCGGCAGCATATCGGGCAGCGGCAGGTTGCGTTCGGCGGCGGCGACATCCCAGGTGGCGCTTTCCAGGAGCGCCTTGACCGCGATCGGCAGGCGGCTGGCGTCGACCGGCGCGACGGCGACCAACTGGTATATCTCGCCGCCGTGCATGGTCACGATCTGGAAGACCTGGCCGTCGCCGCTCTGGCTGGGTCGCCGGCAGATGCGCCAGCGCGTCCCGGCCACCTCCAGCCAGTCGAGCTGGACGCGGTCGCCGTAGCGGCGGCGCCAGCTGCGCTCCAGCTGATCCATGAACTGCCCCTCGCCGCCCTTGAGCTTGGTCCGGTGCCGGGGCAGGAATATCTCGAGCATGGTGTCGTGGGAACCCATGCGCAGGACCAGGCTGTCGAGGTCGTTTTCCTCCGTGCTGCTGCCCCGTTGCCACACCTCCGCGACGTTCAGGCCAAGCGCGCCGACCGCCATGTCGACCGCCGCGGCCGGCACGGCCAGGGCCAGCAGCCCGGCGGCGAGCCAAGCCAGCCCGAATCCCCGATAATTCATATCTATGCCTTCTCTCTCTGAAAACATGGCGCCGCAGGCGCGCATCGAATTCCCCGAACACCTGCCGGTTTCCGCGCGCCGCGAGGACATCGCCGCGGCCCTGACCGGGCACCAGGTCGTCATCGTATGCGGTGAAACCGGTTCCGGCAAAACCACCCAGCTGCCCAAGATCGCCTGGGCCGCCGGGCGCGGCCGCACGGGCCTGATCGGCATGACCCAGCCGCGCCGGATCGCCGCCAAGAGCGTCGCGAGCCGCCTGGCCGAGGAGACCGCCACCCAGCTCGGCGGCTTCGTCGGCTGGCAGGTGCGCTTCACCGACCAGGTCGGCCGCGACAGCCGGATCAAGGTGATGACCGACGGCATCCTGCTCGCCGAGACGCAATCCGATCCACAGTTCCGTGCCTACGATACCCTGATCCTCGACGAGGCGCACGAGCGCAGCCTGAATATCGATTTCCTGCTCGGCTATCTCAAGACCCTGCTCGGGCAACGCCCGGACCTGAAGCTGATCATCTCCTCGGCGACCCTGGAGGCGGACCGCTTCTCGGCCTACTTCGGCGCCGCCCCGGTGGTCGAGGTATCCGGCCGCACCTACCCGGTCGAGGTGCGGTACCGGCCGCCGGCCGAGACCGGCAAGGCCGCCAAGGACGCCGACAAGGGACGCGACGAGGAAGAACCCGACCTCGAGGCCGCCCTGCTCATGGCCGTGGACGAACTGGCGCGCGAGGGCACCGGCGACATCCTGGTCTTCCTGCCCGGCGAACGGGAGATCCGCGACGTCCAGGAGGCCTTGCGCAAGCACCACCCCCCGCATACCGAGATACTGCCCCTGTTCGCCCGCCTGTCGGTGACCGAGCAGGAGCAGATCTTCAAACCCCACAGCGGCCGCCGCATCGTCCTGGCCACCAACGTGGCCGAGACCTCCCTCACCGTACCGGGCATCCGCTACGTGGTGGATACCGGCCAGGCCCGGGTGAAGCGCTACTCGATCCGCAACAAGATCGAACAGCTCAAGGTGGAGAAGGTCTCCCAGGCCTCCGCCAACCAGCGTACCGGGCGCTGCGGCCGGGTCGCCGAGGGCATCTGCATCCGTCTCTACGACGAGCAGGATTTCCAGTCGCGGCCGCCCTACACCACGCCGGAACTGCTGCGCTCCTCCCTGGCCGGGGTGATCCTGCGCATGAAGTCGCTGCACCTGCCCGAGATCGGCGCCTTCCCGTTCCTCGACCCGCCCGAGCCGCGCCGCATCCACGACGGCCAGGCCCTGCTCCGGGAACTCAACGCCCTGGCCGAGGACGGCCGCCTGACCCGGATCGGCCGCGAGCTGGCCCGCCTGCCGCTCGACCCCCGGCTCGGCCGCATGCTGGTGGCGGCGCGCGAGAAGGCGGTCCTGCACGAGGTCCTGGTCATCGCCGCCTTCCTGTCCACCCAGGACCCCCGCGACCGGCCCCTGGAACGCCAGGCCGCCGCCGACCAGAAGCACGCCCGCTTCGCCGACGAGAACTCCGACTTCGTGGCCATCCTCAAGCTCTGGCGCCACGTCGAGGAACTCAACAACCACCGCAAGTCGCAACGCAAGTTCCGCGACGCCCTGGCCGAGGACTTCCTGTCGGCGCGCCGCGTGCGCGAGTGGCGCGAGGTGTACGGCCAGCTCACCACGCAGGTGAAGGAACTCGGCTGGAAGGTTGCCGACGCCCTGCCCGCCGTGCCCACCGAGGAGGCCGGAGCCGACGCGCCGGCCGGCTATGCCAACCTGCACCAGGCCCTGCTGCCCGGCCTGCTCGGCAACCTGGGCATGCTCACCGAGGAAGGCCTCTATCTGGGGGCCCGCGAGACCAAGTTCCTGCCCTTCCCGGGCTCCGGGGTGAAGAAGAAGCCCAAGTGGGTGATGGCGGCCGAGATCGTCGAGACCCGCCGGATCTACGCCCGCACCGTCGCACGCATCGAGCCGGACTGGATCGAGCATGCCGCCCGGCACCTGCTCAAGGTCAGCTATTCCGATCCGCATTGGGCCAAGAAGCCGGCCCACGTCGCCGCCAGCCTGCGCGCCACCCTGTACGGGCTGCCCGTGGTGAACGGCCGCAAGGTCCACTACGGTCCCATCGACCCGGTCCAGGCGCGCGAGATATTCATCCGCGCCGCGCTGGTGGCGGGCGAGTACGACACCCGCGCGGCGTTCTTCGGCCACAACCGCAAGCTGCTCGCCCAGATCGACGAGCTGTCCCACCGCTCGCGCAACGCCCGCATCGCCGTCGACGAGGAGGACCTCTACCGCTTCTTCGACGACCGCATCCCGGAGGGCATCCACAACGGCGCCGCCTTCGAGAAATGGCTGCGCGAAGCCGAGGTCAAGTCGCCGAAGCTGCTGCACCTGCGCCGCGAGGACCTGCTCAGGGAACGCGGCGCCGATGCCCGCGACTTCCCCAAGGAACTCGACCTGGGCGGCGTGAAGTTCGCCCTGGCCTACCGCTTCGACCCCGGCGCCGAGGACGACGGCGTCACCCTGCTGGTGCCGCTGGCGGCCTTGAACCAGGTACCCCAGGGCCGTTGCGACTGGCTGGTGCCGGGCCTCCTGGAGGAGAAGGCCCTGGCCCTGATCAAGGGCCTGCCGCAATCGGTGCGGCGCGCCTTCGTGCCGGTGCCCGAGTTCGCGCGCGCCGCGGCCGAGGCCCTGCGGCCGGGCGAGACGCCGCTCACCGAGGCCCTGGCCGATTTCCTGGCCAAGACCACCGGCCAGGCCATCGCCCGCGACGCCTGGCGCCCGGAGGCCCTGCCGGCCCACCTGACCATGAACTACCGGGTCCTGGACGAGCGGAACCACATCGTCGCCGAAGGACGCGACCTGCCCGCCCTGCGCCGCGAACTGGGCGGCGAGGCGGCGCGCAGCCTGCAGCAGGCGGCCGCGCCGGACGAACGCGCGGACCTCGGGCGCTGGGATTTCGGCGACCTGCCCGGCCAGGTCGAGCTGACCAGCGGCGGCCGCAAGATCGCCGCCTACCCGAGCCTGGTCGAGGACGCCGGCCAGGTCGCCCTGAAGCTGCTCGACAGTCCGGCCCTGGCGCGGGAACAACACCGGCGCGGGGTCTGCCGGTTGCTCTGGCGCGCCTTCCCGGACCTGCTCAAGCAGGTCGAGAAGGACCTCGGCGTGCGCCTGAAGCCGGCCGCCATGCAATACGCCCTGCTCGGCAACGCCGTGGCGGCGCCGGCCGCTGCCGGCGGCAAGCCGCAAGACGGCCGCGGCCAGACGAACCTGACGCTCAACCAGCTCCTGGCCGACGTCCTCTACTCCGCCGCCCGGGCCGTCCTCGCCGTCGACCCCGCCGACCTGCGCCGGCAGAACGAGTTCGACAGCGCCGCCCAGACCGCCCGGCCGCGCCTGGCCGAACAGGCCCGGGAGACGGCACGCCTGGCCGCCGAGTGCCTGGAGCACGGCCATCGCCTGAACCAGCAACTGGCCCGGGCGCCGGCCTCGAAGGAGGCGGCCGCCGACCTGCGCGCGCAGTTGCCCGGCCTGGTCTTCCCCGGCTTCGTCGGCCGCCTGGCCCCGGCCGTCCTGGTCCACCTGCCGCGCTATCTCAAGGCCATGGAGCGGCGCCTGGAGAAACTGCCCGGCCGCCCCGAGCGCGACGCCCAGATGATGCGCTCGCTCACCCCCCTGCTCGGGCAATGGCAGGCCCGTGCCCGGCGCGAGGAGCAGACCACCGGCCTCAGCCCGGAGATGGAGGCGTTCCGCTGGCAGCTCGAGGAACTGCGCGTATCCCTGTTCGCCCAGGAACTGAAGACCCCGGAACCGATATCCGTGAAACGGATGGAGAAACGCTGGGCGGAGCTGATCGCACGCTAGGGAAACGGGGCGTCGTTCCCCATGCCCGTACAGGCGGGCATCTTCGCCTTCCATGCAACCGGGCCCCCGCCCTCGGGGGAACCGGACGGAACGGACCGGACAACCCCGGTCACGAGCGGAAGCGCGCCTGGGCGGCCCGCCAGGCCCGGGTCTTGGCGCTCCAGACCCAAACGTAGTGCAATCCGGACACCGACACCAGGGTGCCGGTCAGGAGGGTCAGGTAGCCCAGGAAGGTGAGCCCCCAGCCCAGCGCGAGGTCGGCCAGGGCGAGGGCGACGAGGACGAACTCGGCCGCCGTGGCGGCCTTGCCCCACCAGGTCGGCGCCACTTCCAGGCCGCCGGTCAGTTGCCGGAACGCCGCGGCGCCGAGCAGCACGATGACGTCGCGCAGGGCGACCAGCGCGCCCAGCCAGAGGGGCAGGATCTCCAGCCAGACCAGCATCATCAGGGTGGACAACAGCATGGCCTTATCGGCGATCGGGTCGAGCCAGGCGCCCAGGACGCTGCGCTGGTTGAGCAGACGGGCGAGGTTGCCGTCCAACAGGTCGGTCAAAGCGGCGGCGGCGAACAGCCAGAAGGCGACATCCAGGCGATCCTGGGCCAGGTACCAGACCACGAAGGGCACCAGCGCCAGCCTGGACGCGGTGAGCAGGTTGGGAACCGTCAGGTTGGCCCGGTTCATGACGCGGCGGCAAGGGCCGGCAGGACGGCCCGGGCATTGGCGCTGGTGGCGCGCGCCACCTCGGCCGGGTCGAGGCCGCGCAACTCGGCCAGGGTGGCCGCGATGCGGGCGAGTTCGGCCGGTTCGTTGCGGGCACGGCCGAGCCAGGCGGGCGGGATGTCGGGGCTGTCGGTCTCCAGGACGATGGCCTCCAGGGGCAACTCGACGGCCAGGGCGCGCAGCCGGGTCGCCCGTTCCCAGGTGAAGGCGCCGCCGAAGCCGAGCCGGAAACCCAGGTTCAGGAACGCATCGGCCTGCTGGCGACTGCCGTTGAAGGCGTGCGCGATGCCGCCCGGCACCCGGGTCCGGCGCAGGTGTTTCAAGATGGCGTCGACCGCCCTGCGGCAATGCAGCAACACCGGCAGGTCATAATCGCGGGCGATTTTCAGCTGCTCGGCATAAAAGAATTCTTGGCGGACGAAATCCAGACCGGGTACGAACAGGTCCAGACCGATTTCCCCGATGGCCACCGGGCGCCATGCCTCGACCTGCCGGCGCAATTCGGCCAGATCGCCTTCGGCGTGGCTGTCGACGTAGATCGGATGCATCCCCCAGGCCGGCCGGCAACCCGGATAACGCTGGCAGGCCGCGGCGACCGCGCGGCCGTTGGCGGTGCTGATCGCCGGCACCACCTGCGTCGTCACGCCGGCCGCGCAGGCGCGCCCGTAGACGGCGTCACGGTCGGGATCGAATTCCGCCGCATCCAGATGGCTGTGGGTATCGACGAGGTCGGCCAGACTCATAGCATGAATTTTATTGATATTGAAAAATACGGTACCTGTATGACGAAATAAATATACGTAATAAATTAGGACTTCCTTATATTGATATGGTAATAATTTGAATTGTGAGCTAACCATAACCTAGTTATTTAGGACCGGCAGCATCGGCTGGAGTATCCGGCCAACACCGGAGCGTAACAACTGGAAAGGACGATCATGGCGAAGATCGACATCATCTCGATGGAAGACCTGCCGAGCGTGCAGGCGGTGGAAAAGCGGCTGGGCGTGTCCCGCCGCGAGTTCCTTAAACTCTGCTCAGGCATGGCAGCCACTCTCGGGCTCCCGGCCACCGCGGCAGCGGAAATCGCCGAGGCAGTGGCGAATCCGACCAAGCGGCCGTCGGTCATCTGGCTGCACTTCCAAGAGTGCACGGGCTGTTCGGAGTCGCTCCTGCGCGCCGAACATCCGACGCTTGAACGCTTGATCCTCGACGTCATCTCCCTCGACTATCACGAGACCCTGTTCGCCGCCGCCGGCCACCAGGCCGAGGCCGCCCGCAAGGCCGCCATGGAAGCCAACAAGGGCAAGTACCTGCTCGTCGTCGAAGGCGCCATCCCGACCAAGGACAACGGCATCTATTGCAAGGTCGGTGGCCAGACCGCCATCGACTTGGTCAAGGAATGTGCCGCCGGCGCCGCCGCCGTGGTGGCGATCGGTTCCTGCGCCTCCTGGGGCGGCATGCCCTCGAGCGGTCCGAACCCGACCGGCGCCTCCAGCGCCAGCACGGTGCTCGGCAAGCCGGTGGTCACCATCCCCGGCTGCCCGCCCAACCCGTACAATTTCCTGTCCGCCGTCGTCTACTACCTGACCTTCGGCAAGCTGCCCGCCGTCGACCAGCTCGGCCGCCCGCTGTTCGCCTATTCGCGCCTGGTGCACGAAAACTGCGAACGCCGTCCGCACTTCGACGCCGGCCGCTTCGCCCTGGAATTCGGCGACGCCGGCCACCGTCAGGGCTGGTGCCTGTACAAGTTGGGCTGCAAGGGTCCCGAGACCTACGCCAACTGCCCGGTGATCGGTTTCAACGATGTCGGCGAGGTGTCCTGGCCGGTAGGTTGCGGCCACCCCTGCATCGGCTGCACGGAACAAGGCGTCGGCTTCACCAAGCCGATCCACGCCCTGGCCGAACTGAAGTCGGTGCAACCGCCGCTCGGTTACCCGAAGGTCGACGAATCGCGTGGCGTCGGTGCCACGATCGCTTCGGCCGCCGCCGTCGCGGCGCTGGCCGGCGCGGCCACCGCGGCCACCTACAACCTGACCAAGAATCTGGGCAAGAACCTGGCCGTCGAGTCGGATGAGCCCAAGGACAAGGAAAGGGCCGAATCATGAGCATGGACCGTCGTCAGTTCCTGAAAGGGGTGCTGGCGGGCGGCGCGGTCGCGGCTACGGCGGCCCCGGCGCCGGCCGAGGCCCGGGGCAATCTGACCATGCCACCGAAGGCCATGGGCCTGCTGTATGACGGCACCCTGTGCATCGGCTGCAAGGCCTGCGTCTCCGCCTGCAAAGAATCCAACGGCCTGCCGCCCGAGTTCTCCACCGAGGACCACATGTGGGACACCCCGCTGGACATCTCCGGCAAGACCAAGAACATCATCAAGATGTACAAGGACGGCACCGGCGAGGTGAAGGATCGCGAGAAGGACGGCTACGCCTTCATGAAGCATTCCTGCCTGCACTGCGTCGACCCGTCCTGCGTGTCGGCCTGCCCGGTCTCCGCGATGCGCAAGAATCCGGAAACCGGCGTGGTCACCTACGACCCGCATGACTGCATCGGCTGCCGCTACTGCGTCCTAGCCTGCCCCTTCGACGTACCCCGCTTCCAGTACGACAAGGCCTTCCCGCAGATCGTCAAGTGCGAGCTGTGCAGCCACCTGGCGTCGCCGGACAACCACACCCGGTTCGAGTATTCGGCCTGCGCCCAGGTCTGCCCGACCGGCGCGACCATCTTCGGCCCGACCGACGAGCTGATGGCCGAGGCCAAGCGCCGTCTGGCCCTGAAGCCCGGCACGGACTACATGGTGCCGCGCGGCAAGCTGGGTGGTGGCGACTGGCAGATGGCCAAGGCCGCCAACTACGTGCCGCAGGTCTACGGCGAGAAGGAACTGGGCGGTACCCAGGTCCTCAAGCTGTCCGCGGTCCCGTTCGACAAGCTCGGATATCGCGACCTGCCGGAACGCTCGTTCGCCTCCATCTCGGAAACCATGCAGCACAGCCTGTACGGTTACCTGATCGCCCCGGTCGTGGTGCTCGGCGGTCTGGTGGTGGCGGCCAAGCACAGCTTGCGCGATCAAGACGAAGACCAGGAGTAGCCAGATGTCGAATCACGCACATTCCGCTCCCGCCCCCCTGGGGGGCTCCCTGGTCACCTCGCTGACCAAGACCATGGCCCTGCTGATCCTGATCGCCGGGGCCGTCCTGGTGGTCCGGCTGGTGCTGGGCATCGGTTCGGTGACCAACGTCAATGACGGTTACACCTGGGGTATCTGGGTCGTCTACGACGTCATGGTCGGTTCCGCCTTCGCCTGCGGCGGCTATTCGGTCGCCCTCCTGGTGTACATCTTCAACAAGGGCGAATACCACCCGCTGGTCCGGCCGGCACTCCTGGGCAGCCTGTTCGGCTATACCCTGGCCGGTGTCTCGGTCATCATCGACCTGGGCCGCTACTGGAACACCTGGCACATCTTCACGCCCGGTTGGGCCCAGATCAACTCGGTGATGTTCGAAGTGGCGACCTGCATCTCGCTGTACGTGGTCGTCATGTGGATCGAGTTCTCGCCGGTGTTCATGGAGAAGTTCAACAAGGACGAGCTGCGCAAGAAGCTGGGCCGCTGGATGTTCCTGTTCATCGCCCTCGGCGCCCTGCTGCCCTCCATGCACCAGTCCTCGCTCGGTTCCATGCTGATCGTCCTCGGCACCCAGCTGAACCCGCTCTGGCAGAGCCTGCTGATCCCGGTGTTCTACCTGCTGACCGCCATCAGCGTCGGCTACGCCATCGTGATCTTCGAATCGACGGTATCGGCCATCGGCTTCAAGCGGCCGTTCGAGCTGGGCATCCTGGCCAAGCTGTCCAAGGTCATGTGGGGCGTCATCCTGGTCTATCTGGTCGTCCGCGTGGCCGACCTGGTGGTGCGCGGGGCCGTCGGCGAAGCCTTCAAGCCGAACATCATGGCCCTGATGTTCTGGATCGAGATGGCGTTCTTCGTCGTCCCGGCCGTGCTCCTGGCCAAGGCGTCCAACCGCCGGCGTCCGGACAAGCTGTTCCTGTCCGCCGCCTGCATGATGACGGGTACCTTCCTGCTGCGCATCAACAGCTACCTGGTCGGCTACGAGACCGGCGACGGCTGGAACTACTTCCCGTCCCTGGCCGAAATGGGCCTGACCATCGGTATCATTGCCATCGAGATCCTCGGCTACGTCGTCCTCGTTCGTCTGCTGCCCGTGCTGCCCAAGCACGAGGCCGCCGTCAAATAACCCTGGAGCAGAAACATGAGCAAACGCATCACCATCGATCCCATCACCCGCATCGAGGGTCACCTGCGCATCGACTGCGAAATCGACGGCGGCAAGGTCAAGAAGGCCTGGGCCTCCGGCCAGATGTGGCGCGGCGTCGAGCAGATCCTGCTCGGCCGCGACCCGCGCGATGCCTGGACCATCACCCAACGCATCTGCGGCGTCTGCACCACGGTGCACGCCATCGCCTCCGTACGTGCCGTGGAAAACGCCCTCGACCTGGAAATCCCGGTCAACGCCCAGTACATCCGCAACCTGATCATCCTGGCGCACGCCGTCCACGACCACATCGTGCACTTCTACCACCTGTCCGCGCTGGACTGGGTGGACGTGGTCTCGGCACTCAAGGCGGACCCGGTGAAGACCGCCCAACTGGCCGAGTCGCTGTCGACCTGGAAGGGCAACAGCAAGCACGAGTTCGCCGCCGTGAAGGAGCGCCTGTCAGGCTTCGTCGGCACCGGCCAGCTGGGCGTCTTCGCCAATGGCTACTGGGGCCACCCGGCCATGAAGCTGCCGCCGGAAGTGAACCTGCTCGCGGTCGCCCACTACCTGCAGGCCCTGGACATCCAGCGCAAGGCGAACAAGATCGTCGCCATCCTCGGTTCCAAGACCCCGCACATCCAGAACGTCGCCGTGGGTGGCGTCGCCAACCCGATCAACCCGGACGCCCAGTCGGTGCTCAACGTCGAGCGTCTGATGGCGATCAAGGGCTGGATCGACGAACTGGCCGACTTCGTCCATAACGTCTACCTGGTCGACGTCTCCGCCATCGGCGCGTTCTATGCCGACTGGACCCACCACGGCGCCGGCATCATGGACTACCTGTCGGTACCCGACCTGCCCCTGGACGGCAAGGGCACCCAGTTCGCCCTGCCCGGCGGCTTCGTGCCCGGCGGCGACCTCACCAAGTTCAAGCCGATCACCAAGTTCGGCGACCCGTTCTTCGTCGAGGGCGTCAAGGAAAGCTCCAAGCACGCCTGGTACAAGGGCAGCGACCCGCTGCATCCGTACAAGGGCGAAACCGACCCCGACTACACGGACTTCCAGGACGACGGCAAGTATTCCTGGGTCAAGTCGCCGACCTTCCTCGGCAAGCCGGCCCAGGTCGGGCCGCTGGCGCGCGTCCTCGCCATGGCCGCCGCCAAGCACGAACCGACCCTGAAGTACCTGACCAAGCTGCTCGACACGGCCAGCACCGTCGCCGGTACCAAGATCCCGCTCGCCGCGGTGCACTCGACCATCGGTCGCCACGCCGCCCGTGCGGTCTCCTGCAACGTCCAGGTCGACGAGCTGAACAACATGTGGAACCGCCTGGTCGAGAACATCGGCAAGGGCGACACCCACACGTTCAACAAGCCGGTATTCCCGAAGGGCGAAGTCTCCGGCGTCGGCTTCCACGAAGCCCCGCGCGGCGTCCTGAGCCACTGGATCGTGATCGACAACGGCAAGATCAAGAACTATCAGGCCGTGGTGCCGACCACCTGGAACGCTGCCCCGCGCAACGAGAACGACGCCCCCGGCCCGTACGAGATGTCGCTGGTCAACAACCCGGTGGCCGACCCCGAGCGTCCGCTGGAAGTGCTGCGCACCGTGCACTCGTTCGACCCCTGCCTGGCTTGCGCGGTACACGTACTCGACGTCGACGGCAGCAGAAAGTCGACGGTCCACGCCGGCTGCAACAGCGGCGATCAGTGCTCGATCGGTTCCTGAGTTTCCCCTCCTCCCTCAGGAATGAGATCATTGCGACACCCGGCCTCGGCCGGGTGTTTTTTCGTCTATGGAAGACCCAGCCATGCGTATCGTAGTCCTCGGCGTCGGCAACATCCTGCTCACCGATGAAGGCATCGGTGTGCGCGCCATCGAAGAACTCGGCCGCCGTTACCAAGTCCCCGCCGAAGTCGATCTGCTCGACGGCGGCACCTCGGCCATGGAACTGCTCGACGACCTCGCCAACTGCAACCTGTTGATCATTGCCGACTGCGTCCGCGCCGGCAGGGCGCCCGGCACCCTCCTGCGGCTCAAGGACGAGGAGATCCCGGCCCTGTTCCGCACCAAGCTGTCGCCTCACCAGGTCGGCCTGCCCGACGTCCTGGCCACCCTGGTCATCACCCACGAGGCGCCCGAACACACGGTGCTGTTCGGTGTCGAGCCGGAAAGCCTGGCCACCCACATGGGCCTGACGCCGATCGTCGAGGCGGTGTTGCCCGTGCTCGTGGACGCGATCGCCGCCGAGATCGCCGCTGCCGGGATCGCCATCCCGGCGCGCTGAGGCGCCGTGGCGCAGGCCTGTCTCGCCCTCGACCTGCCGGACTGGGCGACGCCCTACGAGGCGGTCGGCCGCGTCTTCGCCGACGACGCGGCGCGCATGGCACTGGCGGTCGAGTTGGCGCGCGAGAACGTCGAACGCGCCAGCGGCGGCCCCTTCGGGGCGGCGATATTCAGTCTCGACCAGGGCCGCCTGCTGGCGGTCGGCGTCAACAGCGTGGTGCGCCTGAACAGTTCGGTCCTGCACGCCGAGATGCTGGCCATCATGCGGGCCCAACGGGCGCTCGGGCGCTACACCCTCAACCGGGCACCCGGCTACGCCCTGTACACCTCCTGCGAACCCTGCGCGATGTGCCTCGGCGGCATCCTGTGGAGCGGTGTCCGGCGCCTGGTCTGCGCCGCCCCGGCCGCCGCCGCCCGCCAGGCCGGCTTCGACGAAGGGCCCGTCGATGCGGCCTCCTATGCGGCGCTGGAGCGGGCCGGCATCGAGGTCCGGCGCGGCGTCCTGGCGGAACCGGCCAGCGCGGTGATCGCGCGTTACCGCGCCCTCGGCCGACCGATCTACAACCCCTGAACGGGCGCGTCCGGACGCGCCAGCCATTTCAGCAGGGTTTCGAACAGGCGGTCGGGGTCGACCGGCTTGGCGATATGGTCGGCCATGCCGGCGGCGAGACAGCGGTCCCGGTCCTCGTCGAAGGCATTCGCCGTCATGGCCAGGATCGGTACCCCGGCGCAACCCGGCAGTTCGCGGATCGCCCGGGTCGCATCGACCCCGTTCATCCTGGGCATCTGCATGTCCATCAGGATGAGGTCGTATTCGGCCTCGCCCGCCATCGCCACCGCGCGCAGGCCGTCGTCGGCGACGTCGACGTGCAGCCCCGCCTCCTCGAGAAGACCGCGGGAAACCTCCTGGTTGATCGGTTCGTCCTCCACCAGCAGGACGCGGGCGCCCGGGAAACGCCGGCGCAGTTGCTCCTCGGCCGGGAGCCCGGGTCGGGCCGGACTGACTTCGGCGTAACCGGGCGCGCGCGCGAACCGCGCGGTGAACCAGAAATTGCTGCCCCGGCCGGGCCGGCTGTCGACGCCGATGTCGCCGCCCATCATCAACACCAGGCGCTTGCTGATGGCCAGGCCGAGGCCCGTGCCGCCGTACTTGCGGGTCATCGAGCCGTCGGCCTGCTCGAAGGCGTTGAACAGGCGCCGCTGGTCCTCGACGGCGATGCCGATACCGGTGTCGCGCACGTCGAAGCGCACCACGGCCTCGCCGGCGCCCGACTCGATCAGGGCGGCGCTCAAATCGACGCTGCCGGCGCTGGTGAACTTGATGGCGTTGCCGACCAGATTGAGCAGCACCTGCCCCAGACGCATGGCGTCCCCCTGCAGGAGCAACGGCGCAAGCGCCGGATCGATGGCGCGCGTGAGTTTCACGCCCTTCTCGGCCGCCTTGTCGGCGACCAGGCTGAACAGGTTCTCCAGCACCTCGCCGAGGCTGAACGGGTGGCTCTCGAGCACCAGCCGCTCCGCCTCGATCTTGGACAGGTCCAGGATGTCGTTGATGATGCCGAGCAGGTGATGCGAGGCCTGGCGGATCTTGCGCAGCTGATCGGTCTGCCGGGCGTCCTCGGCCCGGCGCAGGGCGAGGTCGGTCATGCCGAGGATGCCGTTCAGCGGGGTACGCAGCTCGTGGCTCATGTTGGCCAGGAAGGTGCTCTTGGCCCGGCTGGCCGCCTCGGCCGCCTCCTTGGCGACCGAGAGGGCGGCCGTACGCTCGGCGACCTGCTCCTCGAGGTGGTGGCGATGCCGTTCCAGCTCCGCTTCCGCCTGCTTGCGGCTGGCGATGTCGCGGAACACGTTCACCGCGCCCTTGATCTCGCCATCCTGGGTCATCGCCGTGACCGTGAATTCGACCGGGAAGGCGCTGCCGTCGCGGCGCCAGTACAGGTCATCCTTGACCAGGCGGCGCTGGCCGTCGTGCAGGGTCAGGGAGATCGGGCAGTCGGCCGCCGGGTAGGCCGTGCCGTCGCTGCGGTGGTGGTGGGTGAGCGCGTGCAGGTCGTGGCCGACGCCGTCGCCCTCGGCCCAGCCGAACATGCGCCGGGCGGCCTGGTTGAAGAACAGGATGCGGCCGTGCACATCCACCCCGCAGATGCCCTCGCCGGCGGAGTCCAGGATCAGCTCGCTCTGTTTCCGGGCCGCTTCCGCCACCTTCGACGAATGCTCGAGCCGGGTCGTGTACTCCGCCTTCTGCCTCAGCATGGCCTCGTGGTCCGCCTCGCGCCGCCGCCAGCCGCGATAGGCCAGCCAGGAGGAGACCAGGGTGGCGAGCACGAACAGGGCGGCCAGGGCCGCGACGCGCAGGGTGTCGGTACGCCATTGCGCGAGGAAATCCCGGTCGGCGAGGCCGACGACCATGTAGAGCGGATAGGTGCCGACCTGGCGGAAGCAGTACGTGCGCATGATGCCGTCGATGCCCGAGCGGGCGTTGTAATGCGCCGCGCTGCGGCCGGACCCGAGCAGGTTGCGCAACTGCGCCGAGGGCGTCGTGGCGCCCACCGTGGCGCCTTGCCGGTCGGCCCGGCTGTAGCGGGCGATCAGGCGGGTCTTGTCCCACAGCCCGGTGTTGCCGTTCGGCCCGAGGTTGACCTTGGCGAACAGCTGGATGAAATGGTCGACCGCGACCGACGCCTGGACCTCGCCGGCGAAACGGCCGCCCGGGCCGTCGATCCGGCGCGCGACGACGACGATGGAACGGCCGTCCGGACCGTCCGGATACGGGCGCGAGAACAACAGCTCGCCGGCCGCCGCCTCCGCGCCGCCGATCAGGCCGGGCACCACCGGCGGCCGCGCGCTGCCCGCCACGGCCAGGGCATTGCCGTCGGCGTCGACGACCCAGAGCCCGAGCACATCCGGCACATGATCGGCCTGGTCGGCGACCACCGCCTGCAAGGCCGGCTTGTCGACGCCGCCGCGACCGGCCTCGCGGCCGAGTTCGTCCTGCACGGTGAGCAGGGAGATGTCGATCTTGCCGATGAAACCGATCAGGCCTTCTTCGAGAATGCGGCCGTAATTCTCGGTCAGCTCGGTCGCCTGCTCGATCGCCCGGTCGTGGTTCTGGGCCACCAGCAGCGCGACCATGCCGGCCACGAACAGGCTGACCAGGACGGCGCCGCCGAGCCAGAGCAGCCGGACGAACCGATACCTGTCCTTGATCGACTGCGCCAAACCGTTGCCGTTCGTCACTCGCTGTCTCCGCGCCTCATGGGGTGGCGCACGGGCCGGCGCACCAGACAACCGCGCCGGCCAACCGCGCCACGTGCCCCTTTATCGGCAAAACCGGCGCCGGCTATAGCCCCGGTGCGGCGGAAGCCGGTCCGCTGCGGGCCCCTGCTTCAACGGTAGCGCGCCTCCATCAGGTCGATCTGGCGCACCAGCTTGCGGGATATCTCATCCGAGATCGCCGTGTCGCGGGCCAGCTTGAACACCGTCTCCCGTTCCGCCTTCAGGGCCGCCAGGCGCAACGCCACCTCGGCCCGGTCGGCCTGGCGCAAGTGGCCGGCGTCGACCGTGCCCGGTACCGCCCGGTCGTCGATGCGGTGCCTGTAGTCGGCCATGACCCTGACCGCGGCGTTGGCGTACAGGTCGGCGTCGGCGCCGCTTTCTGCCGCCAGGGCGTGGTGCGTCGACTCGATCGCGGCGAGGGCGGCCAGGGCCGCCTCGTGGCGGGCGAGGTCCTCCTCCAGGCGGTCGGCCGGCTCTTCCGGCAGGGTCAGCCCCTCCAGCACGCGCGGCAGGCCGACGCTGGCCAGCAGGAGCGAGAGCAGGATCACCGAGGCGGCGAGGAAGATCACCAGGTCGCGGGCGGGGAACTCGGCGCCGTCCGGGAGCAGCAGCGGCAGGGTCAGCACGCCCGCCAGGGTGACCGCGCCGCGCACGCCGGCCAGGGCCATGACGGCGATGATGCGCAGGCGCGGCTTGGGCAGCGCCCCGCCCTGGCGGCGCGCCTTGAACAGGCTGAAGCGCCAGGCCGCCCAGACCCAGCAGAAGCGCAGCAGGACGAGGATGGCGCCGATCGCGAGGACGTAGGCGAGCAGCCACCAGGGCGACAGATGGCCGGCCTCCTCCACGGAATCGGCGGCCCGGCGCAGGATGCCCGGCAGCTGTTCGCCGAGCAGAACGAACATGATGCCGTTGAGGGTGAACTGCACCATCTCCCAGACCGCCGCACGCTGCACCCGGGTGGTGGCCAGGGCGCGCCCGGACAGTTCCACGTAGCTCATGGTGATGCCGGCGGCCACCGCGGCGAGGATGCCGGACGCCTGGACGTGCTCGGCGACCAGATAGGCGCCGAACGGCGTCAGCAGGTTGATCAGGATGGGCGACCCGCTCTCCTCCCCGAAATGGCGCGACAGCCAGCTCTGCGCCAGGCTGACACCCAGGGTCACCGCGACGCCGGCGGCAACGCCGGCGAGCGACACCCAGACCAGGGTGAGCGATGCCGTGCCGAGCGAAAAGCTGCCGGTCATCACCGCGGCCACGGCAAAGCGGAAGCAGACCAGGCCGGAAGCGTCGTTGAGCAGGGATTCGCCCTCGAGTATGTGCATCAGGCGCTTCGGGATGGGCACCCGGGCGGCGATCGAGGACACCGCCACCGGGTCGGTGGGCGAGACGATGGCGGCGAAGGCGAAGGCCACTTCGAGCGGCATGGCGGGAATCAGCCAGTGCACCAGCAGGCCGGCCCCGAGCACCGTGAAGACGACCAGGCCGAAGGCCAGCGCCAGGATGATGCCCTTGTCGCGGAACAGGCCGGTCTTGGGGATGCGCCAGCCATCCAGGAACAGCAGCGGCGGCAGGAAGAGCAGGAAGAATATCTCCGGGTCCAGGGCGACGCCGTGCACGGTCACCGCCGCGACCAGGGCACCGAGGGCGATCTGCACCAGCGGCAGGGGCATGGAGAACGGCAACATGCGCACCAGATAGCCGCTGGCCACCACCGCAAGCAGCATTGCCAACACAACCTCGATCGAATCCATGTCTCCGCGTCACCCCTCCGAAGCCGGTAAGGGTACCGCAGGCGGCCGCCCGATTTCGGCCGGGCGGCAAAAATTTGCCGGGGCCGGGCCGCCCGTCACACTCTCGCCACAGACCGGCAACCCGACGAAGCAGTCCGAAATCGCCGGACGCGGCCGGCGAATCGATGTGACTATGCTATTAAGCGTCCGTCGTCGGAGTGCTGCGATGTACTTCCAGGTGAGCCACGTCACCACGTACCGATACAGCCGACCGGTGCGCCTTGGGCCGCACTGGCTGCGCCTGCGTCCGCGTTGCGACGGCGGCACGGAACTGCTGCGCCACGAACTCGACATCGAGCCGATGCCGGCCGGCCGGTCGGACGTGCTGGACGCCGACGGCAACCTGGCCACCCGGGTCTGGTTTCTCGGCGAGACTGAGAAGTTCACCGTCCGCAGCCGTTTCGAAGCGCGTACCCGGCTGATCGACCCTTACGACTACCTGGCCGAGGCCATGCCCTGGGGCGCCCTCTACGCCCCCGCCCTGGCGCGCCGCCTCGCGCCCTGGATCGGCGCCGCGGCGGCGCCGCGGGGGGTCCTCGAGCTGGCGGCACAGGTCCGTGCCGGGGCCGCGGACGGGCTGGAATTCGTCCACCGCCTCAACGCCGACCTGCACCGGCGCATCGACCGCGAGATCCGCGACAGCGGCCGCGCCCACCGGCCCGAGGAAACCCTGCGGCGCGGCCGCGGGGCCTGCCGGGACCTCGCCGTGCTGTTCGCCGCGGTCTGCCGGAGCCAGGGCATCGCGAGCCGCTTCGCGAGTGGCTACCAGCAGGGCCGCGCGGACACGAGCACGCGCTACATGCACGCCTGGCCGGAGGTCTACCTGCCCGGCGGCGGCTGGCGCGGATTCGATCCCACGCACGGCTTGGCGGTGGCCGACCGCCACGTCGCGGTCGCCGCCGCCGCCGATCCCGAAGACGCCGCCCCGATCGAGGGCAGCTACCAGGGCGACAGCCCGTCCAGCCTGCGTGCGGAGGTGCGCATCCATGTCGAGGACTGATTCCGGCGCCGCCGCCTTCGACGCCGCCGTGGCGCGCCACGACGCCGACGTCGCCGCCCGCGGGCTGACCATCTGGGTGGGTTCCGAGCCCACCTTCACCGACCGCGCCGCGCAGTCCCCGGAATGGCTCAACCAAGCCCTCGGCGGCGACAAGGAGGCGCGAGCCCAGACCCTGGCCGAGCGCCTGTGCGCCCGGTTCCCGGGCAGCCTGCTGCTGCACACGGTCGGCCGCCAATATCCCGGCGAAGAACGGCCGCGCTGGAACCTGGGCCTCTACCGGCGCCGGGACGGCCGCCCCGTCTGGCCGCCCCGGCCGGTCGCCGAGGCGCCGGCCGACCTCGACGCCTGGACCGCCACCCTGGCGGCGGAATTGACCGGCCGCGGCTGGCACGTCGACGCGGTCGCCGGCGCGGCGGCCTGTGAGCGGCGCGTCCTGCTGCGCACCGACCCCGGCGTCGCGATGCCGGCCCCCGACGACCCGCGCCTGGCCCGGGCGCCGGTACACACCCGGCCGACGCCGGCGGGCGGCCTGACGGACGACCTTGCGGCCGCCGGCCTCCACCTGTTCGCCCTGAGCCTGCCCGACGAGGGCCCGGTGCCGGCCGTCGAACTGCCGATGTTCGCCGACGTGGCGACCTTCCTGGCGGTGCTCGAATGCCTGGCCGCGGCTGCGGCCGACTGCGGCCTGCCCAGGCCGCGCCTGACCGGCTATCCGCCCCCGTGGATGCCCTGGTCGAATGGACCACGGTAACCCCGGACCCGGCCGTCATCGAGGTCAACACGGCCCCCAGCGTCGACGCCCGCGACTTTCTCGCCCGCAGCCGGGCGATCTACGCCACGGCCGCGGACGAGGGGCTGGCCCCCTATCGGCTCTATTACAACGGCGCCGTCGCCGACTCCGGCGGCGGCGGCCAGATCACCCTGGGCGGGCCGAGCCCGGACGCCAGCCCGTTCCTGCTGGCGCCGCGCCTGCTGCCGCGCCTGGTGCGCTTCCTGAACCGGCACCCGGCCCTGTCCTACCTGTATTGCCACGACTACATGGGCAGCGGCGGGCAATCGGTCCGCACGGACGAACGGGGCATGGATACCTTCGACGAACTGCAGTTGGCGCTTGCCCTGCTCGAACGCGACCCGGCGCCCTCGCCGGAACACCTTTGGCACGGTCTCGCCTCGTTCCTCTGCGACGCGGCGGGCAACAGCCACCGTGCCGAGGTCAACATCGAGAAACTCTGGAACCCGTTCCTGGGCAGCCGTGGCAAACAAGGCCTGGTGGAATTCCGCGCCCTGCGCATGCAGCACAGCCCCGAACGGGCCACTGCCCTGGCCTGCCTGCTGCGCGCCCTCGTCGCCTTCCTGGCCTGCCGCGACGATGCCCTGCCGCTGCTCGACTGGGGTCGCGAACTGCATGACCGGTTCGCGCTGCCGTTCTACCTGGAACAGGACATGGAGGCGGTCCTCGGCGCCCTGGCCAGCGCCGGCCTGGAACTGGACGAGGCGATCACCGCGCGCCTGCGCCTGGACGAATTCCGCCACCTGGGCAACGCCGAGCTGCCCGGCTGCGTCCTGGAAATCCGCCGCGCCCTGGAGTTCTGGCCATTGCTCGGCGATGCGGCCAGTCCGGAACAAGGCGGCAGTTCCCGGCTCGTCGACGCCAGCACGGCACGCCTGGAAATACGTCTGCGCCCCCGGCCCGGAGCCGGACCGGACTGGCAGGCCTGGCGCATCGCCACCTGCGCGGTCGCACTGCCCATGCGCCCGGAGCGGGACCGAGAGGGGGAACTCAAGGTATTCGGCCTGCGCTACCGCAGCTTCGTGCCCGGCTGGGGCCTGCACCCCGGGCTGGGCAGCCAGACGCCGGTCCGGCTGCGGCTGAGCCACCCCGATCTGGCCGAAGCCTACCTGGTCACCCTGCACGAGTGGCGTCCCGCCGGCGGCGGTTATCCCGGCCTGCCGGACAGTCTCGCGGAGGCCGCCAACCGCCGGGCCGAGCGCATCACGGTGGAGCGCCAGGACGGCGTCGACGCCGTCGCCGCTGAGGCCGACCCGCACCCCGGGCTGAACGGCTTTTATCTCGACCTGCGCACGCGGGATTGCTGATCCCGGCAGCGCGGCACGCCGGCCTGGCCGGGCGGTCGGGAAGCACTCGGCGCCCGGCCTCGGCAGCGGCGCGGCCGGGCGCGCCCAAGCGAGGGCGAACTTTACCGAACTGTATGCTCGTTGTAAGACGCAAACGGGGACACTGAGGACTCCTTCATTGGACTCCTCTTTAGTTTTCCTTCGCACACTCCCGGCACCCCGCGTGCCGGTTTTTTTTGCCCAACGCCGGCCATGCCGAACCGGCACGCGCGCCGTGGCGTGCCCGGAGCGGACCGGGCGACGGGCGGTTTGGGCAACCGGCCGTCTTGACGGCAGGTCAGCGCTTGCGCACCAGCGTCAGGCCGTCGGCAAACGGCAGCATCACCTGGTCAACCCGGGCGTCGTTTCTGATCCTCTCGTTCAGCGACCGCATGATTGCCACCGCCTTGGCCTTGCCGGGTTTCCACCGGGCCTCCTGGGTGGCCGTGGCCTCGACGACGCCGCCCATGCACATGACGTTGTCGAGCACGATCAGCCCGCCCGGCTTGGCCAGGATCAGCGCGCCTTCGTAATACTCGTCGTATTCCCTTTTGTCGGCATCGATGAATATGAAGTCGAATGTCCCGGCCTCGCCCTGGTCGAGCAGATCGCGCAGGGTTGCCAATGCCGGTCCGAGACGCAGGTCGATCATGCCGTCGACCCCGGCCTCATGCCAGTAACGGCGCGCCATGGTGGTCCAACGGGTACTGATGTCGCAGGTCACCAGACGACCGTCGCCAGGCATGGACAGCGCCACGGCCAGCGCGCTGTACCCGGTGAAAGTGCCGAGCTCCAACGCCTTGCGCGGCTCGAGCAGCTTGACCAGGAACGACAGGAACTGTGCCTGCTCTGGCGTCGTCTGCATGATCGCAAAGCGGTCCTGCGCCGTTTCCTCCCGCAGGCGGGCCATGATCGCCGGCTCACGAAGCATCGACCTGAGGTAGTCGAGCAGTTTGCCTTCCCCCTCGCCCTGGACGTTCATCTGCGTTGCTCGCCGCTGCGTCCGCGGAATGCCGACGTGATCGAGTCGATGGTGCGTCGAATCCGCTGCCTGAGATCGTAGTTCCAGCGCAAACCGCTGCGTTCGGTGTCCCAGATGCCATCTCGGAAACCCAGGTCCGCCGGGTTGTTCCTGATCTGGTCCCACAAACGCTCGAAGTAGGCCCGATACCATTGCTCGAGCCACGCCTCGCCTTCGCCCTGCGGCGCCGGGATCGGCTCGATGACGACGCGAATCCGGTCCGGCGCGACCCAGGTGCCCGAGAACCAGCACGTCACGGCCCCGCTCAAGCGCGCCAACTCCCCGATGCCAACCGAGAACCGCACTTCCTGGTTCGCACACCGCACCACCATCTTCTTGGCACCCTGCTTGCCATCCGGCGCGGCCAAGAGCACGCCGTTCCGGCGCAGATGGATCAGACCACGCACCAAGGACTGCTCGCGGCCCGCCTTGGAATCGACCAATAGGCTATTCGGGAACACGGCTGCACTGGCCGGGCTGTCGGTAAGGGCAAGCACCGGGTAGGTGGTTTCGAGGAGCGCGAACCTGGCTATTCTGGCCGGCCCGAGGTGGGCTGAGACCAGGATCACCCCCTTGCCCGATGCAAGGGATCGCTCCAGCGGCGTCCAGTCCACCGGCTCGATCAGTGGCCGTATCTGATCGGCGCGGTTTTCCTTTTGCAGGTAGCGGCCGTATAGGAAATGGGCGGAATACCCCCAACAGGCGGCTCGATACCAGGTCTGTTCATGTTCCGGCCGGATTCCCAGGTTGTGCCGCGCAAAGGGCAGGATCGCCCTTCTTGCCGGCCATCTGGGCGGGCGGTCGTCGAGGTCGCGCAGGGCGGCCCTGAACGGAAGGTTCTCATCGAAGACCGGCTTGTGCTTCTTCCACGACATCGACGAATCATTCCTTTCCGAGGACGACCGAGGCCAAGTCGCCAACCCGGACCTTCCCGTTGGCTTCACGCGGCAGACTGCTTTTCACCACGACGCGGGCCGGAACCTTATAGGCGAGCAGTTGCGCGCGACATGCCGCCATCACGCTCTCGGGCGTCACCTGTTGCGAGCTTGCCTCGACGACGGCGCACAGCGCCGGCTGGCCGGCACGCTCAAACGGGAGGACGGCGACGTAGGTTACCGGGAACGCCCGTCGAATGGCCAATTCCACTTCGCTACGGTCGACCTTGTAGCCGCCCACGTTGTAGACGTCGTCTCTTCCCAGTATGTGCAGTCGGCCCGTCTCGTCGAGGAAGCCTTTGTCGCCGGGCAGGACATAGCCATCGACCGTCGCCAGGGCATGGTCCGCCTCGGCATAGCCGACGCAGACGGACGAACTGCGGATGCCGACGCTGCCCACGACGAGTGGCGCGCTCATGGCGCCCTGGGAATCGAATATGGCCACCTCCACCCCGGGATACGGTCGGCCGACGCACCCTTCATCGAAATCGTCGCCGAGATTCACGGTCGCACTCAACGTCTCGGTCGACCCGTATTGCTCATGCACGGGGACGTCGAAGCGGCCGCGGAAGGCATCGTGGGCCGCCTGGCTCAGATGACCGGTCGAACAGATGCAGTGCCGCAGGGAGGCGAATACGCCCCGGTCCTGCGGCGGCAGGAAGCACTTGCCGAGCATGTCGATCATCGTCGGCGTCACCATGGTCAGGGTCGGCTGGAACCGCTTCGCCGCGGCCATCAGCTCGGCCGGGATGAAGCGTGGCAGCGGAAATATCGCTCCGCCGACGGCCAACGTGGCATACATCCCCAGTGCGCCATAGGCGTGATAGAAGGGCGATGGCGCGAGGAAGCGGGTGCCGCCGTCCAAGCCGAGGCCGGCGGAGAAATGGCGATAATCCTCCCGTATCTGCGCCTCGGTTCGTTGAATGTGCTTGGGACGGCCACCCGAACCCGAGGTGAACTGTTGGACGAGCACGTTGCCCGTCGTCTCCGACGGACTGCCCCGCCCGTCCCCTCGGCACTGCCAAAGTCCGCCTGCAACCGCCGAAACGGCCGGCATGGGCGGCCACGGCAACGTCACCGGCAGGGCCGTCGCCGCAATGAATCGGAGGCTGGCCGTGGCGGCCGCCGTAGCGAGTTCCGGCGCGCCCATTCGGGGGTCGAGCGGCACGGCGACGCCGCCCGCCTCGAAGAGGCCGAACAGCCATATGAGGTAGTCGAGCGAGTTGGGAAACGCCAAACCGACGCGTACCCCGGGTCCCACGCCGAGACCGCGCAGTCGTGCGGCGACGGCGGCCACGCGGTCGGCCAACTCGGCGTAGCCGAGCGTCCCGGCAACGGTGACGACGGCCGGCCGTTCAGCGTCCGCTTGCGCCCAATGGCGGATCAGATCGCGTGGTCCCGGTAGCATGCCCGACCCCATCATCCGGCGCGTTTGCCATCCAGGTAGTCGACCAGGCTGTCGAGGGTGGCGAACACCTGCTCCAAGTCCTCGGCGTCGATCTGAATGGCGAATTCGTTCTCCAGCGCCACAACCAGGTTGACCAGCGCAAGCGAATCGAGCGACGGGGAATCGAAAAGCGCGGCCCCCCGCTCCACCACCCCGGCCAGTTCGCTCTCCTGGACCAATATCGACCTTAACGCCGGCAAACAACGGATTCTGGTGTCATCGTGCATCTGGGAACGCTTTCATACGCAAGTGTCGGTCGATCGGGATTTTATCGTTCTCCGCCCAAGCATCCGCTCATCTCGAGCAGATTCACCGCAGAACGCCATGCCCGTTCCGCCCTTTGCATCGGCGTCAGGCAGGCGAGCATCTCCCGGTTCGGCACTTCCACGCTGATGATGGCCGACTCCGGAATTCGGCTCAGGAACGAACGCAGGTCCAGTTCGCCTTCGCCGGGAAACAGCCTGGCGGTCCTCGCCAGTTGCCGCACGGTGTCCGGATCGCGGGCGAAGTCCAAGGGCGCATCGCAGATCTGGGCCAGGGGTAGCCAGCTTGCCGGCAATGTCCGCAGTTCATCCAGGGACGAACCTGCGCTGTGGAAATGCAGGGCATCGACGAGAATCCCGACATTCGGCTGGCACGCCTGTTCGACGACCCGCAAGGCTTGCGCCAGACAAGCCGTCCGGGTCCACGTCATCGGCTCGAGGTTGGCTGTAATGCCCAGCGGAGCGGCCATTTCGCACAGACGTGCGAAGTTGTCGATCAACCTGGCCTCGAGCTCGTCATCCCCTACCACGGTGACGTACCGGGCATCCAGCATGGCGACGCGGTCGAGGAAAGGCCTGCAGTCAGCGATCTCGGTGTCTGGTTTCAGGTGCACGATTTCGACGTCGCCGACCCTGACGCCGGTGTCGCGCAAGGCCGCCTGCGTCTCCCGCAGCAAGCCATCGTCATCCGACAAGGGATAGCCTGGTTCAGACGCCGTCGCCGGCAGCAGCCTCAGCCCGACATGGGTAAACCCTGCCCGGGCAGCGATCCGGATGGCCTCGACAGGTCCGGCATCAGGGATGGTGAGAAAGGCTAACGATAACGGGTGCATCTCGAATTCCAACGACTGCAGCCTGGATTATGACCGCACCCGGGCGGAAAGGTCTGTTCCAAGGGACATCACGGCAGCGGCAACTCAGCCGCAGGGCGTCTTGTTGGCCCTGCGACTCCGGCCGCCGGGACGGCGGGTCTGCACCGGTGCTTCATGGCCGCTGCCGGCACGAGGCAGACGTGTAACAGCAACCTCCAGATAGGCCGTGATCCAACTGAAGACCGGTCGCAGGATCGAGAGCCGCAGAGGCCCAAAAGCGTCGACAGGAGAATGCTGCCCGGCGCGCACTACGTCGGCCGGTCGGTACTTTGCCGTCGCCCGGTGGCTTTGGTGTCTCGGCCTGGTGCCCGGCAACGCCCCAAACCACTGACCTGCGCCCTTTTTGAGAGGGCTTCCAAGATCTCGCCTACACAACCTCCAAGAAAGCAAAAGGCCGCCCGGAATGGCGGCCTAAGTGCTTGTTTCTGTTGGTGGGCCCGCAGGGGCTCGAACCCTGGACCAAAGGATTATGAGTCCTCTGCTCTAACCGACTGAGCTACAGGCCCGTCGGGGCGGTTGCCCGCCCCGATGAAACGTCAATCGAGGAAACTGCGCAGACGCTCGGAACGGGACGGGTGGCGCAGCTTGCGCAGGGCCTTGGCCTCGATCTGGCGGATGCGCTCGCGGGTCACGTCGAACTGCTTGCCGACCTCTTCGAGGGTATGGTCGGTATTCATCTCGATGCCGAAACGCATGCGCAGCACCTTGGCTTCCCGGGAAGTCAGGGAATCCAGGACCTCCTGGGTGGCGTTCTGCAGGCTGGAATACAGCGCCGCGTCGACCGGAGCCAGGGTGGACTGGTCCTCGATGAAGTCGCCCAGGTGGCTGTCCTCGTCGTCGCCGATCGGGGTCTCCATGGAGATCGGTTCCTTGGAGATCTTCATGATCTTGCGGATCTTGTCCTCGGGCATCTCCATCTTGATCGCCAGGGTGGCCGGGTCGGGCTCCTGACCGGTCTCCTGCAGGATCTGGCGGCTGATCCGGTTCATCTTGTTGATGGTCTCGATCATGTGCACCGGGATGCGGATGGTGCGCGCCTGGTCGGCGATCGAGCGGGTGATGGCCTGGCGGATCCACCACGTGGCGTAGGTGGAGAACTTGTAGCCACGCCGGTATTCGAACTTGTCCACCGCCTTCATCAGGCCGATGTTGCCTTCCTGGATCAGGTCGAGGAACTGCAAGCCGCGGTTGGTGTACTTCTTGGCGATGGAGATCACCAGGCGCAGGTTGGCCTCGATCATCTCGCGCTTGGCGCGCCGCGCCTTGGCCTCGCCGGTGGACATCTGCTTGTTGATGTCCTTCAGTTCCTTGACCGGCAGGCCGGCCTGTTCCTGCAGCCCGCGCAGCTTGCCCTGGTGCTCGTTGATGTCGTACTGCTGGCGCTCGAGCATCTCGCAGTACGCCTTCTTGGCCGCCATCTCGTGGGTGACCCAGTCGTCGCTGCCTTCGTGGCCGGGGAAGCTCTTGATGAAGTGCGGGCGGGGCATGCCGCACTTGTTGACGGCGATGTCCATGATGGCGCGCTCATGGCTGCGCACGGCTTCCACCATGTTGCGCACGCTGTCGCAGAGGTTCTCGACCTGGCGGGCGGTGAAGCGGATGCCCATCAGGTGGTTGGTGATGTCTTCCTGCAAGGCCAGGTGCTGCTTGCTACCGCGGCCATGCTTGTGGATCGCGGTGCGCATCTTGTCGTTGGTCTTGCGCACGGCGGTGAAGCGCTCCATGGCGTCGGCCTTGAGCTGGGCCAGATTGGCCGCGGACATGCCGCCACCGCCCTCGCTGTCTTCCTCTTCGTCCTCGTCGCTGGCCTCGGTCTCCTCGGCCATCTGCATCGCGATGTCTTCGCCGGCGCTGTCGACCAGACCGTCGACCAATTCGTCGACCCGCATTTCTTCCTTGTCCACCTTCTCCGCCATCTCGAGGATTTGGGTGATGGTGAACGGGCAGGCGGAGATCGCCTGCACCATGTGCTTGAGGCCTTCCTCGATACGCTTGGCGATCTCGATCTCGCCCTCGCGGGTGAGCAGTTCGACGGTACCCATCTCACGCATGTACATGCGCACGGGGTCGGTCGTACGGCCGAACTCGGCGTCCACGGTGGACAGGGCCGCCTCAGCCTCCTCAACGGCATCCTCGTCGGCGACGGGGGCCGGCGACTCGGACATCAGCAGGTCTTCCGCGGCCGGGGCCTCGTCGTAGACCTGGATGCCCATGTCGTTGATCATGCTGATGACGCCCTCGATCTGCTCGGCATCCAGCATGTCGTCCGGCAGATGGTCGTTGATCTCGGCATAGGTCAGGTAGCCGCGTTCCTTACCGAGCAGGATCAGGCTCTTCAGCCGGGTCCGGCGGTCCTCGGTGGTGTTGCTGGCTGCATTGTCGACCGCCTGCACGAGCGCGGCGGCCTGCTTTTCCGCCTGCTTCGCCGTCTGCTTGCCGGCTACTCGCCGAGTCGTCTTCTTTTCCGTCGCCATCGCGTATTACTCTCCAGTGAGGAGTTGCGCAAAATCGTGTATTTTACACGATTCGATTCATTTTCCCTACCGGTCGGATTTGACCTCGTTCAACCGATCCAGTTTCTTTTCTTTTAGCGCCGCCATGTAGTTGGCGCGATCCTCGGGCGAGATGTCGCTCAGTTTCTTGCCGGCAAAGGCGTGCACCTGCCGACGCGCCGCCTGGTCGATCAGTGTCGCCCAGGCACCGCGCAGGTCGGCCTCGGAGTCGTAATCCTCCCCCAGGCCAGCAGACCGGCCGCCGCCGCGTGAATCAGATCCTCGCCCGGCCGGCCGCGGTAGTACTCGATCAGGTCGCGCACCTCGGCCAATTCCGGGTGTTCGCGCATCGCCGCCAGGATCGCCTCCAGCTGTGCCACCTCGGCTTCCTCGGCATGGGCCAGCTCCGGCAGATTGCGCAGCCTCTCCGGCTTGTGCAGGATCGCCTGCAGGACGACCCGGGCCGGGGTCGGCAACGCCGCACGCGGCCCGGCCGGCGGACGCGCGGGGGCCAGCCGCCGTTCCTCGCGCACCGACAACCCGGATAGCGCGGTCAGGCGCTGGCGCAGGCTGCGGGCCAGCAGCGGGGCCTTGGCCATCTGGCTCAGATAGGGTTCGACCAGCTTGACCAGGCGTACCTTGCCCTCCGGCGAGGTCGGCTCAGCCTTCGTGGAGAGTTCCTCGAACAGAAAATCGGACAACGGCTTGGCCTGGTCGCACAACTGCTCGAAGGCGTCGTGCCCGGCCTGCCGGACATAGCTGTCCGGGTCCTCGCCCTGGGGCAGGAAGAGGAAGGTCGCGCGCTTGCCGTCCGGCAACTGCGGCAGGGAGTTCTCCAACGCCCGCCAGGCCGCCTTGCGCCCCGCGGCGTCGCCGTCGAAAGCGAAAACGATGTCGTCGACGAGCTTGAACAGCTTGGTCACATGCTCGGGCGTGATTGCCGTACCGAGGGTCGCCAAGGCGTTGTCGACCCCGTGCTGGGCCAGCATCACCACATCCATGTAGCCTTCGACCACCACCGCCCGGCCGGCCTGCTGGATACCGCGCCGGTTCTCGTACAGGCCGTACAGTTCGCGGCCCTTGTGGAACAGCGGGGTTTCCGGGGAATTCAGGTACTTGGGCTCGCCCTGGCCGATGACCCGGCCGCCGAAGGCGATCACCCGGCCACGTTCGTTGCGGATCGGGAACATCACCCGATCGCGAAAGCGGTCGTAGCGCTTGCCCTCGTTGACGATCACCAGGCCCGCCTCTTCCAGGCCGGGATCGTGATAGTCGGCCACGGCGGCGGCCAAACCCTGCCATTCGTCGGGCGCATAGCCGAGCCCGAAGGTCGCGGCGGTGCGTCCTTCCAGGCCGCGGCCCTTCAGATAGTCGATCGCCTTGGTGCTGGACTTGAGCAGGCCCTTGTAGTGCTGGGCCGCCTTCTCCATCACCTCCAGCAGGTGATCGCGCCGGCCATCCTCGGGCTTACCGCGCTGACCGTCGTCCGGCACGGTCAAACCGTAATGCTCGGCCAGTTCCTTGACCGCCTCGACGAAGCCCATGCCGGCGTGCTCCATGAGGAAGGAAATCGCGGTACCATGGGCCCCGCAGCCGAAGCAATGGTAGAACTGCTTAGTCGGGCTGACGGTGAAAGAAGGCGTTTTCTCGCCGTGGAAGGGGCAACAGGCCATGTAGTTGGCACCCTTCTTCTTGAGCGGGACGTAGCGGTCGACCACCTCAACGATGTCGACCCGGTCGAGCAATTGATGGATGAAGTCCTGGGGAATCATTGCCCAAGGAAAATTAGGGGGTCCCCCGGAATTTTAGGAGACGCGGGGATTAAGCCAAGGCCGATTTGATGCGCGCCGATACGGCACCCATGTCGGCGCGTCCGGCCAGCCTGGGTTTCAACCAGGCCATCACCTTGCCCATGTCCTTGGCCGAGGCGGCGCCGGTTTCTGCCAGCGCGCTGCCAATCAGGGCGGCGAGTTCTTCTTCGGTAAAGGGTTGCGGCATGTAGGCGCCGAGCACCCCGATCTCATCCTGCTCCTTGTCCGCCAGGTCCTGGCGGTGGGCGGCGAGATACTGGGCGACCGCGTCCTTGCGCTGCTTGATGAGCTTTTCGACCACGCCGACGAAGCCGGCGTCGTCCAGCTCGATGCGCTCGTCGATCTCCTTCTGCCTGACGGCGGCCAGGAGCAGGCGCAGGGCGGACAGGCGCGCGCTTTCCTTGGCGCGCAAGGCCCCCTTCATGTCCTCACTGAGTTGCTGCTTGAGGGACATGACGGCGATCGACGGCGGCGGGGCTCAGTACAGCTTCGGGGGCAGCTGCTGGCTGCGCAGGCGCTTGTATTGGCGCTTGACGGCGGCAGCCAGCTTGCGCTTGCGTTCCTGGGTCGGCTTCTCGTAGAACTCGCGGGCGCGCAGTTCGGTCAGCAGACCGGTCTTTTCCACGGTGCGCTTGAAGCGGCGCATGGCCACTTCGAACGGCTCGTTTTCCTTGACGCGAATGCTCGGCATGGATATTTCCAGGCAGTAAAAATGAATTCGCGCATTATATCAGGGCAAGGCCCCGTGACAAGTTAAAATGTCCGGACCTGATCAATACACCTTCATCATGTTAGTCCTCGGTATCGAATCCTCCTGCGACGAGACCGGCATCGCCCTGTACGACACGGAACGCGGCCTGCTCGGCCACGCCCTCCACTCACAGGTCGCCATGCACGCCGAGTACGGCGGCGTGGTGCCCGAACTCGCCTCGCGCGACCATATCCGGCGCGCCCTGCCGCTCACCCGGCGGGTCCTGGCGCAGGCGGACCGGCGCCTCGCCGACATCGACGGCATCGCCTATACCCAGGGTCCCGGCCTGGCCGGCGCACTGCTGGTCGGCGCCAGTATCGCCGCCGGCCTGGGTGTCGCCCTGCGACGACCGGTGGTCGGCGTGCACCACCTGGAGGGGCATCTGCTGTCGCCCCGCCTGGCGGATCCGAAGCCGGAGTTCCCTTTCATCGCCCTGCTCGTCTCCGGCGGCCACACCCAGCTGATGCGGGTGGACGGCGTCGGCCGCTACCGGCTGCTCGGCGAAACCCTGGACGATGCGGCCGGCGAAGCCTTCGACAAGACCGCCCAACTGCTCGGCCTCGGCTATCCGGGCGGGCCGGCGATCTCCAAGCTGGCACTGACCGGCGATCCTGGCCGTTACAAGCTGCCCCGGCCGATGCTCAATTCCGGGGACCTCGATTTCAGCTTCGCGGGTCTGAAGACGGCGGTCCTCACGCTGGTGAAACGCGAGGGTCTGGACCACGCCGCCGATATCGCCGCGGCCTTCCAGGCCGCCGCCGTCGAGGTCCTGGCGAGCAAGGCGGTCGAGGCCGTCCGGCAAAGTGGCATGCAGCGACTGGTCGTGGCCGGAGGCGTGGGCGCCAACCGGCAGTTGCGCGAGCGCCTGGACGCCGAAGCGGCGCGCCGCCGCTTCGCGGTCTATTACCCGCCGCTCGACCTGTGCACCGACAACGGCGCCATGATTGCCTACGCCGGGGCCCTGCGCCTGGCCGAGGCCGGTCCCAGCGACGGCCGCTTCGCCATCCGGCCGCGCTGGGATCTGGGCGAACTTACGGCGCCCTGAGGGCGCCGGCGTTCAGTTGCTGCCGCAACGCTCCATGCTCGAGGCGAGTATGGCGTCGACCCGGGCCTGGGTCAGCACTTGGGCCTCGTAGACGACGCCGGCGGCTTCAAGGTTGCGTACGAAGGCGCGCAGATGGTTGCGCGAACCGCACTGCAGGTGGCCGTAAGCGGTCTGCAGGTCGCTATGGCTGGTCGCCAAGATGGCGGCATCCAGGTCGCCGATATCCACCTCCTCGACCAGGGCACCGGTGCGGAACGCCGCGACCACCGAGACCTGGCCCTGGGCCAACAGTTGATCGTAAAGGTCCTGCAGGCGCGGATCGCTGAACATGCCCGCCGTCGGCAGCGCCGGGTCGGCGATGCCGTAGCGCGCCAAGGCGCTGCCGAGCACGCTGAAATGGGTCGCCTCGCTGTCCGCGATGTTGGCGAACACCATGCGGTCCCAGCGCTCGTCGAGGGCGACGTAGAGGTCATGGGCGAGCTTTTCCTCTTCCCGCATGTAGCTCAGGTCGCTGATCTCCTGGGCGCTCAGCGCGGAAGTGCCGGACTGACCGTTCTTGCCCTTGCCCGCGAGGGCGGGCTGGGCCAGGAGCAGGGTCAACAGGGCGGCGTATACGAATGCTTTCATCGGTTTCCTTTCCAAGGGTGGTGAATCTCCTCCCTGGCGCCGATGAGAACATGGCTAAAACGCCACCGGGATGTGGCAAATTGTCGCGTCAGTCCAGCCTGAGATAGGCGAGCAGGTGGTGCAGCCAGGCCAGCGCCACCTCGGGCATGAACAGCAGATAGGACACCACGGCCATGCCGACCAGGAGCAGGAAGCTCCACAGCACGCTTTCCGGGTGCAGGACGCCCCAATAGCGCATGGCCAGGAACACGGCATCCTTGCGGTGCTCGGACAGGCGCAACCAGCGCGTCGCGAGGGTGGCGAACAGGTAGACGCCGTAGCCGCCGGTCAGGGCCGCCAGGACGACCCGGAATATCGTGATCGGATCGAGCGGACCGCCTTGCTGGCTGCGGAAGAACAAGGACACCACGCCGACCGCGACCGAGGCCGCGAAGGCGAGGCCGATGTTCGCGACCATGCGTCTGCGCTCGCGCGCCAGGTCCTGCTGGCGCTGGATGAAGAAGGCATCGACCTCGGCCTTGAAGTATTCGGTCTTGTCCTCGACCAGGTCGGATATCTCCCGCTTCATCAACGCGATGCGGTCGTCGAGCACGGTGGACAACTTGTCGGCGGCGTAGTCGACCAGTTCCTGGACGTCGTCTTTGGTGAACTGGCGCTGGTTGTGCAATTCCAGGGAAATCTTGTCCAGCTTGGCGTCGATCACCTCGCTGGCGCCGGCGATCACCTCGCGCAGTTCCTGGCCGGCCGCGTGCACGCCCTCCTGGACCACCACGGACAGTCGCTCGCCGGCCCGGTCGATGGCCGACTCGGAGGCGGACGCCAGGCTGTCCTTGGCGTAGTCGATATCCTTCTGGAACCAGGCCATCAGGTCCTCTTCTTGAAAGCGGCCTCCTCACCCGAGAGCAGGCGTGCGATGTTGGCCTTGTGGCGCCAGAAGAGCAGTGCCGCCAGGCCGAGGATGGCGCCCGTGGCGACGGCGTTGCCGTCGATGAACCAAGCATAGACGGGCGCCGTTCCGGCCGCGACCAGGGCCGAGAGCGAGGAGACGCGGGTGACCAGGAACACCACCAGCCAGGTCGCCGCGCAGGCCAGGCCCAGCCACAGGTTGAGGGCCAGGAGCAGGCCGAGCGCGGTGGCCACGCCCTTGCCGCCCTGGAAGCCGAAGAACACCGGCCAGATGTGGCCGAGCAGGACCGAAAAACCGGCCAGGGCGGGCACGAAGTCGGGCAGGCCGTAGCGGGCCGTGGCCCACTTCGCCAGGAGCACGGCGGCCACCCCCTTGAGGGCGTCGCCCAGCAGGGTCAGGGCGGCGACCGCCTTGCGCCCGCTGCGCAGGACGTTGGTGGCGCCCGGGTTGCCGGAGCCGTAGCTGCGCGGGTCGGCCATGCCGAAGGCCTTGGAGAAGATGACCGCGAAGGAGAGTGAGCCGATCAGGTAAGCGACCAAAATGGTCAGGGCGGAGGCAATCATGAGTAGAATACTGGGCCTTATTTCTTGGTCCGTGCCATGGACATACTGTTTCTCAGGGACTTCCGACTCGAAACCATTATCGGCCTATACGAATGGGAGCGCAAAGCGCCCCAGCCCATCCTGATCGACCTGGAGATCGGTCTCTACGACCACAAGGCCGGCCATAGCGACGACATCCGCGACACCATCGACTACGGCAAGGTGGCCGAACGCATCCGGGCCTTCGCCGCCAGCCAGAGCTTCCACCTGGTGGAGACCCTCGGCGAGCACATCGCCGACATCGTGCGCAACGAATTCGGCGCGCCCTGGGTGCGCGTCACGCTGCGCAAGCTGGCCATCATGCGCGGGGTCAAGGAACTGGGCATCATCATCGAGCGCGGCAGCCGCCTCTAGCGCCACCCGGTCCGCGTCATGTCCCCCGCCGACTACGCCTACATGGGCGCCATCCTCCTGGCCGCCTATTTCATCCGCGGCATCTCCGGCTTCGGCTCGGGCCTGGTGTCGGTGCCCCTGCTGGCCCTCAAGCTGCCACTCACCTTCGTGGTGCCGCTCATCCTGCTCACCGACTTCAGCACCTCGCTGGTGCTCGGCGGCCTGAACTTCCGCCAGGTCGCCTGGACCGAGATTCGCCGGCTCTTCCTACCGGGCCTCATCGGCGTGGCGGCCGGTACCCTGCTCCTGGTATCCCTGCCCAAGACGCCCATGCTGATCGGCCTGGGCACCTTCGTGATCCTGTTCGCCGTGCGCACCCTGCTGTTCGCCGGCCGCACGCCGCGGCCGGCCGCGACCTGGTGGGCCTGGCCAGCCGCCCTGACCGGCGGCACCGTGGGCGCGTTGTTCGGCACCGGTGGCCCGCCCTACGTGATCTACCTGTCGCACCGGCTGTTCGACAAGGGCCAGTTGCGCGCCACCTTCTCGGGCCTGTTCTTCATCGAGGGCCTGGCGCGTATCGTCAGCTTCACGCTGTCCGGCCTGCTGCTGGACGGCCGCCTGTTCTGGGCCTACCTGGCCGCCATGCCGATCGCCCTGGCGGCGCTCTGGCTGGGCAGCCATGTCCACACCCGCCTGAGCAACCGGCAGATGATGCAGGTGATCAGCCTGATCCTGCTCGGCAGCGGCGCATCCCTTTACATCAAGGCGCTGGCCTAACCGGCAAGACGGCCGAGCAGTTCGGCCTCCAGCTCCGCCAGCGCCAGGCCGGCCGGCTCGCACATCGCCTCGGCGAGCGGCTGCCAGAGCGGCCACGCCGGATCGTCCGCCCCGGCACCGCCGTCGAGCAGGTGACCGGCCAGACGGACCAGGACGGCGAGACTGCGCACCGGCTCGGCGAGCAGGTCGGGATGACTGTCGTGGTGATGGCGGATGGTCTCGGCCACCTCGGCGGGCAGTTGCCAGTTGCGCGCCACCATCAGGCCGACCACGGCATGGCTGGCGTGCCGCTCGGCGTCCAGGGCGGCCAGGTCGGGCCAATGGCCGGCCTTGAAGGCCTGGGCGTAGGCGGGGTCGCGCCGGCACAGCACCGCAACGCCGCAGTCGTGGAAGATGCCCGCCTGGTAGGCGATATCCTCGCGCACGCCGCGCGGCCGCAGGACCCGGAGCGCCGCCACCACCAGTTCGGCGACCGTTCCCATGCGCCGCCAGAGCGTGTGCATCACGACATCCAGCGCGCTGTCGTGCAGGGCCACGCGCATGCCCTCGCTGCGCACCACCGCCAGGGTGGTGGCAAGACCCAGCAGGGTGACCGCCTTGTCCAGGGAGTCGACCTTGACGCGCAAGCCCAGCACGGGCGAACCAACGACGCGGAAGACCGCCCCGGTCAGCGCCGGATCGCGGGCGATCGCGCGGGCGTACTCGCGTGCCCCGGCGCGGTCGTCGCCGGCGAGCGCGAGGACTTCGAGCAGGGCCGCCGGCATGGGGGGAATCTTCACCCCCGAGGCCAGGATCGCCTCGATCAGCCGGTCATCGTCGTCTGCATGCACGCTTGCCTCCCAGTCAGCCGGGCCGATACTGGCTCAGCCGCGCGGATGGTGCAAGCGATGCAGGTTCTTCAGGCGCTCGCGCGCCACGTGGGTGTAGATCTGCGTGGTCGAAATGTCGGTGTGGCCGAGCAGCATCTGCACCACGCGCAGGTCGGCACCGTGGTTGAGCAGGTGGGTGGCGAAGGCGTGGCGCAGCGTGTGCGGCGACAGCGGCGCGACGATGCCGGCCTGGCGCGCGTAGCGCTTGATGGCATACCAGAAGGCCTGGCGGGTCATCGCCGCCGCCCGGGCGGTGACGAACAGGGCATCGCTGGGCCGTCCGACCAGCAGGGCCGGGCGCGCCTCGGCCAGGTAGCGTTCCAGCCAGACCAGCGCCGGCTCGCCCATGGGCACCAGGCGTTCCTTGGCACCCTTGCCCATGACCCGGACGACCCCCTCGCGCAGACCGAGCGCCGCGACCGGCAGGCCGACCAGTTCGGAGACGCGCAGGCCGCAGGCATACAGGAGTTCCAGCATGGCACGGTCGCGCAGGCCGAGCGGTTCGGCGACCTCGGGGGCCTCCAGGAGGGCTTCGACGTCGGCCTCGGTCAGGCTCTTGGGCAGCGGCCGCGGCAGGCGCGGCGCTTCGATGTTGACGGTGGGATCGTCGGCACGCAGGCCCTGGCGCAACAACCAGCGGTAATAGCGCTTCAGGGCCGACAGCTGGCGCGCCAGGCTGCGCGCCGCGACGCCCTGGCGCAGGGTGCGGTCGGCCAAGAACTGCTGGACATCGCCGGCGTCGGCCGCACCCAGGCGCCGGCCGGCCTTGGCCAGCCAGGCGGCGAACTGGCTGAGGTCGCGCCGGTAGCTCTCCAGACTCCTGGGCGACAGGCCGTCTTCGAGCCAGAGGGCGTCGCAGAAGGCGTCCAGGTCAGGATCCGGCGTCGGCGCCTTCATGGTGCAGCAGCCACTGCTTGACCGCCATCGGAAACCCCGCCGTACCGTGCATGAAGCCACCCAGGCCGTGCGCGGCCAGGACCCGGTGGCAGGGGATGACGATGGGGATGGGGTTGTCGCCGACGGCCTGGCCGACGGCACGCGGGCTGCTGGCGAGTTCCTCGGCGAGCTCGCCGTAGGTGCGGGTACGACCGGGTGGGATGGCCAGCAGGGACTGCCAGACGCGCTGCCGGAACAGGGTGCCGGCCGGGGCGAGGACCAGTTTCCAGACGTGCCCGGGGTCGGCGTAATAGGCCTCCAGCTCGTGCGCGACCCGGTGCACCACCGCTGAGCCGCTGGGCCGCAACGGGGTTTCCGGCGGCAGGAAGTCGAGACCGGACAGCGCCTCGCCGAGCAAGCGGACACCGAGGGCCCCGAACGGCGCCGGCAGGACGGCGTCGTAGTCGGGCCCGCTCATGCCCTGATGCTCGGCGGACCGGGTCGGCGGAACTATTGGCAGACCTGTTGCAGGTTGAAGGACAGCAGGTTGGAGGCGTTGACCAGGTTCATGCCGCCGGTCACCAGTTCATGCAGGAGCTTGGTCGGCGGCGGCGTGATGCCGACCACCTCGGTCGGGCACTTGAAGGTGACCACCACCAAGGGCTTCTCGCCGGTCGGATAGACCTTCTTGATATGGGGCAGGATGGACTGGCCCTCGGTCGGCAGGCTGGGCAGGAGGTCGCGGATGTTGCCGGCCATGCTGGAGAACGGGCTCTCGCCTGCGGCCGCCGCGGGAGCCGCGGCCGGCGTGTAGCTCTGGCTGCTCGGCGCGCTCCAACTCGGCAGGTAGGGATTGCCCGACGTCGCGGCCGGCGCGGCGAGCTGATAGGTACGTGCCGGGACGGCCGCCACGGCATAGCCGGGCGCCGCCGCAGGCTGGGCCGCCGGCAGATAGGGATTGGCGACCGGTGCCGCGGGGCCGGCCAAGTAGGGATTGATCGCGGCGGCCGCGACCGGCGCCGCGGCCGGTGCAACCGGCGCCACCACGGCCGACGCCTGGGCGGCCGGGGGCGTCTGGCGACGCTTGTTCTTGGCGACCGTCTTGGCCCGGACATGCGACTTGGCCTTGGCTTTGGCCTTCGGCTTGACCTTGGCCTTGGTGACCTTCTTGATCGTCGGTTTGGCCGCTTCGGCACTCCAGGCCGGCCCCGCGCACACCAGCGAGACGGAGGCCAGACAGACCGCGGCCAGTTTCAGGAACGGCAAACTCATCATCGACACCTTCCCATGGCAGCTTGCGCTGAATCTATGCAACGTAGCGACTAAGCCACCCCGCGTCAACGAGAACGGCCGCTTTCGCGGCCGTTGCTTGATGTCGATCAAAGATACCGCCTAAAGGTGCGGTTCGATGATGCGCCGGTACCACTCGTGGAAGTGCACCATGCCGTCCTCGGTAGGCGACTGGTACGGGCCCTCCTGGCTGACGCCCTGCTGATGCAGCGCCTTGCGGCCGTTGTGCATGCCGTAGCAGATGTCGTCGTCCTCGACCGCGGTCTCCCGGTAGGCGGCCTGCTCGGCCTCCACGTACTCGCGCTCGAACAGGGCGATCTCTTCCGGATAGTAGTACTCGACCACGTTCAGGCAGGACTCGACGCCGGTCGGCACGATGGTGCTCACGCACAGGGTGTGCGGGTACCACTCGACCATGATGTTCGGGTAGTAGGTCAGCCAGATGGCGCCGAACTCGGGCGGCCTGCCGTCGCGGTAACGCAGCACCTGCTCGCTCCAGCGCTTGTAGACCTCGCTGCCGGGCCGGGCCAGGGCATGGTTGACGCCGACGGTCTGCACCGACCACCAGTCGCCGTATTCCCACTTCAGCTCGTCGCAATTGACGAACTGGCCGAGGCCGGGATGGTAGGGCACGACGTGGTAGTCCTCCAGGTAGACCTCGATGAAGGTCTTCCAGTTGAACTTGTAGTCGGTGATGACCGTGCGGTCGTAGACGTAGCCGGAGAAGTCGAGGTCCTTCGCGGCCGCCATCCTGGACAGGTCGGCGACCACGTCGCGCTTGCCCTCGAACAGCAGGCCGTTCCAACCCTGCAGGGTCTTCTTGCCCAGGTTCAGACAGGGGTTGTCCGGAAAATGCGGCGCGCCCATGAGCTGGCCGTCGAGGTCGTAGGTCCAGCGGTGGAACGGACAGACGATGTTCGGGTTGCTGCCGCGGCCCTTCAGCATGACGGCCTGGCGGTGCCGGCAGACGTTCGACATGAGGTCGACGCCCTTGGCGTTGCGCACCAGCATCTTGCCGCCGCCGTGCAGCCAATCCAGGACGTGATAGTCGCCCTCGGCGGGCACCATCAGTTCGTGTCCCACGTACCCCGGTCCGTTTTCGAACAGGAGCTTCTGTTCCAGTTCGTAGAGCTTCGGGTCGAAGTACCAGTCCACCGGCAGCGCCGGGCTGGTCTTAGTGAGAACAGATTTGCCTGTCAGTTCGGACATGGCCCATTCCCCCAAGAAGAAATTTTAGTGACAAAAAAGGGAGGGGGATTATCCCCCGCCCCTACAGGCCGGGCAAGCCGAATTTGCAGTCAGGAAGCGCGTTTTAGGGGTATTTGGCGACGACTTCGTAGCCCGAGGCGCTGAGTCCGCCGAGATTCAGGAGCAGGCTGAATTCATGCTCGCTCATGGCGGCGACGCCGTTCAGGATGGATTGGTCCTTGCGCAGGTAGTCGGCCGGTGCGAAGGCGCGCTGGGCGATCGCGCCGCCCTGCCAGTCGGTCAGCTTGAGCACCAGGTAGGGCCACTGCTGGGCAACCTCGGAACGGTTGCTGAAACTGACCCGCAAGGTGGCCCGGTTGGGTTGCTCGGGGTCGGTCTCCAGGGACGAGGACTCGATCCGGATCGCCCCGGCATCGGCGGCCAGCGGGATATGGCAACCGAGCGCGCGGCAGGCCGACTCCATGGCCGGCCGCAATTCCGGGCGCCAGGCGACCAGCGGGCCGCGCAGGAAGTAGGCCACCTGGGCCAGCAGGGTGACGACCAGGAGCGCCGCCAGGGCCACCCGCAGGTAATGCCGGGCCGGACCGGGCGGCGGCTCGATGCGGGCGCGGCTGGGCAGATCGGAGAGCAGGATGTCGTCGGTGCCGGCGGCCGGCTCGGGCCTGGCCGGCTCGGCTTCCTCCGCCGCGCCTTTGCCCGGCGCCGCCCCGACCCGGTCGGACAGGCGCAGGACGAAGGCGTCGGTGTCGCCGGGCGCGTCGGTTTCCAGCGGTTCGGGCGGCTCGTCGCGGCGCGCCGGCTTCTTCTCCTCGCGCACGTACCTGGGCATGGCCGGCGGCGGGATGTCCCAGTCCGGCCTGGCCGCCGGCGCGCCGTCGTCGGCCGCCGCCGTGTGGCCCAGGCTGCCGGGCACACCGGCCTCGAACTCCGGCAGCAGGGTGTCGTAGGCGTTGAACACCGCCCGGCAGTAGCCGCAGCGCACCAGCCCGCGCCGCGCCTCGAGCTGGGCGTGGCTGAGACGGAAGGTGGTGCGGCACTCGGGACAGGTGGTTAGCATGGCGCGCCTGGCTGTGTGGTCCCGGAAAACTCTCCTATTTCCGGATTCCAGTCAACAGGGCCCAGCCTTCCGCGCTGGC
>NZ_SJZB01000010.1 GCF_004337445.1 Parasulfuritortus cantonensis | reverse complement strand
CGAACATGCATCCTGACTGGCTGCTTCCGGACTGGCCGGCGCCCGCGCGGGTACGCGCGTTCATGACCACCCGGGCCGGCGGCGTCAGCCGGCCGCCCTGGGCCAGCATGAACCCCGCGGCGCACGTCGGCGACGACCCGGCGGCGGTGGCGGAGAACCGGCGCATCCTGCGCGCCGGCCTGCCGGCCGAGCCGCTCTGGCTCGAACAGGTGCACGGCACCTGCGTGGCCGAGGCGCCCGCCGAGGCGCCGCCGTGCGCGGATGCCAGCCTGGCGCGCGGCCCCGGACAGGTCTGCGCCGTGCTCACCGCCGACTGTCTGCCGGTGCTCTTCTGCGATCGCGCCGGCCGCGTGGTCGCGGCCGCCCACGCCGGCTGGCGCGGCCTGGCGGCGGGCGTGCTGGAGGCGACGGTGGCGCGCATGGCGGTGGCGCCGGATGCCGTGCTGGCCTGGCTGGGTGCGGCCATCGGCCCGGCTGCCTTCGAGGTCGGCGACGAGGTGCGCGAGGCCTTCGTCAGCCGGCACCCGCTCGCCGCCGTGGCCTTCCGCCCGGCCCTGCCGGGCACCCTCGACGAAGCCCCCAGGAAATGGCTGGCCGACCTCTACGCCTTGGCCCGCATCCGCCTGGCCGCCATCGGCGTCGCGGCGGTGTACGGCGGTGGCCTGTGCACCTACGCGGACGCGACCCGCTTCTATTCCTACCGCCGCGACGGCCGTACCGGGCGCATGGCCAGTCTGGTCTGGCTTGAGTAGAATCCACCGGCACGGAGCAATGATTTAAGGATCCAGCATGGCGATCGAACTCTACAACGACGGCCGGCACGTCTGCCTGCTGTTCAACGACCTGGTCGACGACACCAACAGTTCCGCCGTGCAGGCCAACCAGTTCCTGATCGAGACGGACGGCGAGGGCGCCCTCATCGACCCGGCCGGGAACATGACCTACAACGCCCTGATCATGGCCATGCAGGCCTATTTCCCGTTCAAGAAGCTGAAATACATCTTCGCCTCGCACCAGGATCCGGACATCGTCGCCTCGCTCAACAAATGGCTGATGTCGACCGAGTGCGTGCTCTACGTGTCGAAGCTGTGGGAACGCTTCGTGCCGCATTTCTGCACCATCAACCGCTGGGAGGGCCGCATCGTCGGCATCCCCGACGCCGGCATGGTGATCCCGATCAAGGACACCAAGATCCACGCCGTGCCGGCCCATTTCCTGCACGCCGAGGGCAACTTCCAGTTCTACGACGCCAAGTCGAAGATCCTGTTCTCCGGCGACATGGGCGCCTCGCTGGTGCACCACGACGAGATCGTCCGGCCGATCACCACGGCGGCCGAGTTCCAGGCCCACCTCGCCAAGATGGAGGGCTTCCACAAGCGCTACATGGTGGGCAACAAGCCGTGCCGGTTCTGGGCCAACATGGTGCGCGGCATGGACGTCGAGATGATGGTTCCCCAGCACGGCCGCTGGTTCAAGGGCAAGGAGGCGATCGGCGCCTTCCTGACCTGGATCGAGAACCTGCAGTGCGGCACCGACCTGATCAGCCAGGACACCTACCGCTTCCCGGTCGCCTGAGCCGGCGTGCCGGCGGCTAGCCCGCCGGCTGGTTGAGCTGCTCGAGGAGGTCGAAGTCGGTCTTCATGCCCGACGTCTCGCGGATGCGCGCCAGTATCTCCTTCTTCAGGGCCAGGAAGTCCTGGCCGTGCTTCATGTCCTGGCGGCGTGCGTCCGGCAGCGGCACGTCGTAGATCTGGGCGATGCGGCCCGGGCGCGGCGCCATGAGGACGATGCGGTTGCCCAGGTAGATCGCCTCCTCGACGTCGTGGGTGACGAACACGATGGTGGTCTTCTCGACCTTGTGCACGTGCCGGATCAGGTCGTGCATGACCTCCCGGGTCTGGGCGTCGAGGGCGCCGAACGGCTCGTCCATGAGCAGGATCTCGGGCTTCGGCATCAGCGCCCGGGCGATCGCCACCCGTTGCTGCATGCCGCCGGAGAGCTGGTTCGGGTAGGCGTCGCGGGCATGGCCGAGGCCCATCAGTTGGAGCAGCGCGTCGGCCCGGCCGCTGGCCGCCTCGACGTCGGCGAGGGTGCGGTCGCGCGTGTGCACGGCCAGGCGCCGGCACCAGCGTATGTTCTCCATCACCGACAGCCAGGGGTACAGGCTGTAGTGCTGGAACACCATGGCGCGGTCGGCGCCGGGGCCGGCCACCTCGCGGCCGGAGGCCGAGAGGCTGCCGGAGTCGACGTATTCGAGGCCGCCGATGGCGCGCAGCAGGGTCGACTTGCCGCAGCCGGAGGCGCCCACGAAGGTGATGAACTCGTTGTCCTGGACATCGAGGTCGATGCCCGCCAGGGCCTGGACCCGGGTCGCCCCGGTGGCGAAGGTCTTGGTCAGGCCCCGGATGCGTATCTTTGCGTTCATTTGCCGTGCAGCCATGGGAAGGATTGGCGGTGGACCAGGCGGAACATCTGGTCGATGACCAGGCCGATGGTGCTGATGAGCAGGATGCCGGCGAATATCTTGTCGGTCTGCATGAAGCGCTGCGCCTTCAGGATGGCGTAGCCGAGGCCGGAATTGGCCGCCACCAGCTCGGCCACGACCAGGTAGGTCCAGGCCCAGCCCATGGTTACCCGGAGGGTGTCGAGCAGGGCCGGCTTGGCCGACGGCAGCAGGACCAGCTGGACGATCTCGGCGCGGCTCGCCCCCTGGGTCTGGGCGGCCTCGACCTGGGCCATGGGCACCCGGCGCACGTCCTCGGCCATCATCAGGACCATCTGGAAGAAGGTGCCGATGAAGATGATGGCGATCTTGGAACTCTCCTCGATGCCGATCCAGAGCATGACCAGCGGGATGAAGGCGACCGCCGGCATGTAGCGGATGAAGTCGGTGAGCGGTTCCAGGAGGGCCTGGACCGGTCGCCAGGTGCCGATCAGCAGGGCCAGCGGCACGGCGATCACCGCCGACAGGGTCCAGCCGGCCACCACGCGGTAGGTGCTGATGGCGACGTCGCCGACGAGGTCGTCCTCGCGGGCCCAGTTGAGCAGGCGTTTGGCGACGTCGAGCGGCGACGGCATGAATACCTTGTCGGCCAGTTCCAGTGCCGTCACGCCCCACCAGGCGGCGAACGGGACCAGGATGCCGACCAGGGCGAGCAGCCAGTAGCGGCGGGCGGATAGTGGTGCGCGGATGGCCCAGAAGCTCGGGCGCGGGGGGTGGGACATAACGGTTCCTGTCACGGTTGCACAAGTGGGGAGCGACGCGTCATCTCGTCCTCCCGGGCTTTTGTCCCTCCGTGGAGCCCCGCCGCGCGGCCGGGCCGGCGGCTCTCGGACCAGACGCCTGAACAGGCCGGAACCCTAGCCGCACGATCGAGCGGCGACCGCGGTCGCCCCCCGGCAAGGTACGAGCAAGCGTCGTGCCATGCGCGTGCGGGCGCGCCGGGAGGGTGGCGGAGCGGTGGCGCGGGCATTCCTGCACCGGCATGGCGACGCTCATGCACCGGCCTGGTGCGCTGCCGCCGTGCCCAGCCAGGTTGCGAAGTGGCCGCGTTCGGTGGCCGCCATCCAGTCGTTGACGCGGCCCAGGTCGGCCACCGGCATGCGCGTGTAGGGTTGCTCGTGCAGGTAGCCGTCCGGGCCGAACTCGGGGGTCATGGTGGTGACCGCGTCGCCGCGCGCCAGTTGGGCCTGCCAGATCCGTTCCCACAGGCGCTGGTGGGAAGCCAGCCAGCCGGCGTATTCGGGCGCCGCCGGGTCGGGGACCTGGGGCCCCTGGTCGTAGCCGACCCGGGCGTGGATGTGGCGGGCCTGCCCGGCGACCCGGGCGATCGCCTCGGTCTCCTCGTCCAGGGCCCGCTCGCAGACCACGCACCAGTGGCTGAAGTCGCAGGTCAGGCGCAGTTCCGGCAGGCGCCGGAGTACCTCGACGGTGATCCAGGGGTTGAACAGGGTGCGGCTGCGGTGGGTCTCGAACACCAGCTCATGGCCGGCCCGTTCGGCCAGGCGCAGGGCAGCCTCGAAGAAGGCCAGTGACGTTTCCAGCGGCCAGGCATCGCAGCCGCCGATGCAGGTGACGAAGCGCGGCGCCAGGGCGTCGGCGGCCGCCAGGGCCTGGCCCAGGTCGGCCAGATGGCGGTCCGGCGAGGCGTGTCGCTCGGGCACGTACCAGCCGCCGGTATAGACCTCGCCGATGTAGGCCAGGCCGTGCCCGGCCAGGGCGGCGGCGAGCTCGCGCTGGCGCGCCGGCTCGAGCGGCAGGGTGGCCTCCAGCCCGGCGAAACCGGCGGCCGCGGCCCGGCCGGCCGCCTCGGCGTAGGGGCCGGCATGGCCCACAGGGTCTTGAACAGGTCCAGGCGCATCGCGGCTGTCGAGACGCCCTAGTCGAACGGCCGGAAGCCGGCCGCGATCAGGCCGCGGTAGAAGGCGATGTCGTGGTTCGGCCAGAGCTGGGCGCCTTCCTCGCCGGCCAGGCGCTTCAGCTTGCGTATGCTGTCCAGGGCCTGGGCCTCGCAGTCCTGCCAGCACAGGCCGGGCGCGACCTCGTCGGCCAGGTTTTCGGCCAGGTCGGCGGCATCGCCGCACAGGATCACCGGCGGGCCCTTGGGCAGCTCGATCAGCAGCGACATGTGGCCGGCCGTATGGCCCGGGCTGGCGACGGCATGGACGCCGGGGGCGACCTCGTATTCGCCGTCCTGGACCTTCCAGCGGTAGTCGCCGGCGAAGTCCTCGGCGAAGTAGGCCACGTCCTGGCCGGACCGGGCGGCCGCCAGCTCGTCGCGCTGGACGTGGATGTCGGAGCCGCAGACGTCGCACAGGCCGCCGGCATGGTCGAAATGCAGGTGGCCGATGAACACCAGGTCGACGTCGGCGGCGCTCAGGCCGAGGCGGGCGAGATGGTGCGGCAGGCGGTCCTCCTCGCGCATCTCGGGCGGCCCGAACGGGAACACCTCGGGGTCGTAGTAGCGGTCGCGCCGGGCCGGGTCGGCGATCTTGCCGTAGTCGCAGCCGACGTCGTACAGGATGCGGCCGTTCCGGGTCTCGATCAGGTAGGCCAGGATGGGCGCCTCGATGGTCTGGCCGCGGCCGCGGTTGCGGGTGGACAGCGACTTGTCGTAGCGGTGGGTGGCGGTGAGCAGGGGCCACATGCGCAGTACCTGGGTCATGCTGCGGTCTCCTTGTCGAGCAGGTCGAGCACTTGGTCGGTGGTCATGACGGTGCCGAATATGCCGCCCTCGAGCGCGACCATCGCCAGGGCGGCGCGGTGCAGTTCGGGATGGCCGGAACCGCAGGCGTCGCCGACCAGGATACAGCGGTAGCCGCGGTCGGTGGCCTCGCGCAGGGTGGAATGGACGCAGACCTCGGTGGTCACGCCGGCGATGAGCAGGCGTTCGACCCCCTGGTTGTCCAGGATCGCCTCCAGGGCGGTGCCGTGGAAGGCGCCGTAGCCCGGTTTGTCGACGACCGCCTCGCCGGCCCGCGGATAGAGTTCGGCGACGATGTCGTGGCCCGCTTCGCCGCGCACCAGCAGGCGGCCGAGCGGCCCGGCCGAGCCGATCTCGGCGCCCGCCGCCCGGCTGCGCGCCAGCTTGGCGGGCGGGCAGTCGGACAGGTCCGGGCGGTGGCCCTCGCGGGTGTGCACCACCGGCAGGCGCAGCCGGCGGGCGCGCTCGAGCAGGCGCCGGATGGCCGGGAGCGGCCGGCGCAGGGCCGCGACGTCCAGGCCGGCCGCCGCGGCGTAGCCGCCGGGATCGAGGAAGTCGCGCTGCATGTCGATGATCAGCAGGGCGGTGTTCATGCCGGCACCGGCGGTTCGGAACGCGCTTCGAGCACCGCCGCGGCCAGGATCAGGGCGCCGCCCAGGGCCTCCTTCGGCCCCAGCGTCTCGGCGCCGATGACGACCGCCGAGAGCACGCCGATGACCAGCTCGGCGAGCAGGAGGATGGCCGCCCGGCCGGCCTCCAGGCGGGCGACGCCGTAGTAGGTGGCGAGGGTGCCGGGCAGGACCCACAACAGGCCCAGGGCGGCCAGCCAGAGCGCCGGTCCCGCCCCGATGGCGGCGACCGATTGCCCGGACCAGGCCAGGAAGCCGGCCGACAAGGCCGCGCACCCGGCCAGCACGGCGACCGCGCGCACGCCTTCCGGCAGGTCCCGGGCGGCGCGGATGGTGACGTTGTTGAGAGCGAAGGCGACGCCCGAGGACAGGGCGAGCAGGTCGACGGCGCCGAGCGGCGCGGCGAACAGTTGCGGGCCGCCGACCGTGAAGGCCAGGCCGGTCATGGCCAGGCCGAGCGCGGTCAGGCGCAGCGGCGTGACGGGTTCGGCGAGCACCAGGCGGGCGGCGAGGATGGTCCAGACCGGCGCGAGGTAGAACAGCAGCATCACCCGCACCACGCTGCCGTAGGTCAGGGCACTGGCGAAGGAGGCGTTGGCCCAGCCGCCCAGCAGGGCGATGAGGGCGAGCGGCAGCAGGCGCTTGCGCCAGGCGGCGTGGCTGCGCCAGGCCCAGGGCAGCAGGGCCAGGGCCGGCAGGCCGTAGGCGACGACCTGGATCACGCTGCCCTGCAGGCCGAGCCCGGCCAGGGCCTTGAGCGGCCACCAGATCAGGCCCCAGAGCAGGGCACCGGCGAGCAGTACCGTGGCGGCCATGGTCACACCGCCGTCAGGAAGGACACGGCCAGGGCGCCCTTGAAGGCGGCCGGGTCGCCCGCCTCGACGCGGCCGTAGTCCTCGGCCAGGACGCGGGCGACCCGGTAGCGGTGAAAGGGGGCGAGCAGGCGGCGCATCGGGATCGCCTGCGCGCAGTCGCTTCCGTACAACTCCCGGTGCAGCGCCGGCAGGCGGTGCCAGGGCACGATCGGGCATTCGTGGTGGGCGTTGTGGTAGGGGAAGTTGAGCAGCAGCAGGTTGAGCCGCGGCCAGCGCGTCGAGACCAGGTTGGAGTAGGTGTTGGCCTGCTCGTAGGCGGCGTCGCGGAGCCGGTCCTGCGGGATGCCGTCGCGTTCCAGGATGACGAAGGCATCGTAGGTGTGCTGGTAGCAGTCGGCAAAGCGCAGCACGGTGACCATGACCAGGTAGGCGACGCCGTACAGGACCAGGGCGCGCGGCGCGACGACGGCCAGGCCGGCGAAGGCGAGGCCGCGCACCAGGAGGACGGCGAGCAGGCGCGGCCGGTCGCGCCTGCGTTCCCCGCGCCGCATGGGCAGCACGATCACCCAGGCGTGCATCAGGAGGTCGACGGCCGGGACGTAGGCCCACTCCAGCGCCAGGACCAGGCGCCGGCGCCAGGCCGGACCGCCCTGCAGCCAGGCCTGGACGTCCAGGCTGATGACGTCGGCACGGTCGACGTGGTGGCGCATGTGCTTGAAGCGCAGGTGTTCGTAGCGGGCGTAGCAGCTGCCCGTCAGCCAGGTCATGAGGAGACCGCCGCGGCGGTTCAGGACCGGGCTGGCGAACACCGTGTTGTGGGCGAATTCGTGGAACAGATAGGCGGCGATGATGAGGGCGTGGGCGAACCACAGGGTCGCCGCCAGGGCGATCGGCAGCGCCGCGCCGGCCATCAGCCAGAGGCCGCCGACGTAGCCGGCGCCGACGTAGGCCAGCGCGAGCAGGTTGGGCAGGGCGCCGTCGGGGGCACGGAACAGGGGCTTCGGCATGCTGGGCACCGGTCGTGGCCGCCGTGCCCGCGGGCACGGCGGCACGACGGCTTACTTGGCCAGTACCTTGACGAAGCGGTCGTCCAGGGTGGTGGCGATGTCCACCGGCTTCTTGATCTGGCCGCTCTTGACCAGGAGCTCGTTGATGATGGCGCCGCTGGTGTAGTACGAGGTGGTGTCCTTGCCCTTGGCGTAGGACTTGGCCATCTCGGCGGCCGGGATGTTGTAGACGCCGGCCAGTTGCTCGCCGACCTCCTTCGGGGACACGCCGATGGCCTTGCCGATCAGCTTGGCGGCATCGGCCGGCTTGTCCTTCATGTACTTCATCGCCTCGACGTAGACCTGGGTGATGGCGGCGATCTCCTTGCCGTTGGCGGCGATCTTCTTGTCGCCGAAGGCGAGCACGTCGGCGATCAGGCCGGGGGCGTTCCTGGACGAGTAGATGACGTGGAACTTCTGGCCGGCCCCGGCGGCGAGGATCTGCGAGACGTTGGGCTCGTAGGTGACGCCGGCCGGCACCGCGCCGGAGATCACCGCGGCCGGCACGGCCTCGGGGGTCATGTTGACCGGGCTGATGTCCTTGGCGCTCATACCGTTGCTCTTGAGGGCATAGGAGATCAGGAAGTCGGATGGCGAGAGCGGCGCGTAGGCCACCTTCTTGCCCTTGAGGTCGGTGATCTTGGCCAGCGCCTTGGCGGCCACGATGGCGTCGCCGCCGTTCGAGTAGTCGACTGGCAGGACGACCTTGAACACCTGGCCCTGGCCGGCCGCGCCGATCACCTGGTCGTAGGTCATCAGGGCGCCGTCGATGGCGCCGCCGGACAGCGCGGAAGGCAGGGCGGCCGGGTCGGGGAAGGTCTGCAGGGTGACCTTGATGCCGTATTTCTTGTAGAGGTCGAGCGCCTCGGCGACGTAGAAGGGGGAATAGCCGATCCAGGTGGTCAGGCCGATCTTCATGGCCGACGCGGCCTGGGCGCCGTTCGCCAGCAGGGCGCCGGCCAGGCCGATGCCGAGGGCGCAGAACTTGATCAGGAAAGAACGCTTGTGCATAACGGGCTCCGTGGTCAGGACAAAAAAGGGGAGGGCGCTTAATATCGCTTCCTCCCGGGCTTTTATCCCTCCGTGTAGCCCCGCACAGGCGGGACCGGTCGCTCTCGGACCAGGCATCCGCCGGAACAGGCGGATCGGAACCCTAGCGACCACTTCGAGCGGCGATGCCGATCGCCCCCTGGATAATTACTCAGCAAGAGTCATGCCAGGGACGGAAACCGGCGGCTGCGCGGGTCGCCGGCGTTCGCCTGCACCGGCAACGAACAGGCGCAGCGTTTTTGGCACCGAGACGGTGCGTCAGCCGGTCCGTTCCTTTCCTACTGCCGCCTGGCCGGGCCGCGGCGGATCGTCCGCCGTCCGGCGCAGGGCGGCGAACGCCGGCGGTTCCCACTCGCGCACGGCGAGGAGCAGTCCGGTACCGTGCCGGTGCCGGAACGGCGTCGCCAGGGCGGCCTCGTGCCACTCGGCGAAACGCCGCCGCAAGCGGTCCAGCTCCTCGTGCAACTGGCGCATGGCCGTGGCGTCGAGCATGCCGTGCAGGAAGAGGATCGCTTCGTCCGGGGCCGCGAAGCGCCCGTTCAGGAAGTCGTCCTGGCCGCTGGCCCGGAAGTGGCTCCGGATCGGGCCATCGGGCAGCCAGTCGAAATCGCGCGCGACCACGATGCGGATGCGGTTCCCAGGCAAAAGCTCGATCAGGCGCAGGCGTTCCAGGTGGAGCAGGTGGCCGATGCACTCGGCCGTGCCGAGCCGGTAGCCGGCGACCATGTCGGCCAGGGTCCAGTGGTTGAGGGCGCACACCGCCACCAGCAGGCGCTTGCTGTCGGCGACTAGGGCGGCCTCCTGGGCCGGGCTGAGGGCGCGCACCCGGGGCTCGTTGGCGGCCGCCGCCTGGGCCAGTTCGGCCAGGCTGAGGCCGAGCAGCTCGGCCAGCCCGGCCAGGCGGTCGAGGGTGAAGCGGCCGTTGCCGAACAGGCGCTTGACGCTCGCCTCGGAGAGCCCGAGGGCGGCCGCGACGTCGCGGTAGCCGAGTCCGCGCCGGCGCAACTGGCGTTTGGCCTCGGCGAGCAGACGAGCGACTTCGTTCATGGCAGAAAGTATCGAATGGCGATACCAGGTAGCTTAGATCGTGGGCCAATTCCGGACAAGGTTCTGTCCGGCGCGCCAGTCGGCCATGCTCGGTGTGTCCAACAACGACCCGGAGCCCGCCATGAAACGCCTGATCCACCGCCTGCCCATGCTGATCACCGCAACCGCCGTCATCGGCATGGCCGCCTACGGGCCGATCGCCCAGCTGCCGGATTACCATCGCTTCGCCGACCAGTCCTCCTGGCTCGGCATCGGCCATGCCGCGGACGTGCTGTCCAACGTGGGTTTCGCCGCAGTCGCGCTCTGGGGCGGGGGCGTGCTCTACGCGCGCCGTGGCCACGCCGCCTACGCGGCCGGTCGGCACGGCTGGGCGCTGTTCCTGGTCGGCCTGCTGCTGACCGCCGCCGGTTCGACCTACTACCACCTGGCGCCGGACGACTTCCGCCTGGTCTGGGACCGCCTGCCCATCGCCCTGGCCTGTGCCGGACTGCTCGCCGCCGTGCGTGCGGAGACGCGGCCGGGCGGGCGCTCCGGGGCGGCCGCGGCCGGGCTGGGGCTGTTCGCCGTCGCCGCCGTGGCCTGGTGGTATTTCAGCGGCCTGCATGGGGTCGGCGACCTGCGTCCCTATTTGCTGTTGCAGGCCCTGCCCATGTTCCTGATCCCGCTCTGGCAGGCCGGTTATGGCAGGGAACGGGGCGAGCGGCTCCGCTTCGGCCTCGCCTTGCTGTGCTATGTCCTGGCCAAGCTCGCCGAACTGGCCGACCACGCGCTCCTCGACCTGACCGGCTGCCTGAGCGGCCATACCCTGAAGCACATCCTGGCCACCCTGGCGGCCGCGCTGCTGGTCGCCGCCCTGGTCCGGCGCGGGCCGGGCGCGGTCCGGGCCGCGCGCTGGACCCGGCGGCCCGGGGCGGCGGAGGTCAGACGCCCTGTTTCAGGCTGGCCTGGATGAAGTCGTCGAGGTCGCCGTCGAGCACGGCCTGGGTGTTGCCGACTTCGTAGTTGGTGCGCAGGTCCTTGATCCGGCTCTGGTCGAGCACGTAGGAACGGATCTGGTGGCCCCAGCCGATGTCGGACTTGGAGTCCTCCAGTTTCTGCTGCTCGGCCTGGCGCTTGCGCAGTTCCAGTTCGTACAGGCGGGCGCGCAGCATGGACCAGGCCTCGTCCTTGTTGCGGTGCTGGGAACGGTCGTTCTGGCACTGCACCACGATGCCGGTCGGGATGTGGGTCAGGCGCACCGCCGAATCGGTCTTGTTGATGTGCTGGCCGCCGGCACCCGAGGCACGGTAGGTGTCGGTGCGCACGTCGGCCGGGTTGATGTCGATCTCGATGGAATCGTCCACCTCCGGGAAGACGAAAACCGAGACGAAACTGGTGTGCCGGCGGGCGTTGGAGTCGAAGGGCGACTTGCGCACCAGCCGATGCACGCCGGTCTCGGTGCGCAGGTAGCCGTAGGCGTACTCGCCGTCGATGCGGATGGTGCAGCTCTTGATGCCCGCCACTTCGCCTTCCGATTCCTCCATCAGCTCGGCCTTGAAGCCCTTGCGCTCGCAGTATTTCAGGTACATGCGCTCGAGCATCTGGGCCCAGTCCTGGGCCTCGGTGCCGCCGGCACCGGACTGGATTTCCAGGAAGCAGGGACTGGGGTCCATCGGGTTGCTGAACATGCGCCGGAATTCCAGGCCGGCGATTGCGCGCTCGACCTCGGCGACGTCCTCGAACAGGGCTTCAAGGGTGTCGTCGTCGTTCTCTTCGCGCGCCATCTCGAACAATTCGGTGGCCGAATTGAGGTCGCCGTCGACCTCTTCCAGGGTCAGGACCACGCCTTCCAGCGCCTTGCGTTCCTTGCCGATCTCCTGGGCCTGCTTGGGATCGTTCCAGAGCGCGGGATCCTCGCAGATGCGGATGACTTCGTTCAGGCGGTCGCGTTTGCCAGGGTAGTCAAAGATACCCCCGTAGTTCCTTGGCCCGTTGGGCCAGGTCTTCGAGGCTTTCGGCGAGTTGGTTGAGGCGTTCGGCTTCCATGCGGTGGTCCTGAGAGTGCGAATTCAAAGGGCGGCATTATAGCGCCTCGACGGACGCCGGCCGGCGTGGCCTCAGACCAGCAGCCAACCCGCCACCGCGCCGGCCGCCGCGCTCAGGAAACCGGGCAGCGTGTGGCGGGCCAGGCCGGCACCGCCGATGGCCAGGGTCAGGCCGGCCTTGAAGGCGATGTTGGCCAGCAGGGCGAGCAGGATGGCGGTTGCCGCCTGCTCGCCGGCCAGGGTGCCGAGGCCGTACAGGCGCAGGCTCGACAGCGTGATGGCATCGACGTCGGTGAGGCCGGAGACCAGGGCGACGGCGTAGACGCCGCTGCTGCCGGCCAGGTCGGACAGCCAGGCCGACGCCACCAGCACGCCGGCGTAGAGCATGCCGAAGGTGAGGGCGGCACGGATCTCGGTCGGATTCTTCACCTCCAGCCTGGGCGCGTCGGGCCGGTTGTCCATGCGCCGCCAGACGGTCAGGTAGAGCGCGACCAGGCCGGCCGCGGCGCCGCAGCCGAAGATGACCAGCATCCTGGCGAGCAGGCTGGGGGCGACCACGGCGACCTCGATCGCCAGGCGGATCATCACCATCCAGTTGGCGAGCAGGATGACCAGGGCGGCGATGCCGAGCAGGCCGGGGTCGGCGCGGCCGTGGCGCGAGAAGGCCAGGGTGGTGGCGGTGCTCGACGCGATGCCGCCGAACAGGCCGGTTAGCAGGGCGCCGTGGCGCTGGCCGACGATGCGCAGGGCGGCGTAGCCGGCCAGGGAAAGGCCGGAGATCAGCACCACCATCCACCATATCTGGTACGGGTTGAGCACCTGGTAGGGGCCGAAACCCCGGTTCGGCACCACCGGCAGGATGACGAACGAGAGGACCGCGAACTGCAGGATGGAGACCAGGTCGAGACGGGATATCTGCTGGCTGATGCCGCGCATCTCGGCCTTGAAGTACAGCAATATGGTGGTCAGGATGGCCAGGGTGACGGCCAGCTGCGAGTAACCGTACCAGACCAGGGCGCCGAGCCCATAGCAGAGGACCACGGCGGCCACCGTCGTGGTGCCCGGGTCCTCTTCGTCCTCGTCCTTGGTGTAGGCCGCCACCATCATGCCGCCCATGACCAGCAGGCCGGCCGCGAGCAGCCAGGGCGCGCCGGTCTTCTCGGAGAGCAGCGCGGTCAGCGTGCCGGCCATCGCGACCAGGGTGAAGGTGCGCAGGCCGGCCTTGGCGGACGGGTTGCGCTCGCGTTCCAGGCCGATCAGCAGGCCGATGGCCAGGCTGGTCAGGAAGTGGGCGAGCGGGGCGAGTTCAGGCGAGTCGAATAGGGGCATGACGTTGCCGGTCACGTGGTCTTGGCTTGATTGTAGAACGCGCCGCCGCGGCGACGACCGGTCATTCGAGCAGGGCGTCGACGCCGTCGGCCAGGTGGCGTGCCACCGAGTCGTAGAGGCCGAAACGGCCGAGTACGAAGGAGGCGGGCGTGCGGTTGAGGTCGAACACCTCGGGGCGGCCGCCATGCATGACGTAGTCGAACTTGCCGAAGTCGAAACCGAGCCGCCGGCGCAGGGTGCGCAGGTCCTCGGGACCGGGCATTCCTCGACCCGGAAGATGCTCGTCCCCTTGGCGACGCCCTGCGTGGACCAAAGGCAGAGGCTGGTTTCCCGGTCGCCCAGGAAGCCGTAATAACGCAGGCAGTAGGCCTCGCCGTCGCGCTCGGCGAGGAATTTCTCCACCACCAGCTTGGGGTTGTCGAACACCCCGGGCGGGACCTGCGCGAGACTGTCGAAGACCGGGTAGCGGCTGGGCGGCATGTGTTGCAGGTCGCGCCAGCGATTGCCGGCGCCGAGCTGGCGGCCGAGCCGGCGCAGCGGCCGGGTCAGGCGCGCGAGCAGGGTATGCCGGCCGGTCCGGGCCAGGCGCCGGTCCGGCATGCCGCCGTAGTTGCCGTCCGTCTTGACGATCACGGGGCCGTCGTAGCGGTCGGCGGGCCCGACCAGGTTGGCGCTGAAGGAGGATTTCGAGATGTCCAGGACCGGACGGTTCACCACCCGGGGATAGCGCTCGTACGCGGCGGCATACTCGGGGGGCGTCACCGTGAGGTCGAGGTGCGGGATCAGCAGGTCGCCGGCGGGCAGGCCGCGGGTGCCGCGCTGGAGCATGACCCGGAGACCGCGCGCCTGCCAGAGTGGCAACATGGGCTTGAGCAGGTAGGGCGTCTTGGCGAAGGCGTCGTCGCGCTCGTGCAAGAGGATGACGATGGTCTTCACGAACGGGTTTGCCAGTGTTCCACGGTGAGTTGGGGCTGGCTGGCGCCGTTCCATTCGTTGACGTCCAGCCGGTAGACCGCCTGGATGCGTTCGGGCAGGGGCTGGTCGTGGTTGAACAGCATGGCCTCCGCCTCGAAGCCGGCGTGGCGCAGGTGCAGCTTGAGATGCTTGTCGCCGACCAGGCGCTGGCCCTGGACCAGGAAGTCGCCGTGGAACAGCGGTGCCGGGAAGCCCTGTCCCCAGACGGCGTCGCGCAGGACGCGGGCGTTGTCGAGGCCGAATTCGCCGCGCGCCAGTTCCCCGTCGGTCTCGATCACCCGGCGCAACGCGGCCGGGTCGAGCATCTCCCGGCAGGCCGCCTCGAACGCGTTGGCGAACTCGGCCAGGCGGTCGGCCGCCAGGGTTAGGCCGGCGGCCGCGGCGTGGCCGCCGAAGCGGACGATCAGGCCGGGCAGGCGCTTGTCGACCAAATCCAGGGCGTCGCGCAGGTGCAGGCCGGGGATGGCGCGCCCGGAGCCCTTGAGCAGGCCGTCGCCGCCGTCCGCGAACACCACCGCGGGGCGGTGGTGGCGTTCCTTGAGCCGGGCGGCGAGCAGGCCGACCACGCCCTGGTGCCAGGCCGGGTCGAACAGGGTCAGGCTGTAGCCGTCGGCGACCGCGATCGTTTCCAGGTGCGCCAGGGCCTGTTCCTGCATGTCGGCCTCGATGGCCCGGCGTTCCCGGTTCAGGCGGTCCAGCTCGCGCGCGCCGGCGAGGGCGCCGGCCTCCGCATCGGCGAGCAGGCAGGCGATGCCCAGGCTCATGTCGGCCAGGCGGCCGGCGGCGTTCAGGCGCGGCCCGACCACGAAGCCGAGGTCCTGGGCCGAGGCCCGGCCCGGGTCGCGGCCGGCGGCCTGGAACAGCGCCCGGATGCCCGGCCGGGCGCGTCCGCTGCGCATGCGCTTCAAGCCTTGTTCGACCAGCAGGCGGTTGTTGGCGTCCAGCCTGACCACGTCGGCGACGGTGCCGAGGGCGACCAGGTCGAGCAGTTCGGCCAGGTTGGGGCCGTCGCCGTTGCCGAAGGCACCCCGGCGGCGCAGCTCGGCGCGCACCGCGATGAGGACGTAGAACATCACCCCGACGCCGGCCAGGGACTTGGACGGGAAGCTGCAGCCGGGCTGGTTCGGGTTGACGATCAGGGCCTCCGGCAGGCCGTCGCCCGGCAGGTGGTGGTCGGTGACCAGGACCTCGATGCCGAGCCGGCGGGCCTCCTCGATTCCGGCGTGGGCGGCGATGCCGTTGTCGACCGTGATGATGAGGTCGGGCTTGCGCTCGGCCGCCAGGCGCACGATCTCGGGCGAGAGGCCGTAGCCGTAGTCGAAGCGGTTCGGCACCAGGTAGTCGACGACGCCGCCCATGGCGGTCAGGCCCCGCACGGCGACCGCGCAGGCGGTGGCGCCGTCGGCGTCGTAGTCGGCCACCACCAGGAGGCGTTGCCGGCCCTGCACGGCGTCGGCCAGGCGGGCGCCGGCGGCGACGCAGTTGCGCAGCTCGGCGTAGGGCAGCAGCTCGGCCAGGCTGGTCTTGACGGCACCGCGTTCGGCGATGCCGCGGGCGGCATAGAGGCGCGCCAGGAGGGCCGGGAAGCCGGCCGCGCGCAGGCGCTCGGCATCGGCCGCGGCCCAGGGGCGGGTTTCTAGGTTCAGCATTTCACAATATTAACCGGGACTGTTTTGTTTGCCTGGACGCGCCGACTATTATCCGCCCATGAGCCATTATCTGCCCCTCTCCCGCGTCGCCCGGCTGGTCGGCGAGCCCCGTTCCGCCCTGCAGCGGCGCATCCACGCCGGCGAACTGACCACCTACGACGGCCAGATCGACATGGAGGAGTTGCTGCGCGTCTTCCCGAACGTGAAATGGGAAGACGACGGTGAGTACGAGCACGTCGAGGAGATCAAGCGCAAGGCCTTCGGCAAGCGCGTCATGGAGCGCGTCCTGCCCGACAAGGAGGTGCTGGCGGAGCGCCTGTTCGAACTGGGCAAGGAGTTCGCCGCGGCGAAGTCGCTCCTGATCCATTACGACCGGGTATTCGGCTGGCTGGAGGAACACCTGACCGGCCTGGCGACCGACGACCCGGACGCCGCCGACGCCATCCTGGCGATCAAGATCTGGCTGCGTCGGCAACTCGACGAAGCCCCTGCGGAGGCCGAGCGCGGCAAGGCGCTGCTGGCCGAGGAGAGCGTCATGCGCGTCATGTCGGTGCGGGTGGTGGTGCAGCCGAGCGGCCACGAGTTTTTCGTCGAGGGCAACGACACCATATTGGAGGCCGCCCTGCGCGCCGGCATCCCGCTCAGCTACGGCTGCAGCAACGGCAATTGCGGCGACTGCAAGGTCAGGCTGGTGTCCGGCCAGGTGACCAAGGTGCATCCGCACGACTATCCGCTCAAGGAGGCCGACAAGGCCGCCGGGGCCATCCTCATGTGTTCCTACACGCCGGTCACCGACGTGGTGATCGAAGCCGGCGTGGCGGCCGCCGACGACATCCCGGAACAGACCATCTCGACCCGGGTGAAGGCCGTCGAGTCCCTCGACGAGGACCTGCTCGCCCTGCACCTGACGACGCCGCGCAGCCAGCGCCTGCGTTTCCTGGCCGGCCAGCGGGTGACCCTGAGCGTGGAGGGCCGGGAAGGCGAGTATGCGGTCGCCAGCTGCCCCTGCGAGGACCGCCACCTCGAACTGCACATCCGGCGCGAGAACCGGCCGTTCGCGCGCATGGCCTTCGAGGACCTGCGCAAGGAGGCCCCGGTCGCGATCCGGGGGCCGCACGGCAGCTTCGTCATCAAGATGGATTCCCGCCGGCCGGTCATCTTCGTCGCCTGGGACGAGGGCTTCGCCCCGGTCAAGAGCCTGGTCCAGCACGCCATGTCGCTGGAACTGGCGGCCAGCATGGACCTGTACTGGGTGTCCGACCGCCTGCCGCACTACCAGGACAACCTGTGCCGGTCCTGGGCCGACGCCATGGACAACTTCCACTACGGCGCGCTGGCGGCGGCCGACGGTGCCGAGACCAATATCGCCGCCATCCTGGCCCGGCACCCGGACCTCGGCCATTTCGATCTGTACGCCGCCGGCCCGGCCGATTTCCTGGCCCAGCTGCGCGAGGCGGCCCTGGCACGCGGCCTGTCGGCGCTGGGGTGGCACGGCGAAATCGTTCTCTGATACCCTCGGCAGTCGTTTCCAGGCTGGCAGGGCACCATGAGCGCTCGGGTTATCGCGGTTGTCAATCAGAAGGGCGGGGCCGGCAAGAGCACCCTGGCGATGCTGCTGGCCGGCAGCCTGGGCGATGACGGCCGCCGCGTCTTGGTCGCCGATGCCGACCCGCAGAACACTTCCCTGCGCTGGGCCGGCGCGGGCGAAGGCTTTCCCGCCGACGTCGAGGACCTGTCCGGCGAGGAGGGCAAGCTGCACAAGCACCTGAAGAAGCGCCTGGAGGCCTACGACTACATCGTCATCGACACGCCGCCGGCCGCCACCGCGCCGGTCACCGCGAGCGCCCTGCGCATCGCCCATCTGGCCCTGGTGCCGGTGATCCCGTCGCCGCCCGACATGTGGGCCAGCCTGCGCATCCGGGAGGCGATCCAGGCCGCCGTGGCGGACAAGAATCCCGAGTTGATCGCCCGCGTGGTGGTCAACCAGGCCCAGCCCAACACGGTCCTGGCGCGCGAGGTGCTCGCCCTGCTGCCGGAGTTCGGCATTCCGCTCCTGGCCGCCCAGTTGAAGAGCCGCACCGCCTACCGGCAGTGCGCCGCCCTGGGCGCCGCGGTCGCCGCCCTGGGCAGCCGGGCGGCCCTGGCCCATTTCGAGGTCGAAGCCTTGCGCCGCGAAGTACAATTCCTCCTGGCGGTGTGAGCCGGAGAGCGTGCTCCGGCCGCCGTCCGGAGCGTGCCGGCGAGCTAATGCAGAGGTGAATCGATGTCGGTGGAAGATGTCGCTTCGTCGTGCGTCCCCAGGTGCGCCGCCCCGGTTCTGCTCCTCGGGCTGGTCGTCGGCCTGGCGGGCTGCAACACCCTGCACGGGGCCGGCCAGGATATGGAGAAGGCGGGCGAGAAAATCCGGCGGGCGACGCGCTAGTACGCTCGCGCCCCTTCTCGAAACCGGCGCTTTCCGGTAGCCTGAATACTCCGCGCCAGGTCCTGGGGAGGTGCAGGGCGCCGACGTTTTCCCCTGTAGATTTGGCTGATGACCTCGATATTCCTTTACGACACCACGCTGCGCGACGGCGCCCAGCGTGAAGACATTTCCCTGTCGGTTGAAGACAAGCTGACCATCGCGCACCGCCTGGCCGAGTTCGGCATGCATTACATCGAATGCGGCTGGCCCGGCTCGAACCCCAAGGACGCCGATTTCTTCGCCCGCGCCAACCGCATGCACCTGCCGGCCCGCCTGGCCGCCTTCGGCCGCACCCGGCACGCCAACGCCACCTGCGCGGCGGACGCCAACCTGCGTGCCCTGATCGACGCCGGGACGCCGGCCGTGACCCTGGTCGGCAAGACCTGGGATTACCACGTCAGCCACGTCCTCTCGACCACGCCCGAGGAAAACCTGGCCATGATCGGCGACAGCGTGGCCTGGATGAAGGGCCGGGGCAGGGAGGTGATCTACGACGCCGAGCACTTCTACGACGGCTTTGTGGCCAACCCGGAATACGCCATGGCCACTCTGCGCGCCGCGGCCGAGGCGGGGGCCGACTGGCTGGTGCTGTGCGAGACCAACGGCGGCAAGCTGCCCTGGGAGATGGAGGCGATCACCCGCGAGGTGGCGAGCCGCCTGCCCGGCGCCCGCCTGGGCGTGCACTGCCACAACGACAGCGGCTGCGCCGTGGCCAACTCGCTGGCCGGCGTGCGCAGCGGCGCCGCCATGGTGCAGGGGACGGTGAACGGCTACGGCGAACGGGTCGGCAATGCCGACCTGGTGACCATCCTGGCCAACCTGCAATTGAAGATGGGTCACCCGGTCCTGGCGGCCGACCGCCTGCACGAGCTGACCTCGCTGTCGCGCTTCGTCGCCGAGGTGGTGAACCTGCAGCACGATGCCCATCAGCCGTACACCGGGCATTCGGCGTTCGCCCACAAGGGCGGCATCCACGTCGCGGCGATCCTGAAGTCGCCCGATACCTACCAGCACATCGACCCCGACCTGGTCGGCAACCAGATGCGCTCGGTCACCTCGGAGCTGTCCGGGCGCGGCAACATCCAGCTCCAGGCCCGGCGCCTGGGCCTGGACGTCGACAACGAGCAGGCCCAGCGCGTCCTGGCCCAGATCAAGCACCTGGAACACGAGGGCTTCACCTTCGAAGCGGCCGAGGCCAGCGTCGAGCTGATGTTCCACCGGCTCGACCCCGACTACCGGCAGCCCTTCGAGTTGCTCGACTACTTCGTCATCACCGAGCGCCGGCACGGCCGCGGCCTGCTCGCCGAGGCGACCGTCAAGGTCAAGGTGGGCGAGGTGGTCAAGTTCACCGCGGCCGAAGGCAACGGCCCGGTCAACGCCCTGGCGACGGCCCTCCAGGAGGCCCTGGTGGACGTCTATCCGGTCCTGCGCGCGGTGCGCCTGACCGATTACAAGGTACGCATCCTGTCCGGTGCGGCCGGCACGGCGGCGAACACCCGGGTGCTGATCGACTTCCAGGGTGGCCTGGAGACCTGGACGACGGTGGGCGCCAACGCGAACATCATCGATGCCAGTTGGCGCGCCCTCTCGGACAGCATGGAGTACGCCCTCATCCGCCTGGGCAGCCAGGAATCGGCGCCGTGACGCCGGGCCAGGGCCGTCGGCGCCGCCGTGGCGGCGCGCCGGCCGTCGTTATTCGCGCCCCCGGACGTTCACCCATCGCCTAGTCGTACCCGGACGTGAAATAATTCACATCTTTGATCCAGTCGTTTACGCCATGACCCCGCGCACCCTTTACGACAAACTCTGGGACGCCCACGTCGTCCACCAGGAAGCCAACGGCACCGCCCTGTTGTACATCGACCGCCACCTGGTCCACGAGGTGACCAGCCCGCAGGCGTTCGAAGGCCTCAAGCTGTCCGGCCGCAAGCCCTGGCAGGCCAAGACCGTCCTGGCCACCCCTGACCACAACGTGCCGACCAAGGCCCGCGACGCGGGCATCGTCGACCCGGTCTCGCGTACCCAGGTCGAGACCCTGGACGCCAACTGCGCCGAGTTCGGCCTCAACGAATTCCGCATGGACGACCACCGCCAGGGCATCGTCCACGTCATCGGCCCCGAGCAGGGCTTCACCCTGCCCGGCGTCACCCTGGTGTGCGGCGATTCCCACACCAGTACGCACGGCGCCTTCGCCGCCCTGGCCTTCGGCATCGGCACCTCGGAGGTCGAGCACGTCCTGGCCACCCAGTGCCTGTGGCAGAAGAAGGCCAAGGCCATGTTGGTCAAGGTCGACGGCGAGTTGCCCATGGGCGTGACCGCCAAGGACGTCGCCCTGGCCGTGATCGGCCGGATCGGCACCGCTGGCGGTACCGGCTACGCCATCGAGTTCGGCGGCTCGGCCATCCGCGCCCTGTCCATGGAAGGCCGCATGACCCTGTGCAACATGGCCATCGAGGCGGGTGCCCGGGCCGGCATGGTGGCGGCCGACGACAAGACCATCGCCTACGTCGAGGGCCGTCCGCAGGCGCCCAAGGGCGAGGCCTGGGACCAGGCCGTGGCCTACTGGCGTACCCTGCATTCCGACGCCGGCGCCCAGTTCGACGCCGTGGTCGAACTGGACGCGGCGGCCATCAAGCCGCAGGTGACCTGGGGCACCTCGCCCGAGATGGTGGTGCCGGTGACCGACCGCGTGCCCGACCCCGCCGAGGCCCCCAATGCGGTCAAGAAGGGCGACTGGGAACGCGCCCTGGCCTACATGGGCCTGCAGGCGAACACGCCGATCTCGGAAATCCCGGTCGACAAGGTGTTCATCGGTTCCTGCACCAATTCCCGTATCGAGGACCTGTGGGCGGCCGCCGAGGTGGTCAGCGTGCTGGCCAGGAACGGCCGCAAGGTGGCTTCGAACGTCAAGCTGGCCATGGTGGTGCCGGGTTCCGGGCTGGTCAAGGCGCAGGCCGAGGCCGAGGGACTGGACAAGCTGTTCACCGCCGCCGGCTTCGAATGGCGCGAACCGGGCTGCTCCATGTGTCTGGCCATGAACGCCGACCGCCTGGAACCGGGCGAGCGCTGCGCCTCGACCTCCAACCGCAATTTCGAAGGCCGCCAGGGACAGGGCGGCCGTACCCATCTGGTCAGCCCCGCCATGGCGGCGGCGGCGGCCATGTTCGGACATTTCGTTGACATACGAGAGGTGCTGCAATGACCCCGAGGAACCTGATCATCCTGGGCGTGGTGAAACTGGCCTTGATCGCCGTGGCGATCGGCGTCGTCTTCAGCATGTACGGCTGCAATACCGTGCGCGGCGTCGGCCAGGACATCGAGAAGGCCGGCGAGGCGATCCAGAGGTCGAGCAACCGATGAAGCCCTTCGTCCATCTTGACGGCCTGGTTGCCCCCATGGACCGGGCCAACGTCGATACCGACGCCATCATCCCGAAGCAGTTCCTGAAGTCGATCCGGCGTTCCGGCTTCGGCCCGAACGCCTTCGACGAGTGGCGCTACCTGGACCGGGGCGAGCCCGGCGTGGACTGTACCAACCGGCCGCTCAACCCGGATTTCGTCCTCAACCAGGCGCGCTACCAGGGTGCCTCGGTGCTCCTGGCGCGCGAGAACTTCGGCTGCGGCTCCAGCCGCGAGCACGCCCCCTGGGCCCTGGAGGACTACGGCTTCCGGGTCATCATCGCGCCCAGCTTCGCCGACATCTTCTTCAACAACTGCTTCAAGAACGGCATCCTGCCCATCGTCCTGGGCGCCGACGTCGTCGACCGCCTGTTCACGGCGACGGCGGCCGCGGAGGGCTATACCCTGGCGGTGGACCTGCCGGCCCAGACGGTGACCACGCCGGCCGGCGAGGTGATCCCGTTCGAGGTCGATGCCGAGCGCAAGCATCGCCTGCTCAACGGTCTCGACGACATCGCCCTGACCCTGCAACTCACCGACCAAATCAAGGCCTACGAGGCGCGCCGCAAGGCCGACGCCCCGTGGCTGTTCGTCTGACCTGAAAGGAAAATCATGAAGCTCGCAGTGCTGCCGGGTGACGGCATCGGCCCTGAGATCGTCGCCCAGGCGGTCAAGGTTCTCGACGTGCTCCGTCGCGACGGCATGAAGATCGAGATGGAAGAGGCGCCCATCGGCGGCGTCGGCTACGACGTGGCCGGCGACCCGCTGCCCGAGGCCACCTTCAAGCTGGCCCAGGAGTCCGACGCGGTCCTGCTCGGCGCCGTGGGCGACTGGAAGTACGACACCCTGCCGCGCGACGTGCGTCCGGAACGCGGCCTGCTGCGTATCCGCAAGGGCCTCGGCCTGTTCGCCAACCTGCGTCCGGCGCTGCTCTATCCGGAACTGGCCTCGGCCTCGACCCTGCGTCCCGAGATCGTCTCCGGCCTCGACCTGATGATCGTCCGCGAACTGACCGGCGACATCTACTTCGGCCAGCCGCGCGGCATCACCACCCTGGAGAGCGGCGAGCGCGAGGGCCTCAACACCATGCGCTACACCGAGTCCGAGGTGCGCCGCATCGGCCGCGTCGCCTTCGACATCGCCATGAAGCGCAACAAGAAGGTCTGCTCGGTGGACAAGGCCAACGTCCTGGAGTGCACCGAGATGTGGCGCCAGGTCATGATCGAGGTGGCCAAGGACTACCCCGAAGTCGAACTCAGCCACATGTACGTCGACAACGCCGCCATGCAACTGGTGCGGGCGCCCAAGCAGTTCGACGTGGTGGTCACCGGCAACATCTTCGGCGACATCCTGTCCGACGAGGCCTCGATGCTGACCGGCTCCATCGGCATGCTGCCCTCGGCCTCCCTGGACGCGAACAACAAGGGCATGTACGAGCCCAGCCACGGTTCCGCCCCGGACATCGCCGGCAAGGACGTCGCCAATCCCCTGGCCACCATCCTGTCCGTGGCCATGATGTTCAAGTACAGCTTCAACGACGAGGCCACCTACCAGCGCATCGACAATGCGGTGAAGAAGGTGATCGCCGCCGGCAAGCGCACCGCCGACATCTGGACCGAGGGCTGCACCAAGGTGTCCTGTTCCGGCATGGGCGACGCCGTCGTCGCCGCGATGTAAGTAACTCACTGCTCAGAGGTTTGCATAAATGAAGAAAGTAGGTCTGATCGGCTGGCGCGGCATGGTGGGCTCGGTGCTCATGGGCCGGATGCAGGAGGAGCGCGACTTCGACCACATCGATCCGGTGTTCTTCACCACGTCCAACGTGGGCGGCAAGGGTCCGGACATCGGCAAGGACGTGCCGCCGCTCAAGGACGCCAACAGCGTCGACGAACTGAAGGCGATGGACGTCATCATCACCTGCCAGGGCGGCGACTACACCAAGGAGGTGTACCCGAAGCTGCGCGCCGCCGGCTGGACCGGCTACTGGATCGACGCCGCCTCGGCGCTGCGCATGAAGGACGAGGCCATCATCATCCTCGACCCGGTGAACAAGCACGTCATCCAGGACGGCATCGCCAAGGGCGTCAAGACCTACGTCGGCGGCAACTGCACGGTGTCGCTCATGCTGATGGCCATCGGCGGCCTGTTCGAGGCCGGCCTGATCGAGTGGATCACCCCGATGACCTACCAGGCCGCTTCCGGCGCCGGCGCCCGCAACATGCGCGAGCTGATCCAGCAGATGGGCGCGGTGCATGCCGAGGTGGCCCACCTGGTCAGCGATCCGGCCTCCGCCATCCTGGAGATCGACCGCAAGGTCGCCGAGTTCATCCGTTCCGACGAATATCCGCTGGAAGCCTGGCCGGTGCCCCTGGCCGGCAACCTGATCCCCTGGATCGACGTCCAGCTGGAGTCCGGCCAGTCCAAGGAGGAGTGGAAGGCCCAGGTCGAGTGCAACAAGATCCTCGGCCGTAGCGCCAATCCGGTGCCCATCGACGGTCTCTGCGTGCGGGTCGGCGCCATGCGCTGCCATTCCCAGGCGCTCACCATCAAGATGACCAAGGACGTGCCCCTGGACGAGATCCACGGCATCATCGCCGCGCACAACCAATGGGTTAAGGTGGTCCCGAACGACCGCGAGATCACCATGAAGGAGCTCACGCCCGCCGCCGTCACCGGTACCCTCACGGTACCTGTGGGCCGCATGCGCAAGCTCAACATGGGTCCCGAGTACCTGACCGCCTTCACCGTGGGCGACCAGTTGCTCTGGGGCGCGGCCGAGCCGCTGCGCCGGATGCTGCGCATCCTGCTGGAGGCATGACCGGCGTGCGCGCCCTGAACGTCGCCGTACTGGGTGCGGACGACCCGCTCGGCACGGCCTTCCTGCGCCTGCTCTCGGAGCGGGACGTCGAGTTCGGCGAGGTGTTTCCCCTGACCCTGGCCGAAACCGAGGGCTGTGCCACGGTAAGGGGCGAGGAATTGCCCCTGCTCGACGTGGTCGGCTTCGACTGGTCGCGCGTCGACGTCCTGGTCAACGCCAGCCGCGCCGTGGCCGCGGAGTTGAGCGAACGGACCGCGGCCGACGCCGGCTGCCGGATCCTCGGCCTCGGGCGCGGTGCGGCCGGGATCGCCCGCGTGAGCGTGGAAGGTGCCCTGGCGATCGCCCTGCAGCGCGTCCTGGCTCCCGTCCAGGCCGGCGCCGGCCTACGCGCCGTGAACGCCGTCGCCATGCTCCCGGTCGCCGTCGCCGGCGAGGCGGGCATCGCCGAACTGGCGGGGCAGACCCGTGCCCTGTTCGCCATGGAGACGGTCGAGCCCGAGGCCTTCCCGCTCCAGATCGCCTTCAACCTGATTCCCCAGGTCGGTGCCGTGCAGGCGGACGGCGGCAGCCACCTGGAGCAGGATACCGCCGGCGAGCTGCGCCAGTTGCTCGACAACCGGGACCTCGCCGTGTCGGTGACGGCGGTGTGGGCGCCCATGTTCTACGGCGCCGGGGTGGCGGTGCACGCGAGCGTGGCGGGCGACCTGGACCTCGAGTCCATGCGCGCCCGGTTCGCCGATCTGCCCGGCGTCACCCTCATGGATACGGCCGTGCCCGGGGGCGTGGCGACGCCCGCGACCGATGCCCAGGACAGCGATGCGGTCTTCGTCAGCCGGGTTCGCGCCGGCGCCGACGCCCGCCACGATCTGGCCATGTGGCTGGTCTTCGACGTGACCACCCTGGAAGCCGCACGGCTGGTGGATGGGCTGGAAAATTTGATTGAAAAATAAGCGGGTTCGATGCTAACGTGAATTCAGCATAAGGAATTCTGCCTAAATATTTGAGTAACCATAGAAATCGATGCGGCGACAGGCGTGTTTGCCGGGTCCGCGGGATAGGGGAAGAATGGTGAAAAGTTCGATCAGAATCAGTGCATTGCTGGCCTCCCTGATGTTGGTCTCAGGGGCGGCGTCGGCGGCCGGACTGGGCAAGATGTCCGTGCAGTCGGCCTTGGGCCAGCCGTTGCGGGCCGAGATCGAGTTGCTGTCCGTGCAACCGGACGATATCGGCTCCGTGGAGGCCAAGCTGGCCAGCCCGGATGCCTTCCGGCAGGCGCGCATGGACCGTGCCCCGGTCATTTCCGACCTGCAACTGAGCATTGAAAAGCGGCCCAACGGCAAGCCGGTGGTGAAGATTTCCTCCTCGGTCCCGGTCAGCGACCCGTTCGTCGATTTGCTCATCGAGTTGAATTGGAGTTCCGGCCGCATCCTGCGCGAGTACACGGTTCTGCTCGATCCGGTGCGGGAACAGAAGGCCGCCGACGAGGTCGCCAAGTCGGTGCCGGTCCCGGCCGTGACGACCTCGGCCACGGCTGGCCAGCGTCCCGCTGCGTCGGCACCCGTCGCCCAGGCCCCGGCCGCGCCGGCCAAGCCGGCCGCGGCGAAGCCGGCGAAACCGGTCACCTATGGACCGGTCAAATCCGGCGAGACCCTGCGCAGCATCGCCAAGAAGGTCATGCTGCCGGACGTCACCCTGGAGATGATGGTCGCCAGCCTGTATCAGGTGAACAAGAATTCGTTCGCCCGCAACAACGTCAACATGCTCAAGCAGGGCGAGGTGCTGACCGTGCCCGACCGGGATTCGGTCATGCTCATGTTCAGTCCGAACCAGGCCCGCCAGTTGTTGCGTGAGCACGCCGAGGTCTGGCATGAGATCCGCAACCGGGTCGCCAACGAGGCGGCGCGTTCGGTTGCCGAGGCGGCGCCCGAAGATGCCGGCAAGGGCAAGATCGTCCAGGCCCAGCCCGAGGAAAAGCCGGCCGCCAAGGGCGCGCCGAAGGACGTCCTCAAGCTGTCCAAGGGTGAGCCGCCGCGCGCCGCCGACGGCAAGGTCGGCGAACGCGTGCAGGCACTGGAGGAGGAGATCGCGGCCAAGAGCCATGCCCTCCAGGAGGCCCAGGACCGGGTCAGCCAGTTGGAGCGTACCGTGCAGGACCTGCAGCGCCTGCTCGACCTCAAGGCCAAGGATGCCGGTGCCAAGCCGGGCGCCGAGCCGCCCCCGGCCGGGCAACCGGTTGCCGAGGCTCCGGCCGCGCCGCCCGCCCAGCCGGCCGCGCCGAAGCCGAAAGCCAAGGCCAAACCGCCCATCGAGGTGCCGGTCCGGGAGCCCGGTTTCTTCCAGTCCCTGCTCGCCACGCCGCTTTACATCGGCGGTATCGTGGCGGCGGCACTGCTTGCCATCCTGCTCTGGGTGTTCATGGTCAGCAGCCGGCGCCGCAAGGGCCTGTCCGACTTCGAACAGAGCGTGATGACCGGCGGCGATCCGTTCAAGACCTCGATCTTCAAGACCGGCGAATCGACCGGTTCCGAGCGCGGCACCACGACGCAGTCCGGCGTCGGCACCGATTTCAGCCGGCTCGGCCTGGGTTCCATCGATACCCACGAGGTCGATCCGATCGCCGAGGCCGAGGTGTACATGGCCTACGGCCGCGATGCCCAGGCGGAAGAGATCCTCAAGGAGGCCTTGGCCAAGGACCCGCATCGCCACGAGATCGCGCTGAAGCTGCTCGAAATCTATGCCGGCCGCCAGGACCGCCTGAGCTTCGAGACCCAGGCGAGCGAACTGTATGCGGGTCTGGGCGACCCGAGCAGCCCGATCTGGGCGAAGGCGACCGAACTGGGCCGTCAGATCGATCCGGCGAATCCCCTCTACCGGGTCTTCAGCGAGGCGCCGTCCCTGCCGGACGAATCGCCGAGCGGGCTCCCGGAGGCGCCCGATTTCGCGGCGCCGGCCGCCGCTCCGGAGCCGGAGCCGCTGGCGCTCGACACGCTGGAATTCGATCAGCCGGAGACGCCGGCCGCCGCCGAGCCCGAGGACGATCAGCCGATCCAGTTGGACGACCTGAACTTCAGCGTCGAGACGGCCGACACCTCCGAGTCGTTGCCGGCCTTCGGCAGTCCGACGGAAGTCGAACTCGCCAGTGAGCCGGAAGCCGACCTGGGGGCGTTGCCGGGGCCGGACCTGGACGAAGCCCTGGAACTCCCCGAGGAACTCGGGCTTGCCGACCTGGCAGGCAGCGAACCGGAAGCGGCGGCCGACGAGACCGTGATGATGCCGCCGGCGGACAAGCTGCCCGACCTGGATTTCAGCGGTATCGACCTGGAACTGGCCGAGCCGGACGCGCCTCCGGCCGCCCCCGTCGCCGAAGCGGAGCCGGCCATCGAGGCGCCCGAGGAGATCGACGCCGACATCCTGGAAGAGGTGAACACCAAGCTCGACCTGGCCCGCGCCTATCTGGAGATGGGTGACAAGGAAGGCGCGCGCGAGATCCTCGACGAGGTGGTCAAGGAAGGTGGCGCCCAGCAGCGGGCCGAGGCCGAAAGGCTGATCGCGAGCCTGTAAGCGGTGCATCCAGCGTTACGCATCCAGTTCTACCTCCTTTCAGCCCTGGCCTTGCCGGGGCTGAATTTTTTTGCCTTGCTGGTGCTGGCCGCGGTGCTGCCCGTGCTGTTCCGCCGGCGGGCGGCGGCCATGTTGCAGCTCACCTGGCGGGCCCGCTGGCTGTTCCTGCTGCTTGGCGTCGGCTACGCCTACGGATTGCCGGGACCGGCCGCCTGGCCGTTTCTGGGCGACTATTCGCCGTCCCTGGCGGGCCTCCATACCGCGGCGGCCCACATGCTGCGCCTGATGCTGCTGCTCTGGCTGCTCGACGTGCTGGTCGTCGGCATGGGCAGCGAGCGCCTCATGGCCGGCCTGCACGGACTGTTCTCGGGGCTCGCCTGGCTGGGTTTCCCGGCCGAGCGGACCACGGTGCGGCTGGGGCTGACCCTGCAGGCCATGGAACGCAATTCCATGAAGCTGCGCGACCTCACCGCCCTGCTGGCGACGCCGGCCGGGCCGGCACCGGCGGACGCCCGTTACGTCTTGGTCGGGCAGCCCTGGCGGCCGCGTGACACCCTGTTCCTGGCCGCCGCGTCGGCCGGCTTGCTCGCGCTATGGTTCGCGTAGCCCTCGGGCTGGAGTACGACGGCGGCGCATTCTGCGGCTGGCAGACGCAGCCGGGCGCCTGCGCGGTCCAGGACCACCTGGAACGGGCCCTGGTCCAGGTGCATGGCGCGCCGGTCGCCACCGTGGTGGCCGGGCGTACCGACGCGGGCGTGCACGCCACCGCCCAGGTGGTACATTTCGATGCCGTGAACCCGCGTCCCGAGAGCGCCTGGGTGCGCGGCGTCAACACCTTCCTGCCGGCCGGCGTTTCGGTGTTGTGGGCGCGGCCGGTGGGGGAGGGCTTCCATGCCCGCTTCGGGGCGCGCGAACGGGCCTACCGCTACGTCCTCCTCAACCATCCGGTCCGCCCGGCCATCCTGGCCGGCAAGGTGGGCTGGCTGCACGGTGGCCTCGACGTCGGGGCCATGGCGATGGCGGCCGGGCACCTGCTCGGCCGGCACGATTTCTCGGCCTTCCGGGCCGCCGAGTGCCAGGCCAAGTCGCCGGTCCGCGAGCTGCGCCGCGCCGACGTCGCCCGGCACGGCGATTTCGTGACCTTCGACTTCCGCGGCAACGCCTTCCTGCACCACCAGGTGCGCAACATGGTCGGCGCCCTGGTCTGGATCGGCCTCGGCCGCCGGCCGCCGGACTGGGCGGCGGAACTGCTCGCCAGCCGGGATCGCCGCCTGGGCGCGGCGACCTTCGCCGCCGACGGCCTCTACCTGGTCGACGTGCGGTACGATGCCGAATGGAATTTGCCCACCCCCGGCGGCCGCGTGCCGCTGATCGACAGCTTATGAGAACCCGCATCAAGATTGCGGCATCACCCGGGTCGAGGATGGCCTCGCCGCCGCCCGGCTGGGCGCCGACGCCATCGGCTTGGTGTTCGCCGAGAAGAGCCCGCGCCGGGTCGACCTGGCGGCCGCCGGCGAGGTCGTGCGCGCCTTGCCGCCCTTCGTCGCCAGCGTCGCCTTGTTCGTCAACCCGGAGCCCGTCCTGGTGGCCAGGGTGCTGGCCGAGGTACGGCCCGCGCTGCTGCAGTTCCACGGCGAAGAGGAGGCGGCCTTTTGCCGGTCCTTCGGCAGCCCCTATCTGAAGGCGGTGCGCGTCCGGCCGGAGACGGATTTGCTACAATGCGCGACCGATTTCAGCGATGCCGCCGGCCTGCTCCTGGACGCCTATGCGCCGGACGCCCACGGCGGCACCGGCCACCGCTTCGACTGGTCGCTGATCCCGGCCGATCTGCCGTTGCCGGTGGTTCTGGCCGGCGGCTTGGCGCCCGGCAACGTCGCCGAGGCAGTGCGCCGGGTGCGGCCCTGGGGCGTGGACGTGTCGTCCGGCGTCGAGGCGGCGAAAGGCATCAAGGATGCGGCGAAGGTCGCCGCGTTCATCAATGAGGTTGCGAACGTTGACTTACAGCTATCCTGACCAAAGCGGTCACTTCGGCCCCTACGGCGGCATCTATATGGCCGAGACCCTGATCCCGGCCGTCGAGGAACTGCGCCGGGAATACCTGCGCTACCGCGACGATCCCGAATTCAAGGCCGAGTTCGCCTATGAACTGAAGCACTACGTCGGCCGGCCGAGCCCGATCTACCATGCCAAGCGCCTGTCCGAGCACCTGGGTGGGGCGCAGATTTACCTCAAGCGCGAGGACCTCAACCACACCGGCGCCCACAAGGTGAACAACGCCATCGGCCAGGCCCTGCTGGCCAAGCGCATGGGCAAGAAGCGGGTGATCGCCGAGACCGGCGCCGGCATGCACGGCGTCGCCACCGCCACCGTGGCGGCCCGCTTCGGCATGGAGTGCATCGTCTACATGGGCGCCGACGACATCCAGCGTCAGGCGCCCAACGTGTTCCGCATGAAGCTCCTGGGCGCCACCGTGGTGCCGGTCGAAAGCGGCTCCAAGACCCTCAAGGACGCCTGCAACGAGGCCATCCGCGACTGGGTCACCAACGTCGAGACCACCTTCTACATCTTCGGTACCGCCGCCGGGCCGCATCCGTACCCGATGATGGTGCGCGACTTCCAGTGCGTGATCGGCAACGAGGCCAAGGTCCAGATGCCGGAACTGATCGGCCGCCAGCCGGACGCCGTGATCGCCTGCGTGGGCGGCGGCTCCAACGCCATCGGCCTGTTCCACCCCTACATCGAGGAAACGAGCGTTGCGATCATCGGCGTCGAGGCCGGCGGCCACGGTGTCGCGACCGGCAAGCACGCCGCGCCGCTGACCGGCGATGCCAAGGTCGGCGTCCTGCACGGCAACAAGGTCTACCTGATGCAGGACGAGAACGGCCAGATCATCGAGACCCATTCCATTTCGGCCGGCCTCGACTATCCCGGCGTCGGTCCCGAGCACTGCCTGCTCAAGGACATGGGCCGGGCCCAGTACGTCGCCGCCAACGACGACGAGGCCCTGGCCGCCTTCGACGCCCTGTGCCGCTACGAGGGCATCATCCCGGCCCTGGAGTCCAGCCACGCCCTGGCCCACGCCATGAAGATCGCGCCCGGCATGGCCAAGGACAAGGTCCTCCTGGTCAACCTTTCCGGCCGTGGCGACAAGGACATGAACACCGTCGCCCGCATCAAGGGCATCACCCTATGAACCGCATCCAAGCCACCCTGGACAACCTGAAGGCGCAGGGCCGCAAGGCGCTGATCCCCTTCATCACCGCCGGCGACCCGGCCCTGGACAAGACCGTGCCCCTGATGCACGGCCTGGTGGAGGCGGGGGCCGACATCATCGAGCTGGGGGTGCCGTTCTCCGACCCGATGGCCGACGGCCCCACCATCCAGCGTGCCTCCGAGCGGGCCCTGAAGAACGGCATGTCGCTGCGCGGCGTGCTGGAAATGGTGGCCGAATTCCGCAAGACCGATGCCGCCACCCCGGTGGTCCTGATGGGCTATGGCAACCCCATCGAGGCCATGGGCTGGGAGACTTTCGCCAGCCGCTGCGCCGAGGTGGGCGTCGACGGCGCCCTGACCGTCGATTTCCCGCCCGAGGAGAGCCACGAGGCCTTCGAGCACCTGCAGCGGCACGACATCGCGCCCATCTTCCTGCTCGCGCCGACCACCGACGAGGCACGCATCGAGCGGGTCGCCAAGCTGGCGCGCGGCTACGTCTACTACGTCTCCCTCAAGGGCGTGACCGGCGCCGGCAACCTCGATCTCGCCGCCATCGCCGACAAGATGCCCCAGTTGCGCAAGCACATCCGCCTGCCCATCGGGGTCGGCTTCGGCATCCGCGACGGCGAGACTGCCCGCAAGATCGCCGACATCGCCGACGCCGTGGTGATCGGCAGCCGCATCGTGCAGGAGATCGAGCATTCCGCGCCCGAGGCCGTGGTGGCCAACGTGAAACATTTCGTGGCCGGCGTGCGCGCCGCCCTGGACAAGTGAGGAAACGACCATGAGCTGGTTCCAGAAGATCATCCCCCCGAAGATTCAGCGCCGCGTCGAGGCCGCCAAGAAGAACGTCGTCCCCGAGGGCTTGTGGAGCAAGTGCGCCTCCTGCGAGGAGGTGCTCTATCGGGCCGAACTGGAGAAGCACCTCGACGTCTGCCCGAAGTGCGGCCACCACAACCGGGTGAGCGCGCGGCAGCGCCTGAACTACTTCCTCGACGAGGAGGGGAGGGCCGAGATCGGCGCCAACGTGGTACCGGTCGACAGCCTCAAGTTCAAGGACAGCAAGCGCTACGTCGACCGCATCGCGGAGGCCTCCCAGGAGGTCTCCGAGACCGATGCCCTGGTCGCCATGTCGGGTGCCGTGCTCGGTCAGCCGGTGGTCGCGGCGGCCTTCGAGTTCCGTTTCATGGGCGGTTCCATGGGCTCGGTGGTGGGCGAGCGTTTCAGCCGGGCGGTCGAGGCGGCCAAGGCGGCGCGCGCGCCGTTCGTGTGCTTCTCCGCGAGCGGCGGCGCCCGCATGCAGGAGGGCCTGCTGTCCCTGATGCAGATGGCCAAGACCTCCGCCGCCCTGACCCAGTTGGCGGCCCACCGCCTGCCCTTCATCTCGGTGTTGACCGACCCGACCATGGGTGGCGTGTCGGCCAGCTTCGCCATGCTGGGCGACGTCATCATCGCCGAGCCCAAGGCCCTGATCGGCTTCGCCGGTCCGCGCGTGATCGAGCAGACGGTGCGCGAGAAGCTGCCGGAAGGCTTCCAACGCTCGGAGTTCCTGCTCGACCACGGTGCCGTCGACCTCATCGTCGACCGCCGCGAATTGCGCGCCACGGTCGCCAACCTGATGGCGCAACTGCTGCGTCGGTCGACGCCCTGACGTGAGCCTCAGCCTGTCCGAGTGGCTGGCCAGGCTGGAGGCTCGCCACGCCCGGGCCATCGAACTCGGCCTGGACCGGGTCGGCGTCGTCTGGCGGCGCCTGGCGCTGGTGCCGGATTTCCCCATCGTCACGGTGGCCGGCACCAACGGCAAGGGATCCGTGTGCGCGTACCTGGAGTCGGTATTGGCCGAGGCCGGCTACCGGGTCGGCCGTTACACCTCGCCGCACATCCTCCGCTTCAACGAACGCATTCGCCTGGCCGGTCGCGCGGCCGCGGATGCCGAGATCGCGGTGGCACTGGATGCGGTCGAGGCGGTGCGCGGCGAGGTCGCGCTGACCTATTTCGAGCACACCACGCTGGCCGCCATGTGGCTGTTCTGCCGGCAGGGCATGGAGGTCGCGGTACTCGAGGTCGGACTGGGCGGCCGCCTGGATGCGGTCAACCTGTTCGACGCCGACTGCGCGGTGGTGACCCAGGTCGATCTTGACCACATGGATTACCTGGGGCCCGATCGCGCCGCCATCGGCTTCGAAAAGGCCGGCATCTTCCGCGCCGGCCGTCCGGCCGTCTGCGCCGACGCCGAGCCGCCGGCCAGCCTGCTCGAACACGCCCGTAGCCTGGGCACGCGCCTGTTGCGCATCGGGGTCGACTTCCGCGCCGAGCCCGGCGCCGCCGACTGGCTCTGCCGGGTCGGTGAGCGGGTCTACCCGGCCCTGCCGTTCCCGGCCATGGCCGGGCGCCACCAGATCGACAACGCGGCCGCGGCCGTGGCGGCGCTGGATTGCCTTCATGTTCGCCTCCCCGTGCCCGTGGCGGCCTTGCGCCAGGGCCTTGCCCGCGCGCGTCTGCCCGGCCGCTTCCAGGTCATTGGCCAGGCCCCGCTGCGTATCCTGGACGTCGCCCACAACCCGCATGCCGCCCGTGCCCTGGCCGCCAACCTCGCGGCCCTGGGCGGCGGCGGGCGCAAGCTGGCGGTGTTCGCCATGCTCGCGGACAAGGATGCGGCCGGCGTCGTCGACGCCCTGGCCGGCCAGATCGACCGCTGGCACCTGGCCGGACTCGCCGGCCCGCGCGGCCGGTCCGGCGCCGAGCTGGCCGCCCTGTGCGCCGCCCGCGGCCTGGACCACGAACTGCACGGCGAGGTCGGCGCGGCCTGGCGGGCGGCCTGTCAGGAGGCCGGGGGGCTGATACAATTGCGGCCTTCGGATCCTTCCACACGGTTGCCGAAGTCATGGCGCTGCTACCGGATACAACACAAGATGGCTGAAACATCCCCTTCGGCGGACGAGTTGCTGCTCCGGCGCCGGGCGCGTCGCCGCCTGGTCGGCGCGGTTGCGCTCGCCCTGGCGGCCGTGGTTGTCCTGCCCATGGTGTTCGATCCCGAGCCGCGCCCGCTCGGCGACAAGGTGGATATCCGGATCCCCGACCAGAATACGGCGTTCCGGGCCGCGCCTGTTGCCGCGCCGACGGCGGCGGCCGAGACGGCCGCGCCGGAGGCCGCGGGGACGGAGCCGGCCCCAGCCGAGGTCGCCAGCCCGGCGCCGAAACCGGAGCCGAAGCCCGAGCCGAAGAAACCGGTGTCCAAGCCGGAAGCCAAGAAACCCGAGGTGAAGAAGCCCGAGCCGGCGGCGGCGGCCGTCAAGCCCGCCGCCCCGGAGGCGAAGCCGGTCGCCGCCGAGGCCAAGCCGGCCGGGACCTATTTCCTGCAGCTGGGCGTCTTCTCCAGCCAGGCCAATGCCGAGCAGATGATCGCCCAGGCCAAGGCGGCCGGCTTCAAGGCCTCGGCCATGCGCGTCGGTAGCCAGTTCAAGGTGCGGGTCGGCCCCATCGCCCAGCGTGACAAGGCCGTGGACTACCAGGCCAAGCTGAAGGCGAAGGGCCTCGACAACGTGCTGGTCGAGCCATGACGGCGATCGACTGGATTGCCCTCGCCGTCCTGGCGGGATCGTTGTTCATGGGGTTGCTGCGCGGATTCGTGCGCGAGGCGCTGTCCCTCGCCGCCTGGGTGTTCGCCTTCCTGGCGGCACGCATGTTCTCGCCCGCCCTGGCCCATCACATCCCCGGGATCGGCCAGGAGGGCCTGCGCCAGGCCGCGGCCATCGCCCTGATCTTCATCGGCGTGCTGATCCTCGCCCAGGTGCTGGCGGCCATTCTCGCCAAGCTGGTGAAGTTGGCCGGCTTGGGCGGCTTCGACAGCATGCTCGGCATGCTGTTCGGCGCCGTGCGTGCCTTCGTGGTCCTCGTGGTGTTGACCCTGGTGGCGGGGCTGACCGCGTTGCCGCGCTCGGAGGCCTGGCGGGCCTCGCTGGTCCACGGCCCGCTCGAGTCCATCGCCCTGAAAGTCGTTCCCTGGCTGCCCGAACATCTGGCCGCCCTGATCCGTTTTGCATAGGTGCCGACATGTGCGGAATCATCGGTGTCGTATCCAACCAGCCCGTCAACCAGTTGCTCTACGACGGCCTGCAACTGCTCCAGCACCGCGGCCAGGATGCCGCCGGCATCTGTACCGCCGACGGCAGCAAGTTCCACATGCACAAGGGCATGGGCATGGTGCGCGACGTGTTCCGCACCCGCGACATGCGCAACCTGCTCGGCAACGCCGGCATCGGCCACGTCCGCTATCCGACCGCCGGCTCGGCCTCGAGCCCGGCCGAGGCGCAGCCGTTCTACGTGAATTCGCCGTTCGGCATCGTGCTCGGCCACAACGGCAACCTGACCAATACCGAACAGCTCCTGGAAGACCTGTTCATGCAGGACCTGCGCCACGTCAACACGGCGTCCGACTCCGAGGTCCTGCTCAACGTGCTCGCGCACGAACTGCAGTCGGCCGTGCAGGGCCACCGCCTGACCGTGGATGACGTCTTCGCCGCCGTGGCCGGGGTGCACCGGCGTTGCCGCGGTGCCTACGCGGTGGTCGCCATGATCGCCGGCTTCGGCCTCCTGGCCTTCCGCGATCCGCACGGCATCCGGCCGCTGGTGTTCGGTACTCAGGTCAGCGCCACCGGCCAGGACTGGATGGTGGCCTCGGAGAGCGTGGCCCTGGACGCCAGCGGCTTCCAGGTGCAGGGCGACGTCGCGCCGGGCGAAGCGATCCTGATCACCCTGGATGGCCACGTCCACACGCGCATGTGCGCGCCCGCCGCCCCGTTCACCCCCTGCATCTTCGAATACGTCTACTTCGCCCGTCCCGATTCGGTCATCGACGGCGCCTCGGTGTACGAGACCCGGCTACGCATGGGCGAGTACCTGGCCGACAAGATACGGCGCGACTATGGCCACCTGAAGATCGACGTGGTGATGCCGATCCCGGACACCAGCCGGCCGTCGGCCATGGAGATGGCCAAGCAGCTGAACATCTCCTACCGGGAGGGCTTCATCAAGAACCGCTACATCGGGCGCACCTTCATCATGCCCGGGCAGGCGGTGCGGAAGAAGTCGGTGCGCCAGAAACTCAATGCCATGTCCCTGGAATTCCGGGGCAAGAACGTCATGCTGGTGGACGACTCCATCGTGCGCGGTACGACCAGCCGGGAGATCATCCAGATGGCGCGCGATTCCGGTGCCCGGGCGGTGTATTTCGCCTCGGCCAGCCCGCCGGTACGTTTCCCGAACGTGTACGGCATCGACATGCCGACGCGTGGCGAACTCCTCGCCAACGGCCGGACCGACGAGGAAATCGCGCGCGAGATCGGCGCCGACGCCGTGATCTACCAGGACCTCTCGGATCTGATCCGGGCGGTGCGCGATGTCAACCCGAAGCTGGGCGATTTCGACGCCTCCTGCTTCGACGGCTGCTACGTCACCGGCGACGTCTCGGAGGCCTACCTGATCCATCTCGAGGGCATGCGCGACGGCTCGCTGCCGGTGGCTTCCTCGCCGCCGACCCGGCAGATGGACCTGAACCTTTCCTGAGGATGAGCATGAACGATCGCCACGTGGTCTGGCACCACGCCACCGTCACCCGCGCCCGACGCGAGACCATGAACGGTCACCGCGCCGGCGTCGTCTGGTTCACCGGGCTGTCCGGCGCCGGCAAGTCGACCCTTGCCCATGCCGTCGAGGAGGCCCTGCACCAGGCCGGCTGCCGCACCTTCGTATTCGACGGCGACAACGTCCGCCACGGCCTCTGCGCCGATCTCGGCTTCTCGATCGAGGACCGTACCGAGAACATCCGCCGCATCGGCGAGATGACCAAGCTGTTCACGGAGGCCGGGGTGATCGCCTTGACCGCCTTCATCTCGCCCCTGCGCGGCGACCGCGACCGGGTGCGCAAGCTGGTCGGCGCCGATTTCGTCGAGGTCTACGTCAAGTGTCCCCTGGCGGTGTGCGAGGCGCGCGACGTCAAGGGCATGTACGCCAAGGCACGCCAGGGCCTGATCAAGGAGTTCACCGGCATCTCGTCGCCCTACGAGGAGCCCGACGCGCCGGAACTGGTCGTCGATACCTCGGCGACCGAGCTGGACGAGTCGGTCCGCCAGGTCGTCGAGCTGCTGCGCGGACGCGGACTGGTGCCGGCATGACCGAGCATTTCGATCCGGCGACCTTGGCCCTGCGGGCCGGCACCCTGCGCAGCGGTTTCCAGGAACATTCCGAGGCGATGTTCCTGACCTCGAGCTTCGTGTTCGGCAGTGCCGCCGAGGCCGCCGCCCGTTTCTCCGGCGCCGAGCCGGGCAACATCTACGCCCGCTTCACCAACCCGACCGTGACCATGTTCGAGCAGCGCCTGGCGGCCCTGGAAGGGGCCGAGCGCTGCGTCGCCTTCGCCTCCGGCATGGCCGCCGTGCTGGCCACCGTGATGGGCCTGATGCAGGCGGGCGAGCACGTCGTCGCCTCGCGTTCCCTGTTCGGCTCGACGGTCCAGCTGTTCGCCAACATCATGAGCCGGTTCGGCGTCAGCACCACCTTCGTGGCGCCCACCGACCTGGCCGCCTGGCGCGCCGCGGTGCGTCCGGAAACGCGCCTGTTCTTCCTCGAGTCGCCCTCGAACCCGCTCACCGAGGTGAGCGACATCCGCGCCATCGCCGCCATCGCCCACGAGGCGGGTGCCCGCCTGGCGGTGGACAACTGTTTCTGCACGCCGATCCTGCAACGGCCCCTGGAACTGGGTGCCGACATCGTCATCCACTCCGCCACCAAATATCTGGACGGCCAGGGCAGGGTCCTGGGCGGTGCCGTGCTCGGCGGCAAGGACCTGCTGGAAGGCGTCTACACCTTCCTGCGCACGGCCGGGCCGACCCTGTCGGCGTTCAACGCCTGGGTCCTGCTCAAGGGCATGGAGACCCTGCCGATCCGCATGCGTGCCCACTCGGAACAGGCACTGGCCCTGGCAAGCTGGCTGGAGCGCCAGCCCGGCGTCCTGCGCGTGCGCTATCCGGGACTGCCCTCGCACCCGCAGCACGAATTGGCCATGAGCCAGCAGGCCAGCGGCGGCGGCATCCTGGCCTTCGAGGTGGCCGGCGGCAAGGAGGCGGCCTGGCGGGTGATCGACGCCAGCCGCGTGATGTCCATCACCGCCAACCTGGGCGACGTGCGCACCACCATCACCCACCCGGCCACCACCACGCACAGCCGGATGACGCCGGAACAGCGGGCCGACGCCGGCATCGGCGACGGCCTGATCCGCCTGGCGGTGGGGCTGGAAGCGCTGGCCGACCTGCAGGCCGACCTGGCGCGCGGCCTGGTCGGCGCCGCCTAGTAGTCGATCAGGGCGCAGCCGGCCGCGTCGCAGCGCAGGTAGCCGCCGCGGCCGTCGTACCAGTCCGGCAATACCCAGCGCACGCAGGCCGCGCCGTCGACGACCAGGTCGTGGCGGGCCGGCCGGTGGGTATGGCCGTGGATCATCACGCTGCACCCGGCGCGGCGGAAGGCCTCCGCGACGGCCTCGGCGTTGACGTCCATGATGGTCTCGTTCTTGCCGTCCTTGTCCGACTCGCTCCGCTCGCGCATCTGACGGGCGATGGCCACGCGTTCGGCGAGGGGCTTGGCCAGCATGGCCTGTTGCCAGGCCGGATCGCGGACCAGGCGTCGAAAGCCCTGGTAGACGTCGTCGTCGGTGCACAGGCTGTCGCCGTGCAGGAGCAGGGCGTTGCCGCCGGCGACGGCGACGACCTCCGGCTCGGCCAGCAACCGGGCGCCGGTGGCGGCGCAGAAGGCCGCCCCCAGCATGAAGTCGCGGTTGCCGTGCAACAGGTAGACGGGCACGCCGGCCTGGCCCAGCTTGGCCAGGGCGGCCGCGACGGCCGCGGCGAAGGGGTCGGCGAGGAAATCGTCGCCCGGCCAGGCCTCGAACAGGTCACCGAGTATGTAGACGGCCCGGGCGCCGGGGGCCACCCCGGCCAGCCAGGCGAAGAAGCGCGCCTGCGTCGCCGGCTGGTCCGGCGCGAGATGCAGGTCGGATATGAACAGGCTGGGCCGGGGATCAGCCTTCAACGAGCTCGGCCCGTTCGATCACCACGTTCTCGACCGGGACGTCCTGGTGACCCATGCGCGAACCGGTGCGCACCTTCTTGATGCCGTCGACCACGTCCTTGCCTTCGACCACTTCGCCGAACACGCAGTAGCCGTAGCCGCGCGGGTTCGGTTCGACGAAGTCGAGGAAGCCGTTGTCGCTGACGTTGATGAAGAACTGGCTGGTGGCCGAGTGCGGGTCCGGGGTACGCGCCATGGCGATGCTGTAGGCGACGTTCTTGAGGCCGTTGTGGGCTTCGTTCTGGACCGGTGCCCGGGTCGGCTTCTGGGCCATGTCCTCGGTGAAGCCGCCGCCCTGGATCATGAAGCCGTCGATGACGCGATGGAACAAGGTGCCGTCGTAATGGCCGTCACGCACGTATTGCAGGAAGTTGGCGACGGTGTCGGGGGCCTTTTCGGCGTCCAGGCGCAGGACGATGACGCCCCGGTTGGTGTGTAGCTTGACCATGGTGGGTTCCAGTCGGGAAAAAATCAGTCGTTACGGGCGACGCTGGTGTCGTCTTGCAGGCTGCGCTCCAGGGCGATGCGCCAGTGGTTGTCCTCGCGCTTGAGGTAGAAGCGCTTGCGGGTCACGTCGCTCAGCTTGTCGCTGTCGTAAACCTGGGTGAAATTCAGCACCGCGAGATTGTCGGACGGATAGAGGAACAGGCTGACGTCGGCCAGGCCGATCCGGATCCAGTTCTTCTGGACGATGTTGCGGCGTTTGCTCTCGGCCCAGCCGCGCCCGGCACGGTCGAGGAAGTCGCGGCTGTAACGGTTCAGGTAGTGCTCGGCATCGAGATGCTGCCAATCGGCCTTCCAGGCGTCCAGCGCCATCAGGATGTCCTTGCGGGCGGCCAGCCAGTCGGCGCGGTCGAGCCATTCGGTGCGGTCGGCGATGACGATGGGGGTACGCTCCGGCACGATGTAACGGCGGATTTCCTGGTAGTCCGGGTTGGCCAGCACCAGGCAGCCCTCGCTGGCCTTGGGCGGGCGGCTGTAGGTGTCGGGGGGCACGCCGTGCAGCCAGATGCCGTGGCCGCTGTTGCCCTGCAGGGTGTCCCACTCGTTCGGATAGTCGAGCGGAAAGGCACCGGCACCGTAGAAGGCGGTGAGCTTGCTGCGCGGCAATTCGGTGGTGATGTTGTAGACCCCGGACGGTGTCTTCAGGTCGCCCTCGGAACGCTTGTTGACGCCGTTGCGGCCCACCGAGACGTAGTAGTCGCGGATCAGGCGCGGCTCGCCGTTGGCATTTTCGAACACGTACAGGCGGGCCCGGTCGGCGTCGGCGAGCAGGGCGTAGCGCTGGCTGGGTGCCAACTGCAGGATCTGCTTGGGCAGCTTGCCGGGGTCGGGCTGGTCCAGATAGCGCATGAGCCGGACCTTGGCCTCGTCCTTGAGGCCGTCCAGCTTGGCCTGCTCGGAGGCGCCGGCGGCGGCCCCGAACTTGGCCAGCGCACCGGCCTTGGCCTGCAGGAGGTCGCCCTTGATGAGGTAGGCGAGCTTGAAGTCCGGGCGCATCGCGATGATCCGGTCGACGTTGGCCAGGGCGGCATCGGTCTTGCTGGCCCGGATGTCCTCGAGCGTCGAGGCGACCAGGCTGTCCAGCGACGGTGCGTAATGGTTGAGGTCGGCCGACGCCAGGCGTATCTCTTCGCTCTGGCCCCGGCTGATGCTCAGGGTGAGCAGGAATAGAACCGTCAATAACGAGAAACGCATGGCGGCCGGGAACGGGTCAGCGTTCCGAAGTGATCTTCCAGTTCCCACCCTGGTTTTCCAGGGTCAGGGTCTTGCGGTAGCTGCCCTTCAACACGTTCGATTCGTAGCGTTGCTGGAACTGCACGGTGACGTTCTTGGCATCGCCCTTGACCGAGAGGTTGCTGATCTCGACCTTGATGTATTCCGGGCTGGTCAGCCGGTCGGTGCGCTGGGCTTCCCAATCCTTGCGCGACATCTTGCGGGGAAGCTTGAAGTCGTCGGCATAGAAGGCCAGGTAGCCGGGTGCGTCGCGGTGGCTCCAGGCGGCAGCCCAGTCGTTCACCGTCTTCTCGACGGCGGCGCTGTCGAAGGCCGGTGCGGCGGCGGGCTTGCTGGCGGGCAGCGGCGGCGGTACCGGCTGGGTATCGCGGGTCACCGAGGGTTCCTGGCTGAGGCCGGCGGTCCGGGCCGGGGCGGCGGCCGGCTTGCCGGGCGCCTTGTCGATCGAGGCGGGGGTGAAGATTTCCTTGACCAGGGCGAGCTTCATCTGCGCCGAGGTGTTGCCCTTGTCGAGTTGCAGCGCCTTGTCGTAGGCGACCGAAGCCATCTTGGCGTAGATGTCGCCCAGGTTCTCATGCGCGGTGGCGTAACTGGGGTGGGTGCGGATGGCCTTTTCCAGGCTGGTCTTGGCGCGCTCGTATTGGCCCTGGGAGGCGTACAGGACGGCCAGGTTGTTGTAGGGCTCGGGCAGTTCGGGGTAGTCGTCGGTCAGTTCGCTGAAGGTCTGGATGGCCTCCTGCGGACGGTTCAGTTCGGCCAGGATGAGGCCCTTGAGAAAACGCCCCTGGGGATCTTTGGGATTGCCGGAGAGGTAGCCGTTGACCTTCTCCAGGGCGCGGGCGTTTTGCCCTTGTTTGAATAACTGCGTGGCTTCCGGAAGGGTGGCTGCTGCAAAAGCGAAGCTAGGAAGCAGGCAGCAGAACAGGAGGGCAAAACGGGTGATTTTCATCGGTGATATACTTCTCTGAATGTTTTGCAGCGGCACTCCGTTGCAATGGATTCATGTGGCTCGGGAGCTTTTTCACTTCCAGCAAACGCCCGTCTTTATATCAAATAATCATGAGCGACACCACGCCCGTACAGCATTTCATCCGCACCATCATCGATGGCGATCTGGCTTCCGGAAAGCACGTTTCCGTGGCCACCCGCTTCCCCCCGGAACCCAATGGCTACCTGCATGTCGGCCATGCCAAGTCGATCTGCCTGAACTTCGGTCTCGCGCAGAACTACCAGGGCACCTGCAACCTGCGCTTCGACGACACCAACCCCGAGAAGGAGTCCAACGAGTACGCCGATTCCATCATGGAAGACGTGCACTGGCTCGGCTTCCGGTGGAACGGCGAGGTGCGCTGGGCATCCGACTATTTCCCACAGCTCTACGGCTACGCCGAGGAACTGATCCAGACCGGCAAGGCCTTCGTCTGTGACCTGACGCCGGACCAGATGCGCGAGTATCGCGGCACCCTGACCGAGGCCGGGCGCAACAGCCCCTACCGCGACCGCTCCGTCGAGGAGAACCTCGATCTGTTCCGGCGCATGAAGGCCGGCGAGTTCCCGGACGGCAGCAAGACCCTGCGCGCCAAGATCGACATGGCCGCGCCGAACATCAACATGCGCGATCCGGTCATCTACCGGATCAAGCGGGCACATCACATCCGTACCGGCGACCAGTGGTGCATCTACCCGATGTACGACTACACGCATTGCATCTCGGACGCCCTGGAAGGCATCACCCATTCCCTGTGCACGCTCGAGTTCGAGGACCACCGCCCGCTCTACGACTGGGTGCTGGACAACATCACCATCGGCTGCCATCCGCAGCAGATCGAGTTCTCGCGCCTGGAACTGCACAACACCATCACCAGCAAGCGCAAGCTCCTGCAACTGGTCAGCCAGGGCCACGTGGCCGGCTGGGACGATCCCCGCATGCCCACCATCCACGGCATGCGCCGGCGCGGCTACACGCCCGAGGGGATCCGCGAATTCGCCCGCCGCATCGGCATCTCCAAGTCGGTCAACATCGTCGAGATGGCCGTGCTGGAGGCGGCCATCCGCGAGGACCTGGAGGCCAAGGTGCCGCGGGTCATGGCGGTCGTCGACCCGGTCAAGGTCGTCCTGACCAATTACCAGGAAGGCGTCACCGCCGGCCGTGCCGCCGGTTTCCATCCCCACCATCCTGAGTTCGGCGAGCGTGAGGTGCCGATCGGGCGCGAAATATGGGTCGAGCGCGACGACTTCAGCGACGACCCGCCGGCGGGCTGGCAGCGGCTGACCGTGGGCGGCGAGGTGCGCCTGCGCTATTCCTACGTGATCAAGTGCGAGGAGGCGGTCAAGGACGCGGCCGGCCGGCTCGTCGAACTGCGCTGCTCGATCGACCACGAGACGCTGGGCAAGAACCCGGTCGGCCGCAAGGTCAAGGGTGTCATCCACTGGTTGTCGGCCGAACATGCCCTGGCGGCGGAATTCCGTCTCTACGACCGTCTGTTCACCGATTCGGAGCCGGACGGCCACCGGGATCACGACTTCCTCGAGTTCCTCAACCCCGGTTCCCTCAAGGTGGTGCAGGGTTGGGTCGAGGCCGCCGTCAAGGAGGCGGTTCCCGAGAGCCGCTACCAGTTCGAACGCATCGGCTATTTCTGCGCCGACCGGCTGGATCACCAACCGGGCGGAAGACTGGTCTTCAACCGCACCGTCAGCCTGAAGGATACCTGGGCCAAGTAAGGCGGGAGGACGCCGGCGGGCTAGAGGGAGCCGCCGGCGGGTTGGTCCGGAGCCGGCCGCCGGCAGGTGTGGCAACCCTTGGCCATGTCGTGCATGGCGAGCAACATGGCGCGCAGGACCGCTTCCAACCTGCTCGCCGCACTCGCGCCGTCGGGGCGGCCCGCGTCGTCGTCGTCGTCGCGATATAGGCTCAGGAACTGGTTCCACATCGACTCGATCCGGGTCAGGTCGGCGGCGCGCGGGCAATGGCCGGCGCAGGCCGACGCGCTGTCGGCGAATTGGCCGAGGGCGGCGCGGATGTCCGCGAGATCGCTCTGGAATACGCCACGTTTTGCGTCATCCAGCCACTTGATGATGTTTGCGCCGTGCCGACCGAAGCATTCGGTATCCATCGCCACCTCCTCGTCCTCGGTGGCAACGATAGCCCTGGCGCCGGGAAAAATTAATATCGCATAAGACATAAATGTCTATGCACTAAGTAATACTACTCGACTTGGCCGGCCGGCTAAGCAGTTGCGCCCCGGATCACCCCGATCAGTTCGTCGCCATAACGCGCCAGCTTGGCGTCGCCCAGCCCGGAAATGCCGGCGAGGCCGTCCTGGTCGCCTGGTTGCAGGCTGGCGAGCAGCCGTAGCGTGCGGTCATGCAGGATGACGTAGGCGGGTACGCCTTGCTCGCGTGCCTTCTGCGAGCGCCAGCCGCGCAGCGCTTCGAACACGGCGAGTTCCTCCGGCGAGAGGTTTTCCGGGGCCGCCCGCGTCGTTTTCCGGGCCTTGCCCGGTCGCCCGACACGGCGCAGTTGCACGGACTGCTCGCCCTTCAGCACGGGCCGAGCGGCTTCCGTGAGCTTGAGCGCGCCGTATTCGGTCAGGTCGGGCTGCAGCAGGCCGGCGGCGACGAGCTGGCGCAGGATGCCGCGCCAGGCGTGTTCGTCGACGTCCTTGCCGACCCCGAAGGTGGGCAACTGGTCGTGCCCGAAACGGGCGACCTTGTCGGTCGCCTTGCCGAGCAGGACGTCGATCAAATGGCCGGCGCCGAAGCGTTGGCCGGTGCGCCAGGCGGCGGACAAGGCCTTTTGCGCGGCGACCGTGCCGTCGAACAGTTCCGGCGGGTTCTGGCAGACGTCGCAGTTGCCGCACGGGGAACTGGCTTCGCCGAAATAGTCCAGGAGCACCATGCGCCGGCAGCGCGGCGCCTCGCAGTAGGCGAGCAGGGCGGTGAGTTTCTGCGCCTCCAGGCGCTTGATCTCGGGCGGCGATTCGGATTCGTCGATGCGGGCGCGCTGCAGGGCGATGTCCTGCAGGCCGTAGGCCATCCAGGCCTCGGCCGGCTCGCCGTCGCGGCCGGCGCGGCCGGTTTCCTGGTAGTAGGCCTCGATGCTCTTGGGCAGGTCGAGGTGGGCGACGAAGCGCACGTCGGGCTTGTCGATGCCCATGCCGAAGGCGATGGTGGCGACCATGACCACGCCTTCCTCGCGCTGGAATCGGCGCTGGTGTTCGGAGCGCGTCTCGGCGGGCAGGCCGGCGTGATAGGGCAGGGCGGCATAGCCTTCCTGCACCAGCCAGTCGGCGGTTTCCTCGACCTTCTTGCGCGACAGGCAATAGACAATGCCCGCCTGGCCGCGGTGACCGTCGAGGAAGCGCAGCAGCTGCCGGCGCGGATTGTCCTTCTCGACCACCGTGTAGCGGATGTTGGGACGGTCGAAGCTGGACAGGAAGACGCGTGCCGCGCCGAGGCCCAGACGTTCGCGCATCTCCTCGCGGGTGGCGTTGTCGGCCGTGGCGGTCAGGGCGATGCGCGGCACGCCGGGATGGCGCTCGTGCAGTTGCGACAGCTGCAGGTATTCGGGTCGGAAATCGTGTCCCCATTGCGATACGCAATGGGCCTCGTCGATGGCGAACAGGGCGAGGCCCGGTCCGGCGGCGAGTTCGTCGAGCAACTGCAGGAAGCGCTCGGTGACCAGACGTTCGGGGGCGACGTAGAGCAGCTTGAGTTCGCCGCGCCGGGCCGCCGCCTCGATGTCGAGGGCGGCGCGCCAGTCCAGGCTGGAGTTGAGGAAGGCCGCGGCGACGCCGTTCTGGCGCAGGGCGTCGACCTGGTCCTGCATGAGGGCGATCAAGGGTGAAACGACGATGCCCACGCCCGTCCTGAGCAGGGCCGGCAACTGGTAGCAGAGCGATTTGCCGCCGCCGGTCGGCATCAGGACGAGGGCGTCGCGGCCCTGGGCGAGATGGTCGACGATCTCGGCCTGCTCGCCGCGGAAGGCGTCATAGCCGAAGACCCGGCGCAGCAGGTCGAGGGAAGTTTGCGTGCTGGTGTCGGTCATGGTGTCAGTTTGCCGGATGCGGCGGCCGGCTTCCGCTAAAATTCTCCCTTTCCGATTGTCGTCATCCTCGACTCATGCTGAAACTCTACAACTCACTCGTCCGCGACAAACAGGAATTCGTGCCCATCGAGCCGGGCAAGGTGCGCATGTATGTGTGCGGCATGACGGTATACGACTATTGCCATCTCGGCCACGCCCGCGTGCTGGTGGTGTTCGACATGGTGGCACGCTGGCTGCGTGCCTCGGGCTACCAGGTCGATTACGTCCGCAACGTCACCGACATCGACGACAAGATCATCCGGCGCGCCCTGGAGAACGGCGAGCCGTTCACCCGCCTGACTCAGCGTTTCATCGACGCCATGCACGAGGACAGCGCCGCCCTGGGCGTGCTGCCGCCGGACCACGAGCCGCGTGCGACCGAATACGTCGACAAGATGCAGGCCATGATCGGCACCCTCATCGGCAACGGCCATGCCTACGCGGCCAGCAACGGCGACGTCTATTACGCGGTCCAGTCCTTTCCGGAATACGGCCGCCTGTCCGGCAAGTCGCTGGAAGACCTGCGTGCCGGCGAGCGGGTCGACATCGATCCGAGCAAGCGCGATCCCATGGACTTCGCCCTCTGGAAGGCGGCCAAGCCGGACGAGCCGTCCTGGGCCTCGCCCTGGGGGCCGGGCCGGCCGGGCTGGCACATCGAATGTTCGGTCATGGGCTCGGACCTGCTCGGGCCGCATTTCGACATCCACGGCGGCGGTCAGGATCTGCAGTTCCCGCACCATGAGAACGAGATCGCCCAGTCCGAGGGCGCGCATGGCTGCAAGTTCGTCAACTACTGGCTGCACAACGGCTTCGTCCGCGTCGACGACGAGAAGATGTCCAAGTCGCTGGGCAATTTCTTCACCATCCGCGAGGTGCTGGAGAAATACGATGCCGAGGTGGTCCGCTTCTTCATCCTGCGTGCCCATTACCGCAGCCCGCTCAACTATTCGGACCAGCATCTGGATGACGCCAAGGCCGCTCTGACCCGGCTCTACACCGCGTTGCGCGGCGCCGAGGCGGCCGCCTGGACGATCGCCTGGGACGATCCCCATGCGGCGCGCTTCAAGGCGGCCATGGACGACGACTTCAATACGCCCGAGGCCCTGGCGGTGCTGTTCGACCTCGCGGCCGAGCTGAACCGTGCCGGTACGGCCGAGGCGGCGGCCCGCCTGAAGGCGCTGGCCGGTGTCCTGGGACTGTTGCAGCGCGAGCCGGAGGCCTACCTGCAGGCGGGTGCCGAGACGGGCGGGCTGACGGCGGAGCGCATCGAGGCCTTGATCGCCGAGCGTCTGGCGGCACGCAAGGCGAAGGATTTCAAGCGGTCCGACGCCATCCGGGACGAACTCAAGGCGGCTGGCGTCCTGCTCGAGGACGGTCCGCAGGGAACGCAATGGCGCCGCTTGTGAGGCGATCGGCGGCGCAATGAAAAACGGCCGCTTGCGCGGCCGTTTTCGTACGTCCTGGCGACGTGGATTACTTCGCCGGGGCCGGGGCCGGCTGCATGGCGCCCATGGGGGCGGCCATCATGCCCATCCAGGCGTTCGGGTCGAAGAAGTTGAAGGTACCGGCCGGGGCGGCGGGAACGGTCCAGGGGGTCATGGCGACAGGCGCGCCAGCGGTCGGGACGCCGGCCATCGGGTTGGCCATCCAGCCGCTCCAGGTCGGGCCGTAGCTCTTCGGGTCCATACCGGCGTTCATCCAGCCCATGTACAGGTTCGGGTTCATGGCGTTCATGCCCATCTGCCAGACCTTCGGGTCCATGGGGCCATCATCCACTTCATGTACATGTTGGGGTTCATGGTGTTCATCATCATGGACCACATCTTCGGGTCCATGGGCATCATGGCCCAGCGCATCATCTTGCCCGGATCGGTCATCTGGGTCAGCAGGGCGGTGTAGAAGTTGGGGTCCATGCCCGCGGCCATCCACTTCATGTAGATGTTCGGGTCGGCCCATTCGGCCATGTTGCGGTAGGCGTTGGGGTCCATCATGGAGCCCATCATGCGGGTCCAGCCGGCGGGGTCCATCATGCCGTTGCCCATGGCGGCGTAGAAGCCGGGCTCGGTGACGGCGTTGAACCAGGGCACGAAGACCTTCGGGTCCTTGTAGGCGGACTGGTTCTGGGTGAAGTCGGTCATGCGGTTCAGCCAGGCTTCCGGCGTTTGCGGGACGGTGGGAGCGGCGGGGGCGGCGTCGGCAGCCAGAACGGGGGCGGCGACGGTGAACAGCAAGGCGGCGACGATGGTCTTGATCTTCATGACGAAAGCTCTCCTTCGGGTTGGATGGGTAAAACGGCGATAATTCTGACCATTAATTTAAGAATATCAGAATATGTATATATCGTTATTGTCGGTAGTAAAGAACGAACTATACGAAAATACATCTGTAGTAAATTTGCGACAAGCCATACGGTAGATAAATACTGTTACAGCCGATCGTCGCCGCCGGTCCGCCCGGGCGGGATCCCGGCGCACACCAATTGGATGACACGACATGAGCCATGGCGTATTTCTCGGGGCGGCCGACTGGCGTTTCCCGTCCTGGGACGACACCTTCTATCCCGCGGGCATGCCGGAGGAATGGCGGCTGGCCTATTACAACACCCAGTTCTCCTGCCTGTGGCTGCCTCGCGCGACCTGGAGCCGGCTGGCGCCGGCGACCGTCGCGGAATGGCTGGCCGACACCCGCGACGAATTCCGCTTCCTGCTCGAGCGTGACGCCAACCATCAGGACACCGAGGCGGTGCAGGCGTGCCTGGCGGCCTTTGCGCCGAGGCCGGCCTTGCTCTGCGGGCCGGACGACCCGGACGTGCTGTGGTTCGATGCCGACGTCGACCTGCGTGGGCTGGGCGATCTCCTGCGCCGGCGCGCGGCCGAATCCGGGGCCACCTATCTGCTGAGCCGGGATGGCAACCTTGCAACCCTGGCCAAGGTGAACACGCTGCTCGGGCTCCTCGGCCTTGGGCCAACCGGCCGGGTCGGATAAAATCCGGCGAACACAACGCGGCAAGCCAATTCCTCACATCCATCCATGTCCGACAATCTGGTCGAAATCAAGGGGCTGCATTTTGCCTACAACAGCCGGCCGGTCCTGAAGGGGATCGACCTGACTGCCCGGCGCGGCCAGGTCGTGGCCATCATGGGCAACTCGGGTTGCGGCAAGACGACGCTGTTCCGCCTCATCAGCGGCACCGTCCGCCCCACCAGCGGTCTGCTCTCGGTGGATGGCCTCGACGTCGGCGCACTCGATCAGCGCGGCTTGTACCAGCTGCGTCGGCGCATGGGCATGCTGTTCCAGTTCGGCGCCCTGTTCACCGACATGTCGGTGTTCGACAACGTGGCCTTCCAGTTGCGCGAACACACCGACCTGCCGGAGGAGATGATCCGCGACCTGGTCCTGGCCAAGCTGAACGCGGTCGGCCTGCGCGGTGCCCATGACCTGATGCCTTCGGAACTGTCCGGCGGCATGGCACGGCGGGTCGCCCTGGCGCGCGCGGTCGCGCTCGATCCGATGCTGATCCTGTACGACGAGCCCTTCGCCGGTCTCGACCCGATCTCGCTCGGGGTCATCGGCAACCTGATCCGGCGCCTGACCGATACCCTCGGCCTGACCTCCATCGTCGTCACTCACGACATCCAGGAGTCCCTGCGGATGGTCGATTACGTCTACTTCATCTCCGAGGGCATGGTGGAGGCGCACGGCACGCCGGCCGAGATCAAGGCCTCCGGCCTGCCTTTCGTACACCAGTTCGTCCACGGCGAGGAGGACGGCCCGGTACCTTTCCATTATCCCGCCGATCCTTACGCGGCAGATCTGGGGTTGTCTTATGCCTGAACGCGCACTCAAAGGGGTCCGCAAGCTTGGCCATCGGGTTGTCGATGGCGTCTGGCGCATGGGCGTGGCCACGCGCTTCTTCCTGTTGACCATGTTGCACTCGGGCATCTGCCTGCGCCGGCCGCAACTGGTCATCAAGGAGGTCTACTCGGCCGGTGTCCTGTCCCTCATCATCATCATCGTGTCCGGCCTGTTCGTCGGCATGGTGCTCGGCCTGCAGGGCTACGACACCCTGCAGACCTACGGTTCCGAGGAGGCGGTGGGCGTGCTCGTGGCCCTGTCGCTGGTGCGCGAGCTGGGACCGGTGGTCGCGGCCCTGCTGTTCGCCAGCCGGGCCGGGTCGGCCATCACGGCCGAAATCGGCCTGATGAAGGCCACCGAGCAGATCGCCGCCATGGAGATGATGGCGGTGGACCCCATCGCCCGCGTGGTGGCGCCGCGCTTCTGGGGGGCGGCGATCTCCATGCCCCTGCTGGCGGCCTTGTTCTCCGCCATGGGTATCTTCGGCGGCTACCTGGTGGCGGTGAGCGTGATCGGGGTCGACGAAGGCGCCTTCTGGTCGCAGATGCAATCTGCGGTGGACCTGAAGGACGACATCCTGAACGGCGTCATCAAGAGCCTGGTGTTCGGTGCCGCCGTGACGGTGGTGGCGCTGTTCGAAGGCTACGATGCGCCGCCCACTGCGGAAGGTGTCTCGCGCGCGACGACGCGTACCGTGGTGACCTCCAGCCTGGCCATCCTGGGCCTCGACTTCGTCCTGACCGCGTTCATGTTCCGCGGCCTCTGAGGGTGTGCCGGCGCGGTGCGCCGGGCAGCCCTTGCGTTTAGCGGAAATCGCGCGACCGGGCGGTGAGTTCGCCCAGCAGGCCGCTCAAATTCACCAGCCGGCGGGCCATGACGTGGACCACCTCGCCCTGGCGCTCGATCACCCCCTGCACCCCGAGCAGGCTGGCGCCCAGCAGTTCGCGGCGCTGGCGTTCGGCCAGGTCGCGCCAGACCACCACGTTGATCATGCCGGTCTCGTCCTCCAGGGTGACGAAGATGACGCCACTGGCGGTGTCCGGGCGCTGCCGGCCGGTGACGATGCCGGAGGTGCGGACCAGGCGGCCGTTGGGTGCCTTGCGGATGTCGGCGGCGCTGGTCAGGCGCATGCGGCTGAGCCGCCTTCTCAGCAGGGCCAGGGGGTGGCGGCCCAGGGTGAAGCCCAGGCTGGCGTAGTCGGCGACGATGTCCTCGCCCTCGCTGGGCACCGGCAGGGCCGGGTCGGCCTCGGCAAGGCCGGCCGCCTGGAACAGGGGCGGCAGTTCGCGGGCGCCGGCGACATCCCAGAGGGCGTTGCGCCGGTGGCCGGACAGGCCCTGCAGGGCGCCGGCCGTGGCGAGGGCCTGGAGGTCGCGCCGGTCCAGGCCGCCGCGCTGCACCAGGTCGGCCACGTCGGCATAGGGCACCGAGGCACGCGCCGCCACTAGGCGTTCCGCCCCCGCGGCGCTCATCCCCTTGACCTGCCGGAGGCCCAGGCGGATGGCCGCCTGGACCGTGCCGGCGGGCTCCAGGGTGCACTCCCAATGGCTGGCGGCGACGTCCACCGGGCGCAACTCGATGCCATGCCGGCGGGCGTCCTGGAGGATCTGGTCCGGGCTGTAGAAGCCCATGGGCTGGGAATTCAGCAGGGCGCAGGCGAAGGCGGCCGGCTCATGGCACTTCAGCCAGGCCGAGACGTAGACCAGCAGGGCGAAGCTGGCGGCGTGGGACTCAGGGAAGCCGTATTCGCCGAAGCCGAGTATCTGCCGGTAGATGGCCTGGGCGAATTCGGTCGCGTAGCCGCGCGCCTGCATGCCCGAGATCAGGCGTTCCTCGAAGCCCTCCAGGCCGCCGCGCCGGCGCCAGGCGGCCATGGAACGGCGCAGGCGGTCCGCCTCGCCGGGGGTGAATCCGGCCGCCACCACGGCGAGCTGCATCACCTGCTCCTGGAAGATGGGCACGCCCAGGGTGCGTTCCAGCACCTCGCGCACCGCCTCGGAGGGGTAGGTGACCGGCTCCAGGCCCTGCCGGCGGCGCAGGTAGGGGTGCACCATGCCGCCCTGGATGGGGCCGGGGCGGACGATGGCCACCTCGATCACCAGGTCGTAGAAGCGCCTGGGCTTGAGCCGGGGCAGCATGGCCATCTGGGCGCGCGACTCGATCTGGAACACCCCCACCGTGTCGGCGCGGCCGATCATGGCGTAGACGGCCGGGTCCTCGGCCGGGATGTCCTGCATCGTCACGGACCGGCCACGCAGGCTGGCGACCAGGTCCAGGCTGCGCCGGATGGCGGACAGCATGCCCAGGGCCAGGACGTCCACCTTCAGCAGGCCCAGCGCGTCCAGGTCGTCCTTGTCCCACTGGATCACGGTGCGCTCGGCCATGGCGGCGTTCTCCACCGGCACCAGTTCGGCCAGCGGCCCGCGGGAGATGACGAAGCCGCCGACGTGCTGGGACAGGTGGCGCGGGAAGCCCACCAGGGTGCCGACGATGTCGATCAGCCGGGCCACCGGGCGGTGTGCAGGGTCGAAGCCCGCCTCGGCCAGGCGTTCCGGCTTCACCTTGCGGCCGTCCCACCAGGACTGGGCCTTGGCCAGGCGGTCCACCTGGGCGAGGTCGAAGCCCAGGGCCTTGCCCACGTCGCGCAGGGCGCTCCTGGGCCGGTAGGTGATGACCGTGGCGGCCAGGGCGGCGCGGTCGCGGCCGTACTTGCGGTACAGGTACTGGATCACCTCCTCGCGGCGCTCGTGCTCGAAGTCCACGTCGATGTCGGGCGGCTCGTCCCGTTCCCGGGAGATGAAGCGCTCGAACAGCATGGCCATGCGGGACGGGTCCACCTCGGTGATCCCCAATGCGTAGCAGACCGCCGAGTTGGCCGCCGATCCGCGGCCCTGGCACAGGATGGCGCGGCCGCGGGCGTAGTCGACGATGTCGTGGACGGTGAGGAAGTAGTGCTCGTAGCCGAGTTCGGCGATCAGGGCCAGTTCGTGCTCGATCAGGCCGCGCACCTTGGCCGGCACGCCGTCCGGGAAGCGCCGGCCGAGGCCGGCCTCGGTCAGGGCGCGCAGGTGGGCGGCCGGCGTCGTGCCGGGCGGCACCAGCTCGGCCGGGTATTCGTAGCGCAGGCTGTCCAGGGAGAAGTCGCAGCGTTCGGCGATGGCCACGCTCTCCGCCAGCAGCGTGGCCGGGTACAGGCCGGCCAGGCGCTTGATGGGGCGCAGGTGGCGCTCGCCGTTGGCGAACAGGGCATGGCCGCAGTCCTTCACCGGCCGACCCAGGCGGATGGCGGTGACGGTGTCCTGCAGGACGCAGCGGGCGCGCACGTGCATGTGCACGTCGCCGGTCGCCACCACGGCGAGGCCGGTCGCTTCGGCATGGGCGGTGAGGGCGGCCAGCCGCTGGCGGTCGTCGCTGCCGGCGAACAGTTCCACCGCCAGCCAGGCACGGCCAGGGAAGATGGCCTGGAGCCAGGCGGCGTGTTCCGGGTCGGGCTCGTTCTCGGGCAGCAGGATGGCCAGGCAGCCGGGCAGGCCCGACTGCAGGTCGGCCCGGGTGAGTCGGTAGCGGCCCTTGGGTGCCGAACGCCGGCCTACGGTGATCAGCCGGCACAGCTCGCCGTAGCCCTGCCGGTTGGCGGCCAGGACGACTAGGCGGGGGCCGTCCTCGAGCCTGATCTCGCTGCCGACGATGAGCTTGAGCCCGGCCGGCTTGGCGGCGACGTGGGCGCGCACCACGCCGGCCACGGAACATTCGTCCGTGAGGGCCAGGGCCGCGTAGCCCAGTTTGGCGGCGCGCTCCACCAGTTCCTCCGGGTGCGAGGCGCCGCGCAGGAAGGTGAAGTTGGACAGGCAGTGCAGCTCGGCGTAGGCGGTCATGCGAAGATGCCGTGCAGGAACCAGCGTTCCATCGTCCCCAGTTCCCGGTACACCCACAGCCGGGCGCCGGAGGCGGTCCGGGCCAGGAAGTAGTCGCGCCGGACGAAGGCGTCGTCCCACCAGCCCGACTCGATCCGCTCCGGCCCCCGTTCCAGGCTGAGGGGGCCGTCCAGCCAGGGCAGGGCGTCGCGCATGGCCAGCGGCCGCGGCCGGGGCAGCAGCCAGAACGGCCGGGGCGGGAAGTCGGCCGCGGTGGTCTCGGCCCCTGGTGCCACCTCGCGCCAGGCCAGTTCGGGCCGGTGTTCCGGACATAGCGACAGGCCGCTCACCGCCGCCATGCCCAACCGGGCCTGCAGGCGTTCGGCCAGGTTCAGGCAGTCTTCCCGGATGTGCTCCCGTTCGCCGAAGAGGGAGAAGTTCAGCGGCTCGATCTGGGTCGTCTCGTCGGCCGCCAGGGACAGTTCGGATACCCCGGCGACCAGGTCGATGCGGTGCAGACGCTCGCGCAGCAGCATGAACAGGTGGGCGGGATCACGCTGGGGCGTCACCAGGGCCAGGGGGAGGGGCGTGGCGGGGCGGTGCTCGTGGCCCAGGGACAGGGTCAGGCGCCGGACCCCGGCATTGCGGGCGGTGAGCCAGCCGCACAGCTCGGTCACCAGGCGCTTCACCCCGAACAGCAGGGCGTCCACCTCCAGCACCGGGGCGAACAGCTCCAGCCGGTTGCCGAAGCGGTCCGGCAGGACGATGGCCTGGCGGGGGTCGGCCTGCCGGCCGAGGATGCGGTCCAGCAGGGCCGGAAGTTCCGGGCCGAAGCGCCGGGCCAGGCCGTCCCGGGGCAGGGCCAGGCAGTCGCCGATGGTGCGCATGCCCAGGTTGGCCAGGGACGTGAGGGTTTCGGCCGAGTGATCGAGACTGTCGAGGGGCAGGGCGGCGATGTGCCGGCGCAGTTCGGCCAGGTCCGGTACCGACAGCTCCAGGCCGCTCCTGGCCAGGGTGCGCGCCCCCTCGGGCGTCGGCGCCACGGCCGGCACCCCGTCCAGGCCCAGTTCCGCCAGGCCGTCGCGCACCCGGCCGAGCAGCCGGTCCAGGCCGCCGAACAGGCGCAGGCAGCCGCCGATCTCCAGCAGCAGGGCGTCGGGCGGCGCCGGGCTGACCTCGGGGGTGAACTGCAGTGCCCAGGTGGCGGCCCCGGCCAGGGTCTCCGCCTCCCGGTGCGGGTTGCGCGGCTGTACCACCAGGCCGGGCGCCAGGGCGGTGGCGGCGGCCACGCTCAGGCCGGGCACCACCCCGAGCGCGCGCGCCGGCCCGGTGGCCGCCAGGACCTCCGGACGCCTGCCGGTGCCGGCGACGGCCAGGATGGCGTCAGGCGGCGGGGCGTATATCTGCAGGGGCAGGTCGGGGAAGTGGAGGGCCAGCCAGAGCATGGTCCAGGACCAAGGCGGGAGCGGGACCGCCGCCGCGCCGTTTGACGATGTGCACCAAGGTGCCGTCGCGGGCCGGCATGACCTTGATGCGCAGGGCGGCGAAGGAGGCATTGGCGGCCTGGCGCGCCGGGGTGAACCAGATGCAGGTGCTGTCGCCCGCCTCGGCGGCCAGCTGCAGGCGGCGCTGGCTGCGTTCGTCGATCAGGCTGGGCCAGGCCAGGACCGCCCCGCAGGCGCCGGAGCGCAGGGTCTCCTCCATGGCCCACAGGGTGTCCGCCGTGTTGCCGGCCCGGACCACCAGGAGGCGCGCCAAGTCAACGCCGGCACCGGCCAGGGCCGGGGCGTAGGGGATATAGGGCGGGGCGACCAGGGCGATCCAGCGATCCTCCCTGGATATCCCGGCCAGGGCGGGCAGGAGCATGGACAGCTCGCCGATGCCTTCCTCCTGGCAGATCAGCTCGGTGAGCGCCCCGCGCGGCCAGCCGCCGCCGGGCAGCAGGGCGTCGAGGCCGACGTAGCCGGTGGGCTGGCCCGGACGCTCGGTGATGCCCAGGCGGTCGCCGCGCCAGACGCCGGGATGGCGGAGGAGGTTGTCGAGTTGGGCGTTCATGTGCCGTTCGGCCGGATGAGCCCGACGGCGATGCCCTCGATCACCAGCTCGTCCCGTTCCGGGTCGGGCACGATGGCGGCGAAGTCCGGGTTCTCCGGCCGCAGTTCCAGGCGCTTGCCCTGTTTCCACAGGCGTTTCACCGTGACCTGGTCGCCGATGCGCGCCACCACCACCTGGCCGGAACGCGCCTCCCGGGTGGCATGCACCGCCAGCCAGTCGCCGTCCAGGATGCCGGCGTCCTTCATGGACAGGCCGTATACCCGCAGCAGGTAGTCGGCGCGCGGGCTGAACAGGCCGGGGTCGAACTGGCAGCGCTGGGTGACGTTCTGTTCGGCCAGCAAGGGCGAGCCGGCCGCCACCTGGCCTACCACCGGCAGGCCGGCCTCCTCCTCGGCGTCGGCCTCCGCGCCGATGAGCCGGATGCCGCGCGAGGTGTCCGGGGCGAGGGCCAGGGCACCCTTGCGTACCAGGGCGTTGAGGTGCTCGGTCACCGCGTTGGGCGAGCGGAAGCCGAAGCGGGCGGCGATCTCCGCCCGGGTGGGCGGATAGCCCTCGGTCTCCTGGTAATCACGGATGAATTGCCAGATTTCCGCCTGGCGCGGGGTGAGTTCCTGCATGGTCGGTATCCGGTGCTTGAATACTGTAATTATATACAGTACTGTCATCCTATACAGGTAGCGATGAGAAACACCATGAGCCAGGCCCAAAGGACCTATTTCGACACCGGCGAGGAGCGCGAGCCCGAGACCCCCGCGGTGCGCCGGGAGCCCGCCGATATCGGCCGCCTGATCGCGGCCCTGCAGAAGAAGTACAAGGGGCGCATCACCGGCGAACTGGTGGTGCCGGCCCGGCCGGCCCGCTTCGCCGACTTTCCGGACGGGCTCGACGCCCGCCTGCGCCAGGCCCTGTCGGCGCGTGGCATTGGCCGCCTGTACGCGCATCAGCGCGAGGCCTGGGACCAGGTCGCGGCCGGCCGCCACACCGTGGTGGTCACCCCCACCGCCTCGGGCAAGACCCTGTGCTACAACCTGCCGGTGCTCCAGGCCGCGCTCAAAGAGCGGGCCAAGGCCTTGTACCTGTTTCCTACCAAGGCACTGTCCCAGGACCAGGTGGCCGAGATACTGGAATTGAACGACGCCGGCAGCCTGGGCGTGCGCGCCTACACCTTCGACGGCGACACCCCGGGCGACGCCCGCGCCGCGGTGCGCACCAAGGGCGACATCGTGGTGTCCAACCCGGACATGCTGCACCAGGGCATCCTGCCCCACCACACCAAGTGGGCGCAGTTCTTCGAGAGCCTGAAGTACGTGGTGATCGACGAGATGCACGTCTACCGGGGCGTGTTCGGTTCCCACATGGCCAACGTCATCCGGCGCCTCCGGCGCATCTGCGCCTTCTACGGCAGCGAGCCCACCTTCATCCTCTGTTCGGCCACCATCGCCAACCCGGCCGAGCTGGCCGAGGCCCTGATCGGCGCGCCGGTGGCGGCGGTGACCGAATCGGGCGCGCCCCAGGGCGCCAAGCACCTGCTGCTCTGGAACCCGCCTCTCGTCAACCCGGACCTGGGCCTGCGCGCCTCGGCCCGCTCCCAATCCACCCGCATCGCCCGCATGGCGGTGAAGGCGGGCCAGAAGACCATCGTGTTCGCCAACACCCGGCTGATGGTGGAGGTGCTCACCAAATACCTGAAGGACGTCTTCGACCCCGACCCGCGCCGGCCGGCCCGGGTCCTGGCCTACCGGGGCGGCTACCTGCCCAGCGAGCGGCGCGCCACGGAACGGCGCCTGCGCAATGGCGAGGTGGACTGCGTGGTCACCACCAGCGCCCTGGAACTGGGCGTCGACATCGGCGCCCTCGATGTCTGCGTCCTCAACGGCTATCCCGGTACCGTCGCCGGCACCTGGCAGCGCCTGGGCCGGGCCGGCCGGCGCATGCGGCCCGCCCTGGGCGTCCTGGTGGCCACCAGCGAGGCCCTCGACCAGTTCATCGTGCGCAACCCGGAGTTCTTCCTGGGCGCCTCGCCGGAACACGCCCGCATCGCTCCGGACCAGCTCCTGATCCTCATGGACCACGTGCGTTGCGCGGCCTTCGAACTGCCCTTCCGGGACGGCGAACGCTTCGGCGGCGAGGACCTGCCGGCGCTCCTCTCCTATCTGGAGGAGCAGCAGGTGCTGCACCGGGAGGGCGGTGAGTGGCACTGGATGGCAGACAGTTACCCGGCCGTGACCGTCAGCCTGCGCTCGGTGGCGGAAGGCAACTTCGTGGTCATCGACACCACCCAGGGGGCCAAGGACGTGGTGGCCGAGGTGGATTTCAGCAGCGCCCCCATGACCATCTACGAGGGCGCCATCTACATGATCCAGGCCGCCCCCTACCAGGTGGAACGCCTGGACTGGGAGGGCCGCAAAGCATTTGTGACCCAGACCCGGGCCGACTACTACACCGACGCCATCGACTACACCCGCCTCAAGGTGCTCGACCGTTTCGACGCCGCCGCCGGCCGCCAGGGCCTGTGCGCCCACGGCGAGGTCCATCTGGTGCGGCGCATCCCCGGCTACAAGAAGATCCGCTACTACACGCATGAGAACGTCGGCTACGGCAACATCAACCTGCCCGACCAGGAACTGCACACCACCTCGGTCTGGTGGCAGGCCGACCCGACCGCCCTGGCGGCCGCCTTCCCGAGCCGCTGGCAGGCCCTGGACGGTTTCCTGGGCGCCGCCTACGCCCTGCACCTGGTGGCCGCCATCCTGACCATGTCGGAGCGCCAGGACCTGGGCCGGGCGGTGGGTGATTCCAATTCCACCTGGTCCGCCACGGTCGGCCCGGACGGCCGCGGCACGCTACGCGGCGACGACGGCCAGGCGCTGGATCTCTCCGGCCTGCGGGAATTCCGCCCCACGGTATTTCTGTACGACAACTACCCGGGTGGCATGGGTCTGTCCGAGCCGCTGTTCGACCTGCGCACCAAGGTGGTGGAGGGCGCCCGCGCCCTGGTCGGACGCTGTGCCTGCAAGCACGGTTGCCCGGCCTGCGTCGGGCCGATCCTGGCATCCGACGAGGCGCGCGGGCAGTCGCCCAAGTCGGCTGCCCTGGCGGTGCTGGACCTGCTCTGACCATGGACCTGCGCCAGCGCATCGAACAACTGAAGGCGCGCCAGGGCGCGGCCCCAGCCGCGCCGGACACGGACGAGCGACTGAAACGCCTGCTTGACCAAGGCCCGCGTGCCACGAAGGCATCGGACGACGCCGAGGTGGCGGCACGGCTGGGCGGGACCGTGCCGGCGACCGGAGTGGTGCTGGTCGAGCACCTCATGCCGCTCGGCCACCGGCATGGCCGCGTTCCCCTGACGGCCTTGCTGGACGCACCCCTGGCCGTCCTGGCCGACGTGGCGCCGGCGCCTGACGAGCTGCTGTTCCTGGATACCGAGACCACCGGCCTGGCCGGCGGTACCGGCACGCTGGCCTTCCTGCTCGGGCTCGCCCGGCTGGAGGCGGACGGCCTCCGGTTGCGCCAGTATTTCCTGACCGGCTTCGGCGGCGAGGCCGCCATGCTGGAACATGCCCGCCCCTGGCTGGCCGAGGCCGGCCAGTTGGTGACCTACAACGGCAAGTCCTTCGACGTTCCGCTCCTGGTCACCCGCCATCGCCTGCGCCGGCTGGCTTGTCCCCTGGACGGCAAACCGCATATCGACCTGCTGCACCCGACCCGGGCCGCCTTCGCTTCGCGCTGGCAGGACTGCCGCCTGCAGCGCGCCGAGGTGGAACTGCTCGGCCTGGTGCGCGAGGACGACCTACCTGGCTGGCTGGTGCCCCAGGTATGGGGCGACTTCGTGCGTACCCGCAGGCTGGGCGAAGTCGCGCGCGTACTCGAACACAACCGCTTGGACGTGGTCAGCCTCGCCGCACTCCTGGCCGAGATGGCCCGCATCCATGCCCGGCCGGGCTATGCGAATGCCGACGCCCAGGCCCTGGCGCGTCGCCAACTCAAGGCGGGCCGGCCCGGCCAGGCGATCGCCCATCTGGATGCCGTCCGGGATCGCCTGGGTACCGACGGCTTGCTGGAACTGGCCCGCCTGCACCGGCGCGAAGCCCGCTGGCCGGCGGCCCTGGCCATCTGGCAACCGCTTGCCGAGGCGGGTGTCGTCGAGGCGATGCTGGCCCTCGCCAAGTACCGCGAACATGTCGAACGTGACTTCGCGGGTGCCCTGGCGCTGTGCAGCGTGCTGGTCGGTCGCCAGCCGGGCGAGCCCGAATATCGCCGGCGCGAGGCCCGTCTGCGCGCCAGGCTGGCGGCGTCCGAAGCCACGTCTACGGGCGGGCCGTCAGTGACCTGAGCCGCATTTTCGGCGTTTGTCGGCCCGCCGGCGTGGCCGGTGTTTTCGCCGGTATGCGACAATACGCACATTGACGGTCCACCGGGTGGGCCGTTTTGTTGCCTCGACGGGGGTGGATTTCGTAGCCTTTATCGGCATGCGCGCGGTATGCGCGTCGGGTGGTACGAGGCGGAAGCCCGGTCGCCGATTTCCGGGCAGCGATCATAAAGCGCGTGATACGGCCAGCCGCGGGCGCGGCGCCGGATTTTGTTTGGCTTCTTCATGTTTCTTGGAGTTTGAGATGGAACGGGCAACCCTGGATTTGTGGGTCGGGTTTTTTGTCGCGGCTGGCATTGCCGCCTTGATGTTCCTGGCCCTGAAGGTCAGCAACACCGGTGCCTTCGAGACGGCGCAGACCTATGCCGTGAACGCCAAGTTCGACAACATCGGCGGTCTCAAGGTGCGTGCTCCGGTCAAGAGTGCCGGCGTCGTGGTCGGCCGGGTCGGCGACATCCGTTTCGACACCCAGTCCTATCGCGCCGAGGTGGTGCTCAACATCAGCAGCAACTTCAAGTTCCCGGTCGATACCAGCGCCGCGATCATGACCTCGGGCCTGCTCGGCGAGCAGTACATTGCCCTCGAGGCCGGTGCCGAGGAGAAGATGCTGGCCCAGGGCGACAGCATCAAGATCACCCAGGGCGCCGTGGTCCTGGAGAACCTGATCGGCCAGTTCCTGTACAACAAGGCCGATGAGCCTACCACGCCGCAGAAGTAGGAATGTCTCTTGACGATCGGCCGTGCGGACGCAAAATGGCGGCAATTCATGGAAAACCGGAAGTGACGATGCAAAAAATTATCCGACTGCTGTTCCTGCCCCTCGCCCTGCTGGCCAGTTCCGCGGCCCTGGCCATCATCGGCCCGGATACCCTGGCCCGCAACACCACCAATGAGGTGATCCAGATCGTCAAGCAGGACGACGACATCAGGAACGGCCGCGCCTCCAAGATTTATTCGGTGGTGGAAACCAAAATCCTGCCGCACTTCGACTTCCAGCGCATGACCAAGCTCGCCGTGGCGCGCAACTGGAACACGGCGACCCCGGAACAACAGGACCGCCTGGTCGACGAATTCCGTGCCCTGCTGGTGCGCACCTATGCCGCTTCGCTGTCCAGCGTCGCCGAGTACAAGGTCGATTTCAAGCCGCTGCGCATGGCGGCGGGCGATACCGACGTGGTCGTCAATTCCGAGGTCAGCAAGCCGGGCGCACCGCCCATCACCATCGATTACCGCATGGAAAAGATGAGCGACGCCTGGAAGGTCTACGATGTCATGGTCGACGGCGTCAGCCTGGTCACCGTATATCGCAACTCCTTCAACTCCGAGGTGCGCAAGGGCGGGATCGATGGCCTCATCGAAACGCTCAGCCGGCGCAACCAGCGCAAGTAGGACGGCGATGCGCATCGAGGATACGGTCGCCTATCCGGAAGGTGCCCTGACCCTGGCCGAGGCCACCCGGGCGCTGCAGGAGGGCGAACAAGCCCTGGCGCGCGGCGTCACGGTGTTCGACCTGGCCGGCGTGACCAAGGTCGACTCCTCGGCGCTCAGCCTGCTCCTGTCCTGGCAGCGCCGGGCGCAGGCCCGTTCGCAGCCCCTGAGCTTCCGCAACCTGCCCGAGAGCGTGCACAGCCTGGCCGGACTGTACGGCCTGGCCGACCTGATCCACTGATGCCCCGGCAGTCCGTCTGCGTGCGCTGGAAAAGCGCTATCGCACCGTGCATGCGTTGCGCGGCGTCGATCTCGATATTGCCGAAGGCGAGTTCTTCGCCCTCCTGGGCCCGAACGGGGCCGGCAAGACCACCCTCATCAGCCTGTTGGCCGGCCTCGCCCGACCCAGCGCGGGCAGTGCCGCGGTGATGGGGCACGATGTCGTGCGCGATTACCGCCTGGCCCGGCGGAGCCTCGGCGTGGTGCCCCAGGAACTCGTCTACGACGCCTTCTTCACGGTGCGCGAGATGCTGCGCTTCCAGTCCGGCTATTACGGCCTGCACCGCAACGATGCCTGGATCGACGAACTGCTCGAGAACCTGAGCCTGGCCGACAAGGCGGACGCCTATACCCGCACCCTGTCGGGCGGCATGAAGCGCCGGCTGCTGGTGGCCCAGGCGCTGGTGCACAAGCCGCCCGTCATCGTCCTCGACGAGCCGACCGCCGGCGTGGACGTCGAGTTGCGGCAATCGCTCTGGGCCTTCATCCGGCGCCTCAACCGGGAAGGCCACACCATCCTGCTGACCACCCACTACCTGGAGGAGGCGGAGGAGCTGTGCGAGCGGGTCGCCATGCTCAAGGAGGGCCGCATCGTCGCCCTCGATCGCACCGTCAACCTGCTGCGTCGGGAGGACGAGCAGCGCCTCGAACTGGTGTTGTCCAGCACGCTCCTGCCGGAGAACCTCGACGCCCGCGTGGTCGGCCACGACGGCAACCGCTTCGTACTCGCCCTGCCGGATTACGCGGAGTTGGAGGGCATCCTGGCGGAATTGCGCCGCAACGGCATCCGGATCGAGCGCATGCAACTGCGCCAGGCCGATCTCGAGGAGGTGTTCATCAAGCTGGTGGGGCAGGGCGCATGAGCGGTTTCGGCACCCTGTTCAGGAAGGAGATCATCCGCTTCGGCAAGGTCGCCATGCAGACCGTGCTGGCGCCGGTGCTCACGGCACTGCTCTATCTGCTGATCTTCTCCCACGTCCTGGCGGCGCACGTCGAGGTCTATCCCGGGGTCGGCTACACGGCCTTCCTGATGCCCGGCCTGATCATGATGTCGATCCTGCAGAACGCCTTCGCCAACAGTTCGTCCAGCCTGATCCAGTCCAAGCAGAGCGGCAGCATCGTGTTCATCCTGCTGCCGCCCCTGGCGCATTTCGAGTTCTTCTCCGCCTACCTGCTGGCGGCCATCGTGCGCGGCATCGTGGTCGGGGCCGGCGTCCTCGTGGTCGGCCTGTTCTTCGCCGACCTGAACCTGGCCAGGCCGCTCTGGGTGGTCGCCTTCGCGCTGCTCGCCAGCGCCGCCTTCGGCGCCCTGGGCATCATGGCCGGCATCTGGGCCGACAAGTACGACCATCTGGCCGGCGTGCAGAACTTCATCATCATGCCGCTCACCTTCCTGTCCGGGGTGTTCTATTCCATCCATTCCCTGCCGGCCTTCTGGCAGGGAATGTCGCATTACAACCCGGTGTTCTACATGATCGACGGTTTCCGCTACGGCTTCCACGGCCAGTCGGACGTGAGTCCCTGGCTGTCGCTGGCGGCGGTGACGCCGGTCACCCTGCTGCTCGGCGGGTTGGCTTTGCGGCTGATCCAGACCGGCTATAAACTCCGCCACTGACTTGAATCTGCATACGACATGGACAAACTGGTAATCGAGGGCGGGCATCGCCTGTCCGGTGAGGTGGCCGTCTCCGGCGCCAAGAATGCGGCCCTGCCCATCCTCTGCGCGGCCCTCTTGACCGCCGAACCGCTGGAACTGACCAACGTCCCCGACCTCAACGACATCGCCACCATGCTCAAGCTGCTCGAGCAGATGGGCGTCAAGGTGGAACGCGACGGCCATCGCGTGGTGCTCGACGCCTCGGGCCTGAACAACCCGGTGGCGCCTTACGAGCTGGTCAAGACCATGCGCGCGTCGATCCTGGTCCTCGGCCCGCTCGCGGCCCGCTGCGGCGAGGCGCAGGTCTCCCTGCCCGGCGGCTGCGCCATCGGTGCCCGCCCGGTCGACCAGCACATCAAGGGCCTGCAGGCCATGGGTGCCGAGGTGGCCGTCGAACGTGGCTACGTCCTGGCCAAGACTCCGCGCCTGAAGGGTGCGCGCCTGTTCACCGACATGGTCACGGTGACCGGCACCGAGAACCTGATGATGGCCGCTTGCCTGGCCAACGGCGTCACGGTGATCGAGAACGCCGCCCGCGAGCCCGAGGTGGTCGATCTCGCCCAGTGCCTCACCGCCATGGGGGCGCGCGTCTCCGGGGCCGGCACCGACGTCATCCGCATCGAGGGCGTCGACCGGCTGCACGGTGCCAGCCACCGCATCATGCCCGACCGCATCGAGACCGGCACCTTCCTGTGCGCGGCGGCGGCGACCGGTGGCGAGGTCTGTCTGCGCGGCACCTCGACCGGCTACCTCGACGCGGTGGTCGACAAGCTCATGGATGCCGGCTGCGACATCGTCGGCGAGAAGACCCGGACCAGCGAGACGATCGTGATCCGGGCCCCGCAACGGATCAAGGCGGTGTCGATCCGAACCGCGCCGTACCCGGCCTTCCCGACCGACATGCAGGCCCAGTTCATGGCCATCAATTGCGTCGCCGAGGGTGCCGCGGTGATGCGCGAGACCATCTTCGAGAACCGCTTCATGCACGCGGTCGAGCTGATCCGCCTCGGTGCCGACATCAAGATCGACGGCAACACCGCCTTCGTCACCGGGGTCGCCCGCCTGCAGGGCGCCGCCGTGATGGCGACCGATCTGCGCGCCTCGGCCAGTCTGGTCATCGCCGGGCTGGTCGCGGAAGGCGAAACCCACGTCGAGCGCATCTACCACCTCGACCGCGGCTACGAACACCTGGAAAGCAAGCTCACGGCGCTGGGCGCCCGCATACAACGAGTAAAGGCATGACCCCGTGACGACCAATCATCAAGTCACCCTGGCCCTCTCGAAGGGCCGCATCTTCGAAGAGACCGTGCCGCTGCTGGCGGCGGCGGGCATCACCCCGAACGAGAACCCGGAGTCGTCGCGCAAGCTGATCATCGGCACCAACCGCCCCGACGTGCGCCTGATCATCGTCCGCGCCACCGACGTGCCGACCTATGTCCAACACGGCGCCGCCGACCTCGGCATCGCCGGCAAGGATGTCCTCGTGGAACACGGCGGCGAGGGCCTCTACCAGCCGGTCGACCTGAACATCGCCAAGTGCCGCATGATGGTGGCCACGCCGGTCGGTTTCGACTATGAGGCTGCCGTCCGGCGCGGCGCCCGCCTGCGCGTGGCGACCAAGTACACCAAGACCGCCCGCCTGCATTTCGCCGCCAAGGGCGTGCACGTCGACCTGATCAAGCTGTACGGCTCCATGGAGCTGGCACCCCTGGTCGGCCTGGCCGACGTGATCGTCGACCTGGTCTCCACCGGCGGCACCCTGAAGGCGAACAACCTGGTCGCGGTCGAGGAGATCATGCCGATCAGTTCCCGCCTGGTGGTCAACCAGGCGTCGATGAAGCTGAAGCACGAGCTCATCCAACCCATCGTCGAGACCTTCCGGCGGGCTGCCTCGGCCTGATTCACGCGGTTATAATATTTGTTTGCCAACGCATCGGGTTACATCATGACCACCATCACCCGCCTCGATTCCGCCCAGCCCGACTTCCAGGCCGCCCTGAAAAACCTGCTCGCCTTCTCAGCCGAGACGGACAGGGGGATCTCCGATGCCGTCGATGCCATCCTGAGCGGCGTACGCAGCCGCGGCGACGCCGCCGTGCTGGAATACACCGCCCGTTTCGACCGTCTCCAGGCCGACAGCATGGCCGCCCTGGAACTGCCCAGGGAGCGCCTCGAAGGCGCCCTCAAGAGCCTGCCCCTGCACCTCGAACGTGCCCTCCGGCAGGCCGCCGAACGGGTGCGCATGTATCACGAGAAGCAGCTCATGCAGTCCTGGACCTATACCGAGGCAGACGGTACGGTGCTCGGCCAGCAGGTCACCGCCCTCGACCGCGTCGGCCTCTACGTGCCCGGCGGCAAGGCCGCCTATCCCTCGTCGGTGCTGATGAACGCCATCCCGGCCAAGGTCGCCGGGGTCAAGGAACTGATCATGGTGGTGCCGACCCCGGACGGCGTCCAGAACGAACTCGTCCTGGCTGCCGCCGCCGTGTCCGGCGTCGACCGCGTGTTCACCATCGGCGGCGCCCAGGCGGTGGCCGCCCTGGCCTACGGCACCGATACCGTGCCCCAGGTCGACAAGATCGTCGGTCCGGGCAACGCCTACGTCGCCGAGGCGAAGCGCCGGGTTTTCGGTATCGTCGGCATCGACATGATCGCCGGCCCGTCCGAGATCCTGATCATCTGCGATGGCAAGACCAATCCGGACTGGATCGCCATGGACCTGTTCTCCCAGGCCGAGCACGACGAGCTGGCGCAATCCATCCTGATCTCCCCGGATGCCGCCTTCCTGGATGCCGTCCAGGCCAGCATCAACCGCCTGCTGCCGAGCATGCCGCGCCTGGAGGTGATCAAGACCTCGATCAGCAACCGCGGCGGCCTGATCAAGTGCGGCGACCTCGACGAAGCGGCCGAGATCGGCAACTTCATCGCCCCCGAACACCTGGAACTGTCGGTGGAAGATCCGGACGCCATGCTGCCCAGGATCAAGCACGCCGGCGCCATCTTCATGGGCCGCAACACCTGCGAGGCCCTGGGCGACTACTGCGCCGGCCCCAACCACGTGCTGCCGACTTCGCGCACCGCGCGTTTCTCCTCGCCCCTGGGCGTCTACGACTTCCAGAAGCGTTCCAGCCTGATCCACGTCTCCCAGGCGGGTGCCAAGACCTTGGGCGAGATCGCCGCCGCCCTGGCCTACGGCGAAGGCCTGCAGGCCCATGCCCGTTCCGCGGAGTATCGCGAAGGCTGAGGTTCGGTACGGACGGGAAAGGCCGGGCTCGCCCCGGCCTTTTTTATTTGCGGGGCGCTCGGATGCCGCCGCCGGCGGCGCTCCAACCGCTAGACTGATAAGGTCCGCGTCGTCGCCAAGGAGGTCGCCATGGGCATCCGCCATCCATCCCTCGTGCTCGGCCTGGCCACGCTGCTGGCCGGCCCGCCCGTCTGTGCCGGCGCGGAAACGGTGACCGGCGACAAGGGGGGCGACATGGTGGTCGACCTGATCGTCCTGCGCCCGATCGGTCTGGCCTCCACCGTCGTCGGCGGCGCCCTGTTCGTACTCGGATTGCCCTTCACCGTGCCCAGCGGGACGGTCGGCGAATCCGCCTGCCAGTTGGTGAAACGCCCGGCTGCCTACACCTTCGCCCGGCCCCTCGGCGATCTCGACGGCTGCCAGGGCACCGGCTGCACGCCCTGCCGGCAGGATGACCGGCCGGGCAGGGACTGAGACGCGCGCCCGGTCAGGGCGCCAGCAGTCGGCGCAGGGCGGCCACCAGCGCCTGGCACTGGCCGTCGCTGCCCACCGTGATGCGCAGGTATTGCTCGATGCGCGGCTGCCGGAAGTGGCGCACGATGATGCTGCGTTCGCGCAGGGCCTTGGCCAGCTCGCCGGCGTCCCGTTCCGGATGGCGGGCGAAGATGAAGTTGGCCGCGGAGGGCAGGACCTCGAAGCCCAGGTCGGCCAGTTCGCCGCTCAGCCAGGCGCGGCTGACGATGACCGCCCGGCGGGTGCGCTCGAAGTGGTCCCGGTCCGCCATGGCGGCGGCGCCGCCGGCGATCGCCAGGCGGTCGAGCGGGTAGGAGTTGAAGCTGTCCTTGACCCGTACCAGGGCCTGGATCAGGTCGACGTGGCCGATCGCGAAGCCGATCCGCAGGCCGGCCAGGGAGCGCGACTTGGACAGGGTCTGCACCACCAGCAGGTTCGGGTAGCGCGCCACCAGCGGCACGGCGCTATCGCCGCCGAAGTCGATGTAAGCCTCGTCGACCACGACCACGGAATCGGGGTTGGCCGCCAGGATGGTCTCGATCTGCGGCAGCAACAGCAAGCGCCCGGTTGGCGCGTTCGGGTTGGCGAAGATGATGCCGCCGTTCGGGCGCCGGTAATCCTCCGGCCGAATGCTGAAGTCGTCGGCCAGCGGCACGGTCTCGTAGGCGATGTCGTAGAGACCGCAGTAGACCGGGTAGAAGCTGTAGGTGATGTCCGGGAACAGGGTCGGCAGGTCGTGCCTGAGCAGGGCCAGGAAGACGTGGGCGAGGACCTCGTCGGAACCGTTGCCGACGAACACGTTGGCGGGCGCGATGCCGTGGCATTCGGCGATCGCGGCCTTCAGCCGGTCGGCGTTCGGATCCGGGTACAGGCGCAGGGTGTCCAACTCGGCCTGGATGGCGGCCAGGGCGAGCGGAGAGGGGCCGTAGGGGTTCTCGTTGGTGTTGAGCTTGACGAGGTCGGGCAGCTTGGGCTGCTCGCCCGGGACGTAGGGGGTCAGGGAGTGGACGACCTCGCTCCAGTAGCGGCTCATGGCTGAAATATTCGGTTCAGGGGTGGGAAAAAGTCAGGCGTCGAATGGTATCATGCCCCTTACGTTTGCCCGTTTGCCATACCTACTCGTACCCGCGTCCATGCGTAATTCCGAAGTATCGCGCAGCACCCTGGAGACCCGTATCACTGTCGCTGTCGAGCTCGACGGCACGGGCGCCGCCGAACTTGCCACCGGCGTGGGTTTTCTCGACCACATGCTGGACCAGGTCGCCCGCCACGGCCTCATCGATCTGGCGGTCAAGGCCGAGGGCGATCTGCACATCGATGCCCACCATACGGTCGAGGACATCGGCATCACCCTGGGCCAGGCCTTCGCCCGGGCGCTCGGCGACAAGAAGGGCATCCGCCGCTACGGGCACGCCTACGTGCCGCTCGACGAGGCGCTCTCGCGCGTGGTCATCGACCTCTCGGGCCGGCCCGGCCTGGAATACCGCGTCGAGTTCACGCGCGCCCGCATCGGCGACTTCGACGTCGATCTGTTCCGGGAATTCTTCCAGGGCTTCGTCAACCATGCCGGCGTCACCCTGCACGTCGACAACCTGCGCGGCATCAACGCCCACCATCAGGCCGAAACGGTGTTCAAGGCCTTCGGCCGCGCCCTGCGCATGGCCCTCGAGGCCGACCCGCGCCTGGGCGACCGCATGCCGTCGACCAAGGGGACGCTCTGATGGCCGATGTCGCGGTGGTCGACTACGGCATGGGCAATCTCCATTCCGTAGCCAAGGCGGTCGAGCACGTCGCCCCCGGGGCCGAGGTCGTCGTCACGGGCGACCCCGCCACCATTCTGGCCGCCGGCCGGGTGGTCTTCCCCGGCCAGGGCGCGGCGCGCGACTGCATGGCGGCGATCAACGGCCACGGCCTGCGCGATGCCGTCCTCCAGGCGGCGGCGGAAAAGCCCTTCCTCGGCATCTGCATGGGCCTGCAGGTCCTGTTCGCGCACAGCGAGGAGGGTGACACCCCGTGCCTGGGCCTGTTCGCCGGCAACGTCGTGCGCTTCCAGGATGCCCGGATGCACGATGCCCAGGGCAACAAGCTCAAGGTGCCGCACATGGGCTGGAACAACGTCCGCCAGCTGCGCCCGCATCCGCTCTGGGCGGGCATCGAGGACGCCACCCGGTTCTACTTCGTGCACAGCTACCACGTGGTGCCGGCCGATCCGGACCTGGCGGTCGGCAGTGCCGATTACCCCACCGAATTCGTCTGCGCCTGCGCGCGCGACAACGTCTTCGCGGTGCAGTTCCACCCGGAGAAAAGCGCCACGGCCGGCTTGCGCCTGCTGGCCAATTTCGTAACCTGGGACGGTAATCCCAATTCATAAGTCTTTGAGAGTACCGCATCATGATTGTCATCCCCGCCATCGACCTCAAGGACGGTCAGTGCGTGCGCCTGCGCCAAGGTGAAATGGATAGCGCCACCGTGTTCTCGGAGGACCCCGCCGCCATGGCGCGCAAGTGGGTGGACGCCGGTGCCCGGCGCCTCCACCTGGTCGACCTCAACGGCGCCTTCGCCGGCAAGCCGGTCAACGAGGCCGCCATCAAGGCGATCACCGACGCGGTCGGCGACGACATCCCCGTGCAACTGGGCGGCGGCATCCGCGACCTGGATACCATCGAGCGCTACCTGGACGACGGCATCCGCTACGTCATCATCGGCAGCGCGGCGGTCAAGAACCCCGGCTTCCTGCACGACGCCTGCAATGCCTTTCCCGGCCATGTCGTGGTCGGCCTCGATGCCAAGGACGGCATGGTGGCGGTGGAGGGCTGGTCCAAGGTGACCCACCACGAGGTGGTCGACCTCGCCCAGCGCTTCCAGGACTACGGCGTCGAGGCGGTGGTCTACACCGACATCGGCCGCGACGGCATGCTCTCCGGCGTCAACGTCGATGCCACGGTCCGCCTGGCCCGGGCCCTGACCATTCCGGTCATCGCCAGCGGCGGCATCACCAACCTGGACGACATCCGCAAGCTCTGCGCGGTCGAGGACGAAGGCATCATGGGCGCCATCACCGGGCGCGCCATCTACGAAGGCACGCTGGATTTCGTCGCCGCCCAGAACCTGGCCGACGAGCTCGGTCTCGCCTGATGGGCCTCGCCAAGCGCATCATCCCTTGTCTCGACGTCACCGCCGGCCGGGTGGTGAAGGGCGTCAACTTCGTCAACCTGCGCGATGCCGGCGACCCGGTCGAGATCGCCCGCCGTTACGACGAGCAGGGTGCCGACGAACTGACCTTCCTGGACATCACCGCCAGTTCGGACGACCGCGACCTCATCCTGCACATCATCGAGGACGTCGCCGCCCAGGTGTTCATCCCGTTGACCGTGGGCGGCGGCGTGCGCCAGCCCAACGACGTCCTGCGCCTGCTCAACGCCGGTGCCGACAAGGTCTCCATCAACACCTCGGCGGTGAGCAACCCGGAGCTGGTACGCGAGTGCTCGGGCCGCTTCGGTTCCCAGTGCATCGTGGTCGCCATCGACGCCAAGCAGACCGTCTGGGGCGCCAACCCGAAGTGGGAGGTGTTCACCCACGGCGGTCGCCGGCCCACCGGTCTGGACGCCCTGGAATGGGGCCTGCGCATGCAGGAATACGGCGCCGGCGAGATCCTGCTCACGAGCATGGACCGCGACGGCGCCAAGATCGGCTTCGACCTCAACCTCACCCGCGCCTTCTCCGACGCCCTGCGCATCCCGGTGATCGCCAGCGGCGGCGTGGGCAACCTGCAGCACCTGTGCGAGGGCGTCAGCAAGGGCGGCGCCGATGCCGTGCTGGCGGCCAGCATCTTCCACTTCGGCGAATACACCGTCGAAGAGGCCAAGCGTGCCATGGCCGAGCAGGGCATCGAGGTGCGCCTGTGAGTGAAGTCTGGCTGAACAAGATCGCCTGGAACGACGATGGCCTGGTGCCGGCGATCGCCCAGGACGCCGACACCGGCGAGATACTCATGGTGGCCTGGATGAATCGCGAGGCGCTCAGGAAGACCGCCGACCTGGGCGAGGCCGTGTACTGGTCGCGCTCGCGCAAGAAGCTGTGGCACAAGGGCGAGGAATCCGGCCATACCCAGAAGGTGCTCGAGATCCGCACCGACTGCGACGAGGACGTGATCCTGCTCAAGATCATCCAGACCGGCGGCATCGCCTGCCATACCGGCCGCAAGAGCTGCTTCTTCCAGAAGCTGGACGGCCAGGAATGGGCGACCGTGGAGCCGGTGCTGAAGGACCCGCACGAGATCTACCGCAAATGAGCAACGACGACGTACTGTCACGACTGGCCGATACACTGGCGGCGCGCAAACAGGCCGATCCGCAGTCTTCCTACGTGGCCAAGCTGTACGCCAAGGGCCTCGACGCCATCCTCAAGAAGGTGGCCGAGGAGGCCGCCGAGACCATCATGGCGGCCAAGGACGGGGTGCGCGAGAAGATCATTTACGAAACTGCCGATCTCTGGTTCCATTCCATGGTCCTGCTGGCCCGCGAGGGTATCCGGCCGGAGGAGATCCTGGCCGAACTGGCCCGGCGCGAGGGCATGTCTGGCCTGGTCGAGAAGGCAAACCGCAAGGAAAACGTATGAGCGACTGCATCTTCTGCAAGATCGCGGCGGGCGAGATACCGTGCCGCAAGGTCTACGAGGACGACGACGTCCTGGCCTTCCACGACATTCACCCGGTCGCCCCGGTGCATTTCATGATCATCCCCAAGGCGCATGTCGCTTCCCTGGCGGAGTGTGGCGAAGACCATCGCGACGTCCTCGGCAAGATCCTCCTGCTGGCGCCCAAGCTCGCCGTCGAGCAGGGGCTGACGGATGGCTTCCGCACCGTCATCAATACCGGCCGGGGTGGCGGCCAGGAGGTGTTCCACCTCCACGTGCACATCATCGGCGGCGCTGGTCCGCGCCCGCTTTGATATTAAATTCAGTAATTTAAATTAAGGAGTTGAGACATGGGTTCATTTAGCATCTGGCACTGGCTGATCGTCCTGGTGGTCGTACTGCTGATCTTCGGCACCAAGAAGCTGAAGAACATCGGTTCCGATCTCGGCGGCGCCGTGAAGGGATTCAAGGACGCCATGAAGGAAGAACAGAACAAGCCGACCGAATTGCCCCGCCAGGGCGAGACCGGCGGCACCACGATCGACGTCGAGGTCAAGGACAAGCAGCAGGGCTGAGCGGCGCGCCGGGGCGATGTCCGTCTAACCCTCCCTTACCGAAACCGCCATGTTCGATATCGGTTTTTCCGAGTTGCTCCTGATCGGGGTCGTGGCCCTGATCGTCATCGGCCCGGAGCGCCTGCCCAAGGTGGCGCGCACCGCGGGTGCCTGGCTCGGGCGCCTGAACCGCTACGTTTCCGACGTCAAGCACGACATCGACCGCGAGATGCGCATGGACGAATTGCGCAAGCTCCAGGATGAGATGAAGGCCTCGGCCCAGAAGTACGAAGTCATGGCCGACCAGGTCGAGTCGGAGGTCAAGCGCGAGGTCGGCGACGTCGACAAGGTCATCCAGGCCATGTCGCGTACCGACGGCGGCCTGACCGCCAGCGAGGCGGAAAAAGTCCGCGCCGAGGCGGCCGCCGCGGCCGTTCCGGAAGGCGGCGCGGAAACGGCGCCGTCCGGCGTCGAAGCGGCCCTGAACGCGCCCCTGGAGCCCGCCGCCGCCGACCCGGTAACGGTCGCGACCCCGGCGCCGGGCGCCGAGCCGAGCAACCGGGCCGCCTGAACGCCATATGGATTCCCAACAGAGTTTCATCACCCACCTGCTCGAGTTGCGCGATCGCCTGCTGCGCGCGGTATTGGCCTGGGCGGCCGCCTTCATCTGCCTGTTCCCGTTTGCCAACAAGCTGTACGCCGTCCTGGCCCAGCCGATGCTGGCCAAGCTGCCGCAGGGCGGCCAGATGATCGCAACGGAGGTCGTGACGCCGTTCTTCGTGCCCGTGAAGGTGGCGATGATGACCGCCTTCCTGGGGGCCTTACCGGTCATCCTCTACCAGATCTGGGCGTTCATCGCGCCGGGCCTGTACGCGCACGAGAAGCGCTTCATCCTGCCCCTGGTGGTGTCGAGCGTCATCCTGTTCGGGTGCGGCATGGCCTTCGCCTATTTCCTCGTCTTCCCGGTGGTGTTCGGCTTCATCATCGGCATCGCGCCGGCCGGCGTCGCCGTGATGACCGACATCGGCAAGTACCTGGATTTCGTCATCACCATGTTCCTGGCCTTCGGCATCACCTTCGAGGTCCCCATCGTCGTGGTCGCCTTGGCCATGATGGGCGTGGTCGAGGTGGCCAAGTTCAAGGAGGGCCGGCCCTACGTGATCGTCGGTGCCTTCGTCATCGGGGCGATCTTCACGCCGCCCGACGTCATCTCCCAGAGCATGCTGGCCGTGCCCCTATGGCTGCTTTACGAGCTGGGCGTCCTGGTGGCCGGCTGGCTGGTTCGCAACAAGGACAAGGCTAAGCAGGCCGCCGAGGAGGAGTACCGGCCGCTCAGCGACGATGAGATGGAGGCCGAGTTCGATCGTATCGAAGAGGAACAGAAGAACTCCGGCTGAGGCACCGTATTCGTGCGCGATTTCTCAAAACGCCCCGTTTCGGGGCGTTTTGTTTTGGTGCGTCCGGCGGAAGCCAGGCGGTTCCTGCACTCGTTTAAGGCATATTTATTGCTATATGACTGAGTTCGCTTAGTTGGAGTGCACTATGGATGCTTTCAAGACCGGCTCAGACATGATCTTCGTGCTGCTCGGCGCCGTTATGGTGCTGGCCATGCACGCCGGATTCGCCTTCCTCGAGGTCGGTACCGTACGCAAGAAAAACCAGGTCAACGCCCTGGTCAAGATACTCACCGATTTCAGCGTCTCGACCATCGCCTACTTCTTCATCGGCTACGGCATCGCCTACGGCGTGCATTTCTTCACCGGCGCCGACGTCCTGGCCCAGAAGAGCGGTTACGATCTGGTCAAGTTCTTCTTCCTGCTCACCTTCGCGGCGGCGATTCCGGCCATCATCTCGGGCGGCATCGCCGAGCGGGCGCGCTTCAACCCGCAACTGGCGGCCACCTTCCTGCTCGTGGGCTTCGTCTACCCCTTCTTCGAGGGCCTGGCCTGGAACGGCAACTTCGGCTTCCAGGACTGGCTGAACGGCTTCGGCGGCGCCAAGTTCCACGACTTCGCCGGCTCCGTGGTCGTCCATGCCATGGGTGGCTGGATCGCCCTGCCGGCGGTGCTTCTGCTCGGCGCCCGGCGCGGCCGCTACCGCCAGGACGGCGCCATCTCGGCGCATCCGCCGTCCAGCATCCCGTTCCTGTCCCTGGGCGCCTGGATCCTGACCGTCGGCTGGTTCGGCTTCAACGTCATGTCGGCGCAGAGCGTCGAGGCCGCTTCCGGGCTGGTCGCGGTCAATTCCCTGATGGCCATGGTCGGCGGCACCCTGGCCGCCCTGGTGGCCGGCAAGAACGACCCCGGCTTCATCCACAACGGCCCGCTCGCCGGCCTGGTCGCCGTGTGCGCCGGTTCCGACCTGATGCATCCGGTCGGTGCCCTGGTTACCGGTGCCGTCGCCGGGGTCCTGTTCGTCTGGATGTTCACGACCACCCAGAACCGCTGGAAGATCGACGACGTGCTCGGCGTCTGGCCGCTGCACGGCCTGTGCGGCGCCTGGGGCGGCATCGCCGCCGGCATCTTCGGCGCGCAGGCCATGGGCGGGGTCGGCGGCGTCAGCCTGCTGGTCCAGGTCATCGGTACCCTGACCGGCATCCTGGTCGCCCTGGTGGGCGGTGCCGCGGTCTACGGGATACTCAAGGCCAGCGTCGGCATCCGGCTCAGCCCGGAGCAGGAATTCGAAGGCGCCGACCTGTCCATCCACAAGATCTCCGCCTCGCCGGAACGGGAAACCAACTGGTAGCGGCGGCGCGCGCCGGCGGTTATCGGGCGATCCGCTCGCGGGTGACGAATATCTTCAATTCGCCGCCCGCCTGCTTTTCCGCCGCCACCAACTGGTCGATCAGGGTCCGCGTCATGACGGTGTTGCGGGCCAGGAGCAGATAGCCGTCCGGATGATGGACGTCACGGGTGAGCAGCATGCCCTCCTGGATGTGCGGGGCGCTCACCGGAATCTCGTCGACCTCGAATTTGCTGTCCTGGAGGGCGATGGGTTCCAGCTTGTCGACCACCAGAGGATCGTAGCGGCTGCCGCGTCCTTCCAGGATGCGCGCCCAGCTCTGCCGGGCCGAGAGGGGCTGGCCGGTCAAGCGGCCGGTCTTGAGGGCATCGTAGTCGCTCACCACGGAGATGATCCGGGCGCCGATCGGGATGGCGAGGCCGCTCAGGCCGTCGGGGAAGCCGGTACCGTTGAAGTACTCGTGATGGTGCCGGACGATGCCGGCGACCACGTTGAGGGCGTCCACCTTGGTCAACACGGTGGCGCCGGCGCCCGGGTGCTGGCGGTATAGGGCGAGCTGTTCGCTGTTCATCGCGCTCACCGGGGTGTCCAGGAGATCGTCGGGAAAACCGATCTTGCCGACGTCGTGCAACAGCGCCGCCACGAAGATGTCCTGGGCCTCGAGGTGGCTCTGCCCCAACTGGGTGGCGATCTGGCGGGCGATGTCGGCGACCCGGCGGGAATGCTCGCCGATCTGGGCGCCGCGCAGCTCGGCCAGGCTGCCGATGGCCAGCAGGGTGCCGAAATAGGTCTTGCGCAGGGCCGCGTGCGCCGTTTCGGTCTTGCTCAAGGCGCCCTTGAGGGCCTGGGTGCGTTCCTCCACCCGGGCGCTGAGCAGGTTGTTCTGGTCGGCGAGGGCGTCGCGGGCCGCCTTGAGCTCCAGGTGCAGGCGCACCCGGGATAGGACCACGCCGGGTTTGAGCGGCTTGCTCAGGTAGTCGACGGCCCCCAGTTCGAGGCCGCGTTCCTCGCTGACCTCGTCGCTGAGGGCGGTCACGAACACGACCGGCACGGCCTGCGCCTCGGCCACCTTGTGCAGCTCGGTGAGCACGGTATAGCCGTCCATGTCGGGCATCATGATGTCGAGCAGGATCAGGTCCGGGTGCGGAGCCGAGCGCACGGCGCGCAGGGCATGTTCGCCGGTGCGGGCGGCGCGCACCCGATAATGGGGTTGCAGTATCTGGGTGAGCAGGGCCAGGTTCGCCGGTTCGTCGTCGACGATCAGTACCGTCTTCCGGGTGGCCTCGCCGTCGGCGTGGCCGTCCGGTGCCGTCATGGCGCCCGCCGCATCGCTGGTTCGGCTTGCCATGTCAATCACCTCCTTGATGTCTCAGCGTTTGCAGGGCGCGCTCGAATTCGAAGCCGGCGACCTGTCCGGCCAGCGCATCGTAGCGCGCCCCCAGGCACCGGCGCAGCAGGGCCTCGTGCGTGGCCAGGAGGTCGCCGGCGCGGGTATCGTCCTCGGTCAGCAGGCGCGCCAGGGCAGCCAGCACCGTACTGGCGTCGGCCGCCGTATCGGCCGCTTCGTCGCGGCTGGCCGGACTGCCGGCCTGCACAGGTTCCACCGGCGCCAGCGCCAGGTCAAGCCAGAAACTGCTGCCCCGGCCGGGCGCGCTCGACAGGCCGATCTCGGCGCCCATCATGCGGGCCGCCTGGCGGGTCAGGGCGAGACCGAGGCCGACGCCGCCGTAATGCCGGGTCGCGCTGTCGTCGAGTTGATGGAACGCCTCGAACAGGCCGCCCTGTTTGTCCTCCGGGATGCCGAGGCCGGTGTCGATCACGCTCAGGCGGACCGAGAGCCGGCCGTGGGGGGCCGGACCGAGTGTCTCCGCCCGTACCCGGACGCTGCCCCGGCTGGTGAACTTGGCCGCGTTGGCCGCCAGTTGGCGCACCACCAGGGCGATGCGGCCGGCGTCGCCGAGATACCAGGCGGGCAGTTCCGGGGCGATTTCCAGGCTGACCTTGAGGCCCTTGGCGCGGGCCGCCGCGAACGGCGCCTGGCAGGCCTCGGTCAGGGTGGCGCGCAGGGCGAACGGCTTGGCCGCGGCGGCCTCGTCGCGGGAATATTCGATGAGGCCGTCGATCAACTCGGCCAGTTGCCTGGAGGCCGTCTGGACACGGGCCACCAGGGCCTCCTGGCGGGCCGGCAGGCCGGACCCGCGCAGGGCGTCGGCAAAGCCGACGATGGCGTTCATGGGGGTGCGCAACTCGTGGCTGACCATGGCCAGGAAGCGGCTCTTGGCCTGGCTGGCGGCCTCGGCGGCGTCGCGCGCCCGGCGCAGTTCCTCGGCCATGGCCGCGATGTCGGAGGTACGCGCGCGGACCTGTTCCTCGAGGTGCTTGTTGTGCAGGCCGATTTCCCGGATCTGGCCCGACAACTGGCTGTAGAGCGCGACCACGGTTCCGGCCAGCACGGCGTCGGTCGGCACGCAGCGGGCGCCTTCGGCCTGGTCGTAGGCGTCGGCCGGGCCGAGCCCGGCGCGTACCGCCCGGATCTGGCGGGCCATGGTCTGGTCCTCGCCGAGGACGTGGAAGATCAACCAGCCGGCCAGGAAGCCCAGCAGGCGCTGGCCGGCGAGGGGATCGCGGCAGGAGAAGCGGGCGCGCCAGGCGAGCACGTCGTCGACCAGGCGGGCGTGGGTGTGCCGGTGATGCTCGTAGACGCGGGGGTCGACGCCGACCTCGCGCATCAGCGCCTCCTCGGTGCGGAAATGTTCGCCGGTGTAGTCGACCAGGCCGGTGAACAGGGCCTCCCGTTCCGCCTCCTGGACCGGGCTGCAGTCGAGCAGCAGGGGCGCGGCGGCATTGATCATCTCCATGAGGCCGCGGTGCTGGCGGTCGACGATGTCGATCCCGGTCGCGTATTCGTCGCTCCAGGTCATGAACGGCATGCTCAGTTCCCCCCGTCCGATGGCGCGAGGCCGGCACGCAGGGCGCGCACCCCGGCCAGGGCGGCCTGGAAGTCGAAACCGTCGATCTGCCGGATCAGGGTGTCGGCGGCGGTCCCGAACGCCTGCTCCAGGCAGGCCCGGTTGTCGGCCGCCAGTGCGCCGGCCTCGGTGTCGTCCTCGCCGAGCAGTTCCTCGAGGCGGGCCAGCAGGGTACCCAGCTGACCGGGATCCGGGGCGGAGTCGGGGCCCGCCGGTGCGGCCCCGGGCAGATCGCGCAGGATGCCGGTCAGCGCGTCCAGTTCGCGCGCCAGGTCGCGGTTCAGCCGGCCGACGTCGGCATCGGCCGCGTTGGCCGTCGGCTCGCGGAGCGCGGCATCGAGCCGCGTGGCGACGTTGCGCAGGTTGCCCAGGCCGAGGCTGGCGGCCGCCCCTTGATGCCATGGGCGATCTGGCGCGCCGGCTCGCGGCCGTCCTCCGCCAGCAGGCCGGCGATGCGCGCCGCATCGTCGCCATGGCGTTCGTGGAAGTCGTACAAAAGCCGGACATAGCGTGCCCAGCCGAGAATCCTCAGGGCCTGGTCCAGTTCGGCACCGGCGAGGGCGGTCAGGCGTGCGCGCAGCACCGGTTCGATCTCCTCGGCGGCGGCCGGTGCGGGCGCCGGTGCCGTGGCCCCGTCCGTCGGCATGGGCACGGGCAGCCAGTTGAGCAGACTGGTGAACAGGGCGGGCGGATCGACCGGCTTGGCGACGAAGTCGTCCATGCCCGCGGCCAGGCAACGCTCGCGGTCCTCGGTGAACGCGTTGGCCGTGACCGCGAGGATGGGGAGCAGGCGCGCGCCCGCCGTCCGGCGGATCCGGCGGGTCGCCTCCAGGCCATCCATGACCGGCATCTGCATGTCCATCAGGATCAGGTCGAAGCGGCCGCTGCGCGCCATCTCGACCGCCTCGGCGCCGTCGCGCGCGATCTCGACCGTCATGCCGAGCTGCCCGAGCAGCCCGGCGACCACCTCCTGGTTGGCCGGCTCGTCTTCGGCCAGCAGGATGCGTGCATTCCGGTAGTCGCGCATCAGGATGGCCTCGGCGTCCTGGCGGGGCCGGACGACTTCGCTCGGCACGGCGTCCGCGTCGGTGCGCGCCAGGCGGACGCTGAACCAGAATGTGCTGCCGACGCCTTCGCGGCTTTCGGCACCGGCGTCGCCGCCCATCATGCGGGCCAGGTGGCGGGTGATGGCGAGGCCCAGGCCGGTGCCGCCGAAGCGCCGGGTGGTGGAGCCGTCGGCCTGTTCGAAGGCGCCGAACAGGCGGCCCATGGCCCCGGGCGGGATGCCGATACCGGTATCCTGGACTTCGAAACGCACGGTCACGGTCGCCGCGTCCTCACTCGCCACGCCGGCACGCAGGACGACGGAACCCCGGGCGGTGAACTTGACCGCGTTGCTGGCCAGGTTGAGCAGGGCCTGGCTGACCCGGGTCGGATCGCCGCGTAGCGTGGCCGGCAGGGGGCCGTTCTCCACCAGCAGTTGGAGCCCCTTGTTGCGAGCCTGCTCGGCGAGCATGGAGGCGACGTTGTAGGGCAGGGCGGCGATGGCGAAGTCGGTCTGTTCGAGCACCAGGCGGTCGGCCTCGATCTTGGACAGGTCGAGTATGTCGTTGATCAGGTTGAGCAGGTGTTTGCCGGCCGTGCCGATCTTGTCCAACTGCTCGCGTTGCTGCGGGTTCGGATGGCCGCGCTTGAGCAGGTGGGTCATGCCCAGGATGGCATTCATCGGGGTGCGGATTTCGTGGCTCATGTTGGCCAGGAAGATGCTCTTGGCGCGCGTGGCCGCTTCCGCCCTGTCGCGTGCTTCGACCAACTGCCGGGTGCGTTCTTCGACCAGTTGCTCGAGGTGATGGCGGTGCTGGTCGAGTTCCTCGGCCAGGTGCTTCTTCTCCGTGATGTCCTCCTTCACGGCCACGTAGTGGGTGATCTTGCCGTCGGGCTGGCGCAGCGGAGTGATGATGGCGAATTCGACATATTCGCTGCCATCCTTGCGCTGGTTGACGAACTGGCCCTTCCAGGTACGCCCCTCGAGCATGGCCTGCCAGAGTTCGTCGTAGCTTTCCTTGGGCGTCTTGCCGGACTTGAGGATGCTCGGATTCCGGCCGATGACTTCCTCGCGGCTGTAGCCGGTGTTGCGCAGGAAGGCCTCGTTGACGTACTCGATGTCGGCGTCCAGGTTGGTGATGGCGATGCTCTCGGTGCTCTGTTCGACGGCCTGGGCCAGCTTGCGCAACTGTTCTTCCGAGGCCCGGCGCGCGGTGATGTTGCGCATGATGCCGAGCGCGTACCAGCCGTCCTCGCGCCTGACCGCGGACAGCGACAGCTCGACGGCGACCGCGTCGCCGTTCCTGTGGATGGCCTCCAGCTCCAGGGTCTTGCCGATCACCGGTCCGCTGCCATCGACCTGGAAGTGGGCGAAGCCGCTGTGCGAAGCCTCCCGCAGGTGCTCGGGCGTCAGCATCTCGTGCAGCTTGCGGCCGCTCGCCTCGGCGCGGCTGTAGCCGAACATCGCCTCGGCACCGGGGTTCCAGTGCACGACGCAGCCGTCCGGGTCGAGCAGGATGATGGCGTCGCGCGCCGATTCGCTGAGCGAGCGGAACATCGCCTCGCTTTCCCGCAGCGCCTGCTCGGAACGCCGCAATTCGCTCACGTCCATGAACGACACCACGGCACCGGGGTCGCGGCTCTCGTTGGTCATCGGGGCGACGATCATGTCGACCGGGAACAGGCTGCCGTCCTTGCGCCGCAGGACCTGCATGCGCCGGCGCGGCTGGCCGTCGTGGGCGGTCAGGCAGGCCGGGCAGTCGCTCTCCGATACGGCATGGCCGTCCGCGTCCAGGTGCACCAAGGCATGGACGTCTTGCGCGAGCATCTCCTGTTCGGTGCGGCCGAGCATGGCCAGGGCCGCCTCGTTGACGAAGGTGCAGTGGCCGGCCGCGTCGATCCCGTAGACCCCTTCGCCGAGGGCGGCCAACACGGTCCGGTGGCGTTCCTCGCTTTCCCGCAGGGCTTCGTGCTCGCGGATCACCTCGGTGATGTCCTGGGCGGTACCCATCAGGCTGGTCGGCTTGCCCTCGCGATCGTGCAGGAGGATGCCGCGGCCGCTGACGACCCGGGTTTCGCCGTTCGGATGGCAGACCTGGAACACCAGTTCGCCGGCGACCTCGCCGGCCAGGCAGACGTCGAGCCATTCGCGCACGGCGTCCCGGTCGTCCGGGTGCACGTGCGGCAGGAACGCCTCCAGGGTATGGGCGAAGCCGGCCGGCTCGATGCCGCACAGGCGGTATAGCTCGTCGCTCCAATCCAGACGGCCGCTCGCCAGGTCGAACTCCCAACTGCCGATGTGGGCGATGCGCTGGGACTCCGAGAGCAGCCACTCGTGCTTGCGCAGGGTCTCCTCGGCCCGCTTGCGGGCGCTGATGTCCGTGATGGCGGCGACGAAGCCGATCACCTGGCCGGCGGCGTCCCGTTCCGGGGCGTAGCTGGCATGCACCGTACGCGGCTTGTCCGCCGTACCCGGGGTGGTCAGGGTGATGTCGTACTCGACCGCCTCGCCGGCCAGCGCCTGCGCCATGCGGGGTTCCGCCATCCTGTAGGCTTCCCCGAGCACCTCACTGGTATGGCGGCCGACGAGCTCGGCGGGCTCCATGCCGTAGAGCGCGGCGTAGCGTCGGTTGACGAACACGTAACGGCCCGCGCGGTCGCATTGGGCGATCAGTACCGGGGCGTGGTCGGTGACCACGCGCAATTGCTCCTCGCCGGCCCGCAACGCCGCCTCGGCCTGCTTGCGATCGCTGATGTCCTGAATGGCGCCGCGTACCTTGACGGTCCGGTCGTGCTCGCGCAAAGGATGGCCGATGGTGCGAATCCAGCGCCGCGTGCCGCGCGCCGTGGTGATCTCGAGCTCCAGGTCGTAGGGCTGTCCGAGCTCGATCGCCGCGCGCAGGGCCGCCTCGAGGCGGACCCGGTCCGGACCGCGGTAGAAACCGAGCCCGTAGGCGAGGCTGGTGGCCTGGCCGGGGTCGACCTCGTGGATGCGGGCGGCTTCTTCGGTCCATTCGCCGGCGCCGGTGAGGGGGTCGAATTCCCAGGCCCCGACGTGGGCCAGTTCGCTCATGTCGCTGAGCAGTTGGCCCTGGGCGCGCAGCTTCTCCTGGCTCTGGCGTGCCGCCGTGACGTCGCGCGCGATGCCGAGGACGCCGATGATCCGGCCACTGGCATCGTGCATGGGCGTCTTGATGGTGGCGAGCAATTCGCGATGGCCGTCGCTCGCGAAGGTCACTTCCTCCTCGTTGCTGGTCGGCCGCCCGGCGGCGATCGCGGCGCGGTCGTTGGCACGGAAGAAATCGGCCAGCTCGCGGTGCATGAAGTCGTAGTCGGTCTTGCCCAGGATATCGGCCTCGGCGGCGCCGAAGAACTGCTCGAAGCGCACGTTGCAGGCCAGGTAGACACCCTCCGTGTCCTTCAGCCAGACCAGGTCCGGCAGGGTCTGGAACAAGGTCTTCAGGAAGCCGCGTTCGCGCTTCAGGGCGGCCTCCGCCACGTCGCGCGCCTGGCGGTCGCGCAGGGTGCGGATGCCATAGGCGAGATCATTGGCCAGCTGGGTCAGGAAGGCCACTTCGTCGGCGTCGAAGGCCTCGGGCTCGGCCGAATAGATGTTCAGGGCGCCCAGGCAGTTGGCGCCGTCGCACATGAGCGGCAGGGCGACCGACGCGGCGTAGCCGCGCTGCTCGGCGAGGGCGGACCAGGCGGGGAAGTCGGTGGCGTTCCGGAGGTCGTCGGCGACCACCACGCGCCGTTCGCGGATGGCGGTGCCGGTCGGTCCCTGGCCGTATTCGTCGTCGCCCCAGGAGATGACCGCCTCTTCCAGGTAGCCGTTCGCGAAGCCGGCCCCGGCCCTGGGCTTGACCCGGCGGTCCGGACCGTCCTCGGCAAAACCGACCCAGGCCATGCGGTAGCCGCCGAGTTCCACCACCAGGTGGCACACCTCGCCGAGCAGGGTCGTTTCGTCGCTCGCCCGCACCAGCGCCTGGTTGCATTCGCCCAGCGCCCGCAGGGCCCGGTTGACCCGGCGCAACTGGGCTTCCGAGCGCTTGAGATAGGTGATGTCGCGGGCGATGCCGAAGGTCCCGGTGACCCGGCCCTGTTCGTCGCGCAGCGGCCCTTTCGTGGTCAGGAAATAGCGCTCGCCGTGGGCCGTGCTGAGCGCCTCCTCTTGGCTGACCACGTTGCCCTCGGCGGCCACCCGGCGGTCGAGGGCCATGAGCAGGGCGGCCTGTTCGGCGGGGAACAGGTCTTTGTCGTCACGGCCAAGCACCGTTTCCGACGGCCGCCCGACCACCTCGCCGGCAGCCTGGTTGAAGAGGATGTAGTGGCCGTTCGTGTCCTTGGCGAAGATGGCGTCCTCGGACCCGTCGGAGATCGTCGCCAGGAGTTGCAGGGCCTGCAGGCGCTCGCGCTGCGCCCGCCGGATGGCGCGGGCGACCAGGAGCTGGCGGCGTTGGCGGGCCAGCCAGGCGCCGGTGCCGAGGACCAGCAGGGCGAACAGTCCGACCAGACTGATCCACACCGTGTCCTTGTAGGCGCCGGCGTACAGTTCCCCGGTATCGATCTTGGCCTCCAGGTACCAGCCGGTGCCGGGGATGGCATGGACGGCGCCGAGCACGGGGGTGCCACGGTAATCGAGCCCCGCCGACGGGCGGGTCAGGGCGATCTCCCGGCGCAGCGTGCGGGCCGCGAGGCTGCGGTTGCCCGCCAGGGGGTAGCGCGACTCGGTCACCCGGGCCGCCTGCGGGCCGGACACGCCGAGTATGACCAGGTCGTCGCCGTCGCGCCGGAACCAGAGCACCTCGCCACGCTCGTTCTGTACCGGCCAGTGGGCCAGCTTGGCGAACGCCGCCGACGACAGGTCGATCCGGAAGGCCGCCCAGGTACCCGCCGCGCCGACCGTCGCCGGCAGGGGCACGAGGAAGTCCATGCGCATGCGTCCGGTCTCGTCCCGATAGGGCCCGACCGGGCCGGCGTTGCCCGCCCGGGCAGTCGCGTCGCGCAACGGTCCGGGCACGCCGCGCGACTCCTCTTCCGAGTCCCAGAGCGCCCGCTCGGCGCCGGCGTCGAACAGTTGCACGGCGGCGAAGCCCGAGTAATGCAGAAGCGCCGTCGCGACCTGGCGCAGATGGGCGGCCTGCGCTTTAGGGGCGCGACGCCAGGCCGCGTAGGCCTCGGTGAGATTGGCGGCCTGGATGACGAAGCCGGCCGATTCCAGGCGTTCCCGCAGCCAGTCGTCGAATTGGTTCGCCTTGAGCTCGGCGATGGCCTGCAGGCGCGCGAGTTCACGTGCCTCCTCCTGGCGCAGGGTATAGACGATGGCCGCCGCCGTGAGCGCCATGATGACCAGGCTGCCGGCGATGACGGCCTGCCAGATGCGTGCCGCGGAGGGCTCCGGCTGATCGTCCTCGACGTGTTCGGCCAAGGCCTCGGGCGCGGCGGCGAAGCGGGCCGAGTGGCGCAACAGCAACCAGACCGCGAGGGCGCTCACGGCGATGAACAGCAGGCCCTTGACCGCGCTGAACAGGACGATCGAGGCGGGATCGTCGGTCAACCATTCGACCGCCTTGTCGGACAGCAGGATCCAGGCGGCACCGCAGACGGCGAACAGCAGCGCGCTGCGGGTGGCGAAGCTGCGCACCTGCTCGGCCGGTGGACGGCGATCCGTTTCCGCCATGGCGGTCACCCGGTATCCCGGAAACGGCCGGCAATGGCGGCGAAGGCATCGAAGTCGGTCAGGAAGGCCTCGGCGACATCGGGATCGAAATGCCCGCCACGTCCGCGCGCGATGATCTCCCGCGCCGCGTCCAGGCTCATGGCGTCCTTGTACACGCGCGGCGAGACCAAGGCGTCGAAGACGTCCGCGATGGCCATCAGGCGCGCCGAGACCGGGATGGCTTCGCCGGCCAGGCCGTCCGGATAGCCGCCGCCGTCCCAGCGCTCGTGATGCCAGCGGGCGATCTCCATGGCCACGTTGAGGAAGTCGGCGGGCCGTCCGCTACTGCGCAGGGCCTTGGCGATGGCATCGGCGCCCAGTTGCGCGTGCCTGCGCATGATGGCCATCTCGGCCGCGTCGAGACGGCCCGGCTTGAGCAGGATGGTGTCGGGAATGCCGACCTTGCCGATGTCGTGCAGCGGGGCCGACTTGCTGAGCACCTGGATGTAGTGGTCGTCCAGCGTCGCCTGGAAGCGCGGATGCCGGCGCAGGCGCTGGGCGAGCAGATTGACGTATTCCTGGGTGCGCCGGATGTGGTTGCCGGTTTCCGGATCGCGCGTCTCGGCGAGCTGGGCGAGGGCGTGGATGCCGACGTCCTGGATGGTCAGTATCTCCTCGGTGCGGCGGGCGACCTCGGCCTCCAGCCAGCTGTTCTGGTCCGCCAGGCGGTCGCGGGCCTGTTTCAGTTCCAGTTGCGAGCGGACCCGGGCCATGACGATCGCCGCCTTGACCGGTTTCGCGATGTAATCGACGGCGCCCGACTCGAGGCCGTGTTCCTCGTTGACGTCGTCGTCCAACGCCGTCACGAAGATCACCGGGATGGCGCGCGTGTCCGGGTTTTCGCGCAGCCGCGTCAGTACCGCGTAGCCGTCCATGTCCGGCATCATGACGTCGAGCAGGATCAGGTCCGGGTGCGGCGGGGTCACGGCGGCCTGCAGGGCGCGCGCGCCGGAATTGGCGGCACGTACCCGGTAATGCGGCTGGAGAACCTGCGTCAGGAGGGCAAGATTGGCGGGCTCGTCGTCGACGATCAGGAGCGTGTGGGCGGACATGTAAGCGCTCCAAGCGTACGTCGACTGATCAACGAAGCCCTCCTTTGCGCCGATGCCGGCGTCTGTATCGATATGTGGGCGGAAGACCGCCGGGGGACACGACAGACAGCTAGTTCAAAATAGGCTCATTTCGGGCCGCTGTCTAATCGTCCGGCCCGCGTTCCGAGCGGATCGATCAGGCGTGCCAGCAGCCAGGCGGCGAACCACGTGGCGTAGAAGGAAAAGATCACGTCGCTGAGGAAATGGCCGCCCTGGGCCATGCGCATGAGGCCCAGGCCGCCGCCCAGCAGGATGCCGGCTGCCAGCCAGCGGCGCGGGCGCCGGGACACGAAGGCCAGGCCGAGCAGGCTGAAGCCGATCGAGGCATCGCCGCAGACGAAGGAACAGTTGCTGCGGCACTGGTCGCTTACCACCCAGGCCGGCGTGAACTGGGCGGCGCCGCCGAACTCCACGGTCTGTACCGGCCGGGCGCGGCCCCAGTGGTCCTTCAGGACGGCGTTGACGAGCAGGCCCGGGCCGAGCAGCAGTACCAGGAGCATGTAGGCCGCCGGCCGCCGCCAGGCCGCCAGGCGGGGCAACCGCTTGGCGCCGAGCAGGATCGCCAGGGCGGCGAGCGCACCCAGCCAGGCCAGGACGCCGACGTAGTCGTGCACGAAGTCGAACACGGCGCTGCCGCGCAGCAGGAAGCCGTCCGGCCGGTACAGCGCGGCGCTGCTCAGGCGGTCGAGTTGCGGGAAGGCCAGGAACACGGCGGCCAGGACCAGGGCGCTGACCGCCATGACGAGGGGCGGGCGCAGGTCGCGCGGGTTCATCGGCCGCGATAGTCCTGGACCAGCCAGACCCGGTAGCTGACGGTCCGGTTCGGATAGGGCTGCACGACGATCGGCGCCTGCGGCTCGACGCGGGCGAACCAGCCGGGCAGGCGCTCGCCCAGGTCGCTCGCGCTGACCAGCAGGAAGCGGCCGTCCGGGGCGGCGCGCAGGTCGGCGGTGAGCGCGTAGTGGTTGTCCAGTACGCCGCTGGGGTTCAGGAACCGGGCGTCGTCGCTGTACGGGCGCGCGTAGTAGCGCAGGAGGGCGAACAGCTTGCGGTCGTCGTTCAGCAGGCGCACGCCGGGCAGCGCGCGCAGGCGTTGCGCCGTCGCCTCGCCGAGTGCCCGGTAGCCGGTCACCCGGGCGTACGGATCGGTACCGCGGGTCAGCTTCAGGTCGAGTGCGGCGGCGATGTCGTGGGCATGGTACAGGCCGAGTGCGACGACCAGGTGGAGCACGACGCTGGCGCGCAGCCAGCGCCGGCCGTTGCCCATGAGCCAGGTGACGGCGACCAGGGCGGTCGCCGAGGCGTAGGCGAAGGCGGCCCAGTTGGCGAAGGCGCGGGCGAGCAGGGCGAGTCCCAGGAAGGCGGCCAGGGGCGCCAGGGCGAAGGCGGCCAGGAGGCGCAGGCGGTCGTCGCCCAGCCAGGTCCGCGGCCGCGCCGCGAGGATCAGCAGGGCCCCGAAGGTGAGCGGCCCGAAGACCGCGAACTGGCCGACGAAGAACGCCAGCAGCGCGTCAGGATGGAACAGCGCCCGGTCGAGGTGCGAGATGTCGGCGGTGTGGGAAAAGCTGACGAAGTGATGGCCGGCGTTCCAGAGGATGTTGGGCAGGGTCACCAGCAGGGCGACCAGGGCGGCCGCATACGGGCGCGGGTCCAGGAACAGGCGCCGGCGTGCCGGGGTGATGGCCAGGTAGGCGGCCAGGCCGAGGCCGAAGAACACCATGCTGTACTTCGACATCATGCCCAGGCCGATGGCGCCGCCGAGCAGCAGCCAGTCGCGCCAGCGCCCGGATTCCAGGGCGTAGGTGAGCAGGTAGAGGGACAGGCTCCAGAACAGGATCAGGAAGGCGTCGGTGGTGATCAGCCAGGCGCCGACGCTGACGAAGGGCAGGGTGGCGTAGAGCAGGCCGGTCCAGAAGGCCAGGGTGTCGCGGTTCGCTTCGGCGTGGAACAGCCGGCGCACGAACAGGAAGAGCAGCCAGGCGGTGACCGGGTAGGCCAGCACCGAGGCGGCCCGCACGCCCAGTTCGCCGTCGCCGAACAGGTGGGTGCCGAGCCAGATCGCCCAGGCCACCATGGGCGGCTTCGAGTAGTAGCCCCAATCCGGGGTCAGCGACCAGGTCCAGTACTGGGCCTCGTCGGCGAACAGTTCCATGTTCAGGTGCGCGGCCGCGAGCACGCGCCAGGCCGACAGGACGACCAGGATGACGATCAGGCGCAGCGCCGGGCGGGTCATGCCGCGCCCCGGGCCGGCAGGCGCCAGCCGGGCAGGAGGTGGAACACCAGCGCCAGCAGGGCCAGGGCCTGTTCGAACGGCCGCGCGAGCGGATAGCCGGTGTCGTAGCGGACCAGCAGCACCAGGGCGCAGGCGACGAGGAGCAGACGGAGCGCCGAGGCGAGCGTCGGGCGCAGCATGCCCGGGAAGCGCTCGACCAGGTACAGGCCGATCAGGCCGGACAGCCAGCCGCACAGGATGCCGCCGGCGACGTCGAGCGGCCAGTGCGCGCCGACGGCGACCCGCGACAGGCCGACCAGGGCGGCCAGCGCCAGCAGCCAGGCCGCGGCGCTTCGGTTGCGCAGGCCCAGGGCGAGGGTGCAGGCGAGCACGAAGATGGTGGTGGTGTGCCCGGACGGGAAGGAGCCGGCCTTCAGGTAGGGGCCGACGACGTGCACCTGGTCGGCCAGCACGGCGTACGGCCGAGCCATGGCCAGGGCATTCTTGAGTCCATGCGAAAGGAGGGTGGCCGGCAGGCTGGCGAGCAGCGCGGCGAGGACCAGGTCGGGGCGCCGGCGCATCAGGGGCAACAGCAGGACCATGGCCACCAGGGTGTCGCCGAGCACCGTCAGGTCGGACCAGACCAGGTCCGGCAGCCGGGCGGCGAGGCCGTTCAGGGTCAGGAACAGGGCGCGGTTGAGGGCCGGATCGACGAGCGGCCAGAGCAGGCCGAGGCCGACCAGCAGGACCAGCCAGGACAACGGCGACCGTTCGCTCATGGCATCCTGGCGAGCACGTAGCCGCGTTCGCGGTAGACCGGCTCGGCGCCCGGCAGCTTGGCCAGGCGGCTTTCCCGGGTCAGCACCAGGTCGCCCGAGTGCGGCGCCCGCTTCCGCACGGCGCGGCCGGCGTAGGTCTGGAAGCTGGGGGTGTCGATGCCGTACAGGACCAGTTCGCCGGGATAGTCATGGGCCAGGCGGGCGGCGTTGCGGATCGGGGCCTGCTGGACCTGGCCGACGATGGGGATCAGGAAGGCCGCCATCGCGACGCCGGCCAGCAGGCCGTTCAGGCGCAAGGCACGCGTGGTATCGATCCGGCGCAGGACCAGGAAGGCCAGGCTCAACAGCAGGGCCGCCCCGCACCACAGCCAGTAGGCCGCGCCGAAGGCATCGGGCAGGCCGGTGAGGAGCAGGCGGTCATCCGGCTTGAGCTTGCCGGCGACGGCGGCCAGGATGGCCGGCATGGCGAGCAGGAGGCCGAACATGAGCGGCGCCGGGATAAGGATCAGCCAGCGCCGGCCCGGGCGCTCGGCCATGGCGGCGAGGACCAGGACCAGGCCGCCGTAGCCGTAGTAGACATAGTGCGGCAGCTTGGTGCCGGAGAACGAGAACAGCACGAAGGCGACCAGGAACCAGAGCAGGCCGTAGCGCAGCAGGGTGTCCTGCCAGACCGCGCGCAGGCGGCCGAGCGCGGCCAGGAGCAGGCCGGTATGCGGCAGCAGGGAAACCAGCACCACCGGCACGTAATAGAAGTAGTTGCCGCCGTGGCCTTCCATGGGCGTGTCGAAGCGCGACAGGTTGTGCTTGAGGAAGAAGCCGGCCAGGAAGCCGGGCCCTTCGATGAAGGTCTGGGCGATGAACCAGGGCGCGGCGACGGCCAGGAACAGCAGGATCGGGCCGAGCGGCAGCGCCCAGGCCAGGAAACGGCGCCACTCGCCCAGGCTGGCGCACCACAGAAACATGGCGCCGCCCGGGATCACCAGGGCCACCGGTCCTTTGGTCAGGAAGCCGAGGGCCATGGCCAGCCAGGCCGCGTACAGCCAGCGCCGGTCGTCCTCGCGCATCCACAGCCAGGTGGCGTAGCCGGCGCAGGCCAGCCACAGGTTGAGCAGGGCATCCGCGGTGGCGGCCCGGGTGATGACCGCGAGCCCGGCCGCGGTGGCGATGACCAGGGCGGCGGTGAGGCCGGCCGAGCGGCCGATGACCCGGGTCGCGAAGGCGTAGGTCGCCAGTATCCAGGCCGAGGAGGCGAGCGCCGACGGCAGGCGCCAGGCGAATTCGCCGTGGCCGAACAGGGTCACGGAGGCGGCCTGCAGCCAGTAGATCAGGATCGGCTTGTCGTAGCGCGGCTCGCCGAGCAGATAGCTGGACAGGAAGTCGCCGCGCAGGAACATCTCGGTGGTCGAGGCCGTGAAGGCGCCCTCGTCGAGGTCGAACAGCGGCGGCGTGCCCAGGCCCAGGAAGGGGAACAGCACCAGCACCGCCAGAAGCAGGCGGGCGTCCCAGCGCACCGGCCAGAGACCCATGCGGTCGGTCATTCCCGTTTGCCGGGCGGCTCGCGCAAAAGGTATTGGGCCTTGCCGCCCGGCTCGTGCCAGATGCGGGTGAGCATTTCGCCCAGGATGCCCATGCCGATGAAGTTGGTGCCCATCAGGGTGAGCATCACGCCCATCTGCAAGAGCGGGCGGCCGCCGATGTCGGCGTGGCCGAACAGCTTGATCGCGGCCAGGTAGAACAGGATCAGGATGCCCGGGAAGAACATCGCCGCGCCGATGCCGCCGAAGGCGTGCATCGGGCGATGCAGGAAGCGCAGCATGAACTTCACCCACATCAGGTCGAGGAGGACCCGGATGGTACGGTCGATGCCGTACTTGGAGACGCCCTTGGTGCGCGGGAAGTGGTTGACCTCGGTCTCCATCACCTTGGCGCCGTACTCGTGGGCCAGGGCCGGGATGAAGCGGTGCAGCTCGCCGTAGATCTTGACGAAGCGCACCGCCTCGCGCCGGTACAGCTTGAGCGAGCAGCCGTAGTCGTGCAGGCGCACGCCGGTGACCGACGAGATCAGGCGGTTGGCGATCTTGGACGGGAATTTGCGCATCAGCGCCTTGTCCTGGCGGTTCTTGCGCCAGCCCGAGATGATGTCGATCTCCGGCCGCTCGTCGAGCATCTTGAGCAGGCGCGGGATGTCGGCCGGGTCGTTTTGCATGTCGCCGTCGATGGTGACCAGGATATCGCCCCGGGCGGCGTCGAAACCGGCCTGCATGGCGGTGGACTGGCCGTAGTTGCGGCGCAGGAAGTACGGCTTCAGCCAGGGCCGGCTGACCGCCAGCTCGGTGAGTAGCTTGTCCGAGCCGTCACGGGAACCGTCGTCGACGCAGACGAACTCCCAGGTATCCGGCTGCGCCGACATCACCGATTCCACCTTGGCGACCAGGTCGGGCAGGTTTTCGTATTCGTTGTAAATGGGGGCGATGAGGGAAACGCGGACCGAATCGGACGTAGTCATGTCGGGGAGGGAATAAAGGGACAGGGATTTGTCGAGGCGCTAGTGTACTGCTATTCAACCTTCCATCTCGTGTTCCAGTTCCTCGTCGTAGACCCGGCCGTGGCGCAGGCTGCGGTAGAGGTACACGCCGAGCGCGCCGGAGACGACGAACAGGACCACGCCGAGCCCGATGCGCAGGACCGGATCGACGCTGACGCCGCTGCCGACCAGGGCGAACACCGCCGTCTGGGGCACGAAACCGGCCGCCGAGCCGAGCAGGAAGGGCAGGGCGGCGACGCTCGATACGCCGGCGGCCAGGTTGGTCGCGATGTTGCTGCCGACCGGCAGCAGGCGGATCAGCAGGGTCATGGTGAACGGATTGTCGCGCACGAAGGCATCGACCTTGGCGATGCGGCCGCCCAGGCGGTGGGCGACCAGGGACCGGCCGAACAGGCGCGCGTAGACGAAGGCCGCGGCGCAGCCGAGCACGGTCGCCAGGGTGCCGAGCAGGGTGCCCTGGAGGAAGCCGAAGGCATAGCCGCCCATGAACGAGATGACCTGGCGCGGGAAGCCCACCGCGGTCGCCAGGGTGCCGATGCCAATGAACAGCAGTTCGCCGGTCAACCCCTGGCCGCGCACCTCGCGGTCGATCCAGCCCTGGTCGAGCATGTCGCCCAGGCCGGACCAGCGCACCAGGAAGCCGATCGCGGCCAGGGACAGGAGCACGGCGAGGCCGCGCAGGATGAGCTTGAGGTTCATGTTCGGGACGGTTACATGGGAACGGCGTCGGGGCACGCATTCTAACCTTGCCCGCCCCGCCCGAAGCGGGTATTCTTGCGCCCCTTCCACGGAGAGGTGGATGAGTGGTTTAAGTCGCACGCCTGGAAAGCGTGTTCAGGGTAATACCCTGACGGGGGTTCGAATCCCCCCCTCTCCGCCAGTCCTTTGTGTCCGGCGATAAGTAACTGATAGATTTCATTATTTGTCGCCGAATCCCCTTGCTTTTGGCTTAAAAGTGCATAAGCATTGCATAAACACCGCTAGGTCTTTATGCACGTTGACTACTGCCCAACTCAAGGCGTTGGCGTCTGGATAGGCCGCCGATGCTGAAGTCGCTTTTCTCGGCCGACAGCGGGTTGGCCGAGGTCATCCCGGAGTTCCGCCCCCGCCCGCAACAACTCGACATGGCCGAACGCGTCGCCGCCGCGTTGGCGGAGCGCGAGCGCCTGGTCGTCGAGGCCGGCACCGGGACGGGCAAGACCCTGGCCTATCTGGTTCCAGTCCTGCTCGACGGCGGCAAGTGCATCATCTCGACCGGCAGCAAGACCCTGCAGGACCAGTTGTTCCACCGCGACATCCCGGCCGTGCGCAAGGCCCTCGGCCGGCCCGTGCAGGTCGCCCTCCTGAAGGGGCGGGCCAACTATGTCTGCCCCTACCACCTGGAGCGCTCCCTGGCCGACGCCCGCCTGACCACCCAGGAGCAGGCCCGCCATCTGCGCCGCATCGCCCAGTTCGCTGCGGTCGACGCCACCGGCGACCGCATGGCCCTGCCCGAGGTGCCGGAGAACTCGCCGGCCTGGGCCTACGCCGTGTCGACGCGGGACAACTGCCTGGGCAGCGACTGCCCGCATTTCCAGGGCTGCTTCGTCCTCAAGGCGCGCAAGAAGGCACTCGAGGCCGACCTGGTGGTGATCAACCACCACCTGTTCTTCGCCGACGTCTGGCTCAAGGACGAGGGCGCCGGCGAGCTGCTGCCGGCCTGCAACGCCATCGTCTTCGACGAGGCGCACCAGTTGCCCGAGATCGCCAGCCTGTTCTTCGGGCGCACGGTGAGCACGGGCATGGTGGTCGACCTGACGCGTGACGTGCGCCAGGAGGCAGCCGAGTCGGCGGCCGATTTCACCGAGCTGCCCAAGTGCGCGGCGGAGGTCGACGGCGCCGCGCGGGCCGTGCGCCTGGCAGTCGGCAACCTGACCGGCCGGCTGCCCGCGGCCCAGGTGCTGGCGCGCGCCGAGTTCGGCCAGGCCCTGGCCGAGCTGGCCGCCCAGCTCGATGCCCTGGTGGCCCTGCTCGACAGCCAGGCGGAACGCTCGCAAGGCCTCAAGAACTGCCTGGAACGCGGCCGCGAGTTGCGCGCCATCCTGGCCGACTGGCGCCAGGGCGAGGCGGCGGGGCAGATCCGCTGGCTGGAGGTGGCGACCCATTCCGTGCTCATGCACATCACGCCGCTCGACGTCGGCGAATTGTTCGCGCGCCAGATCGAGGGCGACAGCCGGGCCTGGATATTCACCTCGGCGACCTTGTCGGTGCGCGGCGACTTCGGCCATTTCCTGGCTCAGGTCGGCCTGCCCGACGCGGCGACCGGCTATTGGGAAAGCCCGTTCGACTATGCCAGCCAGGCCCTCCTGTATGTCCCCGAAGGCATGCCGGACCCCAATTCCCCGGGCTATACCCGGGCGGTGGTCGAGGCCGCCTGGCCGCTGCTCAAGGCCAGCCGCGGGCGGGCCTTCATGCTGTTCACCTCGCTGCGGGCGATGAACGAGGCGCATGCCCTCATCGAGGCCCGGATGCTCGCCGAGGCCGTGAACTATCCCTTGCTGCTGCAGGGCAGCCAGAGTCGCAGCGAACTGCTCAAGCGGTTTCGCGATCTGGGCAACGCCGTGCTCCTGGGCAGCCAGAGTTTCTGGGAGGGGGTCGACGTCGCCGGCGAGGCGCTCTCGCTGGTGGTGATCGACCGCCTGCCTTTCCAGCCGCCCGACGACCCGGTCCTGGCGGCCCGCATCGAGGCCATGAAGCGGGCCGGCGGCAATCCATTCTTCGACTATCAGCTGCCGCACGCCGTGATCAGCCTGAAGCAGGGCGCCGGGCGCCTGATCCGGCGCGAGAGCGACCGCGGCGTCCTGATGATCTGCGACCCGCGCCTGGTCGAAAAGCCGTACGGCAAGCGCATCTGGCGTTCCTTGCCGGGCATGGCGCGCAGCCGCAAAGGCGACGAGGCGGTGGCGTTCTTCGGCGCCGAAACAGACTGAAACAATTGCTCGCAATCGGGTGCAAAGCCGATAACAGCTGGGCCCTAGGATGCAATCACGCGTTGACCGAAACGCGATTGCACACTTAAGGAGATGACCATGCGCAACACCACCAAAGCACTGCTGTTCGCCGTCATGACGGCACTCACCGCCACCTCCGCGCTGGCGCGCGACCGCGACGACAATCCCCCCGGTCCGGCCGGCGGCCCGGGGACCAGCGTACAGAATCCCGCCCACCCGGCCGGCGGTCCCAGCGTCAGCGCCGACGTCCGCAGCCATCGCCAATGGCTGCAGAAGCAGATGACCAAGAAGGAATGGCAGCATTTCCGGACCTTGCGCCAGGAAGAGCGCCAACGCTTCTGCGTGAAGAAGCACATCACCAAGGACCGCTGCTGGTTCGACCGCGACGACAACCCGCCCGGCCCGCGCGGCGGCCCCGGCACGAATCGGGACAATCCCCCCGGCCCGGCCGGTGGTCCCGGTGCCGGCCCGAACCACCGCTGACCGATGCGCCGCCTGGCCTGGCTGATGGGAATCTGCCTGGCGGGCGGCGCCCAGGCCGGCGTCGAGTCCGGCATCCTGATCCAGACCTCGCCCCTGGCCGGCTTCCAGTATCACGCCGGCCGGGCGCTTTTCCCCCTGCTGTCCGTGGGCGACCGGCTGCTCCTGTATCGCGAACCGGATAACCCGCACGACCCGCGCGCCGTCCGGGTCGAGTGGCGGGGCGCCCCGCTGGGTTACGCGCCGCGTGCCGACAATGTCGATCTCGCCCGCCTGATGGACAACGGCGTCCGCGTCGAGGGGCGCATCGTCCAGTTGCAGAAGGCGCGCAATCCCTGGCAGCGCATCCTGTTCGAGGTGCTGGTCGTGGAAGCCGGCCGCTGACGGGTTAGAATCGGGCCATTGTCGCAATGGTGGCCGCCTTTGAAGATCCTCGCCCTGGATACCTCGACCGAGTTGTGCTCGGTCGCCCTCGCCATCGACGGTGGCATGCTCAGCCACGCCGTGATGGCGGGCAACCGCCATTCCGAACTGCTCCTGCCCATGGTCGACGAACTGCTCGCCGATGCCGGTTGGCGCCTCGACGAAATGGACGGCCTGGCCTACGGCCGCGGCCCCGGCTCCTTCACCGGCCTGCGTATTGCGTGCGGCGCCGTGCAGGGGCTGGCCTTCGGGCGGGGCTGCCGGCGGTCGGCGTGATCACGCTGGCGGCGATGGCGGAGGAGGTGCATCAGGACATGGCCCAGGGCGACCAGCCCAGCTACGTGCTGGCCTGCCTCGACGCCCGCATGCACGAGGTCTACGCCGCCGCCTACCGCTGTACGGCCGATGGCGTCGAGGAGATCATGGCGCCGGCCGTCCTGCGCCCCGATGCACTCGTCCTGCCCGACGTCGAGGCGGCCTGGATCGGTTGCGGCAACGGTTTCGCGACCTATCCCGACCTGCTGCGCGGCACCCTCGCCGAGGCGCGTCCGGATATCCATCCGCATGCCCGCTCCGTCGCCCGGCTGGCTTTGCCCCGCTTCCTGGCCGGTGCGGCTGGTCCGGCCGAGTCGGCGGAACCGTTCTACGTCCGCGACAAGGTCGCCCTGAAAACCTGCGAAAGGCAATGAGCGCCCAGGTCCAGTTCTCGCCGCCGAACTTCCGGCCGATGACGCGGGAGGACGTCGACGCCATCATCCTGATCGAGCGGGCCGCCTACCCGTATCCCTGGACACGCGGCAACTTCAGGGACTGCCTCGATTCCGGCTACAGCTGCTGGGTGGCGGAACAGGACGGTCGGGTGGTCGGCTACAGCATCATGATGGCGGGGGCGGGCGAGGGCCACGTCCTCAACTGTTGCGTCGCGCCCGACTGGCAAGGCCGCGGCCTGGGGCGCCTGCTGATGCGGCGCATGATCGCCGGCGCGCCGGAATACCAGGTCGAGTGCCTGTTCCTGGAAGTGCGGCCCTCGAACGCGCGGGCGATCGCCCTCTACGAAAGTCTGGGCTTCGAGACGGTCGGCCTGCGCCGGCACTATTACCCGGCCGACCAGGGCCGCGAGGACGCCCTGGTGATGAGGCGTTACCTGTGAGCCAGACCACCGAGGCCCGCCTGAAGACGCTCGGCCTGTGGCCGGTCTGGCGCCTGCGTGCCGGCGGTAACGAAGACCCAGCCGAAGTCGGGGTCCAAGTCGCGGAGGCGGCCCCGGCGGCCGAGCCCGCGCAGCCGGCCAGGCGGCCGGCGGAACCTGGCCGAGGCGACGAGCCGGGTGCCGTCGGTGCACTCGATTGGGACGCCTTGCGGGCGGCCGTGGCCGCCTGCACGCGCTGTCCCTTGCACGAGACCCGGACCAAGCCGGTGTTCGGGGTCGGCGATCCGGCGGCGGAGCTGCTCATCATCGGCGAGGCACCGGGCGCCGACGAGGACCGCCAGGGCGAGCCGTTCGTCGGCCAGGCGGGCAGGCTGCTCGACGCCATGCTGGCGGCCATCGGCCAGAAACGCGGCCGCAACGTCTACATCGCCAACGTCCTGAAGTCGAGGCCGCCCGGCAACCGCGATCCGCGCCAGGAGGAGGTGGCCGCCTGCATCCCATACCTGGAACGCCAGATCGACCTCATCCGGCCCAAGATCATCCTCGCCCTCGGCCGTTTCGCGGCCCAGAGCCTGCTGCTCACCGAGGCGTCCATTTCCAGGCTGCGCGGCCGCGTCCATCATTACCGCGGCGTCGCCCTGGTGGTGACCTACCACCCGGCCTACCTGCTGCGTAACCCGGCCGACAAGGCAAAGGTCTGGGAAGACCTTTGCCTGGCTCGAAACGTCCTCTCATCCAGCCTGAAAGAACAGAAGACAGGAGATTAGATATGTGCCGTAACATTATGAAATATATGCTTTCAGTCCTGCTTGCAAGCCAGTTGGCCGGCTGTGGCTACAACACCATGCAGGCCCAGGACGAGGAGATCAAGGCGCAATGGTCGGAGGTGCTCAACCAGTACCAGCGGCGTGCCGACCTGGTGCCCAACCTGGTCAATACGGTGAAAGGCTATGCCGCCCACGAGAAGGACATCCTGATCCAGGTTACCGAGGCGCGCGCCCATGTCGGCCAGATCGCCGCCACCCCGGAACTGATCAACGACGAGGCCGCCATGGCGAAGTTCCAGGCCGCCCAGGGTGAGTTGTCGGGGGCCCTGAGCCGCCTGCTCGTCGTCGCCGAGAACTATCCGCAACTGAAGGCGGACGCGGCGTTCCGCGACCTGCAGGCGCAGTTGGAAGGCACCGAGAACCGCATCACGGTGGCGCGCAACCGCTACATCCAGGCGGTGAAGGTCTACAACACCACGGTGCGCCAGTTCCCCAGCAACCTGACCGCTATGATGTTCGGCTATCACACCAAGGCGAACTTCACGGTCGACAACGAGAAGGCGATCTCGGCGCCGCCGACCGTCGACTTCGGTGCGCCGGCGCCGGCCAGGTAGGATCCGGGGCGGGAATGCGCCCTAGCGTCCGCCCTTGACGAGGGATTGCCGCAGGATCGCGGAAATCTCCTCGATCGAGCGGGTGCTGGAGTCGAGCACCGGAATACCCGCCTCGGCCATCATCTGGGTGGCCAGGTCGAGTTCCCGCTTGCAGGTGTCCATGGCGGCGTACTCGCTGTTCGGGCGCCGTTCGGAACGGATGGCCGACAGGCGCTCCGGGGTGAGCGTCAAGCCGCGCAGCTTGCGCTTGTATGGCCGGATGGTGGCCGGCAGGCTGTGCTTCTCGAAGTTCTCCGGCGTGAGCGGGTAGTTCGCGACCTTGAGGCCGTACTGCATGGCCATGTACAGGGAGGTCGGCGTCTTGCCGCTGCGCGAGACGCCGACCAGGATCAGGTCGGCCTGCTCGTACTTCTGCGTTGCCAAGCCGTCGTCGGCCGCCAGCGAGAAGTTCACCGCGTCGATGCGCTCATGGTAGGCGGTCTCGTTGGAGGCGCTGTGCGACTGGCCTTTCAGGTGGATGGCCGGCCGCCCGAGTTCCTTGGTCATGAGGCCGATGAAGTGGGCGAAGACGTCCATGATCATCGCCCCGGTGCTGTCGAGGATGGCGCGCGCGTCGTCGTCTGTCATGGTGGAAAACACCAGCGGACGCATTCCGGAGGCCTGCCAGGCCTCCCGAATGCGTTTTGCTGCATCTTCCACTTTGTCCAGAGTGTCTACGAAAGGTAAACTTTCGGTTGCGAACGCTTCGCCGGGAAATTGGCATAGGAGACTCTTGCCGAGAATCTCGGCCGTGATCCCCGTGTGATCGGAAACGATGAATACTGATCGCGTTGGGTTCATGAGGGAGGAGCTCGCGGGTTGTGTTCGAAAATTTAGTTGGTCACGGTCGTCGCGCTTCGTGGGGAGGCGTTGGGCGCCGGGCCTGGCCTCGTATCGAGGATAATGATGGACTATATCGCGCGCTTTCAAACCCTGTCCATGCACGACGTGGAGAAGGTAGGTGGCAAGAACGCCTCTCTCGGGGAAATGCTTTCCAACCTTTCCAGCAAGGGCGTCCGGGTTCCGGACGGCTTCGCTACCACGGCCGACGCGTTCCGGGAATTCCTGGCCCAGGGCGGTTTGGCCGACCGCATCGCCGATAAGCTGGCGACCCTGAACGTCGACGACACCGTGGCCTTGGTCAATGCCGGCCGCGAAATCCGCGGCTGGATGATGGAGGCCCCGCTGCCTCCCGGTCTCGAAGCCGGCATCCGTCACAATCACCGCCTGATGTGCGCCGAAGCCGGCGAGGACCTGCAGTTCGCCGTGCGTTCCTCCGCCACGGCCGAGGACCTGCCCGACGCTTCTTTCGCCGGCCAGCAGGAAACCTACCTGAACATCCAGGGCGCCGACAACCTGATCGACGCGGTGAAGCGCTGCTTCGCCTCGCTCTACAACGATCGCGCCATCGCCTACCGCGTGCACAGCGGCTTCGCCCATGAGGTCGTGGCCTTGTCCGCCGGCATCCAGCGCATGGTGCGTTCCGACCTGGGCGTCGCCGGTGTCATGTTCACCCTGGATACCGAGTCCGGCTTCCCCGACGTGGTCTTCATCACCGGCTCCTACGGCCTCGGCGAGACCGTCGTGCAAGGCTCGGTGAACCCGGACGAGTACTACGTCCACAAGCCCAACCTGACCGCCGGCAAGCGCGCCATCATCCGGCGCAAGCTGGGCGACAAGGCCACCCGCATGGTGTTCGCCTCGGAGGCCGTGGCCGAACGTTCCACGCGCGTCGAGGAAGTGCCGGTCGGCCTGCGCCACAACTTCTGCCTGGACGACGACGAGCTGCTCGAACTGGCCCGCTACGCCATGATCATCGAGGAGCACTACGGCCGCCCGATGGATATCGAGTGGGGCCGCGACGGCCACGACGGCAAGCTGTACATCCTGCAGGCCCGGCCGGAGACCGTGAAGTCGCGCGCCGGCCAGGTCCAGGTACGCTACAAGATGCTCGAGAAGGGCGAGATCATCGCCACCGGCCGCGCCATCGGCAGCAAGGTGGGCGCCGGCAAGGCCCGGGTCATCAAGACCCTGGACCAGATGCACGAGGTGCAGCCGGGCGACGTCCTGATCGCCGAGATGACCGACCCGGATTGGGAACCGGTCATGAAGAAGGCCGCCGCCATCGTCACCGACCGGGGCGGCCGTACCTGCCACGCCGCCATCATCGCCCGCGAACTGGGCGTCCCGGCCGTGGTCGGTGCCGGCAATGCCACCACCACGGTGCCCGAAGGCGCCGAGGTGACGGTGTCCTGCGCCGAGGGCGAGGACGGCCACGTCTACGCCGGCCTGCTCAAGTTCGAGAAGACCGAGACCCTGGTCAAGGCCATGCCGGACATCCCGGTCAAGATCATGATGAACGTCGGCAACCCCGAGCAGGCTTTCCACTTCGCCATGCTGCCCAACGCCGGCGTCGGCCTGGCCCGCCTGGAATTCATCATCAGCAACGCCATCGGCATCCACCCGAACGCCGCCCTGGAGTTCCAGAAGATGCCGGCCGAAGTGAAGAAGGCCATCGAGAACAAGATCGTCGGCTACGGCGATCCGGTCAACTTCTACGTCGAGAAGCTGGCCGAAGGCGTCGCCACCATCGCCGCCGCGTTCTGGCCGAAGCGGGTGATCGTGCGCATGTCCGACTTCAAGTCGAACGAGTACGCCAACCTGATCGGCGGCCCGCAGTACGAGCCGGAGGAAGAGAACCCGATGCTCGGCTTCCGGGGCGCCGGCCGCTACGCCCACCCGATGTTCCGCCATGCCTTCCAACTCGAGTGCCGTGCCATCCGGCGGGTGCGCGAGGACATGGGCCTGACCAACGTCGAGATCATGCTGCCGTTCGTGCGCACCCTCAAGGACGCCGACGACGCCCTGGCGGTGATGGCGGACAACGACCTCAAGCGCGGCGAGAAGGGCCTCAAGGTCGTCATGATGTGCGAACTGCCGTCCAACGTCCTGCTGGCCGAGGAGTTCCTGCAACGCTTCGACGGCTTCTCGATCGGCTCCAACGACCTGACCCAGCTCACCCTGGGTCTGGACCGCGACTCCAGCCTGGTGGCCGAGAAGTTCGACGAGCGCAATCCGGCCGTCAAGAAGTTCCTCGCCATGGCCATCCAGGCCTGCCGCAAGGATGGCAAGTACGTCGGCATCTGCGGCCAGGGCCCGTCCGACCACCCGGATCTCGCCGAGTGGCTGATGGAGCAGGGCATCGACAGCCTGTCGCTGAACCCGGACACGGTCGTCTCGACCTGGACCCGGTTGGCCGCCCTCAAGCGCTGATCGGCGCCTGTTCGGCATGGAAAAGGCCGGGTTCGCCCGGCCTTTTCATTTTTGGCGCTCGACTGCCCGGCGCCGCGCCGGTGCGTCAGAGGGTGACGGTCTTGATCCACCAGTCGTGCTGGTTGCAGGTGCTGGTAACGGTCAACGGACCCTTCACGCCGGCGGGCAGCGTGTAGGTCGAGATCGGCGCGTCCTTCGAGGTGAACGTCTTGCGGCCGAGCAGTTGGCCGTCCGGCAGGACGACCGAGTGGCTGACGATGTAGTGGGCCTCGGTCATGGGGTGCGGCGTGGTGACCTTGATCGTGTCGCCGCTGACCTCGACGACCGGTACGTGCGTGCCTTGCTTGCCCTTCCAATGGCCCGGCTGGGCATCGCTGAAGATGACGTTTTCCATGCCGGCCGGTTCGGCGGCCTGGGCCTTGCTGACGAGGGCGAGGCCGGCGGCGCTGGCCAGCGCGGCGTTGATGAAGGTGCGGCGTTCCATGGCGTTCTCCTGGTGCGGACTGAAGGGTGGTGGGGTGCAGCACGACTAATGATAGTTTAATACCCGAGTAATATCGTCTGGTTTGTGGGGCGCGCTGACCGCATGACCTTCGGCCGCACTGCGTGCCGGAGCACCGCGGCTTGGTACCCCGGGGCCGGCGGGCCTTTTGCCTCACTCGGGTAATCGCGTTACCCTAAAAAACATGGTTTCGCGAAATTCTGGTCTCGGGGGAGGCAGTCCGTCCCTCCCGGAATCTTCCCAAACCGCCGCGCCGGGCCTGTATGTCCTGTTGCTCAGCATCCACGGCCTGATCCGCAGCCACGACCTGGAACTGGGGCGTGATGCCGATACCGGCGGGCAGACCCTGTACGTGGTCGAACTGGCCCGTGCCCTTGCCGCGTGCCCGGGCGTCGCCCGGGTCGACCTGGTTACGCGGCGCGTGCTCGATGGCCAGGTCAGTCCCGATTACTCCGCGCCGGTCGAGCCGCTCGCCGGCAACGCCCGCATCGTCCGCATCGACGCCGGGCCGGAAGGCTACCTGGCCAAGGAATCGCTCTGGGATCACCTCGATTCCTTCGCCGACAACACCCTGAGCTTCCTGCGCGCCGAGGGCCGCCTGCCCGACCTCGTGCACAGCCATTACGCCGACGCCGGCTACGTCGGCAAGCGGCTGGCCGCCCAGCTCGGCGTACCCCTGGTCCATACTGGCCATTCGCTCGGCCGGGTCAAGCGCCGGCGCCTGTTCGCCGCCGGCCTCAAGCATGACGTCATCGAGGCTCGCTACCAGATGGGCCGGCGGGTCGAGGCGGAGGAGGATACCCTGGCCGCGGCGGAACTGGTGATCGCCTCCACGGCGGACGAGGTCGAGGAGCAATACGGCCTCTACGACCACTATCAGCCCGGCCAGATGCGCGTCATCCCGCCTGGGGTCGACCTGGCCCGTTTCAAGCCGCCGGACGGCGGCGAGCGCGCCGAGCCGATCGCCGGCGAGGTGGCCCGCTTCCTGCGCGAGCCGGACAAACCCCTGGTCCTGGCCATCTCCAGGCCGGACGAGCGCAAGAACATCGCCACCCTGGTGCAGGCCTACGGCAGCTCGGCGGAATTGCAGGAGAAGGCCAACCTGGTCGTGGTGGCGGGCAACCGGGACGACGTCCGCGACCTCGACGGCGGCGCCCAGGCGGTGCTCGGCAACCTGCTGCTCGACATCGACCGCTATGACCTGTATGGCCGGATTGCCTACCCCAAGCACCACCGGCGCGACGAGGTGCCGGTGCTCTACCGCCTGGCAGCCAGTTCGGGCGGGGTGTTCATCAATCCGGCCCTGACCGAGCCGTTCGGCCTCACCCTCATCGAGGCGGCCGCCAGCGGCCTGCCCATCGTCGCCACCGCAGACGGCGGTCCGCGCGATATCGTCGCCAACTGCCGCAACGGCTATCTGGTCGACCCGCTCGACGGCGACGCCATCGTGGCGGCCCTGCTCGAGGTCATCGACGACCCGGACAGCCGGCGGCGCCTGGCCCAGCAGGGCCTGGAAGGCGTCCAGCGGCACTATTCCTGGACCGCCCACGCCGAGGCCTACCTGGCCGCCGTGCGGCCGTTGCTCGAAGGCGGCACGGCGCCGGCGCACCCGGTCCTGCGCCGGCGCCCGCGGCTATACCACGACCGCGCCATCTTCACGGATCTCGACCAGAACCTGCTCGGCGATCCCGCCTCGCTGGCCGACTTCGTGCGCGTCGTGCGCGCCAACCGCAAGTGCGCCAGCTTCGGCATCGTCACCGGGCGCAGCCTGGAATCCGCCCTCAAGGTCATGCGCCGGCACGGCATCCCGATGCCCGACGTGCTCATATCCAGCCTGGGTACGGCCATCCACTACGCCCCGGAATACCAGGAGGACAAGGCCTGGAGCCGCCACATCGACCATCTCTGGACGCCGCGCGCGGTGCGCGCCGTGCTCGACGAGTTGCCCGGCCTGAAGCGCCAAGGCAAGGAGGAACAGACCGGCTTCAAGGTCAGCTATTTCATCGATCCCCAGGTGGCGCCGCCGCTAGAGACGATCAACAGCCTGCTGCACCAGGCCGAACAGACCGTCAACGTGTCGCTGGCGTTCGGCCAGTTCCTCGACGTCACCCCGGTGCGCGCCTCCAAGGGCATGGCCCTGCGCTGGTTCACGCACCAGTGGGGCATCCCCCTGGAGCACGTGCTCGCGGCCGGCGGCTCCGGTGCGGACGAGGACATGATGCGCGGCAACACCCTGGCCGTGGTGGTGGCCAACCGTCATCACGAGGAGCTGTCCAAGCTGGCCGACGTCGAGCGCATCTATTTCGCCCAGGCGGGCTATGCGCGCGGCATCCTGGAGGCGATCGAGCACTACGACTTCTACGGCAGCTGCAACGTGCCCGGGGCGGATGGCCGATGAGCGGCCGGGTCCTGATCGCCACCGACCTGGATCGGACCCTGATCCCGAACGGGGCCGCGCCGGAGTCGCCCGGCGCCCGTGCCCTGTTCGCCCGGGTGGCGGCGCGCCCCGACGTCGTCCTCGCCTACGTCACCGGTCGCCACCGCGCCCTGGTCGAGGCGGCCATCGCCGAGTACGGCCTGCCCGTGCCCGATTATCTGATCGGCGACGTCGGCAGCACCGTGTACCGCGTCGAGGGGGCGATTGGCGGCCGATCGCGGACTGGGAGATGTTTATCGCGGGCGACTGGCAAGGCCGGGAGGCGGGCGACCTGGCGCCGGCCCTGGCCGGATTGGCCGGCCTGCGCCTGCAGGAGGCGGCCAAGCAGAACCGCCACAAGCTGAGCTACTACACGCCGCTCCTGGCCGATCCGGCCGGGCTCCTGGCCGAGGCCCGCGCGCGCCTGGCCGGCCTGGGCGCGGCGGTCAACCTGGTCTGGAGCGTCGACGAGGCGGCCGCGGTCGGCCTGCTCGACGTCCTGCCGGCCTCGGCGGGCAAGCTCCACGCCCTGGCCTTCCTGGCCGAGCGCCTGGAACTCGGCCCCGCGCGGACCCTGTTCGCCGGCGACAGCGGCAACGACCTCGAGGTCCTGGCCGGGCCGTTTCCCGCCGTCCTGGTCGCCAACGCCACCGCCTCCGTGCGCCACCAGGCGCGGGCGCTGGCGGCGGCGAACGGCACCGGCGGGCGCCTGTACCTGGCCGAAGGCGGCTGGCGCGGCCTAAACGGCAACTACAGCGCCGGCATCCTGGAAGGCCTGGCCCATTTCCTGCCGGAGTACCTGCCTTGACCGGGCGGCCGCTGATCTTCGGCGAAGTGCTGTTCGACCGCTTCCCGGACGGCAGCGAGGTCCTCGGCGGCGCCCCGTTCAATACCGCCTGGCACCTGCAGGGCTTCGGCGTGGCCCCGCTGTTGGTCAGCCGGGTCGGCGCCGATCCGGCCGGGCACCGGGTGCTCGCCGCCATGCACGACTGGGGCATGGACTGCGCCGCCGTGGAAACCGACCCCGAGCGGGCCACCGGCCGCGTCGACGTCGAGCTGGCGGCCGGCGAGCCGCGTTACCGCATCGACCCGGACCAGGCCTACGGCCACATCCGGGCAAGCGGGGCGACGGGCGGCCGCCCGGGGTTGCTGTACCACGGCAGCCTGGCGCTCTGGCGCCCGGATTCCCGCCGGGCCCTGGACGACCTGACCCGGCGCCTGGGGGCGCCCATCTTCCTGGACGTCAACCTGCGCCCACCCTGGTGGCGGGCGGACGACCTGGAGGCCTGGCTGGAACGGGCGACCTGGGCCAAGCTGAACGAGGACGAACTGGCCTGCATCGAAGGCGCTGCCGGCTCGGTCGCCGAGCGCGCCGCCCGGTTGTGCCGGCGCTTCGACCTGCGCCGGGTGGTGGTCACCCTGGGCGCGGCGGGCGCCCAGGCGGTCGACGTGGAGGCGGGCGAGGCCACGGTGCGCCCGGCCGCGAGCGGCCCGGTGGTCGATACCGTCGGCGCCGGCGACGCCTTCTCGGCCGTGCTGATGCTGGGCCTCCTGGCCGGCTGGGACCTTGGTGCCAGCCTGCAGCGGGCCCAGTCCTTCGCCTCCGCCATCGTCGGCGTACGCGGTGCCACCGTGGCCGATGCGGCCTTCTATCGACCCTTCCTGGATGCCTGGAGCGCGCCATGAAACCTCGCCTGATCGACCGCCTGCGCAGCTATTTCCAGGACCACCGCAGCGACGCCCATCGCCTGCTGCACAGCCTCGTCGCGCTGGACCGCCAGTTCCTGTTGCGCAGCGCGATCACCGACGCCTACGCGAGCCAGGCCGACGACGACGCCGGCATGCCGGACTCGCCGCTCGCCGAGGCGGTCGCCCTCTGTCAGGAGGCGGCCGTCAACCACGCCTGGCTGTATCTGGCGCTGCGCCACAACGTGGCGCGCTGGCAGTACCTGCGCGTGCACCTGGAAACCATGGACATCGAACCGGTCGACGCCGCCGCCTACCTGCATTTCAAGGAACGCCTGGCCACAGGGGCGGACGAGGATGCCTGGACCCTGGAATTCGACGTCGCGCCGTTTTCCCGCGAGATGCCCAAGCTGCAGGAGGCGGATTCGATCGGCAACGGCGTGCGCTTCCTGAACCGGCGCCTGTCGAGCCGATTGTTCGAAACCCTGGAGGGTGGCGCCTTGCGCATGCTCGATTTCCTGCGCCTGCATCGCTGCCAGGAACGCCAACTGATGCTGAGCAGCGACGTCGGCGACCTCGACAGCCTGCGCACCGCCCTGCGCCAGGCCGACCACCTGCTCGGCCGGCTGCCCGGCGCGGCGCTCTGGGAACAGTTCGCACCGCGCCTGCGCGCGCTCGGCTTCGAGCCGGGCTGGGGTAACGACGCCGGCCGGGTGCGCGAGACCATGGCCATGCTGCGCGACCTCCTGGAGGCGCCGTCGCCGGCCATCATGGAGAGCTTCCTGGCCCGCATACCGATGATCTTTTCGGTCGCCGTGCTGTCGCCGCACGGCTGGTTCGGCCAGTCCAACGTGCTCGGCCGCCCGGATACCGGCGGCCAGGTGGTCTACATCCTCGACCAGGTGCGCGCCCTCGAGGCGGACATGCGCCGGCGCCTGGCCGAGCAGGGCCTGGACGCCATCGAGCCGCAGGTGGTGGTGATCACCCGCCTGATCCCGGAGGCCGAGGGTACGACCTGCGACCAGCGCGTCGAGGCGATCGCCGGCAGCAGCCACGCCCGCATCCTGCGCGTGCCGTTCCGCAACGCGGCGGGCGAGGTGCTGCCGAACTGGCTGTCGCGCTTCGAGGTCTGGCCCTACCTGGAACGCTTCGCGGTCGACGCCGAGCGCGACCTCCTGGCCGAACTGCACGGTCGGCCGGACCTGATCATCGGCAACTACTCCGACGGCAACCTCGTCGCCACCCTCATGGCGCAGCACCTGGGCGTCACCCAGTGCAACATCGCCCATGCCCTGGAAAAGACCAAGTACCTGTATTCCGATCTGTACTGGCGCGACATGGACGCGCACTACCACTTCGGCTGCCAGTTCACGGCCGACCTGATCGCCATGAACGCCGCCGATTTCATCATCACCTCGACCTACCAGGAGATCGCCGGCACGGCCGACAGCCTGGGCCAGTACGAGTCCTACATGACCTTCACGCTGCCCGGCCTGTACCGGGTCGTGAACGGCACCGACATCTACGACCCCAAGTTCAACATCGTCTCGCCGGGCGCCGATCCGGACATCTATTTCCCCTACGAGCGCAGCGAACGCCGCCTCGGCCACCTGCACCCGGGCATCGAGGCCATGGTGTTCGGCGCCGAGACCGGCGCCGACGCGCGCGGCGTCCTGGTCGAGCCGGACAAGCCGTTGCTGTTCACCATGGCGCGCATGGACCGGATCAAGAACATCACCGGACTGGTCGAGTGGTACGGCAGCCACGCCGAGCTGCGTGCCCGCGTCAACCTGCTCGTGGTGGCCGGCCACGTCGACCCGGCCGCCTCGGGCGACGACGAGGAACGCGAGCAGATACTGCACCTGCACCACCTGATGGACCACTTCGGCCTCGACGGCGAGGTGCGCTGGCTGGGCCGCCACCTCGACAAGGCGACCGCCGGAGAGCTGTACCGGTTCGTCGCCGACCGCCGGGGCGCCTTCGTGCAGCCGGCCCTCTTCGAGGCCTTCGGCCTGACCGTGATCGAGGCCATGGCGTCCGGGCTGCCGACCTTCGCGACCTGTTTCGGCGGCCCCCTGGAGATCATCGAGGACGGCGTCTCCGGCTTCCACGTCGACCCCAACCACGGCGACGAGGCGGCCGCCAAGCTGGCGGCCTTCTTCGCCCGCTGCCGGGAGGAGGAGGGCTACTGGCAGGCCATCTCGGCCGGCGGCCTGGCCCGGGTCGAGGCCCGCTACACCTGGCAGCGCTATGCCGAGCGCATGCTCACCCTGGCACGCGTGTACGGCTTCTGGAAATACGTCAGCGACCTCGAACGCACGGAAACCCGGCGTTATCTGGAGATGTTCTACGGTCTCCAGTTCCGGCCCTTGGCACTGGCGCTGGGGCACTGAATCCAGGCCCTGCGCGGGGGCCCGGAAAAGGCGCCTGCCGGGCGCCTTCGGACGGCTTGCGGATGGCCTTGGAAGCTCGGTCTGATGCGGGTTTCGTGCTAAAATTACTTACTTTTTTGCCCCGATAACGACAACGCTCCGCCATGGACCAATTTGCCAAAGAGACCCTACCCGTAAGTCTGGAAGAGGAGATGCGCCGCTCCTACCTGGATTACGCCATGAGCGTGATCGTGGGCCGCGCGCTGCCGGATGTCAGGGACGGTCTCAAGCCGGTGCACCGGCGCGTTCTGTACGCCATGCACGAGCTGTCGAACGACTGGAACAAGGCTTACAAGAAGTCGGCCCGTATCGTCGGCGACGTCATCGGTAAGTACCACCCGCACGGCGACACGGCCGTCTACGACACCATCGTGCGCATGGCCCAGGACTTCTCCCTGCGCTATCCGCTGGTGGACGGCCAGGGCAACTTCGGCTCCGTGGACGGCGACAACGCGGCGGCCATGCGTTACACCGAAATCCGCATGGCCAAGATCGCCCACGAACTCCTGGCCGACATCGACAAGGAGACGGTGGACTTCGGCCCCAACTACGACGGCTCCGAGCAGGAGCCGCTGATCCTGCCGGCCAAGATCCCCAACCTGCTGATCAACGGCTCGGCCGGCATCGCGGTGGGCATGGCCACCAACATCCCGCCCCACAACCTGAACGAGATCGTGGAGGCCTGCCTGGCCGTGCTGGAACGGCCCGAGATCACCCTGGACGAGCTGATCGACATCGTGCCGGCGCCCGACTTCCCCACCGCCGGCATCATCTACGGCGTCGAGGGCGTGCGCGAGGGCTACCGGACCGGGCGCGGCCGCGTGGTGATGCGCGCCAAGGTGCACTTCGAGGAGATCGACAAGTCGAACGGCCGCCAGGCCATCATCGTCGACGAACTGCCCTACCAGGTGAACAAGGCCAACCTGTGCGCCAAGATCGGCGAACTGGTGCGCGAGAAGGCCATCGAGGGCATCTCCGAGATCCGCGACGAGTCGGACAAGTCCGGCATGCGCATGGTCGTCGAGCTGAAGCGCGGCGAGATGCCCGAGGTGGTGCTCAACAACCTGTACAAGCAGACCCAGATGCAGGACACCTTCGGCATGAACATGGTGGCCCTGCTGGACGGTCAGCCCCGCCTGCTCAACCTGAAGCATATGCTGGAGGCATTCCTGCGCCACCGCCGCGAGGTGGTGACCCGGCGCACGAAATTCGAGCTCAAGAAGGCGCGCGACCGCGGCCACGTCCTGGAAGGCCTGGCCGTGGCCCTGGCCAACGTGGACGAGATCATCGCCCTGATCAAGGCGGCGGCCACCCCGGCCGACGCCAAGGCCGGCCTGATGGAACGGGCCTGGCGGTCCGACCTGGTGGAGGCCATGCTCGCCCGTTCCGAGAGCGGCGAAGCCTACCGTCCGTTCGGCCTGGCGCCGGAATACGGCCTGCACCCGGACGGCTACCACCTGTCCGACGTCCAGGCCCAGGCCATCCTGGACCTGCGCCTGCAGCGCCTGACCGGCCTGGAGCAGGACAAGATCCTGGGCGAGTACAAGGAGGTCATGGACCGCATCACCGACCTCCTGGACATCCTCGACAAGCCGGAGCGGGTGACCCAGATCATCGCCGAGGAACTGACCGCTATCCGCAACCAGTTCGGCGACAAGCGCCGCAGCGAGATCGTCGAGGATGCCGCCGGCTTCAGCCTGGAGGACCTGATCACCCCGGAAGACGTCATGGTGACCCTGTCCAACACCGGCTACATCAAGTCCCAGGCCATCGACGAATACCGTACCCAGAAGCGCGGCGGCCGCGGCAAGCAGGCCGCGGCGACCAAGGAAGAGGATTTCATCGAGAACCTGTTCGTCGCCAACACGCACGACTACATCCTCTGCTTCACCGACCGCGGCCGCATGTTCTGGCTCAAGGTCTACGAGGTGCCCCAGGGCGGCCGCAGCAGCCGCGGCAAGCCGATCGTCAACCTGCTCAAACTGGAGGGCGAGGAGCGGGTCACCGCCATCCTGCCGGTCAAGGAATTCGACGAGGGCCATTACGTCTTCATGGCGACCGCCAACGGCACGGTGAAGAAGACCCCGCTGGTGGACTTCTCCCGGCCGCGCTCGAACGGCATCATCGCCGTGCGCCTGGACGAGGGCGACTACCTGATCGGGGTCGCCATCACCGACGGCCACCACGACGTCATGCTGTTCACCGACGAGGGCAAGGCCAACCGCTTCGACGAGGCCGACGTCCGCCCCATGGGCCGCGACTCGCGCGGCGTGCGCGGCGTCAAGCTGCCCGACGGCGCCACGGTGATCGCCCTGCTGGTGGCCGAGAACGAGGACCAGTCTGTGCTGACCGCGACCGAGAACGGCTACGGCAAGCGTACCCCGGTCTCCGAATACACCCGCCACAACCGGGGCGGCCAGGGCCTGATCGCCATCCAGACCAGCGAGCGCAACGGCAAGGTGGTCGCCGCCACCCTGGTCGACACCAGCGACGAGATCATGCTCATCACCACCGGCGGCGTCCTGATCCGTACCCGGGTCAGCGAGATTCGCGAGATGG